>JAGBBD010000031.1 GCA_017938625.1 Oscillospiraceae bacterium | reverse complement strand
TTGTAGGTCGTGCCTGCGTAGAGGGCGAAGTCCTCGCCATCCACAATGTAGCTGACCACATTGCCCTTAAAGTCGGTGTAGCTGACTTCTGCGTACATATCCGTGGTGACGTTTGCGAAGAACAAGTTCAGTTCGATCTTATCCTCCAGCGCAAGGTTGGTGCCAACATAGTTCTTGCCCTTGACCTGCTCATTGGAGCAAGCCACATCACCGGTCGCCAGAGCCTTGTGGGCTTCGGTCAGCTCCTTGTTGGCAAGATCGCCTGTGTTGTAGGAGAACTTGGTCTGAGCCTCTGCACCATAATTCAGCATATCCACAACCAGAGTCTTCATCTCATCGGAGGAAGATGCTGCTGCCAGAGCCTTCATGCCGTAGGCACGGACGGAGGTGGTGTAAGCCTCATTGTACACATTGCCCTCTTCGTCCACGATCCGGATAGCAAGCTCGTCTGCCATTTCCATGGCGCGGACAGAAGCTGTCACCTTATACAGCGTATTGTTGAAGGATGCCCAGTCAGAGGATGCCACTTCTGTGGTCTTCACCGTCTTGCCCTGAGAGGTCTGGGTGATGATGGCGGTGTAGGACTTGGAAGCGTCGAGGCTCTTGGGGAACATGAAGTTGAGAGCAAGCTCGTTGCCTAAGTTCATGTTCGTACCTGCAATGGCGATAGTCTCGATGGGTTCTTCCTCCGGCTCGGACTTGGTGATGGTGCCGCAGGCAGGACAGATGGTTTCATCCACACCGTCCACGGTGTAAGTGATCGCCTTGCTGTGCTTACAGACAGCAGGATCATAGGATGCGCCGGTGTAAGAGACCACATAGATCACAAACTCCATGGTCGCCAAGGTATCGCCGTTTTCATTGACTGCCTTGACGGCAATGGGATATCTGCCCACTTGGGTCTTGGAGGGTGTCCAAGTGATCTTGCCGGTAGCAGCATCAAACTTCATGCCCTTGACCAAGCCTTCTGCCTCATAGGTCGCAGTCGATTCTTCCGCACCCACCTGCAATTCCATACGGTAGCCACTCTTGACCACCTGATCGGTGGTATGGTTGAAGAAAGATGCCGCGTCATAGGTCACGGACAGGGGGATGGTGTAAGTCTGACCCTCGCTGATGTTATACAGATAACCCTTGCTCAGATCGGTACCGTCTGCCAGTTCCCGAATCAGATCCTGATGTTTCAGATCCAGCGTGACCGTGTCGCCGCTGACCTGTGCGCCGAAGATGCGGTATGCACCATTCTCCACACCATCGGTGTTCACATAGACGTATCTGCCCTCAAAGGCATCTTCCGTCACAGGGGTATCCATAGACAAGGTCAGATAGTAATTATCCGCCAGATTCTTGGTGAAGTCCAGCACCTTGCCGGTAACGGCAGGCAGAGCATTCTGCGCCACAGCGCCGATGGTGCTGTCCGCAAGGGTGGTGGCTTCGCTGCCCCAGGCGTAGACCAGCTTGTTCTCCTGATAGGAGAAGACGCCGGTAAAGCCGCGGAAGGTAATTCTGTTATCCACAAGGTAGGTACACTCGGGATTGGTGGCATAGATGATATAGTCCACTCTGCCGCCCACCAAGGTGGTCTTGACTGCCATGGCACGGTCGGTAATGCCCTCGCTGCCGTCCAGCAAGGTGATCTCCACCAGTTCGGCATGGTCGATCAAGGGATCATGCTTATAAGGTTCGATGATGGTGGTAAACAGGCTGTCCAGACCCTCGGCGCCGCTGTTGCGCACCAGCAGGTATTCCATGCTCTTGGGGTTGGCGCCGTTCTGGGCAGGTCTGCCCTTGGCAGTTGCCACTTCCGTCAAAGGCTCTTCCGAGAGCATGGTCAGTCTCATGTGGATGCCGATGGAATCAAGCAGGCGCTTGTTGCTGTCGTCGATCTGCCAGTCCACGGAGAAGACTGTCTCGGGGCTTGCATCACGCGCCACATCCCACAGCCAGCTATAGCCGGAGCCTGTGTTCAAGGATGCATCCGCCATGCCGGAGATCTGCCAGTCACCGAAGGGGATATCCGCTCCTGCGTAAGTGCCGAAGGGCTGCTCCACAAGGGACAGACCTGTGGTATCCGGCTTCTGAGAGGACACGGCATGGAAGGAATACACATGCTCGTTGCCGCCCAGGACACGGAAGAAGTCCACAGCGTAGTGGACGCCGTTTTCCGCCGCCACCGTGACCACGCTTCTGCGGTAGATATCCGTTTCGTTGTAGGCTTCGGGGCAGTCGGCATCCATGACCTTCACAAGACCGTTGTCTTCAAAGTGCAGGGGGAAGCCACCCTCTGCCATGCCAAGCTGGGACTTGTCGTTGACCACCACAGTGTTGTTGGAGATGGTGTTGCTGCCCCACTGCATGCGCTCAGGATCGGTGGCAAGACACACCACGGGGTAGCCGATGTTGCTGGACAGGTTCAGACCGAATGCCTCCAAGTCCAGATTGAGCACTTCCTTCTGGGCGTGTGTCCAGTTGGTGTAGCCAAAGTACATATGATAGTCAAAGAACTCGCTGCCGTTGACATTGGTGCCAAGGAACACCTCAGGGCCTTCGCGCAAAATGGCGATGCCGTAGCCGGACATCATATCGGACTGGGACATATCCCACTGCCCGTGCTCTGCCACAAGTCTCTCGATCTCACCGCGCAGACCTGTTTCGGGATCCTTTGTGAAGATACCGGCACGCAGACCGTCTGTTTTGTTGCCGTTGGCAGCATAGATGGCTTTGGCAAGCTCCACATTGCCGCTGCCAAGGAAGGCCGTGGTCATTTCCTCCACATCGGGCAGATACCAGGTGCCCTGCACGACGCCGGATTCATGGATGTTGATGGGCAGGTTGCCGCAGACCGTAAAGCGCATCATGCCAAGGAAGAGGTTGACGAACTTGGGATTCTCCCACAGGTCGTAGCCCTCCACCAAAGTGAAGCCGTCCAGCGCGTTGGCGGCATCCAGACAGTGACCCACCATGATCTTGTTATAGTTATAAGAGCACTCGTTGCCCAGACCATCACGGGAGAAGTCCTCGATGATATAGCGCATCATGTCGCCGCCGGTGACCTCGGTGTTGCTCAGCTCCACACGCTCGGTGAAGGTCCATTCCAGGATCTCCTTACTGAGCACAGGGTCGTTGAGGGACACGGCAGCGTTGGCAAGCATGGCTTGATCCATACCGAAGTTGCCGAAGATCTCGTTGGTCTTACAGCCCTCATAGAATTCCAGATGGATGCCGCTTCGAACGTTTTCGCGGATGGTCTCTGGGGTGATAGAGTCTGCCTCCACACCCTTGACCGACGCCTTGCCGCGCAGATATGTGACCACATCCGGGTTATCCATGCTGGGCCAGAAGGCGTCGGCAGCCTCTGTCAAGGTCTTGCCAAGGATGGCATCCCAGACCACACCGATGATCTTGCCCTGATAACCGCCGCCATCGGCAAAGGAATAGTTGTAGATGGTATACATCTCGCTGTCCGACCAGTCATAGGTGGGGAAAATATCGGCATAGCGGTCGATCAGAATGGCACCTGCAGAGCCATACTTCTCATCGCCTGTATAGTAGTAGGCATCCATGAGAGAACGCAGGACAGATCTTGCGTTGTACTTCTGATCGTCACCATCCACACCGTAGAGCACAGCTGCCATATAAGTGGCGATGTAGGTATGCACCTCGGGTCTGCCGTTGGCATCCTTGATGCCGGTAACGTAGCCGAAGCCGTCATCCACGCCCCAGCCTTCTCCCATTTCGGGGTACAGCTCGTTGACCAGATACTGAGGATCTGCATTTTCCTTGTGGAAGATGCCGTGCTCGTCAAGGCCGGACTTATAGTAGCTTTCAAAGTCGTTGGAGGGGAAATCACGGTTGCAGACAGGACAGGTGATCTTCCACGGATTGTGGATCACATCGATCTTCCACGGATACACATCGTAAAGGCTGAACAGATCCGTCTTGCAGTACTGGCAGATACGACCATAGTCCGTGCTCTTCAGAGCAATGCCCGTGGCTCTGGGGAATGTCTCATACATCCACTGCTCGTAGAGGCTGTCAATGTGCTCGATGATAATATCCGCCTCACGGACAGCCGTTTCCTTCATATTCCATGCCCAGTCATACTTGAGCACGTTTTCCTGTGCGTTTTCCCGCTCCTCATAGGTATAGAGGGTAGGCTCGGTCTTGCCGTGGGTGACGGAGATCCACAAAGTGGCTTCGATGGATCTTGCACCCTCCGTGATCACAGCTGTGATGAGGGAAGTTCCCTCCACACCGTGGACGGATGCCATGCCATCTTCAGACACGGTGACCACATCGGGGTTGGAGCTTTCATAGCGGACGCTGACGCCTTCGGGCAGGGTCTCCAGCTCGCCCTCCAGACCTGCGGCGATGACCGTCAGGGCAAAGGGCGCTGCGTCCGGCTTGACGGTGGTGTTTTCCGCTGTCAGCTCGGCAGAAATGACGCTGCCCTCCGTTACGGTGATGGCAAATTCTCTGGTGAAGCTTTCACCCAGCATCTGTCCTCGCACCACCACATTGGCAGTGCCCACGCCCACAGCGGTGAGGGTATTGCCGTCTCTTGCGATCACATTGGGATCGGAGATGGAGGTGATCTGCCAGTTGTCACACTCCCGGGCGGCAGTACTCTCCAGCAGATAGAAGTCGTTGCCGTTTTGGTCCTGCATCTGCAGCCCCAAGGAGGTGCTCTCGCCTACCACCAGCTGCTCCTTGGCAGCCAGAGTCAGCTCCACCTGTCTGGGATCTTCCACCAGATCAAACTTCAGCTTGCCCAGCATCTGGGTGCCGCTTTCAAGGGCGAGGAATTCGATGGTATGTCTGCCGGCTTCAAGATAAATGGTGTTGCGCTCGCCGCCGGAGCCGGAGTAATTTGTGCCGGCAGCAGAAGAGTCAATATAGCCAACAAAGGAATCGTCCACATAGATCTCGCAGTTGCAGCCAAGGTAATAGAAATGGCTGCCGTCTGCAAAGACATGATACCAGCCGTCCTTCTTAATGAGGAAGTCCAGCACGAAGCTCTCGCCCACAGGTGTGTTGATCCAGACAGCCTGAGAGTTTTTATAGTTGATCTCCGTGCCGCCCAGATAGGTCTTTTCCCGGTTGACCTCGATGCCGTCATCTTCCAGCGTGTAGTGCTCCAGCAGCATGCTCTGACCTTCATGGAAGTTGAAGTACAGATCGCCTGCAGCCAGTTCGCTGTTTTCTGCCACGGTCAAAGTCACAGAGGCAGTGACCGCCTTGCGCATCACGCCCACAGTAGCGGTAACGGTGACCGTACCGGGCTTAAGACCTGTCACCTTGCCGTCCTCGGAAACGAGGGCAAGCTCTTCCTTGTCCACCGTCCATGCCACGGGGTACAGGGTCATATCTGCCACGCCGCCGGAGGCCTTTCTGCCCTCCACGGCAATGGGCAGGGTGTTGCCCACGCCCACATAGTCTGCCGTAGCAGACAGGGAGATGGAGACAAGATCCGTATCATCGGTAACGGTGATGGCGGCAGTATCCTGCTTGGCAAGACCATCATACAGACCGTAAGCCGTGATCACAGCCGTGCCTTCGCCCACGCAGGTCACATCGCCCGTGCGCACATCCACCACAGCCACATCCGTGTTGGAGCTGGTATAGTAGCGGCTCTCAAAGCCTGCCTGCTCAATGACGGTCAGCTGCGTGGTGCGTCCTGTCAGTTCGCCCTTTGCCGTTTCGCCCTTTTTGAGCACGGCAGAGTCAAAGCCATCCAAGGTATAGCGCACATCACGGATGATCTCGGGAAGATCCGTCATAGTGACTTCAAAGGCGCTTTGTCTCGTTTCGGTTCCGATGGTGAAGGAGGAATTGAGATAAGCCGTGTCGTTCAGACCCACCAGCTGCACGGTGAAGGTGGGAAGCAGAGCATTGTTCACGGTGGTGCTGCCCATGTTTCCCACCACCTTGACCACGTCCTCATTGGAGCTTTCCATGGTGACGTTGCCATCGAGAGCGCCTTCATCCAGATAGATGACAGAGCCTGTGGTGGTATAGGGGGTCAGAGTTATCGTTTCCTTGATGCTCAGCTGCTCCAGCGGATCGGAGATGGCGCTTTCCACTCGGTCAAAGCCCACCTCACGGATGGCAAAATTATCAAAGAAGAAGCTGCCCTCCCAGCCTGTCAGCTGCTTGTCGGCAGCGTAGGCATAATGGGTGTCAAAGCCAAAGGTGGGCATAACATAGAGGGGCGCTTCGCCTTCAAAGGGTGCGCGGACGCGCATTTTCACCGTCGTCCACTCACCGGGCACGGCACTGGCATCGTAACGCACGGAGGTGTTGACCTCGCCCTGCAGCGCGCCAGACCAAGCATTTGAGGCATAGTCATACATCTGGGCGATCAGCTGCAGCTCGCCTGCAGCTCCCTCTGCCTTCTTGTAGCCCTCTGCCTTGAAGTCAAAGGTCATCTCATAAATATGACCGGGAATGACCTGGGCAAGATAACCGTTGCTCATGTAAAGCGTGCTGCCCTTGCCGCCGGAAGAAGCATAGGTGACGGCAGGGTTCAAGGTCATTTTCAGCGCCTTGTTGCCGTTTTCTTCTGCGATCTCATGGGTAAGGAAGGCATCCTCCGTCCCGGTGGGAACGTAGTTGTACCACTTGCCCATGTCGCCGTTTTCAAAGTAAGAGGAGCCTTCCTCCAGCTTGTTTTCGCCGGCATCGGCAACGGTCAGATCAAAAGACTGTGTAAAGCTCCTGCCTGCGGAGGTGACGGTGACCTCCACCGTGACCTCACCGTTTGCAAGAGTAAAGAGGGTGTGGTTTTCCTCGTCGATGGACACGATCCCGTCATTGGACACGGCATATACCACATCCACTTCGTTGGGATAGATCACATCGCCGTCGGTACCCACCATATCAAATTGGAAGCTCTGGGTGGCGGATCTGGGAAGCAGCCCTGTGGTCGTACCAAGGATAGAGATCTCACAGCGTTCCAGCGCCTCGTGTTCCAGCACGGTGACAGGCACGGTGACGGTGCTTTCCACACCGTGGACACAGGCCGTAACAGTCACGAAGGCATCGGAGGTCACCTGCAGACCTGTGACCTGCAGCATGGGAGCGGTTCCCACCTGTGCTTCCACGATCTTCGCTTCCAGAATGCTTTCATCGCTGACCTGCACAGACCAATCTGCGCCCACCAGGTCGTCTGCCAGATTGCCGTTCCACAGAGCGGTGATGGAAGTCTCCATAACGCGGTACTGCTTTTCGGAAAGCGCTTTGGCAAAGATGGACAGCTGCGGCTCTTTGCAGCCTGTCAGAGTCATGCTTCTGAAGCGAAGCTCTCCGCTCTCCTGCCGGAAGGTCAGAGTGTGCTCCCCTGCCTCCAGTTCAGCAGGGCGCAGAGTTTCGGTGCGCAGCGCCGTGGCGGCTGCCTGCGTATCCATGGTGCCGAGATAATATTCATCCAGATAGACACTGGTTTTGCCGCCTGCCTCGTGGTGGAGCACCGTCATGGCAGGACTGAACCAGCCGCCCTCCGACACCTCCACACGGAAGGACAGTTCCTTGCCTGTAAACACAGCAGTACCTGCTGTCTTGGAGAACTTGGCGCTGCCGCCGGAAAGGGCGTCAAAGCACCAGGGGTCGGAGTAGATATGATCTTCTTCCAGATCGTCAAAGTCTTCAATGGCATCAAAGCCGGAAGCCGTCAGATCCGACGCTTTGGAGAAGTCAAATTTGATATTCTCCTTCGCACCGACCACCACGGGAATCTCACAAAGCTCGCCCACACAGATGGTGGTGCTGCCGCCGGAAAGGGCAGTGACGGTCAGAATGCCGTCTGCCAGCGCGGCAGAGACGATGTTTTCATCATACTCAAGCGCGCAGTCGGTCAGATCCGCATCGTAGGCCAGATAGGTGGTGCGAAGATCCAGCACTTCCTTTTCATGCTCCCGCAGAGCAAGTCCCTGCAGGGGCGTAAAGACGATCTTGCGCAGGTTCATGGCACGTCTGGACGATACCTGCAGATCGAAATGGTCGGAGATCATGTTGATCTCCACCGTGTTTTTGCCTTCCTTCAGCCACACGGCGCCCATGGAGACACGCTCCCGGGTGTCGGCGGTAGCAGCAAAAAAGTAGTTTCCGTAGACCTTCTGCCCATTGACATAGATATCGCCGTGACCTCTGCCCTCGGTGCCGCTGACATTGGCGATCTTGCTGGTCACAGCCTCGTTGAGCACATCCAGCTCCAGATTATACCAGCCGTCACCTGCCTCGGGAACATCAATGGCAAGGTGCACAGACGATGTGCCGTCGGTCTTATTGAGGAAAGAGGAGTAGAAACGGATGCCGTAATCGGCATCTGAAGAGTTGATAAACAGGCGCTTGACAGATGAGCGCTTTTCAAAACCGGCAGGCGCTTCCCTGTCGATGGTCCAGTTCTGGTTTTCCGCCATCCAGTCAAGCATCTGCTCGTAGGCATCGATCTCGCTGTCTGTAGGTGCGTCGGAGTAGTCTGTTCTGGAGCCGCCGATAAACTTGATGCCGTCCACCGTAGACTGTCTCAGCCCCTGCCACCAGTCCTGCCCGGGAGCTGCCTTGGCAAACGCCATAAAGTCCATAACAAGGGGCACATAGTCATAGTGAGGGCGGATATATTCCAGCACGGTCACATCCATGGCAAAGACGCTTTCGCCGTCTTCCAGAATGTCGATGGTCACATCACCCGGCTCGATACCCTTGATCACAAGGATGCCGTCCTCCCGGATGGCTGCCTCAGCCAGATCCCCGTCGGAGACCACAGCCTCATGGGTCTCGGGAGAAACGGTGGTGCCGTAAGGCAGGAACTGAGCAATGTCCACTTCCAGTTCCTTGGTCTGCTTGACCTCCCACGCTGCCAGAGGCGTCAGAGTCACAGACTGCAGCTTACAGGCATACTGAGGGGTCGCCACGGTGTTTCCCACATAGTTTTTGACCGCCTTGATCTCCAGATCGTTGACACCTTCATTGAGATACACAGCGCCGAAGGAGGGACTGACCAGCTCTGCGCCTGCAAAGCTATACTCGGCGCAGACCGTGCGGTCGTTGACGATGATGGAGAAGTATCCCCGGTTGAGATCATCCAGACCCTTGTCCACAGGATAGGAAGATCCTTTCTTCACCTGTTCCAGCACCATGTCCAGACTGTACCAGCCAGCCTGCTGTGCGGTCACATCCAGAGCCAGAGAGCTTCTGCCGTCTGCAAAGTTATAGTAATACACATTGTGGCAAACGCCCCATGCCACATCTTCATCCGCGCAGAGATACAGGCGGTTGCCGCCCATGTCCTTGAAGGAGGAGCGCTCTTCATCGATGACCCAGTCCTGCGTCTGTGCCATCCAAGTGCGCATCTCATCATAGGCTGCCTTCGTTTCGGCAGTCATGTTGGTGCCCTGGGTGTTGACGTAGTTACCGATGATCTTGGTCTCATACCCGTCTGAGGTCGTAATGGTATCAAGCACCTGCCAGAAGTCCTGCTTGGCAGCTTCCTTAGCAAATTCCTTGAAGTCGATCTCAATGGCATTGACTGTTTCCGGCTCGGCTTCCGCTGCCAGAGACACAGGCAGCACGCCGAGGATCATGATCACAGCCAGAAGCAGACTGAGCATCCGTTTCATCATGTGATATTCCTCCTTCGTATTAGGGGCTTGGGTTTTGCTTACGCTTTGTGCATAAAAGCATTGGCTTATGCTACAATGTTACATCAATCTTTTTCTTTTTTCTACCACCTCGGCTCAGAAATAAGTGTCTGTTTGTGACAACTTCTTGCCATGAAAACGACCTGTGTGTTAGAATGTGACAAAGACAAGGAGGGACGCCCATGCGCCAATGCACACAGAACCTGATCAATCAGCATCTTATGGACATCAACCCCATTTTGGCAGGATGGGTGACCGACTGGGAGGCTTCACCGGTATGGGAAAAACAGCGCTATCATATGCTGGTTTTCTATGTGCAAAGAGGGGAGTTCACCCTTGTGACCAAGGATGCGTCTTACCCTGTCCATGCAGGGCAGATCTTCTTTATCCCTCTGGATGACCACACCTCCTATACCATCGGCAAATCGGATATCTATGACTTTATCTGGGTGGGTTTCACAGGCTCTCTTTCCCATCGTTTCGCGGAGCTGCCCCGGGTGCTGGATATCGGCGACGATCAGCTGCCCCATCTGCGGACTCTGCGCCAATTCAGCCCCCACACCGCCTATGACCTTGCCGCGGATCTGCTTCTGCTGCGTTCTGCCCTGCTGGATGATAATGAGCCAAAGTGTGATTATGTGCAGTATGTGATCGACTATATCCAGAAGGCTTATATGCTGCCCATCACGGTGGAATCTCTGGCAGAACAGGTGGGGCTGGATCGCAGCTACCTGTCACGGCTCTTTAAGGAGCGCACGGGAACGACCCTGCAAAACCATCTGCAGTTTGTGCGCTTTCATCAAGCCAAAAATCTGCTGGTGCAGGGCTACAGCATCAAAGAAGCCGCCTATAAATCCGGCTTCACCGATGACAAGAATTTCCACAAGGTCTTCCTGCGCCGCGAGGGCATGACTCCCACGGTCTGGAAAAAGCATATGCTGGAAAACCTCGCTACCCTGCAAAACAAGTGGCCGAGGAAATAGTGTCTGTCCAGGGACACCCGAGGACGGGTGTCCCTACGAAAAAAGACGAACTGCCCACCAACACGCAACCGCCTGCAGCGGGCGATCACAGATCGCCCCTACGGCACGGTACGCACTGCCAGCCACAGGATGTCATTGCGATCGCGCCCGCAGGCGCATGCAAGCGAGCAACCGCGCAAAGCGCGGCTCTTAGCGAGTCGCAAGGAGCGTTAGCGACCGTGGCAATCTAAAAAACAGCCATGAGATTGCCACGTCGGGTTTTACAAACCCTCCTCGCAATGACAAGCGTTGTACGTACTGCTATTTCCAATCTGTCGGCACAGCCGACACTTCACCTATTCACCATTCACCATTACCTATTACCTAAACAAAAAAGACCCCCAAGGGGGTCTTTTTTGTCGTTAGTAGGCGGCGGGCAGAGGTCTGGCCGCCCTACATTGAATTATCTTATTGTCTGCTCAGCAGGTATGCCTTGGCGGAAGTTGCGAACTTCATGATGGCATTGTACAGAGGAGCAGCTGCGGTGGCGGAGCCGCGGTTTGCGTAGCTTTCCACGGAGTCTGCGCCATAGGCGAAGGGCTCTGCCGCGCCTTCGTCATAGACTTCCACAGTGACCAGGCAGTAGGCATCTGCCAGCACGATGTCGTCAATGGTGACCTTGTAGCGGTCAGCGGTACCGTACATACTGAACTCGCTGCCGGGGATGATGACTTCCTTGGCTTCATTCTTCCAGTTGGTGAAGGTGACCTTTGCGTAGGTCTTTGCCACGTCTCTGGTCTTGAAGCCGGAGAAGAACACGTTGAGCAAAATGCAGTCATCCAGAGCCAGGTTGGCGCCCAGGTTGTTGGTGCCCTTGATCTGGTTGTTGACGCAGGTGACGCCGGGAGTTGCCAGAGCCTTCTGAGCGTCGGTCAGCTGGTTGTTGGCAAGATCGGTTGCCTTATACTTGAAGTTGGTCTGTGCCGCTGCACCGTAGTTCACCATGTCCACCACCAGCGTCTTCATCTGAGCGGTGGAGGAAGCTGCCGTAAGTGCCTTTGCGGCATAGTCGCGGACAGAGGTGGCGTAAGCATCGATGATGTCATAGCCGTCAGCGTCCTTGATGGTCAGAGTCAAGGTATCGGTCATTTCCATGGCGCGGACACGGATGGCGATCTTCTGACGGGTCGTGCCGAAGGCTTCCCATTCTTCCCCCGGGATCTCATAGACCACGCCGCCTTCGTCGTCGGTGTCCTGATGGATATAGGCAACATAGTCGCCCTCCACAGGGTTGTTGACGATGAAGTTGACCTGCAGCTCGTTGCCCAAATTCATATTGGAGCCTGCCACGGTGGTTTTTACCGGAGTCTTGGTCATTTCGTATTTGCACCGATCACACTTGCCGTCGGCGTTTTCATCGGTGCAGGCTTCTGTGAGCACCTCATTGGCAAGCTTTCCGCAGATGCAGCAGTTTTGCACGAACACGTTGTGTGTTCCATCCTCCAGCGCTGCATATGTTTTGATCACATCTTCCATAACAAGATGCTCACAGGCAGTGCCGTTGCCGCAGAGCTCGCACACACCGTCCAAGTCTGCATCGGTGCAGCTTTCCTGCACACTGCCATCAAAGATATCCTCGCCGCAGTCGAGGCAATAGACCTCCATCACATGGGTGCTTTCACCCTCCCAACGTGCATAGCAGGTGGTGTTTTTATGCACACACGCTGCCATAGCAGCGCCGCAGACATCGCACTTGGCATCGGCATCTTCATCGGAGCAGACCTGTGCGTCCAAAATCACCGCGCTTTCGCCGCAGACGCAGCTCCATTGGGTCGATACAACATGACCTTGATTTGCCACATGCTCTATCCGCACGGTCTGCTTTTTGTCGGTATGCTTGCAAGGTGCACTGCCGTAGCACTTGTCGCACACACCATCGCTGTTTTCATCTACATGAGTGCAGAAATTCTTTGTGCCGCACTGGTCGCAGATATCATTGCGGTCATAGTCAAGACAGGAGGAAGTGACCTGTGTGGTATCCAGCAGCGCTCCGCAGGCAGCGACCATACAGACATAGCCGGTGATCTCCGTGTGGGTACCGTCATAGTTGTACCGATAGTCCACACGGAACTCCATCTGCGGATGATTGCAGGGGATCCTGCCCAGACACACATTGCAGTACAGATCGCCGTCCGTGTCGGTACACACACCTGTATCCACATCCCAATATTCACCGCAAATATCGCACATATCCCGCAGGACATGATTGCCGTTCTGCAGACACTCGTATCCACTGCTGATATCCATATGCATGCAGGAGACTGCGTTGGAGCAAAGGTCACAGTAAAGATCCTCATCGCCATCCTCACAGTCCAGAAGGATCTCATCAAGAACTTCGCCGCAGTCTTCACACACCTGCCTCCACAGGTGCATCTCATCCGCTTGGGCGAGATAGACACTTCCCGTGTTTTCGTGCAGGCAGGCATCCGCGCCCTCGCCGGAAGCAAAGGCAGTCACGGGGCATATGGTCAGCAGCAAAAGCGCAGTCAGCAGCAGAGATATTGTTCTGTTCATAAAGCTCACTCTTTCATAAATCAAATACAGATTGCCACAGCGGTCTGCTGTGGCAATCTGTCTATTGCACTTTACACTTCCACTTCGATGGTTTCCATGACCTTGGCGCAGCGGGGGCACAGGCCCTCTGCGTCAGCCTGCTGGGAATGCATCCAGCAGCGGGGGCACTTGGTGCCCTTTGCTTCTTCCACATTGACCTTCAGACCGGGGAAAGCAGTACCGGCAATACCGTCGCACTCGCCCATGTCCACGGAGGACACCAGCAGGACGGACACCAGATCCAGATCCTTCACAGTCTCCAGAGCAGCCTTGGCAGCATCGTCGCAGGCATTGAGGGTCACATGGGCCTCCAGAGCCTTACCGATGCGCTTATCGTTACGGGCAGCCTCCAGAGCGATGTTCACATCGCCGCGCAGCTGGAAGAGCACATCCCACTTCGCCATGGCGGCTTCGTCCAGAGCGTAGTCGGCATAGGGCTTTGCCATCTCGTTGAGCAGGACATTTCTGGCATCGTCTTCTGCCTTATGGGGCATTGCCAGCCAGATCTCGTCACAGGTGAATGCCAGAATGGGCGCAAAGAGCTTGGTCATGGCATCCAGGATCAGATACAGGGCAGTCTGGGCGCTGCGGCGGCTGAGGGAGTCCTTGCCGTCACAGTACAGACGATCCTTGATGATATCCAGATAACGGGAGGACAGGGTCACCACGCAGAAATCGTTGACCGCGTGGGTGATCACATGGAACTCATAGTTCTTATAAGCGTTATATGCCTTTTCCATCAGAGCATTCAGATTGGTGATCGCCCACTTGTCCAGTTCCTGCAGATCGGCAGGTGCCACAAGGTTGTCCGGATCGAAGTCCACCAGATTGTCCAGACAGTACTTGGCAGTATTGCGGAACTTCAGATAGTTCTGGGCGATCTGCTTGAAGATCTCCGTGGAGCAGCGCACGTCTGCATGATAATCGGAGGAAGCAGCCCACAGACGGACAATGTCGGCACCGAAGTCCTTAATGAGGTCGGCAGGATCCACACCGTTGCCAAGGCTCTTGTGCATGGCTCTGCCCTGGCCGTCCACGACCCAGCCGTGGGTCAGGACCTGACGGAAGGGAGCACCGCGATCCAGCGCGCCGACAGAGGTCAGCAGAGAGGACTGGAACCAGCCGCGGTACTGGTCTGCGCCTTCCAGATATACATCGGCAGGCCACAGATCGGGAGTATCCTTCATGAGAGAAGCAAAGTGAGTGGAGCCGGAGTCGAACCAGCAGTCCAGCGTATCGGTCTCCTTGTCGAAGGTCTTGCCGCCGCAGTGGGGGCAGGTGAAGCCTTCGGGGATCAGCTCCATGGCGTCCTTCTCAAACCAGATGTTAGAGCCGTGCTCGTCAAAGAGCTTGGAGATCTTGGCAATGGAATCGGGGTTGGAAACAGGCTTGCCGCAGTCCTTGCAGTAGAACACGGGGATGGGCAGACCCCAACGGCGCTGACGTGAGATACACCAGTCGGCACGCTCACGGATCATGCTGACCATTCGGTCGCCGCCCCATGCAGGGAACCACTGGACGTTCTCGATAGCTTCCACAGCCTGATCCTTGAAGCTTTCCACAGAGCAGAACCACTGGGGGGTGGCACGGAAGATCACAGGCTTCTTGCAGCGGTCATGGTGGGGATAGGAGTGGATGATCTCCTCGGACGCAAACAGCGCGCCGCTTTCCTTCATATCCGCCAGAATGACAGGGTTGGATTCTTCTGTCTTGAGCCCTGCGTACTTGCCTGCATAGTCGGTGTGCTTGCCGTAATCATCCACGGGCACCACCAGTTCCATACCGTAGCGCATGCAGGTCTGGTAGTCGTCAGCACCGAAGCCGGGAGCCGTGTGGACACAGCCCGTACCGGAATCCATGGTGACATACTCGGCATAGACCAGACGGGAGGTCTTGTCCAGGAAGGGATGCTTTGCCAGCATATTCTCAAAGAAGGCGCCGGGATAGGTAGCAAGCACCTCGTAGTTTTCAAAGCCACCAACCTTCATGGTCTTTTCCATGAGGGCTTCTGCCATGATATAGGTCTCGCCGTTTTCAGCCTTGACCAGCACATAGCTGTCTCTGGGGTGCAGGCAGATGGCCATGTTGCCGGGCAGCGTCCAGATGGTGGTAGTCCAGATGACGAAGTAGGTCTTGCTCAGATCGAAGCCTGCCAGCTTGCCCAGATCGTCCTGCACGGCGAACTTGACATACACAGAGGTACAGGGATCGTCCTTATACTCGATATCGGCTTCTGCCACAGCGGTGGCACAGAAGGGACACCAGGTAACAGGCTTCAGACCCTTATAGATAAAGCCCTTGTCGAACATTCTGCCAAAGACCTTGACTTCCTGTGCTTCAAAGTGCTTGTCCATGGTGCGGTAAGGCTTTTCCCAGTCACCCACAACGCCCAGACGCTTGAAGCCTGCCATCTGCTTCTGGATGAAGTCCTCGGCAAAGTCCTCACAGGCGGCGCGGAATTCGGGAACCGTCATATTCCTGTTGACTTTTTTCTTGGAGTTTTCAATGGCGCGCTCAATGGGCAGGCCGTGGTTATCCCAGCCGGGAACATAGGGGGTGTAGTAACCCATCATGGCATGGGAACGGGTGATGAAATCCTTCAGAGTCTTGTTCAGCGCATGACCCATGTGGATATAGCCGTTGGAGAAGGGAGGGCCGTCATGCAGCACAAAGCTGGGCTTGCCTTCGTTCTTTTTCAGAAGCTCGTTGTAAAGATCCAGCTGCTGCCAGTTCTCCAGCATACCGGGCTCACGGGCAGGTAATCCTGCGCGCATGGGGAAGCCGGACTTGTTCATGTTCAGTGTCTGCTTGTATTCCATAATTGCCTCCAAAACAATAGTTTTTTATTATGATTGCTTACGTCAGCCTCCCTCTGACGAGGGAGGTGGCAAAACCACAGGTTTTGCCGGAGGGAGAGAAAAACTACCCCTCAGTCATAGCAAAGCTATGACAGCTCCCCTGACAAGGGGAGCCATGGATGGATGGATGCATACATTGGAATAAAAAAGCCTTTGTCCCTTCTTGACAAAGAGACAAAGGCAAATTCCTCTGCGGTACCACTCTTCTTGCTCATTTGAGCCGCTCATGGGCGATATAACGGTCGCACCCGTTCAAGCCTACTGCTTTTCGGTTGAAAGCTCCGAGGTGATATTCTGATCCTTCCGCCGTCTGCTCGCACCCACCGCAGACTCTCTAAAGACTTCCAAGACCGTACTTGTCCTCATCTACGCCATAGTATTCGATTCTATATAGAATATAGCCGTATTCCCCTGCTTTGTCAAGGGCTTTTTGCCCAAAACACAGGGCAAAAAGTTGGCTGTTGGCACAATTTTTCCACTCATCGCACCGCAGACCGTTACGATTCTACCTACTGCCGATTTATATCTGTCAATCAGCTGTGCAGGAACGACTATGCCGGGTGGGGGTACATAGGGGGAGGGCGGCTCGGCTCGCGGGGTACAATGATGCGACCATATCGGCAGCGAGACAGCGAACGCATCAGCGCCTCCCCCTATGTGCCTTTTCATCCAATCCTTTTGGGCAAGCAAAAGGATTGGCCGTCGGAGACAGAACAACATCCTTGGTTTTCATTCGCTAAGGGATTATCTGCAGGCAGCCAAATGCACAATGATTTGTCGATCCTGCATGCTGTGTGTAAACAACTGCAAATAGAGTTGTAAGGGTGTTTCAACGGCACTTTTGTTTTGCGACAAAAGTACCCAAAAACGCAGTTAAGGGGGACCCTTTCGATGGGTCCCCCTTAACGATCCCCTCCGCAAACGACCAAGAGAGGGACTTGCGAGTCCCCCTCTTGGATCTCCCCCGGAGGGGGGCGCTCGTCGCAACTGTCCCCTGCAGCTGTCATTGCGAGCAACCAGCGGGAGCGTGGCAATCTATTCTTTGTTTTCTGTCAGTCCAAGAATGTAATCCACACTGACATGATAAAACTTTGCCAGCGTGATCAATGCTGCACTTGGAATATCCAATGCTCCGCTTTCGTATCGTGAGTATGTGGTTTGTGATACTTTTAATAATGCTGCAAGGTCCCTTTGTTTCAAATCCTTGTCTTCTCGCAAATCTCTGATTCTGTGATACATTCTACCACCTCAAAATTATTATACGATATGCCAAAATTGCATATTACATTTTATGCGTTTTTCGCATAAAATATATCTGAGGTGATCCAATGTCTTACTCTGACAAAGAAATCCAAGCATTCGCCCACAATCTGTATCTGCTCCGCAAAGTCCGGCGGCTGTCACGAAAGCAGCTTGCCGCCATCGCGGGGACAAGCGCTTATTCTATCCACAAAGCGGAAAGCGGTGTATTCCCAAATACATTCTCTGCCACCGTCATTGCAAAAATCAGTCGTTTCTTTCATCTGTCCCCTGCTGCAATGTTTTCTCCGATCTGCTCTGTTTCTCTTCTGACAAAAGGGGAGCAGGATGTATAAACATCCTGCTCCCCTTTATTATTCATGCTTGATGGCTTCCAGCGCCGGGATCTTCACAGCCTTGTTGGCAGGATAGAAGCCGGACAGCACACCGATGCTCACGGAAATGCCAAGGCCTGCCAGTGCCAGCCACACCGGCACCACGGAAATGCGGCTGCCGGGCGTGGTGACAGCCTGCCACAGTCCCGACAGGGACGACAGGGGCATGCCCTGCATCAGTCCTGCAAAATAGCCACCTGCTCCCACAGATACCAAATTCATAATGAGACTGATGAGCAGACTGATCAGCACACCGCTGATGCCGCCGATAAGTCCGATGCAGCCGGCTTCCAGCAGAAAGATCCGTCTGATATCCTTCACATAGCAGCCCAGCGCTTTCATCACACCGATCTCACGGGTGCGCTCGGTGATGGACATGACCATAGTGTTCATAATGCCGATGGCGGCCACGAACAGAGAAATGGCACCCAGTCCGCCGAAGACCATCTGCTGACGGTTGGTCTCCTCCAGCATGGGCTCCCGGATGCTCTCCATAGACCATGTTTCATAGCCCATGGACGTGATCTCATCCTGCACGGCGGCAAGGTTCTCAATATCATCCACCTTGACGATGGCGTTGTCATATTTGGGCGCTTCCCGGCTGACGGCAAAGCCCTGCATTTTGGTGATCTCCTCCTGCAGCTGCTGCATCTGGGTAAGATCCATCACAAGACCCTCCGAGGTCTCATAGCCGCGTCCGTTGTCCTCTTTCATAATGCCCACGACCACAAGATCCTTTTCCAGCGTCTTCTTTTCGTCGATCTGAACAGTCAGCTTCAGCTCCATGCCAAGAGGATCAAAGTAAGCTTCCGGAATATTTTCCGTGTCCAGATTGCCCTCGGCATCGAAGACATAGCGGTTGACCATGTTTCTGCCCTCGGGGCGCTTGGTATCCATGAAGCTGTAGGCAAAATACTGCCCGACCACCACCTGGATCTCCTTGGTACCGGGAAGCGGGTAGCTGCCCTCCAGCAGCTCATAGCCAATGTCCTCCATGGCGCTTGTCTGCATTCCCTGCATATAGCACCACTGCTGCTCATAGCGCCCCCCGGATCCTGCCGACAAGGTGGCGCCAAAGGGACTGTACTGCTTGGCGGTGGCAGCCACCACATGATCCATATCCCGGACTTGGTCAATGGCATCATCATTGAGGGGCGTCTGCCCATAGCCGTAGATCTCGATCATGGTCAGATCTCCCATGGACTGGAGCATGACCTCCATGCTCTCCCCCGATGCCACACCGATGGACACCATGATCACAATGGCAGTACAGCCGATCATGACACCCAGAGAGGTCAAGACTGTTCTGCCCTTTCTGCGCAGCAAGTTCTGCCGGCACATGGCAAGCAGATCAGATATTCTCATTGGAATCCTCCGTACCGTCGCTGAATACAAAGCTGTCTACCAATCCGGCGCGTTTTTTCTTCCGCACACGCAGAATGATCACCGTTGCCGCAGCAGCCAGAACTGCCGCAGATACCACCACGGGAGCCACCCAGCCGGATTTTGCGGCAGGCTCTTCCACGATCATTTCCTCCTCCGGCAGGATCTCGGGCACATAGGCTTCGTTGACGAACACATCAAAGGTAAATTCCTTGGTCATGACCTGCATGGCATCGTCCTCATAGGTGACGATCAGCTTGCAGGACTGCTCCCCGGCAAGCTCCGGGGCGATGATGAAATCGATGGTGCCGTTTTCACCGGAGAGCACATTGCCCACGTTCTGCACGCGGCTCATGGCACCGATCTCGCCCTCCAGTTGGGCAGACACATTATAGACTGTGCCTTTGCCCTTATTGAGATAGCTCAAGGTCAGAAAGCTTTCTTCATACTGCCATGCCTGTACCGATGCGTTCTCCTGCGTCAGCTCGAAGCGGTCAAGCTGATACACGGGCAGGCTCACGGTCTGCTGCAGCTCCACCGGCTTTCTGGCATCGTTATCCAGATACTCATAGGAGAACTTCACCGTGACCACAGCAGGGGCAGAGGGCGCATCCGGCAGCGCCTGCAGGCGGATGCTCTGGCTTTGGGCTGCGCCCGGTGCAAGGCTGGGGAAATGGTAGGAATTGGACGCGCCGGAAATGGCAAGCGCCGTACCGGGATCGATGGTCATGACGATGTTCTCCACCGCCTTGGCAGAAGAGGTGTTTTGGAACTCCATCTTCAGTTCAAATTCCGTACCGGCAGAGATTTTCTCCTGTCCGTAGTCATAGCCGCTGATGATCACATTGGGCACGGATGCCGTAATGGTCTCCGTGCTCTTGGACACGGTTGCAGCCAGCGGCACAGTCTGGGTGGCAGTTCCCTGCATCATGGTGCCGTCCTTTTCATATGTATAGCCGATGCTCACGCTCAGGGATTGGGCAGCGGTGGTCAGCTCTCCGAAGGCACACACAGAAACATCGAAAAATGCCACATTGCCGTTCCAGATCCTGCCCAGAGGATAGGTCACGGAGTTATCCGTGATCATCAGCTCCCCGGAGGGGGTCACCGTTGCCGTCACATCAAACAGATCGTGCTCCGTCAAATTCTGCACCCACAGCCCCACACGGGTCGTCTGTCCCTTGGCAATGGGCGCAGGCTGATCCGTCTTGCCCACCTGCACCACAGGTGTGGTCTGGTCGTTGTTTTCTTCTTCCGAAGGCTTGTATTCCACACATTCCTGGATATGGAAATCCAACTGCTGATCTCCAATGCGGAAAGAGAATGTATTTCCCGATCCCATATAGCAGGCATCTTTAAACACAACAGAAATGACATCCTCATCCCATTCCAGATTCTGAGGACTTGTTTTATTGAAAGAAGACAGCAATGGAACAGCTTCCACATCACCGTTCAGCATGCCTTGCATGCTGTCCAGATAAACTGTAATGTTCACCCTGTCATCTTTATAGATCTCATCGCTGTCCACAGAATAAGCCATGATTGCCCAGTTGGCAGGCTGCGGTGTGTTTTCATTTTCTTCCGTTGCCATTGCCGCAGGGCACAGGCTGATCAGCAGCAGGGCTGTTATGATCCAGATACTAAACTTCTTCATTGCTTGTTCCTCTTTGCTCGTCAGAAATGATCTCCCCATCTTTTAAGGTGAGGATGCGGTCGGCATACGATGCCATCTGGGCATCGTGGCTGACCATGATAATGGTCTGGTTAAATTTTCTCGCAAAGCTGCGGATCATCTCCATGACCTCAATGGTGGTTTTGGAATCAAGGTTGCCCGTCGGCTCATCGGCATAGACCACGGCAGGTCTTGCCGCGAAAGCTCTGGCAATGCCTACGCGCTGCTGCTGACCGCCGGACATCTGACCGGGATAGTGATTCATCCTGTCTTTCAGTCCCACAAGCTCCAGCATCCTTGCAGCCGTCTGCTGCCGCGCCTTTTTGGGCATACCGCGGAACATGAGCGGCAGCGCCACATTTTCCGCCGCCGTCATGGTGGGCAGCAGATTATAGGACTGGAACACAAATCCAAGATGCCGCTGGCGGAACACGGCAAGGGCATTTTCACTGAGCCTGTCCACCGGCACGCCGCCGATGGTCACGCTGCCTGCCGTTGGCTTCTCCAGACCTGCCAGCTGATTGAGCAAGGTGGATTTTCCCGAGCCGGAAGTTCCGAATATGCACACGATCTGTCCTTTTTCAATGTCCAGATCGATATTTTTCAGCGCCACCACGGTCTCGTCTCCCATGGGGTATTCCTTCCGCAGTCCGCGCACACAGATCAGAGGTTTCGACACAAGATATTCACCACCTTTTTGCGTTTAACATCATTATATAGTATAGGACGAAAAAAGGATAGTACCGTTGCCTCACTTTTAAGGAAACTTAAAAACTTTTTTCGCGCATGGAAGACGGGAAATTCACAAATAATTCATTTTACAGCTATTGACTTTCCGCCATACAGATGGTAAAGTAAATTAGCACTCAGAAGCAAAGAGTGCTAAAGCAACCGCCGACGATTTAACAGCGGTTACGAAAAAGTGAGGTGAGCCCCTTGGAACTGACAGAACGAAAGAAAAAAATTCTCCGCGCCATTGTGGAAAATTATATTCAGACAGCTGAGCCTGTAGGCTCCAAGGTGCTGTCTGCCATGCCCGGCATGGATTGCTCCTCTGCCACCATCCGCAACGAGATGGCAGATCTGACCCAGATGGGTCTTCTGGAACAGCCTCATACCTCGGCAGGCCGCATCCCCTCCCCGGCAGGCTACCGCCTGTATGTGGATGAATTGATGCAGGACTACCGTCTGAGCGTGGATGAGACCCAAAGCCTCAACCAGGCCATGGAACTGAAATTGCAGGAAGTGGACAAGGTCATCAGCCAGGTGAGCAAAATGGTCTCCAAAATGACCAACCTGCCTGCTATGGCAATGACAGCCGCCGCCAATGCCCCCACGGTCAAGCGTTTTGATCTGATCATGGCAGGCGAAGGCAGCTTTATCCTTGTGATCATGACCAGCGGCGATGTGGTAAAAAACAGACTCATCAAGCTGCCCCTTACCTGCACGGAGCAGGATCTGAAGCTGCTGGCAGCGGTGCTCAACGCATCGTGTACCGATCTGACGCCCGACAGCTTCACCCCGGAGCTTCTGGAGCGTGTGTCACGGTCTGCAGGCCCGGCAGGTGCTTTGGTTCCGCTGGTGCTGGACTACGCCACCCATGTGCTCTCTCAGCAGGCAAAATCAGAAGTCTATGTATCCGGTCAAATGAAGCTGCTGGGGCAGCCGGAATACCGGGATATCGACAAGGCGCAGGAAGTGCTGTCGTCTCTGGACGGCGAGACCCTCTCCAACCTGCCTGCCACCATGGCAGACATTGCAGGCACACAGATCTTAGTCGGCCCGGAGAACATTGCCAAAGAGCTGAAAGACACCAGCGTGGTCATGACGCGATTTGACATCGGTGACGGCATGCAGGGTCTGATCGGTGTGGTTGGCCCCACCAGAATGGACTACGCGCAGGTCACGGCGCGCCTGAGTTATTTTGCAGAAAACCTTGGACGGATGTTCGCCAAACCGGAGCTTCCGCCCTCGCAAGGAGAAGAATAAATGGACGAAACAAAGAACATTCCCGAGACCGAAGAGGTCACGGAGGAAACTGCAGCAGAACAGGCTGCAGAGGAAACGGCTGCCGAGCCGGATGAAACGGAAGTGCTTCGCAAGCAGCTTGCCGACGAGCACGATGCCCACCTGCGGCTGGCTGCGGAGTATGACAACTTCCGCAAGCGCACCCAGAAGGAGCGTGAAAGCCTGTACACAGATGCCAAAGCAGACACCATCGGCAAATTCCTGCCGGTGTTCGATAATCTGCAGCGCGCCATGGCGCAGCCCACGCAGGACGAAGCCTATAAGAAGGGCGTGGAAATGACCGTGCAGGGTCTTGAGAGCATTCTGGAGACTTTGGGCGTCAAGTCCTTCGGTGAAGTGGGCGAAACCTTCGACCCCAATCTGCACAACGCAGTGATGCATAAGGACGATGAAAGTCTTGGTGAAAGCGTCATCTGTGAAGTATTCCAGACCGGCTTCAAGGTCGGTGAAAAAGTTATCCGCCATGCCATGGTGGTCGTGGCAAACTGACAAACCATATTTTTTGTAAACAAATTTCAAATCATCCGCAATCAGGAGGTAAATTATTATGAGCAAGATCATCGGTATCGACCTTGGTACTACCAACAGCTGCGTCGCCGTTATGGAAGGCGGCGAGCCTATCGTCATCGCCAATGCAGAAGGCAACCGTACCACCCCTTCCGTGGTGGCATTCTCCAAGACCGGCGAGCGTATGATCGGTCAGATGGCAAAGCGCCAGGCTGTCACCAACCACACCCGTACCATCTCCTCCATCAAGCGTGAGATGGGCACCGATTATAAGGTAGACATCGACGGCAAGAAGTACACTCCCCAGGAGATCTCCGCCATGGTGCTGCAGAAGCTGAAGGCCGATGCAGAGGCTTATCTGGGCGGCACTGTCACCGAAGCTGTCATCACCGTTCCCGCTTACTTCACCGACGCACAGCGCCAGGCAACCAAGGACGCAGGCAAGATCGCAGGTCTGGATGTCAAGCGTATCATCAACGAGCCTACCGCAGCCGCTCTGGCTTACGGTCTGGACAAAGAGTCCGAGCAGAAGATCATGGTCTATGACCTTGGCGGCGGCACCTTCGACGTCTCCATTCTGGAGATCGGCGACGGCGTCATCGAAGTTCTGGCAACTGCCGGCAACAACCGTCTGGGCGGCGATGACTTCGACGAAGCCATCATGAAGTATCTGGCTGAAGAATTCAAGAAGGCTGAAGGCATCGATCTGACCAAGGATCCCACCGCCATGCAGAGACTGAAGGAAGCTGCCGAGAAGGCCAAGATCGAGCTGTCCGGCGTGACCTCCTCCAACATCAACCTGCCCTATATCACCGCCGACGCCAACGGCCCCAAGCACATGGACGTGACCCTGACCCGCGCCAAGTTCAATGAGCTGACCTCCCATCTGGTGGACGCCACCATGGGCCCCATGAAGCAGGCCATGTCCGACGCAGGCCTCAGCGCAGGTCAGATCGACAAAGTTCTGCTGGTGGGCGGCTCCAGCCGTATCCCCGCTGTGCAGGAAGCTGTCAAGAACATGACCGGCAAGGAAGGCTTCAAGGGCATCAACCCCGACGAGTGCGTTGCCATGGGCGCTGCCATCCAGGGCGGCGTGCTGGGCGGCGACGTGAAGGGCATCCTGCTGCTGGACGTCACGCCCCTGTCTCTGGGTATTGAGACCATGGGCGGCGTGTTCACCCGTCTGATCGAGCGCAACACCACCATCCCCACCAAGAAGAGCCAGATCTTCTCCACCGCTGCCGACAATCAGACCTCTGTTGAAGTCCACGTGCTGCAGGGTGAGCGCGAGATGGCTGCTTACAACAAGACCCTCGGCCGCTTCCAGCTGACCGGTATTTCTCCCGCTCCCCGCGGTGTTCCTCAGATCGAAGTCACCTTCGACATCGATGCCAACGGTATTGTCAATGTTTCCGCTACCGACAAGGGCACCGGCGCTGAGCAGCACATCACCATCACCGCCTCCACCAACCTGAGCAAGGATGACATTGAGAAGGCTGTGAAGGAAGCAGAGCAGTACGCTGCAGAAGACAAGGCCCGTAAGGAAGAAGTCGACACCAGAAACACTGCCGACCAGATGGTTTATCAGTCCGAAAAGGCACTGAGCGAGCTTGGCGACAAGGTCAGCGAAGAAGAGAAGGCTCCCGTGCTGGCTGCCATCGAAAAGCTGAAAGAGACCATGAAGGGCACCGATGTGGAAGCCATCAAGGCTGCCACCGAGGAGTGCCAGAAGGCATTCTACGCCATCTCCGAAAAGCTGTATCAGCAGCAGGCTGCCGCACAGGGCGACGCACAGGGCGCGCCTGCCGATGACGGCGTGGTGGATGCCGACTTTGAAGAAGTCAACGACTAAAAACCAATAGATTGCCACGTCGCTTCGCTCCTCGCAATGACATCCGATCAACATCCGTCATTGCGAGGAGGGCAATAGCCCGACGTGGCAATCTGACATGAGGTTGCAATATGGCAGATAAACGAGATTATTACGAGGTACTGGGCGTTGAGAAAAACGCATCCGAGGGTGAGATCAAAAAGGCATACCGCAAGCTTGCCATGAAGTATCATCCCGACCAGAATCCCGGCGATACGGAAGCGGAAGCCAAGTTCAAGGAAGTTGGCGAAGCTTACGAAGTGCTGTCCGATCCTGACAAGAAAGCGCGCTATGACCAGTACGGCTTCGCCGGCGTGGATCCCAACTTCGGTGCAGGCGGCGGTGGCTTCGGCGGCTTCGAAGGCTTCGATTTTGGCGACATTTTCGGTTCCTTCTTCGGCGGCGGCGGTGCAAGAACGCAGCAGCGGAGAAACGGCCCCACCAGAGGTCAGAACCTGGGCGTACAGCTGGACATCACCTTTGAAGAAGCTGCTTTCGGCTGCGAAAAGGACATTTCCTTCTCCCGCGTGGAGGACTGCGCCTCCTGCGCAGGCAGCGGCTGTCAGCCCGGCACACAGCCGGAGACCTGTTCCCGCTGCAACGGCAGAGGCACCATTCGTACACAGCAGAATTTCATGGGCATGACCATGCAGTCGGAAAACCCCTGCCCCACCTGCGGCGGCAAGGGCAAACTCATCAAGGATCCCTGCCACACCTGTAAGGGCAAGGGCAAGGTGCGAAGAAACAAGACCGTCAAGGCACAGGTGCCTGCAGGCATTGACCACGGTCAGAGCTTCCGTCTGCGCGGTGAAGGCAACTGCGGCTCAAACGGTGGCCCCAACGGCGATGTGCTGGTGACGGTGGCTGTGAAAGAGCATCCCATTTTTGAGCGCGACGGCGCCAACGTCCTGTGCGAGATGCCCATCACCTTCACCCAGGCAGCTCTGGGCGCAGAGATCGAAGTGCCCACTTTGGACGGCAAGGTACGCTACTCCATCCCCGAGGGTACCCAGACCGGCACCACCTTCCGTCTGAAGGGCAAGGGCATCCCCTATGTGGGCTACAAAAACCGCGGTGACCAGTATGTGACCGTGGTGGTGGAGACCCCCACCAAGCTGTCCAGAGAGCAGCGTGAGCTGCTGCAGAAGCTGGACGATGCCATGAACGACGATGCCCAGCCCAAGCGCCGCAGCTTCTTTGAGAAGCTGAAGGACGCATTTGAATAAAATAAAAAAAGACAGCTGTGATCACAGCTGTCTTTTTTTATTCTGTTTCCAAAAGCTTTTGGCTCAGACGGAGCAGGCTTTCATCGCAAGAGGAGTTTTCGAACACCACCGTGCCGCCTGTTTCTCTGCCACGGAGCAGCCCTTGATCCTCCAGCCTGCGGCGCAGCTGCCGCGCAACACCATCGGCGCTGTCAAAAATGGCAGGCGCTTTTCCGAGAATCTTACGAAGCGTACCCTTTAAGAAGGGATAATGGGTGCAGCCAAGAACCACAGCATCCACAGGCACTTTGGTGAAAGGCTCGAGAATCTCCAGCAGGAAGCTCTCCACCTCGTCGCCGGAAAGGATGCCCCGCTCCACAAACTCCATCAGTCCCGTACAGGGCACAGGCACGATGTTGGCAAGCTCCCGGAACTGCTCCCACAGATCCAGATATTTCTGTTCCTGCAGGGTCATGGCAGTTGCCAGCACCAAAATCCTGCCGCCGGGGCAGGCCTGCACAGCAGGTTTGATGGCAGGCTCTGTGCCAATGATGGTCAGCTGCGGATATTTCTGCCGCAGCACGGCGGCAGCGGCGGAGGTAGCGGTGTTGCAGGCGATCACAAGGGCTTTTGTGCCCTTTTCCAGCAAATGCTCTGCTGCGGCAAGACTCAGCTGCCGCACCTCGTCCACCGTGCGCACCCCATAGGGCGCGTTGAGGCTGTCGCCAAAATACAGATAGTCCTCTCCCGGCAGCAGCTCCATGGTGCCCTTGAGCACGCTGATGCCGCCAAGTCCGGAGTCAAAAAATCCAATGGGTCCGCGCTTGTCCATACTTATTCCTCACCAAGCAGGAGCCACAGGTTGCTCATGAGCCACAGGGCAGATGCCGCCATGGAGACAACACCGATCAGATCTGCCCCTGCCATGGCGATGACACAGAACACCGTACCTGCCATGCAGAAGAACAAGCTGCGCTTCCGGGGGCCCTTGCCGAAGCTGAACGCGCCAAAATGGAAGGTGGCACACATGACACAGATGCCTGCCAAAAGGTCGAAGCAGTAGTCTAAAATCTGAGGATCGCGGCTCCAATCGCGGAACTCCACGATCAGACGCACGGCATCAAACAGCGCCGGCAGCATAAACAAAACGGCAGACGGCACCGTTTTCTGCTGCCGCAGCAGGGCAATGATCACCCAGCATACCGCAGTCATAATGCCGCCGATGCCAAGCACACGCTCGCCCATCCACAGAGATACGCTGCTCAGCGCCATGCAGAAGGCTGCCACCAAGGTCGCCGCCATCACGCCCACGCTCTGGGTGTTTTTCAGTTCCTGCCGCGGCTGCGCCAGACAGGCATAGACCACAGACAGTGCCAGCACCAGCAGGCACAGCCATGTGAGAGGGCCTTTTCCTGCGCCGGATACCAGTCTGCCTGTCGGATCCACAGCTGTGTTGAGCTGTACCACACGCAGCACAAATGCAATGGCTGCTGCAAGGACTGTAAGGATCATGACCGGGAGTTTCCCGAGTTTCTTTTCCATGATACTGCCTCCTACATCAATTTCCACCAGCGGCTGAGCACCGCCGTTTGTTCAAAACCAAGCCGTTTATAAAGTGCCAGCGCCCTTTCGTTGACAGACGCCGTCTTCAGCTGCAAGGTCATTGACGGCACCATATGAAGCGCTGTCAGCGCAAGGTCATAGCCAAGTCCGCGGTACTGCGGCAGCACCGCAATAGCTTCCAGCCCCTGACGGGACACCTGCGCAATGGCGGCACAACGACCGTCACGGCGCACCAGAACTGCCGTTTCTTCCTGCAAAAGCCGCTCCACATCCCGCTGCCCATAGGGGGCGGCATTGGGAATCTGTCGGAAGCAGCTGTCATAGACCGCCAAAAATTCATGGGCATTTTCTCTTGTCAAAGGCTCTGTGGGGATCTTGCCTGCCGGAAGCTCTGCCTTTGATCTTTGCAGCGCCAGCATATCATAGGCATGCTCCGCCGGAAGAGGCGCAAGCTCATAGCTTGCATATACACGCTCTGCGCCGCAGGCACGGCAGAAGCCGAGACACTCCTGCAGAAAAGCTGACTCATCCGTCCAGATGCTGCGCACCAGCACATAGGCGCTGCCGCTCCACGGGATGGGACTGATCACCAAGGTGGCAATGCCGTGGGTGCCTGTAAAGACCGGGATATCCTTCATGGCGCGTCCACTCCGAACAGCTCCATGGCATTTTCCCGCGTGATCTTCGCGATCTCTTCGGTGGAAAGACCGCGCAGCCCGGCGATCTTTTCTGCCATTCGGGGCAGCATGGTGGAGTCGCACCGCTTGCCGCGGAAAGGCTCCGGCGCCATATAAGGGCAATCGGTCTCGATCAGCAGGCGGTTGAGAGGCGCCCATTGGGCGACCTCCACCGCTTTTCTTGCGTTTTTAAAGGTGATGACCCCGGTGAAGCCCATATAGTAGCCGCGCTTGACCACCTCTTTGGCATACTCCAGAGAGCCGGAGAAGCAATGGAACACACCGCGCACCGCAGGAAATTCATCCACGATCTTCAAGGCGTCCTCGTAGGCATCGCGCTGATGGATGATGACCGGCATGGAAAGCTCCTGCGCCAGCGCCATCTGCATCCGGAACGCCTCCTGCTGCTTTGCTCTGGGCACATCCTCATAGTAGTAGTCCAGTCCGATCTCACCGATGGCACGGACACGGGGATGACGGGCAAGCTGCCGATATTCCTCCACACGCGCTTCGTCTACATTGGCGGCATCGTCCGGATGGCTACCCACGGCAGCATAGATAAAATCATATTGCTCTGCAAGGGCAATGGAGGTATAAGACGAGGCAAGATCGCAGCCCACATTCATGATCCTGCGCACATGGTTTGGCTCCATCTGCGCCAGCACCTGCTGCTGATCTTCCCGAAAGCGACGGGAATCATAGTGGGCATGGGAATCAAAATACCAGCTCATCAGCTTTTTCTCCACACCATTTTGTTGACCACACCAACATAGCTCTGAATCAGCTTGACCACCTTTGTGGACACCAGCTGTTCCACATAGTCCGGCACAGGGATACCGTGGTCGCCGTTCTCGTTCATACTCACGGCAGTCTCCACCGCCTGCAGCAGGGAGTTTTCATCAATGCCTGCCAGAATGAAGCATGCCTTGTCCAGCGCCTCGGGACGCTCGGTGCTGGTGCGGATACACACAGCCGGGAAGGGGTGACCCACGGAGGTGAAGAAGCTGCTCTCCTCCGGCAGAGTGCCGGAGTCGGACACCACGCAGAAGGCGTTCATCTGCAGGCAGTTGTAGTCATGGAAGCCCAAGGGCTCATGACGGATCACCCGTGCATCCAGCTTAAAGCCGGACTGCTCCAGTCGGTTGCGGCTTCTGGGATGGCAGGAATAGAGAATGGGCATATCATACTGCTCTGCCATGGCATTGATGGCAGTGAAGAGAGAGGTAAAGTTTTTCTCCGTGTCGATGTTCTCTTCCCGATGGGCAGACAGGAGAATATACTTGCCCTTTTCAAGACCCAGTCTTGCGTGGATATCGCTTGCCTCAATTTTGGACAGGTTGTCCTGCAAGACCTCTGCCATGGGAGAGCCTGTGACATACACACGCTCCTTGGGCAGACCGCACTCGTGCAGATACTTTCTGGCATGTTCGGAATACGCCAGATTGACATCGGAAATGATATCCACGATACGGCGGTTGGTCTCCTCCGGCAGGCACTCATCCTTGCAGCGGTTGCCTGCTTCCATATGGAAAATAGGAATGTGCAGACGCTTGGCTGCGATGGCGGACAGACAGGAGTTGGTGTCGCCCAGGATCAGCAGGGCATCGGGCTTTTCCTGCACCATAAGGGCATAGCTTTTGGCAATGATGTTGCCGATGGTCTCACCAAGATCTGCACCGACAGCATTCAGATAGTGGTCGGGAGCGCGCAGACCCAGATCGTCAAAGAAGATCTGGTTGAGGGTATAGTCATAGTTCTGACCGGTATGGACAAGGATCTGATCAAAGTATTTGTCGCACTTTTTGATGGTGGCAGACAGGCGGATGATCTCCGGTCTGGTGCCGATGATGGTCATAAGTCTGAGTTTGGACATGATTTTCTCTCCCTGTAATATCGTAAGATCAGCACGATCAGGCATACAAATAAAATGCCGCAGACCGCACCGGCGGAGTCGATGCAAACATCCTGCCATTGGCAGCTGCGTCCGCCTGTGAAGCGCTGGATGGTCTCATCGCAGCAGGCGACCAGAACACTTCCGGCAAGGGCACTTATCCAAGGGCGGCGCAAAGGGGTGTTGACAAAGCACGCACACAGGCACACACCAAGTGCGCCAAATTCCACAAAGTGGGCAAGCTTTCGCACCAGTTTGTGGAAAACCGCATCATCCAGCCGCCCCAACGGATCCAAAATCGGACGCAAAAATGCCGCCACCCAGCCGCTGGCCTCGTTGGATTCCTCAGCGCCTTGCGCAGAATTGGAAAAAATAAAACACACGATGGCAAGCGCCAGCAGCGCAAAAACCAAGGCTCTGATCTTTCTTGCCATAGCTGACCTCTTTTCGGGCATGGTGATACAAAATAATTCTATCACAAGCCTGCTGTGATAGCAACAAAAACTGCACACTTTGCGCCGCAAAAAACCTCCGTATGATGTTTCATACGGAGGTTTCTGTTATACAGTTATGCAACAACGGTTTTCTTCTTGGTCAGCAGCTGGAACACCACGACCACAGCCAGGATGGCGAGACCGACCGCGTCGGTGACCATGCCGGGATAGATCAGCAGCAGACCGCCGGCAACAGCCAGAAGGCGCTCAAACCACTGCATGCGATGAATCAGCCAGCCTTCCAGACAAGCAGCCACACCGAACATACCAATGAGGGATGTAACGCAGATCAAGGCCACGTCATACCAGGCCTCCACACCCACAAACAGCATGGTGGGGTTCATCGCAAACACGTAAGGAACGATAAACGCGCCAATGGCAAGCTTGGTGGCGGTGACCGCCGTCTTCATGGGATTTGCCTGGGCAATGGCAGCACCTGCGTAGGCAGCCAACGCCACAGGAGGCGTCAGATCGGCAACGATGCCGAAGTAGAAGACAAAGAAGTGTGCTGCAATATCGGGCACACCCATCTTCACAAGGATGGGCGCACAGGTGGCAGCCATGATGCAGTAGTTGGCGGTGGTGGGAACACCCATGCCGAGAACGATGCAGCACAGCATGGTCAGGAACAGGGCAATAATCAGTGTATTGCCTGCCAGAGCCACAATACCGTTAAAGAGCATATAAGCAAGACCGGTGACACCGATGATACCGGCAACGATGCCTGCCACACCGCAGGCAACTGCCACGGTGATCATACCCTGACCGCCGGCTGCCAGAGCTTCCAGCAGACGCTTGGGAGTCATACGGGTCTCTTTGCTGAACATGCTGACCACGATAGCGACCACAGTTGCGATGGCGGCAGCATACTGGATGGAACGGGTGTTGGAGCCGACCAGCCAGATCAGAAGGATCAGAGGCAGGAGCAGATAGATCTGCTTCAGCAGGGGCTTCAGACGGGGCAGCTCTTCCTTGGTCAGACCGCGCAGACCTTCCTTCTTGGCTTCCAGATGGACGGTGATGAACACACCTGCGAAGTACAAAACAGCAGGCAGAATAGCACGGACAACGATGTTGGAATAGGGAACGCCGATGGTCTCAGCCATCAAGAATGCGGCAGCACCCATGATGGGGGGCATGATCTGACCGCCGGTAGAGGCAGAAGCCTCAGCAGCAGCTGCAAACTCGGGCTTGTAGCCGGTCTTCTTCATCAGAGGGATGGTGACGGCGCCGGAGCCAACGGTGTTGGCAACGGAGGAACCGGAGACCATGCCTTCCAGAGCGGAGGCAACAACTGCCACCTTGGCAGGGCCGCCGGAGAAACGACCGACCAGAGCATTTGCAATATTGATGAAGAAATCCGCAATACCGGTACGTTCCAGGAATGCACCGAAGATGATGAACATGACGATGTACTTGGAGCACACATTGACAGGTGTGGACAAGATGCCTTCCTTGGAATAGAACAAGGTACGCACAATGTTGGTCACGCGCTTCATCATATCGGGATTGGTGGAGCCCCAGATCAGTGCGTAGATCAGCAGGGCGCCTGCCACGCACAAAATAGGCAGACCCACGCTGCGGCGGCACAGCTCGGCAAGGCACAAAATGCCAACGATACCGATGACGACTTCAACACCCGTGATGTTGTAGCGTGCCACGATGTTGGATGCATTGAAGGTAAAGTACAAGAATGCACCGGTACCCAGCACCATCAGCACAATGTCATACCAGGGCATATGGTTGACTTTCTGCTTGCCCTTCTTGGCAGGGAACACCAGGAAGCCAATGAACATAATAAACGCCATAAAGCTGGTCAGACGCAGTTCGTCCAGCCAGGTGGCAAACAAGGTCACATAGATACAGAACAGAGAGAAGCAAGCCAGCACGATGTTGACAGCCCATCTTGCCTTGCCTTCCCAGATACGGGTGTTTGACTCACGGTCAAACTTTTTCATTACGCTTTCCAGATCCATGGGTTCTTCCGGCTGGGCAGCTTTTTTCTTGAACAGAGCCATAGTTACCTCCTAAAGATTTTTGCGATCACAAACCGCCGATGCAGGGAACGGGTTTGCCCATGCATACAGAGGCAAACCCCTTCCCTGCAGTAGTTGCAGTCATGATGCCGAAAATCGGCTGCGGCGAAAATCTCGCCGCAGCCGCCAGTTCGCAAAAGCGATTACTCGACAGTGATGCCCTTTTCAGCGAAGTACTTTGCAGCACCTGCATGGAAGGGAGCGGTCATACCGGAGGTAGCGTTCTCCAGGCTCAGCTCAGCGCCCTTGGCGTGAGCGGCGGTGATGGCTTCGGCGTTGTCGAAGATTGCAGCAGTCAGAGCGTAGACAGCATCTTCGGAAGCATCGGTGGAGACGATCAGAGTAGCCTTGACGGTGACGGTGGTCACATCTTCAGTCTGGTTGGCATAAGTCTCTGCAGGGATGTTGTAGGTGGTGTAGAAGGGGCAGTCAGCGATGAGCTTCTCAGCGAATTCGCCGTCGATGGGGACCAGACGGGCGTTCTCGTTGGTGGTGCACAGCTCGGTGATAGCGGGAGTGGGAGCGCCTGCCACGATGAAGGCAGCGTCGATCTTGCCATCCTTCAGAGCATCAGCAGAGTCAGCGAAGGACTGATACTGGGGCTCGATGTCCTCTTCGGTCAGACCGGCAGCAGCCAGAACGTCAACAGCGTTGAAGTACACGCCGGAGCCTGCAGCACCGATGGAGACCTTCTTGCCGGCCAGATCGGCGATGGTCTCGATGGTGGGATCCACGGTGATCAGCTGAACAGCCTCAGCATACAGACCGCCGACAACGCGGAAGGAATCCAGAGCGCCTTCAGCCTCGAAGGAACGGGTGCCTGCTGCAGCGTAAGCCATAACGTCGGACTGGACGGTACCCAGCTGATAGTCGCCGGCGTCGATGCCCAGAATGTTGGCCTTGGAGCCGTCGGTGGAGACGACATTCACGCCGATGCCGGTGGAAGCAGTGATCTGCTGGCCGACAACGCCGCCGAAGGCATAGTAGGTGCCGGCAGTGCCGCCGGTGCCCATGGTCATCTTGACGCTGCTCAGATCAGCAGTCTCGACAGTTTCGGTAGTTTCGGTGGTTTCGGTGGTTTCGGTGGTCTCAGCGGTGTTGCCGCAGGCGACCATGCTCAGGACCATCAGAAGGGCCAGAGCCAGCGCAAAGATCTTTTTCATTTTGCAACTTCTCCTCATTTTAAAATATGATGGTAACATTATATACCCAGCTGTCAGTTTTTGCAAGAGGTTTTTTCAACTCTTTCATATTTTGGCAAATTTTTTTGGTTTTTTCCCACCTCTGCCCAATATTTTGCAAGTTTGACCATCATCATATTCATCGTTTTGCAAGGTCTTGAAGGACATCCTGCATTTTCACACTGCGTACAAACAGTCGGATCAAAAAAGCGGAAAGCGATCGTCAATCGCTTTCCGCTTTCCTGCTGCGTCGAATGGCATCGCGCAGGGCGTTGTCGCTGATCTTGCTCAGCTGCTCCAGCTCCTCCCGGTGCACCGTCATGCCCAACGCCGCCAGCTGCCGTGTGTAGACCAAGGTGTTGGGATGGTATTTGGGATCTTCCCAGATAAACAGATCATCACCGCCAAAATAGCGGACGATCGCCGCTGCCAGGGCAGCGCTCCGGGACTGTCCGCTGTCACAGCAGACATACAGACAGGAAGCATCCATGTGCTTGTGCAAAAACTCCTTCACCACCGCGCCGTGTTCCTCGGTAAACGCCTTGGGATCCCGGATATTCAATGTATCATGGACATCTAAGATCAGCGCCGCATCCAGAAGCAAAAGCTCCTGTCTGTCCCGGGCATTGTCTGTCAGAAAAATGCCGATGCATTTTCCCTCCGTCCCCTGCTCCCGCAGCTGCATACACAGCAGCTTGTATGGATAGATCTCGATCAGATGGATCATAACAGTTCCCCTTCATATTTTGGTAAATATCCTTATCACGGCTCAGCCCAGGCGGCGGAGGTAGGCAGCACCGTTTTCTTTGAGCCACAGGCGGCAGCGGTCATAGGCAGGGAAGGCCCGTCTGACTTCGGCATAGAATGCGGCGGAGTGATCCATGTGCTTTCTGTGGCACAGTTCATGCACCACCACGCTGTCGAGGACTTCCGGCGGCAGAAGCACCAGCAGGCAGTTGAAGTTCAGATTTCCCTTGCCTGAACAGCTGCCCCAGCGGGTGCGCTGATTGCGGATGGTGATGCGCCCATAGTCCACACCCACCAAGGGCGCGTAATGCCGCACCCGCTCCGGGATGATCTGCATCGCCTTGTCAGCAAGCAGGCGAAGCTCCTGCGCCGTATAAGGCGCAAGGGTGGGCAGCTTCTGTTCTCCGGCGCGGAGCTTGGCAAGGTGACCTTCGATCCAGTTTTTCTTTTCCTCCACAAAGGCACGGATACGGCTGTCGCTCATCTTATAGGGCGCACGGACGATCACCGTGCCGTCATGCTTGATCTGAATCGCCAAGGTCTTGCGGCTGCTGCGGATCACTGTGTACCGCATATCCATCCCCCTGTCCAAATATTTGTTTTTTATTTTACCAAAGATGTGATACAAGTGCAACAAAAGCCACCGAATGGTAATTCGGTGGCTTTTTTCATTCCATGACCGTCACGGTCTCAATGCCGTAGTAGCGCAGGCATGCCACGGTGTGGGCATCGATCCTCTCGCCGCAGGCCAGAATGGGCACCGCCGGAGGGCAGCTGACAGAGGGCGATGCCAGCACTCTGCCCTCGCTTTCTTCTGCCGGGACAGTCACCTTGGGACTGAGCATAGCATCACGCAGAGAGCACACGCGCTGCGCCGGGGAAAACTTTGGCGGCATTTCCCGGTTGGGAGATCTCTTGGCAAGCGCTGTCAGCACCTGCTCCAGACGTTCCAGATCTTCTCGCAGCTGAGGAGAAAGCATCAGCACCAGATGATCCGGGTCTGCAAACTCACAGACCATATTGTGCTCCAGAAGATACTGCGCCAGCTCCTCACCCGTATAGCCGTGGGACTTGGGCGCAAGGGTCAGCTTCAAGGGCTCGTTTCCGTACAGCTCAAAGCCTGCCTGCTCCAATGCCTTTTTCAGCTTTTCCACACGGGGCAAAAACGAAAGCAGCTGCTGCGGCAGCGTTTCCAGAAGCGCATTGGCAGCATCAAGAGACTGCAGGATCAGATAAGACGGACTGGTGGTGCCAAACATGGCAAGGGCATCTTTTGCATGGGCACACAGCTCCCGGGAAGCTATGTGCAGATACGCACCGCCTGTGAGCACAGGCAGGGTCTTGTGTGCCGAAGTGCAGCATACATCCGCCCCCAGATCCATGGGATGCTTGGAGGGCTGCAAAAACTTGAGATACGCGCCGTGGGCGCCGTCAACCAGCAGCAGCACACCATGGCGGCGGCAGACCCGGGAAAGCGCGGCAATGTCTGCCACATCGCCCAGATAGTCGGGGCTTGTCACATAGACTGCCGTATAGCTGTCACGGGACAGCGCCTGCTCCAGACGTTGGGGGGAAATATGGCAGGACAGGTAGGAACCGTCCTCTTCCGGATACAGCCAATCCACCTGCACATCCAGCAAAGCCGCAGCTCCCAAAAAGGTCTTATGGACATTTCTGGCAGCTAAGATCTTCGGCTGTTTGCCCTGTTTCTTTCCGTGCAGCACCGCAAGGTACACCATGGCACGGATGCACTGGGAGGCTCCCTCTGTGGAATAGAATGTGGGGCAGCCAAAGAGTGCACTTGCGTTTTCTTCACTTTCCCGGATGATTCCGTCGGCTGCATAGAGACTGTCCGCTCCCTGCACCTCCGTGATATCCAGATGCTCCATACCCAGCACAGGCACGCCTTTATGCCCCGGCATATGCAGCCGCAGGGGCGCTTCTTCGGCATACCGGCGGACAAAATCGCAGATCGGTGTTTTCATCATTCGCCCAAAGCCCGATGGACTGCCGCCATGATGGCACACTCCATACGCTTGCGGAACAGCTTGCAGCCGTATTCATACACACCTGTCACAGAGCCGGTGGCATGGTAGGCATTTGCTGCACAGCCGCCGGAGCAATAGAGCCTTGCCCAGCAGTCTCTGCACTCCGGATGGGCGTAGACATTGCAGGCGGCAAATTCATCCTGCACCTGTGTGTTGGTCACGCCGTTCCAGATATCACCCAGCTTGAAGCGCTCCTCGCCCACGAACTGGTGGCAGGGATACAGATCGCCCCAAGGCGTCACAGCCATATACTCCGTGCCGCTGCCGCAGCCGGAGATGCGCTTGTAGATACAAGGGCCGCCTGTCAGATCGATCATATAATGGTAGAAGGTAAAGGGCTTGCCTTCCTTGTCTCTTTTCAGCATGAGCTGTGCCAGCTTTTCATACTGCTCCATGACAACGGGCAGATCTGCCTCCGTCAGAGCGGAGGGGTCATCCTCGGCGCAGACCACAGGCTCCATGCTCAGCTCCGTGAAGCCAAGCTCCAGCATCTTCTCAATATCCTTCAAGAAATCGGGATTGGCATGGGTGAAGGTGCCGCGCATATAGTAGTCCCTGCCGCCTCGTGCTTCCACAAACTTCTGGAACTTGGGCACGATCTTCTCCCAGCTGCCGTTGCCGGCAAAGTCCACACGGAACTTATCGTGGATCTCTTTTCTGCCGTCCAGACTCAGCACCACATTGCTGCATTCCCGGTTTGCCCACTCGATCACATCGTCATCCACCAGAACGCCGTTGGTGGTCAGGGTGAAGCGGAAGTTTTTGCCTTTTTCCTTCTCCACGCTGCGGGCATATGCCACCAGGTCCTTGACCACCTGGAAGTTCATCAGCGGCTCTCCGCCGAAGAAGTCCACCTCCAGATTGCGTCTGGTGCCGGAGTGTTCCATCAAAAAGTCCAGCGCCTGCTTACCGACCTCGTAGCTCATCACGGCACGCTCACCGTGGTACTTGCCCTGACTTGCAAAGCAGTAAGAGCAGTTGAGGTTGCAGGTATGGGCAATGTGCAGACACAGGGCTTTCACCACGCCTGCCGTTTTCTGCTTCAGCTTGCCTGCCATAGGCTCAAAGGTATCGGGCGCAAACAGCTTGCCTGCCTGCTTAAGACCAAGGATCTGCTCATAGCAGGTTTCCAGTTCCTCTAAGGACACCTGAGGATACTTCTCCCCCATGGCAGCCAGCACCGTTCGGCGGTCGGCACTTTCAAACATGGCAATGATGTCATAGGCGATCTCATCCACGGCATGGACAGAGCCGGAGCAGACATCCAGCACGATATTATAGTCACCAAGCTTATACTGATGAATCATAGTGTTCTCCTTCACGAAAAAATGCCGCCGTGATCGGCGGCATTTTGGTATTCGCAATTACTTGCTCTCGCACTTCTGGTTTGCAATACCGCAGCTGGTCTTGCAAGCAGACTGGCAGGAAGTCTGGCATTCGCCGCAGCCGCCGTTCTTTGCGCTCTCGCACAGGTTACGAGTTTCGATGGTCTTGATATGTTCCATAGTTTCACCCTCTATGTTATAGTATTTTTACTCTCCCACTTTACCATATTCCCAAGTAACTGTCAATCTATTTTTCACCTTGGAAAGCCCTGCCGATACAAACCATGCCGGTTGCAGGCATAATACAAAATGCCGCGCCCGCGCAGCTGCAGTCTTGTCTGCGCGCTGCCCTCCGGGTAGAGTTTTACCAGCTGGCAGCGATCCGTCGAAACAAACGCGATAAAAGAAATATAATGCTCTTTTGTCATGGGATGGTTGATGGTGATAAACTGCTCATCCTCCACAGCCTCGATCACCGCCCGGTGTTCCTCATCGGCCTGCTCCGCTTCCAAGGCAGGCAGCAAAATGCCGCAGCAGCTTATGACCGCCTCTCCGGCAGCAAAGATCACATTGCCGCAGACAGGGCACACATACAGCTTGGCACGAAGCAGATTGCCGGAAATGTTCTGGTTGACAGTATGCTTGCCATTCATCAGTTCCATGACCGATACATTGAGGGTCTGCGCCAGAGGTTGGAGCAGAGAAATATCCGGAAGTCCCTTGGCAGTTTCCCATTTGGATACTGTCTTGCTGCTGACACCAAGCTGTGCCGCCAGTTCTGCCTGCGTCATGCCGCGCTTTTCCCGTAGCTGTCTGATCACCGCACCCGTCACATACGTATCCATCAAGCCACCGTCCTTTCTCCATCAGCTTAACAGAAAGCCGACGTTTTGGCAACCTACGCTGCGCAGACTGTAAACGCAAAACGCTCACGACCATAGTCGTGAGCGTTTTGATCAGTTGGTCAGCCATGCGTCAAAGCCCAGCAGTCCTGCCAGAAATACGCCAAAGCCGAGAATCATATATAAAGTACTCATGCTCCATCCTCCTCATTGCAGCGCTTTACTTTTTCTTCTGTCTTTTGTATAATCATTATATCGCCATGTTTTGTCATTTTACAATGATTATCAAGACAGATATCATAAGAATCTCGCCAATTATTCCATATTGGAAAGGAGCGGTTTTATGGAGCTTCGGATCGGAAAGCACCGCATGGAGGATGTGGAGGATCTTCGCAGTGAGTACCCCTACGCCTACCACCATGTGGATCTGAGAAAGACCCTTGTGCCGTGGCATTGGCACGAGGCGCTGGAGCTGGGCTATGTGCTGGAAGGCAGCGTCAAGGTCTCCACCGCCGAGGGCACAGAGATCTTCCATGCAGGAGAGGGGTTTTTCGTCAACTCCAATGTGCTGACTGCCATGGACAGCGAAGATGGCTGCATCATGGATTCCCATCTGTTCCATCCCATTTTCCTTGCAGGACACTTCAAGAGCATTTTTGAGACAAAATATATGGCTCCTGTGCTCCACAACAGGAGCCTTGATCTGCTGCCCATCCGCGGACAGACGGATACGGAACGGCAGCTGCTCTCCCGACTGCGGGAGCTTGCCGCTCTGCAATCCCAGCCGGACGGAGAGTTTCACACCAGAAACACCCTCAGTCTGATCTGGCTCTGCCTGCTGCAGGTGCTCAGCAGCACACAGCTCAGGCGGCTGCCTGCCAAAAATCAGGATCGGATGCTTCCCATGCTGACGTATATTCAGGAGCACTTTGCTGAAAAGATCACCCTGGAGCAGATCGCCGCTGCCGCCTGCATCAGCACCAGAGAGTGCCTGCGCTGCTTCCGCAGCTGCATCCAACAGTCACCCATGGAGTATCTGACCCAATACCGCATTGAAGCAGCATCCCGGCTTTTGGAAAAGACCACCCTGCCCGTCACCGAGATCGCCATGGAAACAGGCTGGGGCAGCAGCGCCTACTTCTCCAAGATCTTCCGCAAGCTTCGCGGTATGTCGCCAAAAGAATACCGCGCACAGGCGCAATAAAAGACAGGCTTGAACATCAAGCCTGTCTTTTTGATCAGAATGCCACTTTCTTGACCAGTGCCACGATGCACAGGATCAGAGCGCACAGAACATACAGATACTTGCCCATCAGATACCACACCGTGCCATGAGGCTTCTTGGTGCCCTTGTTGATCTCCGCCAGCAGCGCATCTTTCTTCATGACCCAGAACCAGGAGATGGCGCCCAGAGTTGCACCGATGGGGATGATATAGATGGAAACGATGTCCATCCAGGGACCCCAGCGGAAGATGGGCTCCATATTCAGACCCACACCAAGGCAGATGACGCACATGACGATCAGCGTCATACCCCGGCGCAGCTTGGGGATGCGGTTCTGCAGGGACTCGCCCACAGCCTCGAACATATTCTGCAGAGAGCTGATGCCGGCAAAGACCATTGCCGTATAGAGAATGATGGCAAACACTCTGCCGAAAGGCACATCCTGCAAAATCCGGGGCAGGGTAACAAACAGCAAAGAGGGGCCTGCGCCCACATCCAGACCGTAGGCAAAGCAGGCAGGGATGATGACCAGAGATGCCACCAGCGCCGCAATGGTATCAAACACAGCCGTGCGCACGGCCAGCTTCACAGCATCTTCCTTGTCGTCCAGATACGCACCGTAGACGATCATGCCGCTTCCGGTGACAGACAGAGAGAAGAATGCCTGTCCCATTGCCCAGATCCATGTCATAGGTTCTTTCAGCATAGCCCAGTCGGGGGAGAACATGAACTTGTAGCCTGCAGCCGCACCGGGTAGGAATGCCACACGGACTGCCAGCACCACAAAGATCACAAAAAACACGGGCATCATGATCTTGTTGGAGCGCTCAATGCTCTTGGCGCCCAGCAGCAAAGTCAGCAGCGTGCCCACGACTACGATGATATGGAAGGGCACCACAGAGAAATCCGTGGTGGAAAAGCCCTCAAACCAGACAGCCGTATCCACCTTCATCAGTTCACCTGTGACGGACTGGGTAAATGCCTTGAGCACATAGGCAATGATGACGGCATAGCCGATGGCGATGCACATAGAGCCTGCCAGAGGCAGCCAGCCGAGTATGCCGCCTGCTTTACCCATGCCCTTGGAACGGGTCGCCCATGCGTTTTCATAAGCGCCCAAGGTGCCGGTGCGGGCACGACGGCCAATGGCATACTCCGCAGACAAGCCCACAACGCTGAACAGAGCGATGAAGATCAGATACGCCACCAAAAACGCACCGCCGCCGTTGGCGCCCATCTTTGCCGGAAAGCCCCAGACATTTGCCATGCCTACCGCAGAGCCTACCGCCGAGAGGATAAAGCCCCATCTGCCGGAGAACTTGGCATTTTTCTTTGTTTCCATGGTGAAACCCTCCGTATTGTTCTTGACTTTCTTATGCATTACCATATAATATCCTCAGATATTTGTCAAATAAATCTATTTCATGGATATTATTAAAATCTTTAATACAGAGGCTTCTTTATGGATATCAAAAACCTGACCACATTTCTTCATGTTGCAGAGCAGGGCAGCTTTTCCAAAGCTGCCGAGTGTCTCGGTTATTCCCAACCCACGGTATCTGTCCAGATCCGGCAGCTGGAGCAGGAGCTGGGTGTGCGATTGTTTGACCGAATCGGTCATGCCGTTCGTCTGACGGACACAGGACGCGATGCCCTGCTCTATGCCCAAAAGATCTGCCGTCTGTGCCGGCAGATGACTGCCCACGATTCGTCCGCACAGAAGGATCATCTGATCCGACTGGCGACCTCGGATTCCCTTTGCAGCTGTCTGTTTGAAAACAGCTATGCCGACCTGCGCGCCCTGCATCCCAACATCCGTCTGAAGCTGATCACCGCCGGTACGGATGAGCTGTTCCGCCTGCTGGATCACAACGAGGTGGATCTGGTCTGTACTTTGGACAGCCATATCTATAACACAAATTACATCATCGCGGCGGAACGGCAGATCGGTGTGCATTTTATCGTCAGCGCAAAGGATCCCCTTTCCCGACAGGAACGTCTGACGGTGGAAGAGCTGCTTTCCCACGATGTGCTGCTGACAGAGCACAACATGAGCTACCGCCGTCAGTTGGACGACTGGCTGGCAGAGCGATCAAAAGAGCTTTGCCCTGTGTTGGAAACAGGACGAACAGACTTGATCTGCTCGCTGGTGGAGCAGGGGCTGGGCATCGCCTTTTTGCCGGACTACGTGACAGATGCTGCAGTGCAAAGGGGTTCGATCTGCCGTCTGACGCTGGAGGACTTCCGCCCGACCCTGTGGCAGCAGCTGCTGTACCACCGGGAAAAGTGGATCTCTCCCGCCATGCAGGCCATCGTCGATCTACTCACAAAAAACCTGCAGACGACCACAATGCTTTGACCGATGAACCGGGTGATGAAATCGTCCCCAATGATCGACAAAACCTGCCATGGATTTCCCATGGCAGGTTATTTTGTCAGTTCATAGCTCATATTCAGCAGAAATTTCAGCTTCTCATCGTCCACTGTGCCGTCTAAGCTGACAGTGATCCAATGGGCTTTGTTCATGTGCCAGCCGGGGAAGATACCGGGATCTGCGCGAAGTGAACCGATCAGTCGGGTGTCACACTTCAGGTTCACCACGCTGATCTCGCCCTCGCCATCCAGCCCCAGGTTCTTCCTTGGGATATCCATGATGACCGCAAACCATTTTCTGCTCTCCAAATGCCGAAACACCTTGAAGCCCGGATAGCGGACAAACAGGTTTTCCCCGCTCACGCTGTATGCTTCTCCAAGATAGGTTTCCAAATCTGTTCTGTTCATGTGTTTTCTCTTCCAAAATGATGGTGTGCCTTAACGTCTATTCCTGCTTTTTTCGCTTGACTGCACAGAACTTTCGTCGGCAAATTGTATGCTTTCCCATCCTTGATAAAATGCGTTCCGCATTGTCTGAACTCAAAAGATACGTTTTTATGAATACATTGCTCTCTGAGATCAAGGGCCCAGGCATAATCAAAGGGCCTTGCATCATGGTCTGATTCTCCGCCGACAACGACCAGCTCCACATGGTCAAGATACGGCTCGATCTGTATTCTTTCAAGCAGGGGCTGTGCGGTAATGCATCTGTGCCTGATGGGAAGCTGCCGGAACAACGACAACCTTTGATCCGCGTTTTTTTGCGTTTCAACCGTACAGCATACAACAACATTGTCATATCCGTCGCCCCAGTCTTCGGGGACACAGGCCAAAAACCGCTCTATTCGCTTGGTGAGAAAAAGAAACGTACAATCCTGCCGCTGCCGGATCATAGCCCAGCACTCCCGGCGCCATACATCCGCTTCCTCGATGAGAAAATCTGTTGAAAAGCAAAGATAGACCATCCCTGCTTTCATTTTGTAATTGCCGTTTTTAAACCGCTCGATGGGCTTATAAAAATCTTTAGTTTTGACGATGTCGTTCGTATTGACGCCTCGTTTTGCATCGCCCTTGTGGATATAGCAATGCAGACAGCCTTCACTGCATTTTTTACAACCTCGCCATGGATTCCACATCGCCATAATACATGTTCTCCGTTTTCTTTTACACAACTTCGTACCCTGCATCGGACAGTACCGCCAAGGCCTGATCAAAGTTTTCTGCTTTCACAAGGATGTAGTCCGTATTGAAGGTAGAGACGGCGAAAATGCCGATTTTGTGTTCAGCAAGGAGCCCCGACAGCTTGGCAAGAATGCCAACCAAGGAAAAATCCAGAACGCCCTCGATGTAAAAGCCCTTCCAGCCGTCCTCCCGCTCCGTGGTGCAGGCAGGGGTGTCCTCTGTTTTGCAGACCAGCGTTCTGATCATGTTTTATTTGCGGCAGCAGCCTTCGATGGCTTCGCGGATAAATGCCGCAGTGCCGGCGGCGTGCTTGTCGATGTTGTTCCGAAAGCGTTCATCCGCTACATACATCTGCCCCAGACCCGGCAGGATCTCATCGGTGCAAAGATAGTAATGCTCCGTAATATGGCTCTGCAGTTTTTTCACAAGGCTTTTCGCCTTGGAAGAGGCGGGACTCTCCCCCTGTTTCATGCACAGGGAAAACTCTACCATGATGTCGTCCATTTCTTTGACAAGCGCATCCCACGTCTGCTTGGAGCGTCCCTCGGTCTTCGCTTCAAACTCGCGGTACGCATCGGTCTTGCCCCATTTTTCTCGGGCTTCTGCCTGATAGGTTTGCATCATGCTTGCTCCTTTTCCGGACGGTACAGCACCATGGCCAGCACCACGGCGCAGATGCCGGAGACCAGCTTGCCCACCACCATGGGCGCAACGTAGGCGCTGTCAAAGACCATGGTGAAAGCAAGGTGGCTGCCAAAGACAAAGGACGCAGACACGGCAAAGGCAGCGTTCAGCACAACGCCTTTGCGATCCATTTTCTCCATGACGCCGAAGGTGGAGGCATTGGTGACAAGGCTTCCGAGGAATGCCAGCGCGGAAATGCCGTTGATGCCAAGCTTGGAGCCCAGCTTGTTCAGAGGCTTATCCAAAAGTTTGGACACAAGGAACATAAGGGGAAGCGCACCGGACAACGTCACGCAGGCATTGGCGCAGATAAACGCGCCGTTTTCAAAGGTATCAAAATAGGGAGAAATTTGGATCTCTGTCAGGAAGGTGAACACAGCCAGCACCAGACCCACAATGGCCAGCACCTTCATAAAGATGCCGAACACTTCAAAGCACTTGATGCAGATCTTCGGCACAAAGATCAGCGCCAGCGCCACGATCACAGCCAAAATCAGAAGCGGCAGCAGATCCATAAGCACAGCCAGCGGCGGCAGCTTGCACACAAGGCCCGCCGCAAAGCAGCCGATGGGAACGGTGGCAATGCCGCACAGGAAGCCAAAGAACATATCCTTGCGCTGTGTCTCTTTCACCAGTCCCAGAGAGAAGGGAATGGTAAAGGAAATGACGCAGCCCATCATGGATGAGATGACCAGGGCGTTAAAGTCGCCGATCTCCTTGGATGCGCAGATGCTCTGCGCCAGCTGCATACCGCCCATGTCGTTGGCAAAGAGAGACGCCGGGATAATGGACGGATCGATGCCGAAAACCTCATAGAACCAGTCAAAGAACGGCATGAGCCAGACACCCAGAGCAGGGGCAATGACGATCATGCCCAGCATGGACAGCGCCATGGGGCAGAAGAGAGAAAAGGCTCTTTTGAACTCGTCACCGATGCCAAGTTTATTGCCGATGATATAGTCCACAGCGCCCAGAATGGAAAAAATCAAAACCACAATGGTGATCGGGCTCATAGTGCCACCTCCTTGAAACCGTCTTTCGTCAAGATCCATTTGGAGCGGAAGCCTGCCTGACGGATCAGGGCCTCGGCCTCTTCATATGCACAGTCAAGATAGGTCTTGTCGTGGCAGTCGGAGGTGATCAGCACGCCGAAGCCACAGCGGTAAAACTCTTTCAAAAATTCCAAACACGGATAGGGCGCGGTACGGTAACCGCGGGAGATGGCGCCTGTGTTGACCTCAAACAGAGGGATCTTGCCCTGCAGTTCATGGATGGCAGCAAAGCCCATGTCCAGATATTCCTTGGAGGTGATATCGATAAACCTGCCCTTTTCGTTGTTCTTGGTGATCAGGTCAAAATGACCGAGAATGTCATATTGACCCTTCTTTGGAAACTGAGCCAAGGTCTCAAAGTACTTGCGGGCAAAGGCCATGCCGCTGCCGCCAAAGTAGGTATTGATGTAATCGATGGTGCTCTCCAAACCGCCGTCAAAGCCCTTTACCGTATCGCCCACATCCAGATAGTGCAAAGATGCAATGAGGTAGTCGTAGCCCTGCCTTGAAACTTCGGAGAAGTATTCGTCTTCCAGTCCGCAGAACACGTCAATTTTGCCTTCATACTTGGCCTTCACCGCCAGGACATCGGCCCGGTACGCCTCCATCTCCTCCGGCATCATCTGGTGATGATAGGTGGAATATTTGTTATAGGTGTGCTCGGAAAAGCCGATGGAGTTAAATCCACGTGCCAGCGCCTCCAGCACGATCTCCTCCGGCGTGTCCTTCCCATCGCAGTAAGTTGAATGAATATGTAAATTCTGTTTGCTCACAGCTATATCTCCCATTTGTTATTGGCTCAAATCATCCAGCCGATCTTTGACCTCGTCGATCAGATCTTCCAGATCTTCATGCTCATCTGCCCAGTCGTCGTATTCTTCAGACTCTTCATTCCCGGGCTCTGCGGCATCCAACTGCGCCAACTGCTCTTCCAGCTGCGCCAGATAGCCCTTCAGCTGCGCCGGATCCATCTCATCGATCTGAGGCTCCTGTCCAAAATCCACATGGATGATCATGCCAATTCCTCCCGGTCGTTTGTTAGCTCAATCATACCACCTCTTCCCCACTTTGGCAATAAAACATCGTTTTATTGTAACGATAGTCCATGCTCGAACGATAGGATCGCTCGTTTCGGCATCCCAAGCAGTGTCAACAGCCGCATTATCCCGGAATACAAAGCGTAAGATACCATAAAACCTTTATTGTTCGTCGTTTGACTCCGGAATATACCGGAAACCCTCATCCCGGTTTTGTTCATTGTTCATCTGTATAAAAAAGAAAACACCTGATTTGATTTTGTATCAAATCAGGTATTCTTTCTGGCAAATGCTTATGAAGCTGATACAATTTGCTCCTCTTCCAGCCCACTTTATCAGGGGTTTGTTCGGGACACATAGGACAAAAAGGACATATTCCTATAGATCCATATCAAAAAAGAAAACCACATCTTCTCCTATTTCGATCTGCAGATCAAGCATGCATATCCACCCGGAAGTGCGGTCGCTTCGGCCTGATGTTCACTTCTCACAATATACCACATAGCGGCTTTGGCCACCGGGGGTGCAGGTAAAAATCGTCAAGGGATAGCTTCCTGCGGAAAGCGCCTGTACATCCGTGGGCTGAATGATCGCAGTTTCTGCGATCTTGAAGCTGTGGACAGTACCTTCGGCATCGGTAAAGTCTATCAGATCGCCCAGCTCTGCCTGATCCAGATCTGCCAGGTGCCCTTTGTAATTATGTCCCAGCAGCACCAGATCCTCTGTCTGCAGACTGCCGCTATAGCGGCACGGTCCATGCTCCAGCAGTTCATAGCTCCAGCTTCCCAGTACAGGAAGCCGGATGCCCGCTTCTTCCACCTGCAAGATCCCGATCACGGCGTGACCGTCCACCGAGGTTTGAGGCATCTGCCCTTCGGGCGCCTCCGTGATCACGGCCGCCATCTTACGGCGCTCCAGATCTCGCTGCACATCCTGCAGCAAGATCTCGGCATTGTTTTTTGCCGCATTGGCTCTGCTTTCATAGCTTGCATAGATGCCGGCTCCGATGAATGCCAGCACCAGCCCCAGCACAATGAGGAATATGCCTTTCATTTTTCTATTCATTCTTCCTCCTTGGCAAAGCAAACTTCTGCCAGTCCCCAGATCACAAGGGCAGTGCCCACAAGCATCAGTACATACACATACCACATGACAAAGCCCGTCTGGGGAAGGGTCGGTTCCTGAGGCACTTCCGGCTCATGGGGAACATCCGGCTCCTGAGGCGGCATAGGCGGACGAGGCTCCGGGATCTCATCGGGACCCACAAAGGGCGGATCATCGGGATCATCGGGATCATCCGGATCGTCCGGGTCATACGTATTGGTCAGCACAAAGCCTTCCGCCACTTCTTCACAGCTTACGGTGTAGTTCCGCACAGGAGTTTCCTCCACGGTATACACGCCTTCTCCGGGCAGCATGGTAAAGGTGTGCTGCCAAAAGCAGGCTTCATTCAAAACCACCGTGCGAATTGCCGTACCGTTGCGGTATAAAGTGATCTGCACATGATCGGGGCGAACTCCTGCTGCATTTCCCTCATCTTCCCAAAGCTTCATGACCATGATGCTTCTGCTGTCTGTATCCATGACCTTGGGCACAGAGGCGATGTGGTAATACAGTTCCCCTTCACTTTCTGTGGGCAGGCACACCAAATACGGTTGGAAGGACAAAATCTGTCCGCCACGTTCAAACACAAGATATACACCCTGCTCCAGCGCCGCAAAATCCGCCGCGCCGTGAGCGTTTGTCAGAAGGATCGTTCCTTCCAGCTCCCGGGAGAGGATATACTGATAAACTTCCTGTGCTTGTTGTGCCGTTCCCTCACGGGCGATGGTATCGGCAGAAAGCCCCAGCGCCGCAAACTCCGCAGTCAGACTGTGGTGTTCGCCGTCAAAGGTCGTGACTCGGCACAGCTCCACACTCAGGTCAGGAACTGCCGCGCCCGTGTCATCTTCTATGGTCACACGGATAGAACACGCAGCCAGCGCCCACGAACACAGCAGCACACAGCACGCAAAGATCAGTAAGGCTCTATACAAGTTCTTCTTCATGGACGCTTCCCTCCTTTTTTCGTTTTTTCCCAAACAGCCGGCCCAAGCCCAGCGCGCAGAACGTCACAAATACCAGAAGCAGTAACGCCACCGGAAGAATATACACCAAACTCACCGCTTCCACTTCATTGTTCAAAATCAATGCGCCGCCGGACACCTTCCCGTTCAGCACTCTGGTTCCGCGCACCAGCAGACGGTGAGAATTGATTCCATATGGCGTGCAGGTCACAAGGGTGACAAGATCCTCGCCCTCTTCAATGGTCAGATAGGACGCATCCTCCGGCAGAACCACCTTAATCTGATTCACCCGGTATTCCAGAGTCTGGTCCAGAACATGGAGATAAAATCGGTCGCCAAGACGTAGGCGGTCAATGTGGGTCATCAGTTCTGCCGTGGGCAGACCTCGATGCCCGGAGATGACGCAGTGGGTGCTTTCGCCGCCTACAGGCAGACTGCTCCACTCCACATGACCGGCCGCCTGCTGCAGCACATCCTCTTTCGTGCCGTGGTACACAGGCAGAGTACAGTCAATACAGGGAATCTCCACATAACCCATGACACCGCTGCCGGAAACATCCAGCAGGGCTTCATACTGCTGCTGCAGCTCGGGTGTGAGAGAAAATTCGTTTTCGCGCTCTATAAGCGCTTTGTTATAGGTGTTTGCTTGAGAGATCATTCTGGCATGGCTCTCGGCATCCAACGTGTCCAGCTCCTCCCGGTAGGTGGCAATGACTCTTGCCTGAGAACGGGAGTTGACAAAATTGCTCACGGTGGGATACAGCATCAAGGACAGCCCTGCCAGAAAAACCAGCACAAGCAAACCTGTTGTGGAATTGTTTTTCTTCTTTTTCATGCAGCGTTCTCCTTGGTGCTGTCGCGCCCCCTCAGGGGGGCGCGACATATGGAACTTAAACTTCCTTGCGCTTCTTCACGATCAGCAGCACAGCAGCAGCCAGCAGGAGGGCAGCGCCTGCCACATAGAAGATGGTGGTACCCATGCCGCCGGTTGCAGGCAGGGTCGCGCCGGAGGTGTTGTTGATGGAAACAGCCACCAGACCGTCTGCCACGGTGCCGACACTTCTGGTGCCGTCAGCGGTGCAGCTCAGAGCAGTCAGCTCCTGGCCGGAGATGGTTGCAGCCATGGTCACCAGAACGGCGTCATCCATCTTGTTATAGCCATCGGGGGCCTTGACTTCTTCCAGATGATAGGCGATGCCGTCCAGACCCTTGATGATGAAGGTGCCGTCGTCACCGGAGACCAGCTTGTTGGCGGGAACGGCTTCATCCCATGCGGTGATCACGCCGTCAGCGTCGGTGTGGGCATAGAGCTTGGTGATGGTGGAATCGGCATTGGTCACATTGCGGAACAGATAGAACTCAGCGCCCTTCAGAGGAGCCTTGGTCAGGCTGTCCACCTTAGTGACTTCCAGCTGGTAGACATACACGCTGGCGGAGTCGGACAGAGTGCCGTGCTCGATCTCATCGGCAGGCGTATCGGCCGGCTGGTTCATGTTGTTGGAGGCACTCAGGGTCGCGTTGTTCATGTTGCCAAGACCCTCTGCACCCTGACCCATAACGGCGTCGGTGGTGACGGTGGCGGAGAACTTGACCACGATGGTATCATTCAGGTTCAGGTTCAGCTTGCTCTTCAGGTCGCCCAGATCCACGGAAACTTCGTGGTCGGTGACGTCAGCTTCATACTGGGTATCGTTCAGGACGGTGGTAGCATTGGAGGCGTGCAGGATGTAGACGCTCTCCACCTTCTCGGCATGCAGGCCATCGGGCAGCTCGTCGGTGATGTGCATATGGTACTGCTTGTAGTCGTTGTACAGGCTGGGCAGCTTGCTCTCCAGCTTGAAGTAGACCGTGTCGCCGATCTGGGCGTCGATGGCTTCGGAATAGGTGCCGTCCAGAGCGGAGTTGACAGTCTTGGCGAAGGTGGGGCCGGAGACCTTGGGAGCGACCTCGGTGGACTTGACCACCTGCAGCAGATAGTCGGTAGCGCCGTCATAGCCGGTCACTGCCTGTGCGTCCTTGATGAAGTAGTAACCAGCCGTATCCACGGTGATCACATAGGCGTCATTCTCCTGTGCACCGGAGGTGAAGCACACATCGGTCAGGTTCTCGCTGACAACGTCAGCAAAGTTCTTGATGGGAGCTTCGTTGTAGCTCCAGGAGCCCAGGACCTTTGCCACGGAAGCGGCATCGGTGCAGGCGGCGAACTGGTTGACGCCGTCCTTCAGGAACAGGTCGCTGGCCTTCAGAGCAGCCAGCAGGGCAGCGCCGTCCACGCCGGGGCCCCATTCCACATCGGACAGAACGCCGCTTTCGGACAGGGAGCCGGTGAAGACCTGATAGGCTTCATACACATGATTGGGGGCTTCGTTGGTAATGGTGATGGTCAGGCTGTCTGCGCACACAGGCAGTGCCATCATGGCCAGCAGCATAACTGCCAGCAGCAGGGACAGGACTTTTTTCGCTGTTTTCATAGTTTGTTTTCTCCTTTTTTATTTTCTTTTTTTATTTTTCTTGTATGTCATATCAACCGGCGGGCGGTGCGCCTCCTTTCCTGCGGTACTTGGGAAGCGCCCAGCCAAGGGCCATGAGCATCAGCAAAAGGCCAATGGCTGTATATCCTCCGGTGCCTCCGCCGCCTGTAACAGGCATGGGGCTCTCCGGTTGATTTTTAACATGAACGGTAAATGCGGTGCTGCCGGGCATGGCATAGGGATGCTCCTGCACCGTGACCGTACCGTCGGTATGGATGGTCAGGTAGACGGGAAGCTCCATCTCCACATAGCCGGAAGGCTGCGCCGTTTCCGTCAGGCGGTAGTCGCCGTACTTCACATTGTCAAAGGTAATGGTGCCATCGTCGGCAGTGGAGGCAGTTCGGACAATGAACTCAGAATCCTCCGTGCCGTCCTCCAGCAGACGCTCCAGCATAAACTCCGCACCGCCGAGACGGATGCCGCCGCCCATGTTGGTCTTGATCAGACGCAGCATGGTACGTCTTGTATCATTGGTCACGGTGAAGCGGATGGCAGCCAGGGCGCCGTCTTCATCATAGGTGTAGTCCGGCACACCGTAGTCCACCAGCCAGTTGGCAAAGGTGAAGTCAGACAGACAGTCTTCATTGCCGATCTGGGTCTCACGGACAGACCATTCGATCTGCCGGCCGTTGGCATACAGGGGCAGATCCTCCCAGAGGGCAAAGTAGGCATTGCTCTCATCCAGGACCGCATCCGGCTCCACACCGGGGATCAGCACCGTCACAGGCAGTCCGTTCGCCAGAAGCTGCACCGTAACAGGCTGCTGCTCCTCTTCGGGGCAAAGCCACTGCTTCTGCACCGATACCGACAGCGCCTCGGTGGAATTTTTCACCACCAGAAGGCCATCTTCGTAGGCGGCCATATCCGTGGGCGTCAGCAGGCTGATCTCACCGTCTTCATCGTAACCAATGGTCAGGCTCTCCACCGGGGTGTAGCCCTCCGGCGGCTGCAGCTCCTGCACCACGATCTCGCCGTTGTCATAGCTGAAGCCCTCAATGACGATCTCATAGTAGCCGCTCTCCGAGCCGGAAAGCTCTGTGATATCGCCGTATTCGGGGTCGTATATGTAGCGATCCTGCGCTTCGTCATAGACAAATCGCAGTTCTTCGCCGTTCTGCTCCAGACCGAACACCGCACCGCCAATGGGGCTGCCTGTAGCAGCATCCTCTTTTTTGATGATGATGGAGTCTGTCGCATGGTAAATATTGGTAAATTCCACACGGAGCGCCTGAATCTCACCCATGTCCGTGGCGTAGGTCATACCGTTGACCTCCACCTCGGTACCGGAACCATTCTTGTTCTGCTGGTTGTAGGCATCCACCACCCGGTAGCCGCTGTGGACGATCATGTTATCCTGCTGCAATCCCGGATCTTCTGCAAGCGTCCAAAGCTCGCCGTATTCAATGCCGTCAAGTTCCCATGTGTAGGTCATTCCATCAGTATAAGATGGAATGAGGACGGTACCGTCCGTTGGTTCTTCCGGCTCCTCTATGCACAGGTGATAGTCGTACTCGCCGTCTTCATCCCAGGCTCTGATGGAGAAGCCGTTCCGGGCTGCGGCAATGGCTTCCAGATTTCCGGCGAAGTGCTTGGTCACATCCAAAAAGCCTTCTTTTTTCACCAGTCGTCCGTCAATATGCCATGCGTCATCCTGACACTTGAACACATACCAGCGGATGGCATAGGCGCTGTCGTTCAGTTCATTCACGTCCACCGGCTCACCGTCCACCTGCAGGTAGGTGGCATAGGATTTCAGCTGCTCAAAAACATCCTCATCTCTGGGGAAGCTCTGCAGCCAGATACCTGTGTGCTGCCCATACAAAGCACGGATCTCCTGGTCGGCGCCGTAGGAGTTGTCCGACGAAGTGTCGGCAATGTAATACAGATTATTCAGCTGACTGGTGGACAAGGACGCCGCGTCCTCGCCGCCCACGAAAGCCACGAACAGCTCCGGGGTATAGAGGTTGGAGTCCTGAGAGGTCATGTTGCCCTCCGTGTCAACGGCCACAGAGTCATATCGGATGTAGAAACTGGCAGTTTGCATGGCGCGGTATTCCCATACACCTGTCAGTTCCAGACGGCTGCCACCGCCTGTATATGCCTGCAGTTCCTGCCATGTGACCGTGGAGTTGGGGCTTAAAATCACGTCCGTGCCCTCGACCTGCCAGCCGGAGAAGTGGATCACACGGGAAAGGCCCACCGTGTTGCCGTTGACAGATCCATCCACATCGGTCTGGGAAACATTGCGCAGCCGCGCGTCTGTCCCCTGCTCCATGGTATCGGTCACAACCGTTTCCGCTGTACCCACAAGGGTCGGCTTTGTATCCACGGTGACGCCGGAGACCGTGGGGAAATTCACGTCATAGCTGATGCGGAACTTGCCGTCTGCCTCACTTGCCGTAAAGGTGGTCTTTGCATAGATCTCCACCTGTGTGCCGCCGGCGTATTCATCTCCATCGGACTGCCACACGTATTCCTCCGGCAGCTCCACCGTGTCGCCGGAGCGGACGTAGCGCACCTCCTCCGTGCCGTCCGGGTATTCCAGCGTCACCGTATAGAAGGCCAGCGGATCGCCGCTTTCGTCCACAAGGCGGATATACTTTGCCTTTCTGGCGTCGCTTTGTCTGGAGTAGTTATTACCAAAATATGTATAGTTTCCGCTGAACGTGGCATCCGTCCAGCTGTAAGATGCTGCATTGGCGCTGGTGGCATAGATCAAGTTCAGATCCGATGCCGTCAAAGAAAGATCCAGAGAGTGGTTATACAAAGTCACAATATCCGTTGTGGTCTCTCTGGCGTAATACCGGGTGCCGCTGCGCGCCGTGGAAAAGCTCATGTTTCCAAGGCTGCGCCACGAGCCGTCCAGATAAATATAGTAGTTGCCCATACTGCTGCCTGTGCTGACAGGATCATCCAGTGCCATGGGCGAAACCGTATTTCCGCCAGACACCGCCTCCATCACCGCGGGCAGCTGCGCCGCCGGCGCTTCGGGCTGCTCCGGCTGCAGGGACGGCGTATCCACATGGACGCTCTGCGTCTGCTCCTGCGGCAGCGCTCCGTCCGAGGCTGACGCAGAGCTGTACAGGTTCTCATTGAGCACGATCATGGGATCGATCTGCTGCTCCACAATGGTCTCATTGATGGCAGCCACATCCACAGGCTCTGCCTGCGTTGTCACCATGGGCGATGTCAGGTCAGTATTGTACCGCAGGGCACTATCCACTGTCTGTCCGATCAGGCCCTCCAGACTGTGCTCTTGCTGCTTATCCACCTGCGCCAGAAGGGTGTTGATGTCATTGTCCTTTAGAAGCACCAGATAGCAGTTCTTGCTGTGGGCATGGACCGGGGTGGTGCAGATCAGAGTATCGCCGCTGTAGCAGTCCTCGCCGTGGGCATGAACCTCAATACCACAACGTGCCTGCTGCTCCAGAGCCAGTGCCTGCACCCGCATTCCGCGGAAGGCTGTCCACGCAAGCAGCGCCGTCAGCAAAAGCATGACCGGCAGCCATATTCGATTGTAAGTGCCGGAACGCTTCACAGTTACTCACCAGATTTGTTATCCAAAATCAAAGATCACCTTGCCGATGATCCGATCAACAGGGATGGTGCCGATCTCTTCCAGACGGCTGTCCATAGAGATCTGCCGATTGTCGCCCATAACAAAGAATTCCTCATGAGGGACGGTGTAAGGATAATCGATGTTGCTCTGTCCCAGAGCAGGCTGGGCAACATACGGCTCCTCCAGAGGCGTACCGTCGATGCTCACCGCACCCTTATCATCGATCTCGATGCTTGTGCCGCCGCCGCAAATGATCCGGCGCACCAACACCTTATTGTTGTAGTAGAATGCCACCACATCGCCCTGCTCCACATTCTGAGTCTGCAGAACGATCAGGATCTGCCGATCCTGCAGCCGCGGCTGCATTCCGTCGCCGTAGTACTGCACCACGGAAAAGATATGCGTAAATACATTGAGCAGTACCACCACGGCCAGTGCCACGCCCGCCAGCAGACTCAGCACGATGCGCAGATAAGGCAGCTTCTGTTTTTCGTATTTTCCCTTTCCGGAAAACAGTTTCTTCATGTTCTGTTCCTCTTAAAAGCCGTATAATAATCCAAATTATATCATATCATATCCACACATTATTTCAAGCCATTTTCTTCAGATTTTAAGTTTTGGGTTGTAGGTGTTACAATGATGTGTGACAAATAGAAAAAAAGAACAGTGAATAGGTCTGGCCTGTGTTAAGGTTGAGTTGTCCAGACAAAACCGAAAGGCAGGTGCCATCCTATTCACTATGAGTAAGATAATACAAGACATGCGATTTAAGCAAGCAGTAATTGAATATTCTTTTGTTGATAATCCCCTCGGCATATAAAAAGAAAATACCTGATTTGATTTTGTATCAAATCAGGTATTCTTTCTGGTTGCGGGAGCCGGATTTACTGCAAGGGTATGTGTTCGGCATTTCTGCTTGTGTTTCGCGTTCGCTCACTCTCGCAGTGCCTCACCAACGAACCGACATCCTGTTGACACTATGCGTTTGCGCTGCACCTTGTTTGCACAAACGCAAGTGTCTGCCACTCCTTTTTGCTCGCTTTATCTGCCACAGGCAGCGCTCGCAAACGTCCCCTCCGGGTTATGAGAACCGCTTTCGCGAATTAAAGAGCCAAAGAAACTCAACAAAAGCCGGGAATGGCTACTCAGAAGCGCCGACGAATTGGCGACGAATGCGCTCAAAACACCTCTGCTTGCTTCCTCACTTGGCTTTCTCACAGCAGCCGCCATCCAAATTCTCGGCCAAATTTCCGGGGAAATCCCCACCAACGGGAAATCCGTGGGGAAAACAGTCTGCCCTAAAAGCCCAAGATAAAGAACCAAAAACCATGGCTCACAGCCACAAATTCCCCAAATCCCCAAAATCTGCACTCAGATCATAAAAAGAAAAAATTCCGCCTCACTCTCGCTCGCAGAGCGTTTCCTCCCCGGTAGTAGAAAACGGAGATCTATCTTGCTCAATCCGCCTTCATGCACTCAAGAATTTGCTCCTTTAAGGATTGCACATTCCCAGCGGAACGTGCCTCCAACTCTTCACAATGATGCAGTGCTTCTTGATACATTCCCAAATTCATTTCAGAAATAACAAGACCTCTCAGTGTTGGCGGCGAATTAGGTTTGAGTGAATTTGCAGTTAAGAAACACACATGCGCTTCTTTGTCACAGCCCTTATGCCCATATGCTGTTCCAAGGTTATTGTGTGCATCTGAGAAATCAGGCGCTATGTCCAATGCAGCCTTAAAACATTTAATTGCTTCATCAAACTGCTTCCACTGCAATTGCTTCAATCCTGTGGTGTTCCACCAGATTGGGCATTCTGTACCGCATTCATTCTTACATAATCCAGTACATTCTATTTTCCCATCCTTATTTCGCCAACCCACTGTCTTTTGCTTCTTTCTCCACAACATATTCGTCACCTATAACTATGTATCATTTATTAACCTGCGGATTTTTTACCGGGGGCATAGGAGGAGGATTTCTATATGTCGGAGTCTGTTCTCCTCTTGTAAATGTATTTCCCGGCGATTCATATGTTGGCTTATTAACATTATCAGACATTGCTTACTCCCTCCAAAATTTAGCGAAATACGCAGCTGTTTCTTCTTCTGCCTTTTGGAGGATTCTTTTCCTCTCAGGCAATGTGTCGTTTTTCAAAAAATGTTGCTGAACAGCTTGTCTTCTCTGCTCATATACTCTAATCTTTTTCTCTATCTCGTTCTTTAATACTTCTCCGTTGGCAATAGCATACCAGTCCTGCTCCATATCGCTGTAGATGGGGTCTAAGAGATTTGACATCTCTCTTAATTCCTGTTTGCGATTATCATATGGCAAAAAATCAACCACCATATTAAATCCTTGCAGCAATAGAATTGCTATCATACATGTCATTCTGACCCATTCTATTTCATACCAATTCATCCAAGCACCGGTAGCCAACATTGTCGCTACTGAAGCAATAATATGTAACCATCTACTTGCCACAACACAGGCACTGAAATGACATTGAAAATAATTAAGATCAAATTTGAACTGCGTTAGTTTGTTCCAAAAATGCTGTGCTTGTTTTTGAATATCTTGTACCTCAGCCATTTGCTCACCTCATTCATTACAGCGACCAAATCGTTTCATCGCCGCAGATGTTGCGGATTTTGAGGCGCAAAGGCTTACTTTCACAGCAGATCGTACTATCCCAGAAGTTCTTGGTCTTTTCGCCATTGCAGATTACAAAACCATTCTTGTCGATTTTGATCTCACTGTCAGAATGCCATTCCCCCTCTGCAGCGGTGCAATCAAGGCTCAGGAACTCGATCAGTTCCAGTCCCTCCTCACTGATCTCAATCGGCTTAAAGGGTTTCTTGGCAGAAGCATTCATTCTCGCTTTGTTGTTAAAATCAAAAATCTTCTGCATAACTCGGTCGCTAACAAAAGTATCGATCCATACTTTCCAGCCGCCAAACAGATCTTCATGCACCTCTTCAACATGGAATTGCGCATGATCGCCAATCACCACATCATCCAAGACAGACTTCAAATCTCGCAGCTCGATCTCAACCGTTGTACTATCATCTTCTGCGATAAATTTTTTGATTTCCTCTTCGCTGGTAATGTCGATGTAGTAGACAATCACTTTCTTGATGTTGGCATCCAAATCAGGAATGGCTTGATGGATAATGCGGTTCATCAAAACTACATCCAAGAGCTTGGTGCTGCTATCCATTAAATTGGGTACATATACTGGGACTGTACCAAGCTTGCTGTCAGCAATTGCACCTTCCCAGAAAGAGTCCAGAGAATCCTCATTCTTCAGGCCGGGGATCAAAGATTTGATCTTGTCCATAGTCTGCACAGGGTTACGGTAGAGCTGTACACCATCTTTGATCTCCAACAAATCAAATTCTGCACCATCGGCGACAAGTCGATCACGAGCAGTCTGAACAGAGTTAAGGCCAATATCACAGTGAATAAAGCAACGCCCCAACTTGTTGGCCACAGCAGCTGTAACACCACTGCCTCCAAAGAAGTCTGCAATAGTCATGCCAGAATCGGATGAAGCCCTTACAATGCGTTCAAGCAACGCTTCAGGTTTCTGCGTTGCGTAATCTACTCGCTCTGCCGCTTGGGAATTAACAGCATATACATCCGTCCACAAGTCTTGTGCTGGCACTCCCGGCATTTCATCAAGATACTGTTTATATCGCGCTGTTCCATTTTTAGTATAATATAGTCTACCTTCTGCCTCATATCTACGCATTGTTTCTATGGGGCATCTCCAATATCCACTCACACTATTCCAATCATAGGTATATCCGCCTCCCTGCAAACCTTTTGCAGAAAGGTCTCTGTCAAGATATTTTCTACCGTCTGGATCACTATTTCTGTAGTAATGGTCTATATATTCTTGAGAGTACGGGACATACTGCGTATTAAATATATATTCATCCGCTTTTGAATAGTAAAAAATACAATCATGCAAATTAGCAAATCCAGAACTATCACTGTGGGCAGTAGAGCGCTTCCACACAATTTCATTTTTGAAGTTTTCTTCTCCAAAAATCTCATCCAGCAAAACTTTCACGTAATGCCCAATGTGATAATCAAGATGAACATATATTGATGCTGTTTCACTCATGACGCTTTTGATAGCCATGAGATTTTCATACATCCAACTAAGATACTTCTCCTTGTCCCATACATCACCATACATTTTTTCTTCAAAGGCTTTGAGATCGTCAATATCCAACTCCTCTTCTGCCTGTGCAATGGCTTCTGCTACCTTGGGATTACGGCGAATGTAGACCTGCTTTGCATAATCAGCTCCACTGGCAAAAGGCGGATCAATGTAGACCAGATCAACCTCGATCCCATGTTCTTTCAAATATGCACAGGCAGAAACGCATTCTCCTCGAATGACCATATTGCCATTGGCATTTTCGCCCACAGTCTCCTGCTTCTCCATTTCATACAGCGGCATCCCTCGCTGCAAGGTCATAGACATCTCATCTGCACCCTTGTAACGAAGAATACGATTGAAATTGCCCAATACAGCCTGTCCTTCCACAGGTTCCGGAATAAACGGCACATATTTAATTGGCATGGTTTTTCTCCTCCATTTCATAACTGCGCAGTAGCGCTTCCCAGCCATCAATAATGGCTTCATATTCCCTCTTATTCCTGTTTATATAGCCACTTCCTATATTGGTTAAAAATTGTGCCAAAAGTATCATTCCAAAAGAAAGGACAGTAAGTCCCTCCTGGCGCGCAAAGAAATAATTATATACTGGCTCAAACGACAAAACACACAGAAACAACAAAAAGGCAAAGAAAGTTGATGCTATAGCTACCATTTTGAGCACATTGGACGCCTTCTTCATTTTGGAGATTCTATCAAGTATTCTTTCGCACGATTTTTCACATGAAAGCACAATCTCAATTGTTGCTTCATCAGATTTTTCTGTCCCTCGTTTCTTTAGGCAATCTTTTATTTGATTGATTCGAAATTTGGCTGTGTCAACAAGCGGAAACTGTATCTCGTAGGTATCTTTCTGTAAATTTGAAATAGATGTGCAGCAATCTGATACAGCAAAAGCCCAACTTGCAATCGTTATAGCAACCACAATTCTCCCCCACATCGGGAAGTCATAAATCAGCCTTACCCATGCACATAAAAATATAAATACAATATATGCAAACATAAAAGTATTATTTCTTTTCATTTTACTCCTCTGCAAAAAAACTCACAAATCTTGTCATGTGTTATCTGCATACGCTCGCTCTCAGGCAAGGTATCTTCCAGATACAGATAGTCGAACCGATCATAGCCAAAAGCTCGATTATTGTGACTGGAAAACTCGGTCTCCATAAAGAGCCGCTTATCTCGGAAGACAGGATCATTGGCATAAATCTCACCCTTAGTCTCTGTGACAATGGCCTTATGAATTTTACCATCTTTGCGCTGAATAATCAGGAAGTCAGGTGTATACATACCCACATATAACCAACGATTGCCACTGCGTTTATAACATTTGATCTTAAATTCTGTCATTGCACGATCGCCGTTATAGTAGACTTCCAAGCCCAGGCTCTCAATTTCAGGGAATGTTAAAACTTCCTGCAAGAAAGTCTGCTCAAATCCACTGTCAGTACGATAAGGCAGGTAGTGGAAAGAGCGATTTTTCTGCGGATGAGAAGTGTTCTGTGCACGCAGCGTTTTTGCCATATCCACATTGCCGCTATCGATCAATGCCTGAATTGCAATTTCAATCTGTGGTGCCACCTTAAATTTTCCTGCATCATCCTTCACAATATTCTCAACCACTTGCTGTGTAGGATAGTAATCAGCTACATCCTCTGCAAGAACAGAAGGTGTAAAGTTTGCAATGTTTAAGAGGCTGGCTTCTTCGGGGATCAGCTCTTCCCTTGCTGCAAAGGATTTTTTGTCGCAGAATGCTTTGCGAATATTTGCCTCGACCAAAACATGGTCATATCGAGAGCTATAATAGCGCACTCCTTCTCGATCATAAGTAACAGCATGGTACACCGGCTTCAACAGCTCTTTGCAAGCATACAGCTGTTGCATATTCAAAGAACCGAAGCTTCCCTTCACAATACGATACAGCCATGTTTCAAATGTAGCTTGTTCTGTACCTCTCTCAACATCCATAATCTGCGTTGACAAGGTTTCCATGGTCAAGTCAGTCGTCTTGATAATCCCATCATTCTTTTTTGCACCCTCGACCGCTGCCGGAATTTTTTCCACCGGGTCACAAGGCTCTACCACCAAGGTTTCGTAGTTGACCTTCAACTGATAGAAATCGATTTTAGGAAGTTTCAGGTAGTCTGTGCGATCATATCGCTTCAACACCGTTTTGCTGGTATGGGCTGCCGTAAATTCCTTCAGTGAAATATGATGCTGTTGCTGCAACTGTGCATTCAGCTTTTCTGCATTGCTGTCGTTGAGATAGATCAGCGCCGTTTCCGGCTGACCCTTATCTACCTGTCTCAAGCATCTGCAAGAAGTCTGCAGCACCATGTTCTTCGGGCAGTCCCCTTCCTGAGAAAGGATAATGCCAGTCAAACTACGGCAATCCCAACCTTCCTTACCAATCTGAACTAAAAGAACGATACGAATTTTTGAAATGGCCTTATCCAGTGACTCAAACTGCATTTGGCTATCTGTCGGTTGAGGGTATTGTTTGTTACCCTTGTGGAACTTCAAGATGCTTTCGCTGCCGATACCATACTCTGCCGCAATTCCAGCAACAATGGGATACACCAGTTCTTCCAGCTTTTCAATCGTGCCACAATAGATGCCAAGTTTTGCAACGGTTCCATCTGCATACACAACATCCTTGTATTTCTCAAAAAACTCCCTTGTGCCATTTTCAATAATGCGGCCACTATCTGCGATCTCAGCAATCTTTACAAGCGGTCTCTTCAGGAAATTTCCTACACCTTCAATCAGAGGGTAGTAATATACAATGTTTGTGATTTCTGCTGTTGCCACAGTCAAGCCATCTGCAACTGCAATCTTTTCTGCTTTCTCTAAGTAAGGGGTTCCAGAAAAACCCACTACCGCATTGACCGTCCTATTCTCTGCCCATTTGGTAACAACAGCACGAAGTTTGATATCTTCGCTAACCGCATGGTGCACTTCATCAATGAAAATAGACAATGACGGGAGTTTGCCAATCAAGTTTCGCAGTTCATTGGCCTGACGGTCTTTTTCATCGTCACTTTCTTCAAACAGTTCAATCTGGCCGTTCTTTTCCTGAATGCGATCAAGGATAACCTTCTCCGCATTGGTCACTGCCACGAGGCCAAACAATTCAGAAAGCGGTTGATGGTTGGCAATCTTCTGAACATTGGGGTTCTTTGTCTTGTTGGATTTGCTCGCTGTCTTTCCCTGATCCAAAACCTCAAAAGAAATCATGCGCTTCAACTCAGATGCTGCAGGTTCAGGAAGTACCCATGCAGGATCGAAGTTTTGAATCGTCTTTAAGCTGGGTACAACAGACGACTTTAAGCCAGACGGTGCAAAGATAATGAAATTATGGGCAAATGCCGGATTCTGCGGTTCGTTGCTGGCATAATAAAGATCCAGATAAATAAAGGCCGCCATCAGATACGTCTTACCTGCACCCATAGGAAGGCTGAACAAATAATCAGTATAAGTCACCCCATAAAATGCTTTTCTAAAAAAAGCATAGTAGTCAATGCTTTCAGGGTCTTTGCGGATTTGTTGCTCCAGTTTTCTGGAGACCTGCTCTCCTGCACTATTTTTCAAACAGGCATACTCAAATAAAGCGGCTGCCGCTTGATGTGTACATAAATATTCTCTTACCTTAGATGAAAGCTCCACATCATCCAGAGACAGTGTGTTAAATGTTCCTTGACGAAACAGTTCTGCCAAAGGTCTGCTTTCACAGGCGATTTTTAAGTACAAATATGTTTTAATCGCATCGATCTGCGCATCACGCATTTGCCCTTGCTTTACCATATAATCAACAAGATCGTTTGCTGTACACTCCGCAGAGGCATACCAGCGGTCACGAGCTCGCTCAATCATTTTATAAAACATAATGCCCCCTCCAATCACTCACCCTTGGTTTCGGGGAGCAAATCCATAATGTCGCCAATATTAGCATCTAACACTGCACAGATTTTTGCCAGCACAGCAACAGACACTTCTTCATCACGGCGAAGCTTTGTCATAGTATTGGGTGCAATTCCAGTGGCTTGTCGCAGTTCAACCGCAGTCATATCTTTGTCAATCAACAACTTCCACAGTTTTTTATAGGAGATGGCCATAGTTCCTGCCTCCGAATAAATGTAATTATAGAACCATCTTACTTTATCTGGCGCAATATTTCAAGATAAAATCTCACAATCATGCGATTCTATCTTGATGTTCTATTGATGAACACACAACTCTTAGCATTTCTCCGTAATGGAGCAGGGGGATTTTTGCCTTGGCTTTTGTCGCCGTCGACGGGGCGTCGACGGGTTGGTGGTGCAAGCTTTGTTTTGCCGACGGCGTGACGACGAAGAAACATGCTTAAAAAGTTAGAAAAACCACCGTTTTCAATGAAAACGGTGGTTTTTATGGTTGCGGGAGCCGGATTTGAACCGACGACCTCCGGGTTATGAGCCCGACGAGCTACCGGACTGCTCTATCCCGCGATATGCAGTGCCTTTGTGCTTAATTATGATACCACAACAAAGGCGCTGTGTCAAGGGTGATTTTGTGGCATGATTTGTCGCAAGGAGCGTTGATTTTCCTTGAAAATCGGGTATAATCAAGGAAGAGTTACGGATGATCTCCATAAAATGGCATTGGCAGGAGAAGGCTTTGACATCCCCGACAGGAGGAATTCTTATGAACATTCTCATTACCGGCGGCAGCCGCGGCATCGGTGCGGAGGCTGTGCGGCATTTTGCCGCCCTTGGGCACCGGGTATGGTTCCTTTACGAAAAAAACCACGAGGCGGCACAGGCTGTCAGCGCCGAGACAGGCGCCGCTGCCATCTGCTGTGATGTGGCAGATCGTGACCGCGTACAAGCCTGTCTCGGAGAGCTTCCTGCCATGGATGTGCTCATCAACAACGCAGGTATCGCCCACTATGGGCTCATCTCTCAGATCGGCAAGGCACATTGGGATCGGATGTTCGCCGTCAATGTCCACGGCATGTACCACTGCATTGAAGCCGTTCTGCCGGGGATGCTGAGCAAACAGTCCGGCTGCATCATCAACGTTTCCTCCATGTGGGGGCAGGTAGGCGCTTCGTGTGAGGTGTGCTACTCTGCCTGCAAGGGCGCAGTCATTGCCATGACAAAAGCCCTTGCCAAGGAGCTTGGGCCCTCCGGCATCCGCGTCAACGCGCTGGCACCCGGGGTGGTACTGACGGATATGTGCAAGGATCTGAGCGAAGAGACCATGGAGTATTTGCGGGAGGACACCCCTCTTGGCATCCACGGTCTGCCGCAGGACATGGCACAAGCCATGGAATATCTGGCAAATGCACGTTTTCTCACGGGGCAGGTGCTGCCCCTCAACGGCGGCATGGTCATATGATCACACAGGACGACGGGGACGCAGGGCAAGAACTGCCGCAGACCTGTCGTCCTCTGCATTTGTCTGACAATGGATGACGCCGAAGGCAAGTTCCTTTGGGGAGCTGCCTCCATACTGCCGCAGAAAGCGCTCGGCAGCATCTCCGGCTGCGCCATCGGACAGCAGCACCAGCAGTTCTCCTCTTGCAAGGGACAGCTTCATCTCCTCCGGACGGTATTCCTCTCCCACACCGACACCCGGCGGCGGTGAAGCTGTCCCCAGTTTTTCCACGGAATTTTTCCGCTTCAGATATGACGGCGCAGCACCCCACTTCAGCAGCAGCGCCTCCCCCGTCACAAGATCCGTGCGCACCAGATCCACCGTGGCGAAGCCGCCGTCATCGCGCAGAATATAGATCCCATTGAGCATCATCATGGCATTTTCTGCCGTGACACCTGCCTGCAGCAGCGTCCGCAAAAGCCGGATGGCATCCCCTGCCTCCGAGCCGGCATCGGAGCCTGTCCCCATGCCGTCACACAGGATCAGATAGAATTTCTCCCCCACGCGAAAGGTCGCCCCCCGGTCACCGCTGACGGTCTGCTCCGGGGCTTCCTCGCAGCGAAAGCCCACCTCCGGCCGATAGCGGCAGGGACGTTCCGTTTCCCCGCTCTCCCGGGAGAACGCATCCGCCAGCACAGCGTACTGCTCCGCCAGGATCTTCCGGCTTTCTTCGATTCGGCTGCGGCACTGTCTGCGGCAGCCAAGGTCATCCAGTTCCCGGTTGACTGCCGTGAGGAACCCGTCCACATGGCAGCAGCGCTCTAAAAATGCCGGCGGCAGATCGCTCCGCAGCGCCCTGCCTCTGGTCATCATGGCAGGGGCAGCATACTCCAGATCCTCCACAGTGCTGCAAGCCTGCTCATTCCAGCACCGATCCCATCCGCCGCAGACGCGGCAGACGCGCTCTGCCGCCCGGTCAAATACGGTAGCCGTCTCCGGATCGGGACGGTCTCGCCGAGTGGGGGTCAGATACTGCTCCAATTGCCGCAGAAGCCCGGAGGCAGCGCCCAGTCTTGTGTCCCGGTCATGGACAGCAGGCAGCTGTGCGCCCAGCAGCCGCGTGGTTGGAATGAGCAGCGCACAAGGCGCTGCAAAGATGGCAGCTGCCAGCAGAAGTGGGTCTGTATTCGTCAGCAAAACACCTGTCAAGACGGCGCACAGCCAGAAAAACAGCCGCAGGAGCCGCCGCTCACAGCATCCGACCAACGCACCCAGCATCAGCACCGCCGTGGCACAGCCCGGTGCCCACGTCAGATCCAATGCCAGTCCGCACAGAGCTGCCGCAGTCAGCGCCATGGGCATATGCAGGCAGGCAGCCGACAGGGCACAGGCTGCTACAGCCCCCAGAGGAAGTCCCACCGGGACGATGGCACAAAGCCCTGCACACAGGCAGGCAAGGAGAATCAACTTGCAGAAGGGCTGCTCCCGATGGAGCGCCATGTGGAAACACAGGGTCCCTGCCCCCGCCACCGTCACGCGCAGCATATAGCGCCAGAGCATTTTTGCCGCAAAGCGCTGCTCCAGCAGAAACAAAAAGCCCACCAACGCCACAAACGCCATGGCGCTGCCTACACAAAACCAGCGGTCGTCATCGGTCAGCTGATCGCCGAAAATGCACAAAGCAGCCTGCACCAGAAGACCTGCCGCCATGGGCTCCACCGCCTGAAATGGGTAGAAGATCAGATACCCAAGGCAGCCGCCCACATAAGCGCCGAAGGAGGACGCATTCAATCCCAGCACCGCCGCAAGACAGATGGGCAGGGGCAGGATGGTGTCTGCTGCGCGAAACCCTGCCAGAACAAAGCCTACCGCCATGGCAGCGATGCTGCGGAGCATCTGCTCCACCCACGGCTTTCCGCTCCACCGCAGGAGCCTCTGCCGCAGCGCCTGCCGCGTCTGTACGCGCAAATTTGCCTTCATATGTATTCCCCGTTCTTTTCAAATGCTGAAATGAGTCTAACAGACAGCGAGAGAAAAACCTGTCGGAAGAAGACCGGGAAGAAAATTTTGTCCCACCTGTGGGGGCAAATGTAAACTTTCTGTTTCAAAAGGCGAAAACGGCAGACGAGGCAGTCTTGGCAGAAATGGCAGAAACCGCCACAGGGGAAGTATGATATAATTAGAATCAGAAACGGTCGCCTTTCGGGCGACCGTTTCTGATTCTATAGAAAGGAGCAGACACAATGAAAAAACAGTTTAAACAAGGAGGAACTGTCTATGGCAAGAACAAGCACCACAATAGGTAGCTCCGGCACCAGCGCCACAGCCAAGGTAAGAGATGCCAGACGCGATGCCTATCTGGCAGAGATGGGAGGCGGGACGATCACGACAACCAAAAACAATCCGACCACGACCTCAACCTCAACCAAGA
>JAGBBD010000030.1 GCA_017938625.1 Oscillospiraceae bacterium | reverse complement strand
GACGGACCCTGCTCCTGCCACCACCTTTGCTCATCTGGATGCTACGACTGTTCTGGATCGTTCCATCGCGTCCCTTGGTATCTATCCTGCCGTGGATCCGCTGGCATCCACCTCCCGTATCCTGTCGGCAGACGTTCTGGGACAGGAGCACTACGAGGTCGCCCGTGCCGTGCAGCGTATTCTGCAGCGGTATAAGGAACTGCAGGATATTATCGCCATCATGGGTATGGACGAGCTTTCTGAAAACGACAAGCTGATCGTCAACCGCGCCAGAAAGGTGCAGCGTTTCCTTTCTCAGCCCTTCTCTGTTGCCGAGCAGTTTACCGGTATGCAGGGCAAGTATGTGCCTTTGAAGGAAACCATCCGCGGCTTTAAGGAGATCATCGAGGGTGTCCATGATGATCTTCCCGAATCTGCATTCTTGTTTGCAGGTACCATTGATGAAGTGGTGGCAAAAGCAAAGGGTGAGAGCGCATGACATACCATTTGCAGATCGTAACACCCAATGGACTGGTGTTTGACGGGCAGGCAGTTCGTCTGACCGTTCCGACTATAGATGGACAGGTTGGTATTCTTGCGCGCCATATCAACTATGTGACTGCGATTGGCATGGGTATGGCAAAGCTTGTGATGGAAGACGAGGAACGAACAGCAGCCTGTATCGGCGGTATGCTTGCTGTGACAGACGGCGAGGTAAAGCTCCTTGCCACTTCCTTTGAGTGGGCAAATGAGATCGATACACAGCGCGCCCGTATTTCTCTGGAAAAGGGCGAGGCTGTGCTGGCAGATCCAAACGCCGATGAACAGGAAAGACAGTATGCAGCTGCCCGTGTCAAGCGCGCCAAGGTGCGACTGTCTGTTGCGAAAGAATAACAAAAGATCCGCAATGCATGAGCATTGCGGATCTTTTTAAATTTCTCTTCTGCCTTCTAAGGCACGCAGCAGCGTGATCTCATCGGCATATTCCAACTGGCTTCCCACGGGGATGCCATAGGCAAGTCTTGTGACCTTGACCTCCAAAGGGCGAAGCAGCCGTGAAAGATACATGGCAGTGGCTTCACCCTCTGTGTCCGGGTTTGTTGCCATGATGACCTCGCGCACATCCCCCTGTGCCACACGGGCAAGGAGTTCACGGATCTTCAGATCATCTGGCCCGATATGATTGAGAGGAGATATCACACCGTGAAGCACATGGTACACGCCGTTAAACTCTCTTGAACGCTCCATGGCGATCACATCTCTCGGCTCTGCCACCACGCAGATGACGCTGCGGTCACGCTGCTCATTTTCGCAGATGGGGCAGACTTCCAGATCCGTCAGGTTCTGGCAGATCTGACAGGTGTGTACAGATTTCTTGGCATCCACGATGGCATCAGCAAATGCCTGTGCGTCTTCCAAAGGCAGGCTCAGCACATGAAAGGCGAGCCGCTGGGCGGTCTTACCGCCGATACCGGGAAGGCGCGCAAACTGTTCGGTCAGTCGCTCAAGGGCGACAGGGAAGTACCGCATCTCAGAACAGACCGCCCAGGTTCAGACCGCCGGTCAGCTTGGACATACCGCTTGCAGCATCGGCATCGGCGCTGCGCATGGCTTCGTTCACAGCAGCGATGACCATATCCTGCAGCATTTCCACATCATCGGGATCCACTGCCTCGGGATCAACTGTCAGACGCAGCAGCTCATGCTTGCCGTTGACAACAGCCTTGACCATGCCGCCGCCGGCAGCTGCTTCATATTCCTTGGTTTCCATTTCCTGCTGCATTTTCAGCATTTCCTGCTGCATTTTCTGAGCCTGCTTGACCATATTCATGTTCATGCCGCCCATGGGCATACCGCCGCGATATCCACCTTTAGCCATAGTAAAAATCTCCTATCTGTTATTCGTCAATAAATTTTACAATATCTGCGTGTTCTTGTCCAAACCGAATGAGGGAGTCAAACCCATCGCCGCCTGTGCGGCGCTGTTGTCCCTTTTTTGTACATCTTACGCGGATCGCTCGTCCAAGCAGGGCAGATGCGATCCGGGCGGCAGGCTCCAGCACTTCGGGGATGTCCACCACGTTCTTTACAAAATCTGTTTCTGCGATCAGCACCAGCATATCGCCCTCCAACTGCGGCTTCACAGGGCCTTCCACAGAGAAGAACCCCTTTGCCTTGTTGGGGATCTCAGCTTTCAGCTTGGCCACCAGATCTGCCCAGAAGCCTGTGGGAGCCTCTCCGGGCTTTTGCATGGGTGCCACACCGGGGGCATCCAGCACCTCCGGCGGAACATTATCGTCATCGGGCAGGGGAGGTCGGTCGTCGTCATCCGGCTGCGCCTGCTGTTTTATCGGCGCAGCGGGGGCGAAGTTTCCGGAAGCGATCGTATCTTCCAGCTTGCTCAGTCTTGCGTTGAGGCTCTTGGCATCCAGATCCAGCGCGGGATCACACAGTCTGAGAATACAAAGCTCGCTGTCCACTCTGCGGTTGGCACTTTTTAAAAAGCCGGAAGCCGTTTCCTGCAGAACACTTGTGATCCGCAGCAGCTCAGCGGCGGTGAACTTGTCCACCAATGCCATGGCTTCCTGATCTGTTGCCACACCGGAGAGCATGGTCAGTCCCGATTTCGGTGCAGTTTTTAAGATCAGAAGGTCGCGGCTCAGAGCGGTCAGTTCATCCAGCATGGCAGCAAGATCTTTGCCCCGTGCATAAAGACCGGAGAACAGTTCCAGCGCTGTCCGTGCGTCTTTTCTGGAAACGGCGTCCATCAGCTGTGCCGTGCGCTTGTCACCGGCAAGACCGAGGGTGTTGTAGACCAACTCTGCCGTCACACCGGCTGCAGCAGCCGATGCGCACTGATCCAGCAGGCTCACACCGTCACGCAGACCGCCGTCTGCCAGTCTTGCAAGCAAGCGGCAGGCTTCTGCTTCCAGTTCAATGCCTTCTTCATAGGCAATATAATTCAGCCTGGATGCAATATCCTCCTGCAGCAGTCTTCTGAAGGAAAAACGCTGGCAGCGTGAGAGAATGGTGGCAGGTACCTTGTGAAGTTCGGTGGTTGCCAAAATGAACATCAGATGCTCCGGGGGCTCTTCAATGATCTTCAGCAGAGCGTTGAACGCTGCCATGGAGAGCATATGCACTTCGTCGATGATATACACGCGCTTGCGCACTTCGGAAGGTGTGTAAACCGCGTCATCACGGAGCATACGCACATGATCCACACCATTGTTGGAAGCCGCGTCGATCTCCAGCACGTCCAGGCATGCTCCGGAGTCGATGGACTTGCAGGCGCTGCAGCAATTGCATGGATTTCCGTCGTGGGGATCCAGACAGTTGACTGCTTTGGAAAGAATCTTGGCGCAGGAGGTCTTGCCGGTACCTCGCGTTCCTGTGAACAGATATGCGTGACTCAGCTTGCCTGTCTGCAGCTGGGTCTTGAGAGTCTGGGTCACAGGCAGCTGACCGACTACGTCATCAAACGTCTGCGGACGATATTTCCGATATAGTGCCTGATACATTCTGACCTCACTCCTTTACGCATAGTTACTGTTATTATACACCAAACCGGCGAGGAAATAAAGAGCAAAAAAAGTGGTGAAAGGAAATCCCTTTCACCACTGATAGTTTAACGGATGCCGTAGTGTTCGATGACGTAATCCATGTCCTTGTCGCCTCTGCCGGAGAGATTGATGAGCACAGAGCCGTGGGACATCTGCTTGGCAAGCTTCATGCCGTATGCCACGGCGTGGGCGCTTTCGATGGCAGGGATAATGCCTTCCATACGGGCGAGTTCAAAGAATGCGTCGATGGTCTCCTCGTCATTGATAACATCATACTTGACTCTGCCCATCTCCTGCAGGAACGCATGCTCGGGGCCAGAGGAAGGATAATCCAGACCGGAAGCCACGGAGTACACGGGAGCGGGATCGCCGTTTTCATCCTTGAGCATGATGGAGTTGAAGCCGTGCATGACACCTTCTGTGCCGTACTTCAAACTGGCGGCATGATCACCCAGCTTGGGACCGCGGCCCAAAGGCTCGATGCCGTAGATCTCCACAGGATCATTCAGGAAGCCGGAGAAGAAACCTGCTGCATTGGAGCCGCCGCCTACACAGGCGACAATGGCATCGGGCAGATGACCGGTCATTTCTGTGAACTGTTCTCTTGCTTCTTCACCGACCACATGCTGGAAGTCACGGACGATCAGAGGGAAGGGGTGAGGGCCAAGCACAGAGCCGATGCAGTAGATGGCATCGTGATATTCATTGGCATATGCCTCGAAAGCGGCGTCAACGGCTTCTTTCAGAGTCTGCAGACCATGGGTGACTTCCACCACGTTTGCGCCGAGAATTTTCATTCTTGCCACGTTGGGAGCCTGTTTCTTGATGTCCACGCTGCCCATGTAGATGTCACATTCCAGACCAAAGTAAGCTGCCGCAGTAGCCAGCGCCACACCGTGCTGACCGGCACCGGTCTCGGCAATGACCTTTTTCTTGCCCATATACTTGGCAAGCAGCGCTTCACCCATGCAGTGATTGAGCTTGTGTGCGCCGGAGTGGTTCAAATCTTCGCGCTTGGCATACAGCTGCACATTGCCCAGTTTCCTGGAAAGACGTTCAAGATGAGAAACGGGAGTGGGTCTGCCCTGGAATTCCTTGCGGATACGGCGCAGCTCAGCGATGAACTGACGGGACTGGGCAATGGTGAAGTATGCTTCTGTGATCTCCTGCATGGCCTTGGTCAGTTCTTCGGAAACGAAGCAGCCGCCGTATTTGCCGAAGTAGCCGTTCTGATCGGGATAATTCTTAAAATAAGTGTCAAAATCGATGCCGTTGTAAATCATGGTATTACCTCCAAATAGTATTCGGGAAAGTGGGCGCTTCCGCAAGAAAAAACGTCCTTGACAGAAGCTTCATTCTGTCAAGGACGAATAAAAACTTATCCGCGGTGCCACCTTGCTTCACGGTCTGAGCCGTGCACTTGTCGGGATACCTGTATATCCCCGGCAACTGACGTATGCCAACACGTCGCAGAATACTCGGCTCACACCTTTGACTGCGCCCTCCGCGGTCCATTTGACGAACAGTTTCTCACCCAACTCTCAGCAGCGTGGGCTCTCTGTGCAGGCTTCTTCGCCGTTATCTCCGCTTCAACGGTTTTGTATTTACTTGTTTGCAGTATAGCGCCGCAAAAATTTTTTGTCAAGTGTTTTTTACGAGATAGGCTCAAAATCTGCCGCGCCGTGCTTGCACAGGGGGCAAACCAGATCATCGGGCAGCGTATCACCTTCATAGACCCAGCCGCAGATCTTGCACACATACCCCTTTTTGCCTTCGGTCTCGGGCTTGGGTTTCACATTGTTCTGGTAGTAAGTATAGGTCATGGTCTCGGTGTTGGAAATAACTCTTGCTTCCGTCACAGAGCAGATGAACATGCCGTGGGTACCAAGATCCACATAGCTTTCCACCTTCAGGGACATAAAGGAATTGATGTGACGGGGCAGGAACACCAAACCGTTATCGGAGCGCAGGGGATAGCACTCTTCAAACTTATTGACGTTTCTGCCGGACTGGAAACCGAACTTCTGGAACACGGCAAAGGGCGCGGTGATATCCAGACAGCAAACGTTCATAAGACCGGTCTGCTTGATCACGTGGTGGGAATAGTTTTCCTTGTTGATGGTCACCGCCACACGGTTGGGGGTGTTGGTCACCTGGGTGACGGTGTTAACGATCAGACCATTGTCCTTCTTGCCGTCGTTGGAGGTCACCACATACAGACCGTAGCCGATGTTGAACAGGGCGCTCATATCGTTCTTGTTGGCAGTGTCGCTGTGCTGGGCAAGATAGTCACGGCACAGCTCTTTTGCCAGCGCATCGATCTGATTGCGGCTGTCTTCGCTGAGAGCGGAGAGGATGGTGACTGTGTTATCTGCATAGATGAGATTTTTGCTGCCGTTGAGCATATTGCGCATGACACGGGTCGCCTGCGGTGCCCAGGAGCCGTTTTCCATAAAGGCGACTGTTCTGTTCTGGTAGCTGCGCTCAGTCAAATGGTGGATGAATTCCTTCATGAAGGGGAACACATCTGCATTGTAGGTGGTAGTGGCAAGCACCAGCTTGCCGTAGCGGAAGGCATCCTCCACAGCCTCAGCCATGTCACAGCGCGCCAGATCATTGACCACGATCTTGGGGCAGCCGTTTTCACGCAGCTTCTGAGCCAGCAGTTCCACAGCGGCCTTGGTGTTGCCGTAGACAGAGGTGTAGGCAATGACAATACCATCGGTCTCCACCTCGTAGGAGGACCAGATGTCGTAGAGATTGATGTAGTAACCCAGATTTTCCGTCAGCACAGGGCCGTGGAGGGGACAAATGATCTGAATGTCCAGCCCGGCTGCCTTCTTCAGCAGAGCCTGTACCTGTGCGCCGTATTTGCCCACGATGCCGATATAGTAGCGGCGCGCTTCGCAAGCCCAGTCTTCTTCTACATCAAGAGCACCAAACTTGCCGAAGCCGTCGGCGGAGAACAAGACTTTGTCGGTCACATCGTAGGTCACGATGACTTCGGGCCAATGGACCATGGGGGCGGCAACGAAGGCAAGCGTGTGCTTGCCCAAGGTCAGAGTATCGCCTTCACCGACGATGACTCTGCGGTCTTCATACTCTGTGCCGAAGAAGTTTTTCATCATGCCGAATGCCTTCTTGGACGATACGATCACCGCATTGGGATAGGCATTCATAAAGTTGGCGATATTGGCGGCATGGTCGGGCTCCATGTGCTGTACCACAAGGTAATCGGGCTTACGGTCACCCAGCGTGTTCTGAATGTTGTCCAGCCACTCATGGGTAAAATTCTTGTCCACCGTGTCCATAATGGCGATCTTCTCATCCATGATGGCATAGGAATTATAGGACATGCCGTTGGGCACCACATACTGACCTTCAAACAGGTCTACCTGATGGTCATTTACACCAATATACTTGATGTCGTTCGTAATGGTCATATTCTGTCTCTCCTCTTTTGAACGTATTATTCTTCGGAAAACTGGTCTTTGCCGACGCAGCACAGGGGACACTCAAAATCTTCGGGAAGGTCTTCAAAGGCGGTGCCGGGAGCGATTCCCAGATCGGGAGCGCCTTCTTCTTCGTCATAGATCCAGCCGCAAATATCACATACATACTTTTTCATTTCCGTTACCTCGATTTCGTATTGTTGTGATGTTTCCATCTTTTTTTAGTATAGCATATTTTAACGGTAGTTTAAAACACTTTTTATATTTGGGAAGCGATTCATATCGGTGTGAGGGATAAATTTTGCTGCCTGCATTCTGACAAGGAAGTCCGGGATGGACGCAAACTGCACGCAGTAGATATTTTCCGACAGCATTTTTGCTTCATCGGCCTTTCGGTGATCGAGCAGTGTGATACGTGCCCCTTCCAGAGAGGTGTTGGCGATGCAGGAATATTTTCCCCTCGGAAGATCTGGAAAAATGCCGATGGTGATGGCGCTTTCCAAATTGGAATGTGCCGTGAACGCACCGGAAAGATGGCAGTGCGCCAGATCTTCTTCCCGGCAGCCTGCCGTTTCCAGAAGGCACTCGATCATAGTGTAGGCAGCCGCTTTGGTGTCCAGATACTGGCGGATGTCCGTCTGAGTGAAGCAGAGCATCTGTCCGTCTGCCGATTCTTCTTTTGTTGCATAGACAGCGGCATACTGCTGTTCTTCGGGAAGATAAACTATTCTGGGGGAGGCTTTTGGCTCCAGCTCACCTGCAATATTGATCCAGCCATGCAAACGCATTTGGGCAAGCAAGTCAATAATGCCGGAGCCGCAAATGCCGATTGGCTTTTTGTTTCCGATGGTGGTGAAGGAAAGTTCTGCGCCTTGAATGGTAACTGTGTCGATGGCACCTTCGGATGCGCGCATACCGTAACGGCTGATATAGCCCTCCAAAGCAGGACCTGCTGCACCTGCACCTGCCATGATCCAGTCCTTGTTTCCGATGACCAGCTCACCGTTGGTGCCGATGTCAAAGAACAGGGAAGTTTCTTCCTGTTTGTGAAGCTCCAGCTTCAAAAGTCCGCTGACAATATCTCCTCCAATGTAGTTAGAGGCAGCAGGGATGATATAGACCACCCCGTCAAATTCCAGTCCGAGCTCTTCTCCGTCAAACCAGCCGGGATCGGCCGCCACAGGTGCATAGGGGGAAGCAAAGACAGACCATGCGTTGAGCTTGAGCAGAAAATGTATCATGGTGGTGTTGCCGGAGATCACCATGATCGGGCAGCTTTTGACGTCAATGCCCGTCTGCTCTGTCAGCGCCCACAGAAGATCCCGGAAGGTCTGTGCGGTTGCCCTGTGCAGATCTTCGACATGGGCGGGATCTTCCAGAGAGTAAGTGATGCGCGTCAGAATGTCCGTGCCGTAGACCGTCTGACCGTTGAGTGCCTTTTCCTGTCCGATAACAGCGCCGGAGTTCAGATCCACCAGCTGCATGATGATGGTGGTAGAGCCATAGTCCACAGCAAGGCCGTAATGATGACCGGTGGTGTCGCCTGGTTCTATCGCCGTGATGATCCACCCGCTGCCGCGCCGTACCACAGTGGCGGTAATATCAAAGCCGCTTTCCCGACACATGGGATACAGCTGCCGCAGGACAGACAGCCGCATGGTCACATTCTCATATCCCAGCGTGTTCAGCGCCAGAATAATGCGCTCACGATCTGCGATGGCAGCATCCTCTGTGGGCATTTTCAAAGACAGATAGACTTTTTCGCTGAAGCGCTCCATGTACGCTTCCCCCTTTTGTCAATTCTCCAGAATCCGTCCATCGGTGGAGATGGTCACCACTTGCCATGGGATAAACTTTCCGCTTGCCTGCAGAGCCTTCTTTGCTGCAAACTCGATGCCGCCGCAGCAGGGAACTTCCATGCGCACGATAGTCACGGAACGGATGTTGTTGTTTGTGATAATGGCGGTGAGCTTTTCCGAATAGTCACCCTCGTCCAGCTTGGGGCAGCCGATAAGTGTGATCTTACCGCGGATAAAGTCGTTGTGGAAATTGCCGTAAGCATAAGCTGTGCAGTCAGCTGCAATGAGAAGGTTGGCATTTTCAAAATACGGTGCGTTCACCGGAGCCAGCTTGATCTGTACAGGCCATTGCTGCAGCTGACTTTCTGCTTTAACTGTTTCGGCGGCAGGCGCCTTGCGTTCCAGCGCCTTGCTCTGCGTGCCGGGGCAGCCGCAGGGAAGGGTTGCTTCCTTTGCCTTTTTTGCTGCCAGTACAGCTGCCTCATTGTAAGCAGGCGCTTCGCGCTCTTCAAAAGAAATTGCATTCATGGGGCAGGCGGGGAGGCAGTCTCCCAGACCGTCGCAGTAGTCCTCGCGCAGCAGCTTTGCCTTTCCGTCCACGATGCCGATGGCACCTTCATGGCAGGCTTCAGCGCAAAGTCCGCAGCCGTTGCAGGCATCCTGATCTATGGTAATGATTCTTCGGATCATGCCGATCTCTCCTTTTGCTTTTTCATGATCTCCATCATGTGTGCATACATTTCTTCGCCGACACACTGCTTGGCATACTGACACCACTGCACACAGCTGAGGGTGTCGTTGTAAGCCAGAAAACCGCAGTGCTCACAGCGCTGCTCCGTGTCGATGGAACACATCTCGATCTCGTGTCCGCATTTTGGACATACTTTTTCAAAAATAGTGGGCGTTCTCGGCTTGCCCTGGCAACCGGATAGGATCATATGTACACCTCCTTGACTTTGTGGTTTCATTATACTATACTCCAATTGATAAGTATGTTGGAAATCCAACAAAGAAAGGATAATTTTGAGAATGATTCCTGAAATTTTGGACAGCTGTATTTTATTTCACGGTATTGATCCCCGTGACCGCACAGCCATGCTGGGCTGCCTTGGAGCAAAAGAACTGTTTGTTCCCCGTAACCATCCTGTGTTTTCGGAAGGTGAGCCTGCAAATTATATTGGCATTGTTTTATCCGGACAGGTGCAGCTGGTGCGGGAGGATTACTACGGAAACCGCAGTATTATTTCCGTGGCAGCACCGGGGCAGCTGTTTGGTGAGAGCTTTGCCTGTGCGGATGTGGAAGTCTATCCCATCAGCGCCGTGGCGGTGGAAGACAGCCGGGTGCTGCTGTTTCCCAGCAGCCGCATCACCGCCACCTGCTGCAACGCCTGCAGCTTTCACCAGAAAATGATCTATAATATGCTCCGCGCCATGGCGACCAGCAACCTTGCGCTTAACGAGAAGATCGAGATCACCTCCAAGCGCACGACCAGAGAAAAGCTTATGGCATACCTGCTCTCGCAGGCAAAGCATCACGGCAGCAACCGCTTTACCATTCCCTATGACCGCCAAGAGCTGGCGGACTATCTGGAAGTAGAACGCAGTGCCATGTCAGCAGAGATCAGCAAGCTGAAAAAAGACGGGCTGATCGACTGCAAAAAAAGTGAGTTTGAAATTTTTAAAAATTTTTCAAATTAACAAAACGCAAACATTTCGGCAAAGTATTCTGAACAAACACCGGATATGATGATGCCACAAATCAAACAGAAAGAGGTAAACATCATGAACGGAAATGATCGCGAGTATCTTGTCAGAAAGATCCGCACCCAGTACACCGAGAAGGAGTACACCAAGCTGGACGAGCTCAGAGCGCTGGACACAAAGGTCAAGCGACCTGCCAATGTGTTTGCTTATGTGTTCGGCTCCATTAGTGCCATCATCATGGGCAGCGGTATGAGCCTTGTCATGACCGATATCGGTGCGCAGATCGGTGTGGCATCTTCCATGCCTGTCGGCATCGTCATCGGTATCGTAGGACTTCTCATGGCAGTCATCAACTATCCCATCTATCAGAAAATGCTCGATGGCCGCAGAAAGAAGTATGCAGGCAAAATCATGGAATTGAGCGAAAAGATCATGAACGAGGGAAAGGAGTCCTGACATGAGCGATTATAAACTGAAAACGGGAAAAGTGGAAGAGGCAGTCGTGGGTGCATATAAAAAGACGGAAGATGCAGTGGTCGGTACTTATAAGAAGATCGAAGACGCTGTGGTCGGCACCTATAAAAAAGTAGAAGATGCCTTTGTTGAAAAGTTTCTGGAAAAGAAAGAAGACGACGAGTGATCTTGAAACGGATGGCACATTCGCGGCAGCGAACTGTGCCATCTGCTTTTTTGGAAACAAAACTTTAACAATTGTGTGATATACTGCCGTTACAAAGGGGGAGTGCAAGGTGTTTCATATTCTGGTCGTTGAGGATGACAGAGATCTCAACAGAAGTGTATGTACCTTCCTGAAGCAGAGCGGCTATGAGGCCATAGGATGTCTGAGTGCATCGGAAGCCTATGATGCTATGTATGAAAAAATGTTTGATCTGATCATATCGGATATCATGATGCCGGATATCGATGGATTTGAGTTTGTTCGTACTGTTCGGACGCTCAATGAGACCATCCCGATCTTATTTATGACGGCGCGTGATGATTTTGCCGCCAAGCAGCGCGGTTTCCGGCTGGGTGTGGATGACTATATGGTCAAGCCCATTGATCTGGATGAGCTGCTCCTGCGGATGGGCGCGCTGCTGCGCCGTGCAAGAATTGCATCCAGCCGCAGATTGGAAGTGGGAACTTTCCTGATGGATGCCGATGAGCACACAGCGTATCTGGATGGAGAAGAGATCAGCCTGACTGCAAGGGAGTTTGATCTTCTGTATAAGCTCTTGTCCTATCCGAAAAAGACCTTTACCAGAACACAGCTGATGGATGAGTTCTGGGATGCGGATACGGCATCCGGTCCGCGCACCGTAGATGTGTATATCACAAAGCTGCGCGGCAAGCTGTCTGCGTGCAGCAGCTTTGAGATCGTGACGGTACATGGTCTTGGCTATAAGGCGGTGCTGAAATGAAAAACAAACATCGAGTGGAGGCATTTTTCCGCGCTTTGCAGCATTTTCTCGTTTTTTTCCTTCTGGCGGCATTCTTTATCACCTGCTGTATGCTGCTGTTCCTTTCCATTTTGTCAAGGAGCATGCAGGTGGAGTTTACGCAGCAGGATATCCAAATGGCGGCAAAGCTGACCTTTGCCAATGTGGTGCTGTTGAGTCTGATTTTTTCCGTTATCGACCTTCTGCGCCGAAAACTGTCTGTGGAGCGCCCCATCAGAAAGATCACGGCAGCAGCCGAGAAGATCATGCAGGGTGATTTTTCCGTCCGTATCGCACCGGAAACTACTATCCTTGGCGCAGAACTGTTTGCACCTGTGATCGACTGCTTCAACCGTATGGCACAGGAACTGTCCGGCATTGAGACGCTGCGCACGGATTTTGTGGCAAATGTCAGCCATGAACTGAAAACGCCGCTGGCTGTGATGCAGAACTACGGCACCTTGCTGCAGCAGCCGGATCTGCCGGAACAACAGCGGCAGGAGTATGCAAAGACCATCACCGACGCAGGCAGAAGACTGGCGCATTTGATCACCAATATTTTAAAACTCAACAAGCTGGAAAATCAGCAGATCTTTCCAAGCTTCACACAGTTTGATCTGACAGAGCAGCTTTGTGCGTGTGTGCTCCAATTTGAGGACAGGTGGGAAGAAAAAAACATCTGCATCGAAACAGCGCTTGCACCTGATGTGACTGTCAGCGCGGATGCAGAGCTGTTGTGCCTTGTCTGGAATAACCTGCTCTCCAATGCCTTTAAATTTACTCCAACGGGCGGCACGGTGGGGATCACGCTGACGGCCGATGATGTTAATGCTGTGGTGACGGTCACAGACACCGGCTGCGGCATGAGCCCGGACATTGGAGCACATATTTTTGAAAAATTCTATCAAGGGGATACTTCCCATGCTGCCGAAGGCAACGGACTGGGACTGGCTCTGGTGAAGCGTGTTGTGGATATTCTGCACGGGGAGATCCATGTGGAAAGCGCCCTCGGGCAGGGAAGTACCTTTACGGTGAAAATACGGAGAAACTAATATGAAACATGCCAAGTTCCCGTGGAAAAAACTGCTGTTTCCGTCGTTGTGGGTGGTGCTTATGCTGGCAGTGATCAGCGCGGCAGTGCTGACAGCTGTTTTTACAGCGGGCAAGGAAAACACCATAGTGGCATATGTCAGCTATCTGACAGCTTTTTACAGCTTGGTCATCTTGTGCCTTGCTTGTTGGAAAACGCTGCCCGCATGGTATAAACGGACAAAAGAAAAGTTTCACCAAAATACCTATGCTGCCCGTTATCTGACAGACGCTGCATTCAAGATCCGTGTGTCCCTGTATATTGCGCTGCTTATTGATATGATATATGTGGCAGTCAATGGCGCAGCTTCGGCAATATATAGAACGTTTTGGTTTGGGATCTTTGCCGTGTATCACGCAGTCATGGCGATCATGCGCTTTGTTCTGGCGCGGTATGCAGCGTACAATGAACTGGGCGCAAAACGGCAGGAAGAACTGCGTCGTGTTCGTCTGTGCGGTTATATCCTGTTTGCCGTGAACTTGTCCTTGTTGGGTGCCGTGCTGATGATGATTTATTTTGATCGCGGTTTTTCCTATTATGGTGTGATGATCTATGTCATGGCGCTGTACACGTTCTATATGACCGCAACTGCCATCGTGGATCTGATCAAGCTCAAAAAATACAACAGCCCTGTGATGTCTGCTGCAAAAGTTATCAAACTGACCGGTGCGATGGTGTCTATGCTGTCATTGGAAACTGCCATGTTGTCGCAGTTTGGGACAGATACCGCGCCGCAGACGCGCAGGATCATGATTGCTGCAACGGGAGCGGGAATCTGTATCATAATCGCAGTTATGGCTGTATATATGATCGTTCGTTCAACAAAAGAACTGAGATTATTTAGAAAAAGGAACACTATCTATGGAACATCAAACTGAGAATTTTTCTTATTCCTACTGTGCCCAGCAGCAGGAGGAAATTCAAAACATCCGAAAAAAGTATCTGCCTGCGCAGGAGGATAAGCTGGAAATTTTGCGCAGGTTGGACGAAAGCGCCACGCATGGTGCATCTGTTGCGGCCTTGTCTGTAGGTATTCTCGGCGCGCTTATTATGGGAACCGGCATGAGCTGTGCCATGGTCTGGCAGGGGATCTGGTTTTTCCCCGGGATCGTCATCGGCCTTTTGGGGATCGGCCTGCTGTCCATGGCTTATCCCATTTACAGAAGAACGCTCAAAATAAAAAGAGAGAAGATCGCACCGCAGATCCTCCGTCTGTCAGAAGAACTGCTGAAATAATCAAAAAATGGCGAGGTGTCCATCAGGACACCTCGCTTCTTTTAGTTGTTGGACGTGGTTCTGTAGCAGCCGGTGCAGCTGTCCTCCGGCTGAATGCACGGCTCGTTGCGGCCGGGATAGAATGCATCCACAGGGAACTCGATACGGCTGAAAATGTCGCAGGGGCTTTCTGCGCCGCCCACATTGCCGGTCTCGGAGCAGACCTTGGTGGGGATACAGTAGTCAAAGGCGGGAATAAGCAGTTGGGTATCGCGCTCAAGACGGACGATGGAGAACTGACCGATAGTTACCAGCAGTCTGCGGCATTCCCCGGACAGGACAAGCTCATCATCAAACCACTGCAGCACGCACTCGGGCAGCTCCGGCAGCTCACAGCAGCAGCTGCAGCAGTTGCAGCTTTCCACCACATTGGAGCTGAGCACCATGGGATCCACCACTTCCACCACAGCATGAGGCATGCTGCACCCGGAACGGCGCTTGCAGCAGTCCGTGTCGGTAAACACTTTGGCGCTACCCTCACCACCGAAGAGAAGAGCGCGCTTGGAGAATACGGCAAGACCATAGACGGTGACGGGACGGTTGTTGTTCACAGTAACGTCTGCCACCACACGGTAATAGAAGGTGATATCCAGCGTATAGAAGCCGTTGTTGTAGGGAACAGACTCCACTTGGATGTCGGTGTGGATCAGCTCCACGCATCTGGCTCTGGCATTGGCGCAGCGATCCAGAATACCTTGACAGTCACGGGTTAAGTAAACGCGAAGATCCTCCACGCAATCCTTGTCACGACAGGCGTCGGTCACTTTCTTCGTGTGGATACACACTGCCTCTCGGATGCCGGAAAGATCACAGGCGGGGGTTTGATCGGGCATAAGATTACCTCCTGTTGGGATTAAGGCTCTTGTAAGGACAGAAATGCGTCTGCCCTCACGCGATGCCTTCATCACAGTTTATGCCGAAACCCCACAATTGTGTTCTTGCGCACAGGAGTGCGGTGTGGTAAAATGATAGAAAATATATATTGGGGTGGTATACCTGTCAATGAAGATCGATGTTATGGGCGTCCGGTTTGACAACGTCACCATGGACGAAGCGCTTGAAAAAGCAAAAGAGATTCTTTCCCGGGATGGCGCGGATTATGTGGTCACGCCCAACTCCGAGATCGTATATGAAGCGATGCACAGCGAGGAGCTGTGCGGACTGCTCAACCATGCAGCTCTGGTGCTGCCGGACGGTGCAGGTGTGGTTCTTGGTTCCAAAATTCTGAAAACACCGCTGAAGGAAAAAGTTGCCGGTGTTGACTTTGCAGACCGTCTTCTGGGCCATCTGGCGCAGACGGGCGGCAGTGTGTATCTGCTGGGCAGCAAGCCCGGTGTGGCGGAGCTGGCAGCAGAAAAAATGCTGGCAAAGCATCCGGGGCTGACCATCGCAGGCATGGCAGACGGATACTTTAAAGACGAAGACCCTGTGATCGAAAAGATCAATGCTGCCCATGCCGATGTGCTGTTTGTCTGCCTCGGTGCACCCAAACAGGAGCGGTTTATGCAAGAACACAAAGAGAAGCTGAATGTCAGACTGATGGCAGGTCTGGGCGGCAGTCTGGATTCCTTTGCGGGAACGGTCAAACGCGCCCCCAAGTGGATGATCCGGCTGAGTCTGGAATGGCTCTACCGACTGATCAAGGAACCCAAGCGCTTCGGCAGAATGCTGCGTCTGCCCAAATTCCTGTGGGCGGTGGTATGTAAAAGAATAGGAGGCGGCTGATCATGGGCAAACTTATCGTATTTGAAGGAACTGACGGCTCCGGCAAGTCCACCCAGTTTTCTCTTCTGACCAAGCGTCTGGAGGACGAGGGACTTTCCTTCCGCCGTCTGCGGTTTCCGCGCTATGAGCATGAGTCGTCTGCGCTGATCAGAATGTATCTGGACGGACAATTCGGCTCCGATCCGGAGGCAGTCAACGCTTACGCTGCATCGACCTTCTATGCCGTGGATCGCTATGCGTCCTACCTGCAGGACTGGAAGCAGGATTATGAGGCAGGCTGCCTGTTTTTAGCTGACCGCTATACCACCTCCAACGCTGTCCATCAGGGCAGCAAAATGGCACAGGAAGAGCGGGAGAACTTCTATGGCTGGCTGTATGAACTGGAATACGAAAAGATGGGACTGCCCAAGCCGGATCTTGTGATCTTGCTGGATATGCCCATTGAGCTGACGAGGCAGCTCATGCGCAAGCGTGAGAACGATACCAACACCCAAGCCGATATCCACGAGCAGGATCTGTCCTATCTGGAGCAGTGCCGCCTGTCTGCACGGACTGCTGCAGAGTTCTATGGCTGGCAGGTGGTCAGCGGTGTGAGAGACGGCAAGCTTCGCAGCATTGAAGAGATTCATGAAGAAGTCTATGCCATCGTGAAGAAATGTCTGGAGGAATGATCATGGTTTATATTATACTCGGAACCGGATTTGAAGAGGTCGAAGCAGTCGCGCCCTGCGATATTCTGCGCCGCGGCGGTGTGGAAGTGAAGTTTGCAGGCATTGGCGGCAAGCTGATCAAAGGCGGCAACGGCATCACTGTGCAGGCAGACTGCACCGTGGAGGAAATGGATCTGACTGCCATGGATATGATCGTCCTGCCGGGCGGCATGGGCGGTGTCAACTCCATTCTCGGCTGTGAAGCTGCCTTGAGTGCTGTGACCTATGCTTATGAAAACGGAAAATATGTGGCAGCCATCTGCGCCGCTCCTACCATTCTTGCAAAGCTTGGTGTGACGGACGGCAAGCATGCTGTGGTCTATCCCGGAATGGAGGCTCAGATGGGAAGCGCCATGATGGAAAATACCGATGCAGTCCGTGACGGCAAAGTTCTGACAGGACGCGCACCTGGTGCGGCATTGGAATTTGGTTATTTGTTGCTTAAGACCCTGAAGGATGAGGAGACATCCCAAAGGATTCGCAGCGGCATGGTCTATCAGCACTGATCGGGAGGCACCTATGTCCAACGAAAAAGATGTCAATCTCAACTCCTCGGAGTCCTCTCTGGAGGAACTGCTCCGGGATGCGAAAGAAAATATCGAATCCGGCGCTCCGACTGCGTTTGAGCCGGATCTGCCTGCAGAATATGCAGATCTTGTCAGCGATGAAGACCCGGAGGAAGCGCCGATGGGCAAAGAGCCTTTGCCGCCTGTTCTGAAGGGCGTGCTTTATGGCGCTATCGTGCTGGCAATCTCCATTGTGCTGGCTGTTCTGGCATGGAAGTGCGTGGATGAAGTCTGCGCGCTGACTGCCGTGGAAGAGATCGTTACTGTCACAGTAGAAGAGACCGATACCATGGGTCAGCTTGCCAAGAAGCTGAAGGACAGCGGTCTGATCAAATATCGCTGGCTGTTTAATATGTATTGCATGGCATCCGATGCCGAGGAAAAGATCGATCCGGGCACCTATGAGCTCAACACGATCTATGACTACCATGCCTTGGTGTATTCCATGATGGAGACCTCGGAAAACCGAGCCACTGTGGAGGTCACCATCCCCGAGGGTTACGAGGCAGAGGACATTTTCCGGATGCTGGAAGAAAACGCGGTGTGCTCTGTGGCAGATCTGGAGGAAGCTGCTGCCAATTACGAGTTTGACTACTGGTTCCTGGAGGATCTGGAATATGGCGACTATCGCCGTCTGGAGGGTTATCTCTTCCCGGATACCTACGAGTTCTATGTGGATGATACGCCCGAAAATGTTCTTGCCCGTTTCCTGCGGAACTTTGATAACAAGCTCAGCGATGAAATGAAGCAGGATCTGGATACGCTCAACAAGCAGCTGCGGGAGCAGAAGCTGGCAGAGGGCTTTACGGAGGCGGAGATCCGGGATCTGACCATCCATGACATGATCATCGTGGCATCTCTGGTCGAAAAGGAGACCACAGGTGATGCCGAGAGCGGTAAGATCGCATCCGTGATCTATAACCGCCTGTGCAGCAGAGTGTATCCCTGTCTCAATATTGATGCAACCATCCAGTATGTGCTGCCCGAACGGAAAGATATTCTGAGCAATGCCGATAAGGCAGTCATCAGCCCTTATAACACCTATACCAACGCAGGTCTGCCTGTGGGGCCCATCTCCAATCCGGGCATCAGCTCCATCCGCGCAGCTTTGTATCCGGTGGATACGGACTATTATTTCTATGCGCTCGATCCTGCCGGCGGTCACTATTTCTCCGAGGATGTCTATGAGCATCAGGCATTCCTTGACAGTCTGACAGGTGTGGACAGACAAGCGGAATCAGAGGAGGAGACCACCGATGAACAGGAATAAGCCGGAGCTTCTGTGTCCGGCAGGTGACTGGGAGCGGCTGAAGCTGGCAGTTGCCTATGGTGCCGATGCTGTGTATCTGGCAGGCACCAGCTTCGGTATGCGTTCCTTTGCGGGAAATTTTTCCCCCGAGGAGCTTCCCAAAGCTGTGGCATATGCCCATGAGCACGGAGTCAAAGCCCATGTGACCGTCAATACCATGCCGAGAAATCATGAGGCGCAGCAGCTCCCCGCATGGCTGGAGCTGCTGGATGACGCCAAGGTTGACGCGCTGATCCTGGCAGATCTGGGAGCCTTCCAAATGGCAGGTAAATATGCCCCTCATTGTCAGCGCCATATCTCCACCCAGCAGTCCATCGCAAACTATGCCTGTGCCCAGGCATGGTATGATCTTGGAGCCCAGCGGGTGGTGCTGGCAAGAGAGCTGAGTCTGGATGAGATCCGTGAGATTCGCGCAAAAGTCTCACCGCAGCTGGAATTGGAGACCTTCTGCCATGGCGCCATGTGTGTCAGCTACTCCGGCAGATGTCTGCTGAGCAACTATATGACGGGGCGCGATTCCAACCGCGGCGCCTGTGCTCAGCCTTGCCGCTATCAGTACGCCTTGATGGAAGAAAAACGTCCCGGGGAATACTTCCCGGTTTTTGAGGACGAAAAGGGAACCTATATCATGAACTCCCGTGATATGTGCATGATCGACCATCTGGATGATCTGATGGATGCCGGTGTGGACTGCCTGAAGATCGAAGGCAGAGCCAAGTCCGGCTACTATGCCGCCATCGTTACAGGTGCTTATCGCCATGCGCTGGATGATATTGCTGCAGGCAGACCTGTGGATTCTGTCTGGCGCAATGAGGTAGAGCACGTTTCCCACCGTCCCTATGCCACAGGCTTCTTCTACGGGAAACCGGGGCAGTACACGGCAAACGGCAGATATATCCGTGACTGGCAGATCTGCGCCGTAGTGGAACGCTGCGAAGAAGACGGCTCTGCCGTCCTGAGTCTGCGCAATAAGTTTTCTGTCGGTGATGAAGTGGAAGTGGTCGGGCCAGACTGCAAGCCCTTCTCCATGACTGTCCCCATGATGGAGGACATGGAAGGAAATGCACTGTCCGAGCCGAAAACGCCTCAGAGCCTGTTTAAAATGAAATTCCCACAATATGTTCCGCCCATGTCCTTTGTGCGCCATGCGGTGGAACTGTCTGCCAAAGATTAGAAAGGAGCATTTTTGATGAAACGTCTTTATAAGTCGCAGAACAACAAGATGATCTGCGGCGTCTGCGGCGGCATCGCTGAGTATATGGAAGTGGATCCCACGCTGGTGCGTCTGGTGTGTGCAGCATTGACGCTCCTTGCCGGCATGAGCATTCTGGTCTACATCATCGCCGCTATCATCATCCCCCAGAATCCTACATAACATAAAGGCTGTGCCAACGGCACAGCCTTTAATCATTGCTTTCGGACGAAAAATCGGTATTTTTTGCTTTGTGTGCTTTTTTTACTTCCGCTGCAGAGGGAGTATATGGTATTATAAAACCAGTAAAATCCGAAATTCTGTCGGAAAGGTGGAAATAACCATGCTTCATGAAAAATTCCATTACAAGACTCTGGAAGAACTGTTGGACACCGCCAAGCAGGCAAACGGCAATATTCCTGTGTCTGACGATCTGGGCGTTTTGTTTGAGAAGGTGGATCAAAACGGCATCCACTTTGAAAACCGTTTTGCCATCCAGCCTATGGAGGGCTGCGATGCTGCCGATGACGGTACGCCCGGTGAACTGACCACGCGCCGCTATGAGCGTTTTGCCAAAAGCGGAGCGGGCTTGATCTGGGCAGAGGCTGTTGCCATTTTGCCGGAAGGTCGTGCCAAGCCTCACCAGCTGCACATGAAGGACGACAATCTTGACGGCTTCAAGCGCATGGTGGAGCAGATCAAGGAGACCTCCATGAAGGAAAACGGCTTTGCACCTGTCGTTATCATGCAGGCAGCCCACTCCGGACGGTACTCCAACCCCAACGGCTACTCCGAGCCGATCATTGCCTACAACAATCCCTTGTTTGAAAAGGACAAGCCTATCGATCCTGCCAGAATCATCACCGATGATGAGATCAAACGGTTGGAAGAGCGTTATGCCTGGGCTGCTGCCAATGCTGAGAAGTGCGGCTTTGACGGTGTGGATATCAAGAGCTGCCACAGATATCTGCTCAGCGAGTTCCTGTCTGCTTATGACCGCCCGGGTGAATACGGCGGCAGCTTCGAAAATCGTACTAAGCTTCTGCGCCATGCCATTAAGAATGCCATGGATGCGACAGGCAAGGACTTTATCGTTACCTCCCGTCTGAATGTCTATGACGGCTTCCCGTACCCCTATGGCTTCGGTGCCAAGGACGGCGAGGGCATCATCCCCGATCTGACTGAGGGTAAAAAGCTGATCGACATTCTGTGTGATGATCTCGGTGTCAAGATGCTGGATATCACCATCGGCAATCCATATGTCAATCCCCATGTGAACCGTCCCTATGACCGCGGCAACTATGTGCCCGAGGAGCATCCTCTGTTCGGCCTTGGCAGAATCATGGACTGCGTCACCGAGATCCAGAAGCATCGTCCCGATCTGCTGGTGGTCGGCTCCGGCTTCTCCTATCCCCGTCAGTTCTCCGCCCGGCTGGCTGCCGGCATGATTGCCCGCGGCGGCTGTACTGTGGCAGGCTTCGGCAGAATGGCGTTTGCATATCCCGATTTCATTCAGGATCTGAAGAAAACAGGCGAACTGGATCCCAAAAAGTGCTGTGTGGCTTGCGGCGAATGTGCCAAGCTGCTGCGTGCAGGTCAGGCGTCCGGCTGCGTTATGCGTGATAATAAGCTGTATCGTCCCCATAAAGACTAATTTGAGAAAGAGGTAATTACTTATGAGCAAAACTGCAATCGTCACCGGTGGTACCGGCGGTATCGGTCTGGCGACCGTCAAAGAGCTTCAGTCCCGTGGCTTCAATGTTGTCTGTGTTGACCTGAGAGATGATCCCGTTCTGCCCGAGGGCGTTGTGTATGTCAAGGGCTCTGTGGCAGATGCTGCCGATCGTCAGAAGGTTCTGGATGAAGCTGTCAAGGCATTTGGCAAGGTCCATGTGCTGGTCAATGTGGCAGGTGTTGCACCTCGTGTTCGCCGCGATCTGCTGGAAATGACCGAAGAGAGCTATGACTTTGTTATGGATATCAACACCAAGGGCCTTCTGTTCCTGAGCCAGCTGGTAGCAAATCACATGATCGCCCACGGCGAACCCGGTTGCGCCATGGTCAATATCTCCTCCATGTCCGCTTACACCTCTTCCATCAGCCGCGGTGAGTACTGCATCTCCAAGGCAGGTGTCTCCATGATTACCAAGCTCTTTGCCGATCGTCTGGCTGAGTACAATATCACCGTTAATGAGATCCGTCCCGGTATCATCCACACCGGCATGACCGAGACTGTCAAGGCAAAGTACGATGCTCTGATCGACGGCGGTCTTCTGCCCATCAAGCGTTGGGGCGAACCTGAAGACATCGCCAAGGCTGTTGCTGTTCTGTGCACCGGCGAGCTGGGTTACACCACCGGTCAGTCCATCGATGTGGACGGTGGCTTCCATATCCAGCGCCTGTAAGATAGGAGATAATTATGGAAAAACTGAATGTTCTGAATAAAGCGCTGCCGGTCTACCGCTGCGGCGCACTGGTCATCGGTACAGGCTGCGCCGGCTACAATGCTGCAGACTGGCTGTATGACATGGGCTTTGAAGGTGTCATGATGGTCACAGAAGGCACCTATATGGGCACCTCCCGCAACACCGGCTCCGATAAGCAGACCTACTACAAACTGGCACTGCAGTCCGGTGAGCCCGATTCCGTGACCGATATGGCAAAGGCGCTTGCCGCAGGTATCAGCGTCAACGGCGATACTGCTTATGTGGAAGCGGTCAACTCCATGCGCTCTTTTATGAAGCTGGTCAATCTGGATGTTCCGTTCCCCACCAATGAGTATGGCGAGTTCGTCGGCTATCAGACTGACCATACCACCACCAAGCGTGCCACCTCCTGCGGCCCTCTGACCTCCAAGTTTATGACGGAAGCGCTGCAGAAGCAAGTGGAAAAGAAGAATATCCCCGTGGTGGACGATACCATCATTGTGGAGATTCTGAAGAATGACAAGGGCGTTGTGGGTGCTGTGGGTCTGAACACCAAGCAGACCGATCAGCCTCATAAGGGCTTCTGCCTGTTTGTGACCAACCATGTGATCGCAGCTACCGGCGGCCCTGCCGCTGTGTACAATAACAGCGTCTATCCTCCCTCCCAGACCGGCATGACCGGCATGTTCATCGATGCAGGTGCACGCTGTGTCAACCTGCAGGAGTGGCAGTACGGCATCGCTTCCGTGGACTTCCGCTGGAACCTGTCCGGCACCTATCAGCAGGTCTTGCCCAAGTATGTGTCCATTGATGAAAACGGCGTAGAACGTGAGTTCCTGCGTGACTACTTTGAAACACCTGAAGAGTTCCTGGATCTGGTCTTCCTCAAGGGCTACCAGTGGCCCTTCGACTGCGCCAAGATCGATGGCTCTTCCCTCATTGACCTGCTGGTTTATCATGAGGAAGTGGAACTGGGCAGAAAGGTCTATATGGACTTCCGTGTAGATCCCTACGGTCTGGAAAACGGTTTCGACAAGCTCTCCAAGGAGACTTATGACTATCTGGCAAACTCCGAGGCTCTCATGCCTCTTCCCATCAAGCGTCTGGAGAAGATGAATCCTGCCGCCATCGAGCTCTACCGCAGCCATGGCATCGATCTGTATACCGAACTGCTGCGCATCACTGTTGCCGCGCAGCACAACAATGGCGGCGCCGCGGTGGATGTGAACTGGCAGACGGATATTCCCGGCCTGTATGTGGTCGGTGAAGCAGCCGGTACCTTCGGTGTGTACCGTCCCGGCGGCAGCGCTCTGAACTCCACGCAGGTCGGCTCTCTGCGCGCTGCGGAGCATATCCGTTACAGCGGCAGAAAGGAAACTGTCAGCGATGAAGATGTGGTCAATGCCATTTCCCTCGTAAAACCTTATCTGGAAGACGGTGCAGGCTGTCCCTGTGCAGCAGAGCTTCTGAAGAAGGCACAGTCCATGAGTTGGGATATGAGCTGCTGCGGTGCCCATATCCGTGACTGCAAGCCTCTGGCAGAGCTGAAGGAAAAGGCCACCGGTATTCTGGCAGAAATGGCTGCCTGTGCAGCCTCTGTTCCTGCAGAACTTTTGGGTGCGTGGCTCAAGGCAAGAGATATGCTGGTGACACAGATCGCCATGGCAGATTCCATGATTCTTGCCGGCACCGAGATCGGCAGCCGTGGTGGTGCCGCGTTCAGCCAGATGCCGCTGCAGTTTGCCTCTACCAACGAGCTGCGCAAGATCTTCAAGGGCAGAAACGAGAAGTTTGACGATCAGCTTTTGTACTACAAGAAGGGTACAGGCTGTTGGTTTGAGACAGCCCGTCCCATGCCTGTGCAGAAGGATTGGTTTGAAACTGCCTGGGCAGAATACAAAAAGCGCCGCGGTAACGCGTAAGCCTCAAGACCGTATGCACAAAGGTGCATACGGTCTTTTTCGAGGGACGTTTTTGTATTGACTTCCGTTTGGATTTTGGGTATGATTACCACAAAAGCTGCTAAGCATTAACGCAGGAGGAATACATATGAAAACAGGATTGGTATCTGTCAGCTTCCGGAAGCTGACAGTGGAAGAGATCATCGCGGCTGTCAAGGATGCAGGTCTGGATGGCATCGAATGGGGCGGCGATATCCATGTCCCTCACGGTGATGTGGAAAAGGCAAAATATGTGGCAAAGCTGATGGAAGAAGCAGGTCTTGAGACTCTGTCCTACGGCACATATTACTATCCCGGTGACCATGCCGTGGAAGACTTCCGTGGTGTTATCGACTGCGCTCTGGCTCTGGGTACCAAGGTCATCCGTGTCTGGGCAGGCTCCAAGACCCTGACGGAAGTGACTCCCGAGTACCGCGCAAAGATCATTGCCGATACCAAGGCGATCTCCGATATGGCAAAGCCCTATGGCCTAACTGTGGCTTATGAGTACCATCAGTACACGCTGACAGAGTCTCTGGAGAGTGCTCTGCAGGCTGTGAAGGAAGTGGACAAGGAGAACATGGGCACCTACTGGCAGCCCAGTATCTTCATTTCTCATGAAGAGAATATTCATGCGCTGAAGACCCTGCTGCCCTATGCCTACAATATGCACGTGTTCTTCTGGGATAAGGACTATACCCGTTTCGCGCTGGAAGACGGCGCCAAGGAGTGGGAAGAGTACATGGCGATCGCCAAGACCAATCCCAACATCGGCGCAGCCATGCTGGAGTTCATCAAGGATGACAGCCTGGAGCAGATGAAGCGCGATGCAGCCGTTCTGAACAAGCTGGCAAAGGGATAATGGAAATAAAAGAGCATCCATTCCATGTCGGAATGGATGCTCTTTTATTTCCCGGCGGTCAGCTGCTCGGTAATGGTTTTTACATCGTCAAACAATTGCGTGTCCGGACTGCGGAGCAAAGCAGAGATCTTTTTAAGACCATAATTGATCGTGCTGTTATCTCTGTTAAAAACGCGACCCAGCTCCGGAAAGGAAAGCCCTGCAAGTTTTCTGCTCAGATATATTGCCACCTGTCGCGGCAACGCGATGTTTTTTGCTCTTAGCGGACTCATTAACTGTTCTTCTTCCACATGATAATAGCGGCATACAGCGTTGATCACCAGTTCGGGTGTGATCGTTCGAACAGGATCTTCTGTTCTCAGATCGTTGATCGTCCTTGCGATGTTTTCTATGGTCAGCGCCATATTGTCGAGACTGTGGAATGCACGGATCTTTTTCAGAGCACCTTCGATCTGACGAACATTGTCTGTGAGCTGTGAGGCTAAATAATCGTATATATCTTCAGAAAGGCCGAGTCCCAATGCAGCGGCTTTGGAGCGGAGAATCAGAAGTCTGGTTTCGTGATCCGGTGGAACAATATCCACCATAATGCCTTCGCCGAAGCGGGTTCGCAGACGATTTTCCAGTGTGATCATATCGGCGGGTACTCGATCAGCTGTCATAACGATCTGTTTGCGCTGCTCGATCAGTTCATTAAAGGTGTGGAAAAACTCCTCCTGTGTCGCTTCCTTGCCGGATATGAACTGGATATCATCGATCAAAAGCACATCCGCGGTGCGGTACTTGCTGCGAAACTGAGCGGTATTATGGTCGCGAATGGCTTCTACCAGTTCACAGGTGAATTGCTCTGCTTTCACATAGATCACATTGACCTCAGGCATATTGGAGCAAATGCTGTTTGCAATGGCGTAGAGAAGATGCGTTTTGCCGACACCGGGCGGGCCATAGAAAAAAAGGGGATTGAACAGCTCCTGTCCCGGATCATTGGCGGCTGCCATGGCGATCTTCAGTGCTCTGGTGTTGCTGGAACCTGCAATATAATTGGAAAAGGTAAAACGTGGATTGTAAGTAAATGCAGAGAAACTCTTCGTTTGCTCTCGATAGGCTTTGTATTCGGCTTCTCCCCAAACGATCGGTTCTGCATGAATCTGATGCGTCCGCAGGGCATCGCGAATATGTCCCAGGAAATGCTCGATGATCTTTTCCTGTCGGAAATCTGAGGGAGAATAAAGGATAAACTGTTCTTCTGTCAAAGCCACAGCTTCGGCGTCGTCAAACCATGTCTGCACAAGGATCTCGCCCAGGGTGGTTTCCAGACAGCCGAGAACTTTTGCCCAAATGTAAGCAGCGCTGAACATGGGATGACCTCCTTCCGTCTGCTGTGAAAAAAGAATGGAGTCTCATTATATCGGCTTTGAAGGAAGAACGCAACGACAAATTCAAAGAAAAAGCTTTTTCGTAGGATATGACAATGTATACTTTTTTGCACAAAACTTCCAAACAAATTCTGATGAAAAAACGAAGAAATAAAGATAAATAAAACAGAGAACAGCACGTAAAATCGCTGAAAATGTAATAATATGTAAACCAAGGCAAGTGGACAATTTGTATAGGCATACATTGACAGCATGGAGGTGATATCCATGCTGTCCGCAACAGTGTGGCTGGTATTCAGCAGTATGCTTTACTCTCTGCGTCTTGGCGCAGGCGGCTCTTTTCCAAAACCTCTTACAGCAGAGGAGGAACGTCATTATCTGGAGCTTTCATCAAAAGGCGACCTGCAGGCGAGGAATATTCTGATCGAGAGAAATCTGCGCCTTGTGGCGCATATTATGAAAAAATACTATGCTCAGACCAACGATCAGGAAGATCTGATTTCCATCGGCACCATCGGTCTGATCAAAGGTATTTCTACTTTTGATCCGTCCAAGGGTGCGCGCCTTGCTACCTATGCTGCCAGATGTGTGGAAAATGAGATCTTGATGCACTTTCGTGCCCAAAAGAAAACAGCGCAGGATGTGTCCTTGTCCCAGTATATTGAAACGGGAAAGGACGGCAATGCGCTGTCACTTATGGAAGTGGTATGTTCCGATGAGGATCTGTTTGATGATCTTTGTGACCGTGAGATGTGCACCAAGCTATATGCTGCCATGGATCGCAGTCTGACCGAGCGGGAGCGGCAGATCATTCGTCTGCGTTATGGTCTTGGGGGAAAAGCGCCGCTGACCCAACGGGAGGTGGCAGACCTTTGCGGCATCAGCCGCAGCTACGTATCCAGAATCGAAAAGAAGGCGCTTGGCAAGCTGGAAAATGCCTTGGGAGAGTACAATGTCTGATCAGACCTTCTTTTCCAGCAGTATCAATTCAACTCCCGGGATGCCGTTAAAAACACAGGGAACGGAACCTACTTCCCAATAGCCGTTCTTTTGGTAAAAAGCCCGTGCCCGTGTGTTGCGGGCGTTGGTATCGATGCGCAGGTAGGGACAGTCGTGCTCTTTGGCAAAGGCTTCATAAAATGTCAGAAACTGTGCCCCGTATCCCATCCGGCTTTTGGCGGGATCAACGACCAAGGTGTGCAGCACCATGACATCCTGCTCTTTTGCCTCGTATTTCCAGTTACCATCTTGATAGCAGTCTACTTGCTCTTGGTTGATTCGTCCGCAGGCAACGACCCTGCCTTCTGCCTCCAGCACGAACATATCTTCCTTTTCGATGGCAAGCTTTGCTGTCTGACGGGTGGGGTAGACAGAACGGATCCAGCCGATGGTGGTGATGCCTGCTTCTTCTTGGGTATGGATGGCATCGTATATGGCACAGATGGCATCAAGATCGTGGATGGTGGCTTGTCTGAACATGGAAATACCTCCGCAGTATAGTAAGACCATTATACTCCATGGACTTAATTTTGCAACGTACGCTTGCTATTTTTCCTGTGGGCGGTATAATAAAAGCAACGGATGAAAGGATGTGGGACTGTGGAGATTTTGCTCGCTTTGACCTCGGCGCTGTCCCACTCTATGGGCAATGTGTCTCTGAGGCTGTATCAGACAAAGCTGCAGCGCACCACAGCGGATCTGCGGCTGTTCCAATGCCTTTATATCTTTGCAGCGTCCTGTGCGTATTTTCTGCTCTGCGGCGGCACCGTACAGCTTGACCGCACAGGTGTACTTCTGGCGATCGCCTACGGTGTGGATCTTGCTGCCTGCTTCATGGCATCTGCCGCCTGTTATCTGTGCGGTCCCATGTCCTTGACGAGCATTATCACAAATGCCTGTGTGGTGCTGCCCATTGTGGTCGGCTGTGTGTGGTATGATGAAGTCATGACTGTAGCACAGATCCTTGGCTGCGTGCTCCTTGCCGTGACATTTCTGCTGTCGGGACTTGGCGGCAAACAGAAACAGGGGAAGATCGCTCTGCGATGGTATCCCATGGTACTTCTGGCATTTTTCCTCAACGGCATGGGTGCGGTACTGCTGAATATCTATGGCAGAGTGGCAGGCGCTGCGCAGCGTAATTCTTTTTTGACCGTAGGCTATTTTCTGGCATCGGTCTTGCTGTTTGCGGTATTTTTGACTTGTCCCAAACAAGACAGACCAAAGGTGACCTACTTGCTCCGTCCTGCGTTTTTGTTGTTTGTGGTCATGTCATCCATGGGCAGCTTTATTGGAAACGGTATTTTGATGTCGCTCAATACTGCGCTGCCCGCATCGCTGTTATATCCGCTGGTCAATGGTGGTATCGGTGTTTTTGTTGCCACCGCTTCATGGGTGGTATTCCGTGAGACTATGACGCTTTCGCGTCTTCTGACCATACTGGTGGGACTGAGCGCCATTGTGGTGCTGAACTTATGAAGGAGAACTGTATGAACAAAGCTTGGGGACATTTTAAAACCATCACGCGGCATCGCCATCTTGTGATGAAGCAATGCTTCCGGGTGGGGCTGTACCGCAACGGTCTGCTCCACGATCTTTCCAAATACAGCCCAACGGAGTTCCGCATTGGTGCCAAATATTATCAAGGCACACGCAGTCCCAATGCTGTGGAACGTGAAGTATGTGGTCATTCCACGGCGTGGATGCACCACAAGGGTCGCAACAAGCACCATTTTGAATACTGGACAGACCTTGTCCCCGGTACGGTACACTACGGCCCTGTTCCCATGCCCACAAGATATTTTGTGGAAATGGTCATGGACCGCATCGCAGCCTGCAAGGTCTATAAAGGGGAAAACTATACCGACGGTGCTGCGTTGGAATACCTGCTTTCTGCAAGAGATTCCAAGGATCTGCACCCCGATACATATGAGAAGCTTCTGTTTGTTCTGACCATGCTCAAGGAAAAAGGGGAACAGGAGACCTTCTGCTTTATCCGGGAAGTGGTTCTCAAAGAAGTGCCGTTTTCCCAATGGCAGGCATAAAGAAGTTCCGTAATGCATCGGCATTACGGAACTTTTTCTTCTGTATGGATGGGTTTGATCAAAACCTCATAGGAATTGTGATTGGCATAGGACTGTTCGATCTCCACAACGTAATCAATGAACAGCCGACCACCGTCATCGGAAAGCTCCACCTGAATGTCCCTGGTGAACACGCCCAGCAGCAGAGCGCCAAAACCGAGGTCATAGAGAGACTCATCTCTCACGCCTTTGACAAAGACCATTCTGGATTTGATGGTGCCCTGTCTTGTCAGCACCACACGCTCAGGATTGAGCACCAGAAATGTACTGATAACACCGGCAGTTCCGGTCAGTTCCGTTTCCTCATAGGAAATGGCGAATTTGCCGTTGCGGCCTGTCATGGTGCCCCGTGTCATCAATTCCACAGTCTCCGGGCCGTTTTCACCTTCCTGCGTGCCGCGGACGGTGATGAGTACCTCTTTTTTCATTGATGAGACTCCAGTGCCAGCTCCAGCAGATCATCGATCAGCTGCGTGGTGGGGATGCCGCTGGCTTCGAACAGCTTGGGATACATGGAAATGGAAGTGAAGCCGGGGATGGTGTTGATCTCATTGAAGACCACCTCACCGTCTTTCTTTACAAAAAAGTCCACGCGGCTCAGACCACAGCAGTCGAGAGCGGAGTAAATCTTCACAGCCAGCTCACACACCTGTTCTGCAGCAGCATCATCGATGCGGGCAGGGATATAGAGGCTGGAGGTGTCGGTAATATACTTGGCCTCATAGTCGTAGAAATTAGCACCGGGATCGACTTCGCCGCAGACAGATGCCACGGGAGTATCGTTGCCCATCACGGCACATTCAATTTCTTTGCCGTCAATAAACTCTTCCACAAGAACCTTGCGGTCATAGCGCAGAGCCAGCTCCAATGCAGCCATCAGTTCCTCTCGGTCGCGAGCTTTGGAGACACCCACGGAAGAGCCGGTACCGGCAGGCTTGACAAAAACGGGATACTCAAACTTGTCTTCCACCAGCTGACACATTGCCTCATGGTCGTGGTCAAAGGCAGTCTTGGTGACAAGATGCCACTGTGCCTGCCGGACACCGGCATGGTCTACCACCAGCTTGGTCAGGCACTTATCCATGCACACGGCGCTGGATGCCACATGGGGCCCCACATAGGGAATGCCTGCGATCTGCAGCAGACCCTGGATGGCACCATCTTCACCGGTGGAGCCGTGGATCACGGGGAATACGACATCGATGCGCTCACGCACCACGCAGTCGTTTTCAAAGCTGAGAAGGCCCTGCCCATGGACAGGGGAAATGGCTGCGCGGCGATTGTTCTCGCAGTCCTGCCAGGTACCGGCAGGGAGCATGCTGTAGTCATCTCCGCCAAAAAGCACCCAATCTCCGTCCTTAGTGATGCCCACGGGGAAAACATGGTATTTTTCATGATCGATGCTGTTCAGCACGCTTTCGGCTGAACGCAGGGAAACCTCGTGTTCAGGAGAGATACCGCCGAATAAGATGCAAACGCTGAGCTTTTTCATTGGTCGACCTCATTTCTAAAAACATTCGTTCCTATATCATATGATAAAATGACTCAGAACACAAGCCTAATTTTAACAAAATATTGAGATTTTAGCAGTAGAAAAACTGTCTGCTTCGGTATATAATAGATAGACTCATGGAAAGGAGGCTTGTACCATGAAGATCGAATTGAGCAAAAAGGAGTTCCGCAGATTGCTGGACATGGTCTATATCGGCAATTGGGTCCTCAATTCCACACGAGGCGCCGATCGATTTGCCGATTATGATGAAGTGGAGAGCAAGCTCTTCGCTCTGTGCCGTACCATGGGGATGGACACTCTGGTAGAAAAGTGGGAGGGGCAGGATGTGCCGTCCCGCGCGTTTTCTGATGGTGGCATCCATGAAGCGATCATGGATTATGAAGATACCGTCTTTTTTGAGATCCTGGCGGAAGAACTGGCGCGTCGTGACATGGAGTATCAACCTGTGTCCCGCGAAAACTACGAAGAACTGGTCTCCCGTATGGATGATTACATCGCAGAGTTTGAAGCAAACGGAACGGATAATCTTGTTCTAAGCTCAGAGCAATAAAGCCTTTAGATAAAACCGATACAACACTGCTTTAAATCAGTAAAATTTCATGAATATTCACAGTCGACATTTCCTTGCCCTTCATGATAAAATATGGAAAAGTGCAGTGTTCTGAGGTGTATGCCGGGAACACACCATAACGTGAGCATATCCGATTGGCAAATCAAGAGAAACAATAGACCGAAAGGAATTGGACATATGAATAAGATCGTAGTAAAATTCGGCGGAAGCTCTCTGGCATCCGCACAGCAGATTCGTAAGGCGGTGGATATCATCCGCGCCAACCCCGACAGAAGATATGTGGTAGCATCCGCTCCCGGCAAGCGCAGCGGTGACGATATCAAGGTCACAGATCTGCTGTATTCCTGCTGCGAGCTGGCGCAGAACAAGGAAGACTTCCTGCCTGTGCTGCAGAAGATCCATGATCGCTTTTCCGACATTGTCAAGGAACTGGGCGTCGACTTTGATGTGGAAAATGAGATCGCCGTCATCCGCGCCCATCTGGAGGCAAAGGCCGACTCTGACTATATGGCAAGCCGCGGTGAATATCTTAACTCTAAGATCATCGCTGCCTACCTGGGCTTCCCCTTTGTGGATGCCGCAGACTATGTGACCTTCTACGCAGACGGCACGTTCAATGCGCAGGAGACCAACCGTAAGCTGTCCGCCGCTCTGGCAGACAAGGACTATGCTGTGGTGCCCGGTTTCTACGGCGCTTTGCCGGATGGTGCCATCCGTACCTTCTCCCGCGGCGGCTCCGATCTGACCGGTTCGATCGTGGCTCTGGCGGTGGGTGCATCCCTGTATGAGAACTGGACAGATGTTTCCGGCATGCTGGCAGCCGATCCCAGAATTGTGGATGCTCCTCATACCATTGAGTATATCACCTATAAGGAGCTGCGCGAACTGTCCTACATGGGCGCCACGGTCTTGCATGAGGATGCTGTTTTCCCTGTGCGCACTGCAGGCATTCCTATCAATATCCGCAATACCAATGCACCTGAGGATGCAGGCACTATGATCGTGCCCACCATGCCTGATGATATCAAGAAGCATGTTGTCACCGGTGTGGCAGGCAAGAAGGGCTTCAGCAGCATCCAGATCGAAAAGTCCATGATGAATGCCCAGTCCGGCTTCCTGTCCAAGGTCATGGATATCATTGCAGCCAACGGTGTGCCCTTTGAGCATTGCCCCACAGGTATCGATACCATTTCCGTGATCGTCAGTACGGAGGCGTTCCGCGCTCGCCGCGATTCCATCCTGCGTGAGATCCACGAGCGTCTGCATCCGGATATGGTGGTGCTGGAGAACGGCCTTGCTATGATCGCAGTTGTGGGTCAGGGCATGGTCAGTTATAAGGGCGTTGCAGCCCGTATCTTCGGTGCCATTGCCGAGGCTGATATCAACATCCGTATGATCGACCAGGGCTCCAGCGAGCTGAACATCATCATCGGTGTGGAAGAAGCTGACTATGAAAAGGCGATCCGCAGCATCTACAAGGCTGTCGAGAATCTTATGTAAACTCTTAGCCGCAGAGGAAACTCTGCGGCTCTTCTATTTTATCCGTTCCCCTCATAGGATGTTTTATACGAAGAAAATGAGGTGGAACAATGGAACATTCGGTCAATCATGTCATTGTGCGGGGGACTCTCAGTCAGCTGCCGCATTTGTCCCATGAAAACCACGGAAAGCGCTTTTATGGATTTCCTTTGGAGGTGGAGCGCCTGTCCGGAACGGTGGATACGCTGCCTGTGCTTGTTCCGGAGCAAGTCTTATGTCAGATGGATCTGTCGGGCGGCAGTATGCTGGAGATCTCCGGTCAGATCCGCACTTACAATGACCGTGCGTCTGACACAAGAAAGCTGGTCATCTCCGTCTATGCAGAGCAGCTGGCTGCCTGTGAAGGGGAGTGGCTGAACACGGTGGAACTGACAGGTACGATCTGTAAGGAGCCTGTGTGCAGGCAGACACCTTTAGGACGGCAGATCTGTGATGTGATGCTGGCAGTCAATCGTCCGTATCACCGGGCGGATTACATTCCATGCATTTTGTGGGGGCAGACTGCATGGCAGGTGGGGGCTTGTCAGGTGGGCACGGTTCTGCATCTGACAGGTCGGCTGCAGAGCAGACAGTATATCAAAATGCTCGGTGAGGAGAGTCAGACGAGAACGGCATATGAAGTTTCTGCCATGACAGCAGAAATTTTGTAAATCAAGAAACCAATGGGAAATTTTGTCGTCTAAAAGAGTAGAGGAATAACAAAGAAAGGAGCATACCAATGAAAAAGAAAAACTTACTGATCGTACTGACCTTGATCGTGGCGCTGCTGCTGACCGCCTGCGGCGCATCCAGTGAAAAAGGCTCTGTGGCTTATGATTCTGCTCCGCAGGAATATAAGGCAGAGGACATGGAGTATGTTGTGGAGGAGACTGTTGAAGAAGAGGTGGCGTTCAACACATCGTCTACCACGGCAGAGGAGCCTGCGAGTGCCGAGCCGGTGACGCCGGAGGAGGCGCAGAAGTATGCGGAAAAGATCGTCTATTCCGGCAATGTCTACATCGAGACCACCAACTTTGATGAATCGATCGCGGCGCTGAATGCGGCTGTACAGGAGTACAACGGGTTCATCCAGGATTCCAGCGTTTCCGGACGCAGCAACGGCGACAGAACAGCAGTCGTGGATCGCTATGCCTTCTATGTGGTGCGCATTCCTTCCAAGCATTTTGATAGCTTTATGACTCTGACCGGTCAGATCGGCAATGTGACATCCTCTGGCAGAAATGCGGAGAACGTCACCTCACGTTATACGGATTACGAGGCACGCCTGTCCAGTCTGCGCACCCAGGAAGAGCGACTGCTTGCCATGCTCGGTACCAGCGGCGATCTGGAGAGCCTGATCGCCTTGGAGCAGCGGCTGTCGGAAGTTCGCTATGAGATCGAAAGCATTGAGCGCAGCCTGCGCGATCTGGATCAGCGTCTGAGCTATTCTACTGTGAATATCGATCTGCAGGAAGTGGAGATCTATACGGCAACAGCACCTGTCAAGCGTACCTTTGGCGAAAAGCTGGCAGATGCCTTTTCCGATGGCTGGAGCGGCTTTGCCCGCGGTGTGCAGGGATTTATCATCTGGCTGGCTGAAGCGCTGCCCACGCTGATCCTGCTGGCTGTCATTGCGACCGCTGTTGTGATTCCTGTCCGCCGCCACCGCAGGAAAAAGAAAGCGGCGAAAGAAGCTGCTGAAGAAACAGCAGAATAATGTATCGTAATAAAAAACAAGAGCACGGTTGTGCTCTTGTTTTTTATTACGGTCTTCGGTATAATAGTTCTAACTGAGCGAAAGGAGGAAATGCCATGTATCAACCGTTGGCGGACGAACTGCGTCCCAAAAGTCTGGACGATGTCTGCGGACAGGAGCATATCCTCGGTGAAAATGGGCTGCTGCGCAGAGTGATCGAAAGCGGCAAGATTCCCAATATGATTTTTTATGGCCCTTCCGGTGTGGGAAAGACCACAGTGGCAAACATCATTGCCGCCAAGACAAACAGAAAGTTATGTAAACTGAATGCCACTATGGCATCTTCTTCCGATATCAAGGAAATCGTGGCGCAGCTGGATACTTTCCTTGCGCCCAACGGCATATTGCTGTATCTGGACGAGATTCAATATTTCACCAAAAAGCAGCAGCAGACCCTGTTGGAGCACATTGAAAACGGGCGGATCACCTTGATCGCATCCACCACGGAAAACCCGTATTTCTATGTGTACAATGCCATCTTATCCCGTTCCACGGTTTTTGAGTTCAAAGCTCTCGACGCATCTGCTGCCGCAAAAGCAGTCCGCCGTGCTGTTTCCTATATGGAAGAGAAGACAGGTCTTTCTGCCCATGTAGAAAATGGTGTGGTGGAGCAGGTCGCTTCCTCTTGCGGCGGCGATATCCGCAAGGCGGTCAATGCGGTGGAGCTTCTGTTCTCCACCGGCTTTGTGGATGGAGATACCATATCTCTCACACTGGCAGATGCACAAATAGCCTCCCAGCGCTCCGCCATGCGCTATGACAGGGAAGGTGACCAACACTATGACGTGGTGTCGGGTCTGATGAAATCCCTGCGCGGCTCTGATCCCGATGCTGCCATGCACTATCTTGCAAGGCTTTTGGAAGCGGGAGATATTCAAGGTGCCTGCCGCAGGATTCTGTGTTCTGCCAGCGAGGATATCGGACTTGCATATCCCCAGGCAGTTCCCATTGTCAAAGCCTGTGTAGACAGCGCTTTGCAGCTGGGACTGCCCGAAGCAAGACTTCCTCTGGCACAGGCATGCCTGCTCCTTGCCACAGCTCCCAAGTCCAACTCCGCCTATGCCGCCTATGCCGCTGCCGAGGCGGATGTGCGAAAGGGCATCACCGGTGCTGTGCCCCGTCAATTGCAGAATGTCCATGCTGACGGTACAGGCTTTGAGCAGGATCAAGGCTATCTGTATCCCCATGACTTCCCCGGTCATTGGGTCAAGCAGCAGTATTTGCCGGATGAATTGAAGCACCGCAAGTATTATGAATACGGCGATAACAAAGCAGAGCAGGCAGCCAAACGCTACTGGGACGAGATCAAAAAACCGTAATGGTCTTTCCAAACGTATCGTTACCGTAGCGCCAGTGGTCCATGTGTCCGCAGGTGTGATAATATTGTAAAGGCTTTCTTGGCTGTGTCCGAGGATCCAACCTACGCAGTGCCACCAGCTTGATCTTCAGCCGTTCCGGCAGGATCGACTTTATGTAAACCGAAACTACATCTCCAACATGAAGATCCGTGTTTGGCTCTGCCAGACCGGAAAGGTTGGGGGAAAGCTCAATAAACGCGCCGTAATCCTTCACACTGCGGACAATGCCGGTCACCGTCTGTCCGGCACGGAATCGGTCGGCGTTTTCGTCCCAGGTGCCCAGCAGCTCCCGGTGACTCAACTGCACGCGTCTTGTGGAGTGATCCATGTGACGGATGACAGCGAAGATCTGTTGGTCTTCCTCAAACCGATCGGCACTGTGACTGATGCGGGAGATAGAGATGGTCTCAATGCCCATGAGAGCGGATAATCCACAGCCGATGTCGCAGAATGCACCGAAGGATGCAAGACTTGTGACCACGGCGGGGATGATGTCCCCGGGGCGCTTTGTTTCAAACAGATGTTCACTTGCTTCCTCTTGCGCAAGTCTGCGCGATAGCAGCACTTGCCCATTGGGCTGGATCTGTGTTACGCGGAAGCAGACCGGCTTTCCAACTCTGGATAAAATGGCAATATCACGGACTGTGCCTTCCCGGATGCCCATGGCAGTTTCTTCTCTGGTGATCAGCCCCATGCAGCATCCAAGGTCTACCAGAAGATCATGCCCTTCTGTGCAGACTGTGGCGGTTGCCTGCAGGATCGACCCATCGGTCATGGCTTTTCTGAGAGCCTCCATGGTATAGCCGCCGCGGCGAAGGTCCATTCCCTCGGGAAGATAATAGTTCATTGCGATTCCCCCTTGCAGTCATTGATAATATATATGCGAAAGAAAGGCAGACTTAACACATGGATGTACGCTTGCAGGATGTTCTGATTATGAAAAAAGCCCACCCTTGCGGCAGTAAGGAGTGGTTGGTTTTACGCACAGGAATGGATTTCCGTCTGCGCTGTGCAGGCTGCAGCCATGAGGTGCTGCTTCCCAGAAGCAAGGCGGAAAAGAATATCCGCCAGATCCTGCGTGAGGGTGTGTCTGTACCGCTCAAATAAAAAGTCCATCGAAGAAATACGAAAAGAGGTCACATTTTCCATTGGAAATGTGACCTCTTTTTCTCTTTGTGCCATGTATACTGGCGAGGCGGAGGTGAGGAGATGACCGTGTATGTGGACTTGCTGTTTGCCTTGAATATGACCATCAATTATCTGTTGCTGCGCGGCAGTGCGGCAATGGGCGGCTGTCCTGCCCATGTTTGGAGGCTTTTGCTCGGTGCTGCGTTGGGGGGACTTTATGCGGTGGCATCGGTGCTGCCCGGATGGGGCAGGATTCAGAGCGGCGTCTTCCCATGGACTTGTGCTGCTATGATGCTGTTCATTGCCTTTGGATTTCGGAAAAACACGTTAAAGCAGGCGCTGTTTTTCTTTGCTTTGAGCTTTGCCTTCGGCGGTGCAGTTCTGCTTTTGGTGCAGAAACTGGAGGGGGATTGCGTCCTTGTGGGCGGCAGAGCCTACTATGCCGTTTCTTTTCCTGCCATGCTTTTGTTGGCAGGTGTCTGTTATCTGGTGGCAGCGCTCATCTTGAAGGGCTGCGGTACGCACACGGGCGGTGACCTTTTGCCTGTGACGCTTATGGCGCAGGGACGCAGCGTCAGTCTGAAGGCGCTGCGTGATACCGGCAACACGCTTCGTGATCCCATTACGGGACAGGCGGTTATGATCGTGGATGGAGAGAAGCTGCTGTCGCTGTTTCCGGAAGCTGCGCTGACAAAACAGAGCTTGTCAGATCCTGCAGCTGTTCTGCCTGTGCTTTCGCAGCTGTATCCCAAGTGCCGATTTCGTTTGATTCATTATCGGGCAGTTGGTGTGGAAACGGGTCTTTTGCTGGCAGTTCGCTGCCGCAGCATCATCGGGAAACGGAAAGCGTCACTTCTGGCGGCATTCAGTCCGTCGAAACTGACGCAGGACGAAACATTTCATGCATTATGGGGAGGGGAGATCACATGAAATTCACTTGGCAAACATTGATGGAAAAGCTTGGTTTTTGGTCTGCTGAAAAGGTCATGTATATCGGAGGCAGCGATGTCCTGCCGCCGCCGCTGAAGGCAGAGGAGGAACAACGATGGATCGAGGCTTTGGGCAGGGGAGAGGAACAGGCAAAAAGAATGCTCATCGAGCACAATCTTCGTCTGGTGGTCTATATTGCACGTCGGTTTGAAAATACAGGAGTGGGCATTGAGGATCTGATCTCCATCGGCACCATTGGTCTGATCAAGGCAGTCAATACTTTCAAAGCGGATAAAAAGATCAAGCTGGCGACCTATTCGTCCAGATGCATCGAAAACGAGATCCTTATGCATATCCGCAAGATCTCAGGGCAGAAACAGGAGATGAGTCTGGACGAGCCTATCAATACCGATTGGGATGGAAACGAGCTGCTTTTGTCAGATATTTTAGGCACGGATGATGATACGGTCACAGGCCCTATGGAAGATGATGTGGATCACCAGCTGCTCTGGCAGGCTTTGGAGAAGCTGTCGGAGCGGGAACGCACCATTGTGCTTTTACGCTACGGATTGGGGGGAACACAGGAAAAAACACAAAAAGAGGTAGCGGATATGATGGGAATCTCTCAGTCCTATATTTCGAGACTGGAGAAAAGAATCATGCTGCGACTGCGCAGAGAAATAACAAGGCAGATCTGTGTTTAAGATTTTATCGATAAATTATATCGATAAAAAACGCTTGCACAAAAAGGAAAAATCTGTTATACTTGCTACCGAATATAAGGGAGGTAGGAGTATGGCGAATAAGGAGATCTCCAAATCCACATTAAAAAGACTGCCCATTTATCTGTCTTATCTCAAGGGTATTCCCGAAGACGGTGCGGCATATATTTCTGCCACAGCATTGGCAGCCGCTCTGGATATGGGCGAAGTGCAGGTGCGTAAGGATCTTGCGCTTGTCAGCCATGGCGGCAGACCCAAGATCGGCTATCATCGCGAAAGCCTGATCGCGGACATCGAAGAATTTCTCGGCTATGCCAATACCAACGATGCAGTGCTGGTCGGTGCCGGCAAGCTGGGAAGAGCGCTTCTTAACTACAGCGGATTTGCAGAGTATGGTTTGAATATTCTTGCGGCATTTGACTCTGCTGATGTGCTCATTGGCACCAGCAAATCCGGCAAGCCTATTATGCATATGTCCCGTTTGGAGGAATTTTGCAAAAAGCACAAGGTGCGCATCGGCATCATCACCGTTCCCAGGGAGTATGCGCAGGAAGTCTGTGACCGTCTGATCAGCTGCGGTATTCAGGCGATCTGGAACTTTGCCCCCAGACATCTGGAAGTGCCGTCCAACATCCTTGTGCAGGCAGAAAATATGGCAGCGTCTCTGGCAGTTTTGTCCAAGCACCTGTCTGAGCAGGTGGAAAAAGGAAAAGAAGCCAAACAAAAAGATTCATAAGGTACTTGAAATTTTGGAGCAAATGCTCTATAATCACATAGCACCCTGCCGGTGTGATGGAATTGGTAGACGTAGTGGACTCAAAATCCACCGCTAGCGATAGCGTGCCGGTTCGAGTCCGGCCACCGGCACCAAAAACGAGACAGAGGCGTTGGCCTCTGTCTCGTTTTTTGCGCCGCTGCCCTTCGGACTCGAACGAAGTGAGAGTTCGGGGAGCGATGGGAGCGCCGCCGGTGGCGGAATAAGCGACCTGAGCGAGTGGCAGCGGTCGAAAAAATGGAGGAAAGCGAAAGCCCGAACATTTTTTCGGGCACCGCAACAGGACACCGGCATAATGCGCTGCCTGCAGCGCCAACAAATGAAGAACGCTGATCAGGACACAAAGTTATCCCGATCAGCGTTCTTATTTTCTGTTTTGCCGTTGTGGTTTTATTGGGGGTGATCGGCACATGAAATTGAGAGAATGCCTTTTTTGGACGGTTACTCATGGTGCTTCTTTGGCGCGAACTTCTTTTATATAGGCTTGCCACTGTAGAGGCGCCATACCAGCTTCGCTTTTTTTGAACTGACGGGAGAAATTGTTGGCATCCTTAAAGCCACAAAGAGTTGAGGTTTCTTTGATGGAATATCCCTGTTCCAGATACCACTTGGCTCTGCGTGTTCGTACCTGCAGAATATAGTCCTTAATGGACAGCCCGACTTTCTTTTTGAAGATACGGTATAGATGGGAGCGATCCATATTGAGCTGTTCTGCCATTTTTTGTACAGACAGTTCTGTCATATAGGCGCTTTGAATGTGATCCATGACCCATTCAACGGGATCCGAGATGGTTTTCTTTATAAGAGGAAGACAAGCTTGCAGTAAGAATAGCTCTGAAGTCAGTTTGTGTTCCAAATTGTATGTTGTTCCGCGCAAATCACACAGATTATCGAAGATCTCTTGGGGAACGGTCAAAACGGGCGGCATTTTGGCAAAGATTCTGGAAGAAGCACCCGTAAAACCGACCCATCGGTAGGTCCATGGATCGTTCTTGTCGGCGGTATAGGTGGCATTCTCTCCCGGTAGGATCAGAAAAATCTGTCTTGCTTGGATGGAATATGTTTTACCTCGTGTAGAAAGGGTACCGCATCCGGAGCGGACGTAGTGCAGCGTGGTGCAGTCACGTTTGGGCGGATGCTGCATCAGTCCCGGAGGACAGGTTGCTTCTCCGGCAAGGATTGGATTGATATCCTGAAAGCTGGGGTTTAAGAGAATTTGGTAATTGTGGTCAAGGTGGATATGTTCCATAAGTTTCATCCTTTTTGCTGTTTATTATCAAAAAGAATATCACATTTTGCCGAATATATGCAACATAAAGTTTGCGGCATGTGATGTAAAATAAATGCAACAGCATGATGCAGCAGAAAGGGGTTTGTTCATGGAGATCATCAATCCGATGGAAGCGCACGACAGAGAGTTTTATGAAAAACACATACGTGACTGGCTTCCTGATCATATCATCGATGCCCACAACCATGCCCATCTGAAAAAGTTCTATTTGGGAGATGCGTTGTACAAGCAAAACCGGGGTGCACTATGGCCTCTGCTTGCGGCAGAGGAAAACAGCATTGAGAATATTGAAGAGAGTTTTCGCAATCTGTTTCCTGATAAGAAGGTCACACCGCTCATGTTTGGTAAGGTCAGCAGAGCCTACGATGTGCAGGCATGCACAGATTATGTCATCGAAGAATGTAAAAGACGTGACTGGCCCTATCTCTATGTCATTCGTCCGCAGTGGAGTGGGGAAGAGGTGGAGCGACGTATTTTGGCATCCGGCGCAAAAGGCGCGAAGGTGTACCTGAACTTCTCTCCCATGTACATTCCTTCCAACGAGATTCGCATTTTTGATTTTATTCCTCACCATCAGTTGGAGGTGCTCAATGCCCATGGATGGGTACTGATGCTGCATATTCCCCGAGCAGGTCGTTTAGGCGACCCTGTCAATATTGCGGAAATGATCGAGCTGAACAAGCGCTATCCCAATGTCAAAACGATCATTGCGCACATCGGCAGAGCTTACTGCGAAGAAGATGTGGCAGATGCCTTTGAGCGATTGGAAGAGGCACCCGGCTTGATTTTTGAGTTTTCCGCCAACTGTAACCAAGCTGTTATGGAGAAGATGATCCGGTCTGTTGGCTCCAAGCGCATTATCCACGGCTCTGACTCTCCCATTCTGCGCATGCGCATGGGAAGAACGGTGGAAAACGGCGAGTATGTGAATCTGGTCCGCAAAGGCGATTACAAGGGGATCGAGCTGGATCCCCATATGCGGGAGATCGAAGGATCCGAAGCCGACAACCTGACTTATTTCACCTACTATCAGATCCATGCCTTCATTCAGGCAGGACTGAAGTGTGGTCTGGCTAAGGCTGACTTTGCCGATGTGTTCTACAACAACGCAGCAAAGCTGTTGGATATCAAGTGAGAAAAAAGAACACCGCTTGGGATACAATCCCAAGCGGTGTTCTTTTTTGCTTTTCGGCGTATCTATCCTTCCCAACCGCCAAAGGTACCTTCCCAGCCGTCTTTGACAGCTTGTACCAGATCGGGGTCGATGGAGAATTTGTCGTCGTACTCTTCTTTGTCCAACCGCTCGATCAGATCAAGGGCGGCATTGGCGATCTGTGCCGCCACGTCGGTGGAGATGTTCTCCAAAGCATTGGCAGGTCTGTGGTGGAAGAATGTGCCTGTTTCGCAGTTTCTTCTGTGCATGGATATGCCGGGTACACCGCAGGCTGTCAGAGGGAACAAGTCGATGGTGGGCTCTGCGCCTCTGATCTCGTTATAATACACATCGTGTTCATGGTAGCAGTCGGTCAACGCCCTGTGAAGGGTATCGTTGACATTGATCCAGAAATTGTTCCAGCCTACGGCGGATGCGCAGGAATCAAAATTCCACATAAACCTGCCGTATTTCTCAACTTCTTCTCTGTGGCGGCGGACATAGGCAGAAGACCCTGCAGACAGCTGCTCTTCCGCACCAAAGGCAATGAGCTTGACTGTATGGCGCAGCTTCTTTTGAGACAAAACTCTTGCCAGTTCCACCATCACGGCGCAGCCAATGGCATTGTCATCGGCACCTACGGTTCTCGACTGGGTATCCAGATGACCGCCGGCATAGAAGCAAAGAGGCTCCTCCAGCGTGCCGGGAATGGTGGCGATCACATTATAGGAAACGGCGGGTACCGCTTCGCCCTCTACATTGAGCCGGATTTTCTCTGCCTTTTTGGAACAAAGCTCCCATGCATCAAAGAATGCCACATTGACGGTGGGGATGGCACCGTGCGCTTTCACATAAGCAGGGAACATGCCGTCACCCAATGGGATCTGGGAGGTATATCGGGTATCTACCATCAAAAGGCAGGCAGGCTTTGCCTCCATCATGCGGCGATAGTTTTCCTCACTGCCAAAGCTCAGCCCCCAGTGGATCACGGCCTTGCCGGATACAAAGGAGATGTCTTTGCGCTGGTAGTCCTGATGCGCATCGAAGTACACAAGCTCGGTTTCTATAGTCTTTCCGCCTGTGCCGGGCGCACCGTTAAAGAGAATGGTATCGTATTTCTTCCACTGCCCGTCCACCAGAGCGGACAGTTCTTCTTTTTCCACCTTGCAGCAGTTGACCGGGAATGTCTCGATCAAACAGTCAGGCACGTATTCCAGCATCCTGGCTTTGATATATTCGGCAGCCTGTTTTTCCTGTTCTGAGCCTGCCAGACGGACGCCGATCTCCTCGGTCAGATAGGCAACATGGCGGTGTAAATTTTCGGACAAAATCATCTTGAAATTCCTCCCGGCTTCTTGTAGGTTGGTTAAGCTCACCGGCGTGGATAGCATACACGCTGCAGACAAAACACCTGCCACTTTGAGCCATGACATTTAAGTTAGCAAAAAACAAAGCCGGATACAACATATGACCAACACAGATGCTAATTTAGTGCCCAAATCTGCTTGTACAGTACATTTACAATTTATTCTGACAACTGTAAAGTGTATGTGCAGACACAAGAAAGGGGAGCGCTTCTATGAGCCGATTTTTGACGAAAGAGTTTTGCGAGATCCTGCAGAATATATACTCCCATGAGCGTATGATGGATCTGATCATCAAGCTGAAAGAACTGGAAAAGCCTCGTCAGTACACGGCCTTTGCGGATTCCACTGCTTGGTGCGAAGAGATCCTGAAGCAGGCAGGACTTTCCGATGTCCGCCGCATCGCCCATAAGGCAGATGGCGAGACGGCATCCTTTGACTTTATCATGCCGCAGGCATGGGATCTGACAGGTCGCTCCACGCTGGAGATCGTAGAGCCTGTTCAAAAAATGATCGCGGACACCGATCTGAGCACCATTTACGTGTCGGAATACTGTGCGCCCACTCCCAAAGGCGGCATTACTGCAGAATTGGTGGACTATGCTGCCCTTGATCCCGAGAAGCCGGACTGCAGGGGAAAATTTGTCTTCCATCGCGGCTATCTGCCTGCTCAGCACCCTATGTATAACAAAATCGCCGCGGCAGGAGCGGCAGGCCTTGTCTTCGCTGCCTTTGAGACCATTACCCATGAACCGGATGTACCCTCCTGGACCAATGGTCATGGTCACATCGGCTGGTATCATCTGAAGGAAGATCCTGTTATTCCCGTCTACTGTGTCTCTTCCAAGACAGGCATTGAACTGTGTGAGCTGCTGCATAATGGAAGCGTCAAGCTCCACGGCGAAATGAACACCAGAATCTTTGACGGCGAGATCTACACCGTTACTGCCACCATTCCCGGCAGATCCGATGATGAGTTTGCGCTGCTGGGTCATCTCTATGAGCCTTTCTCCTCTGATGATGCCCAGGGCTTTGGCGTAGGTGTGGAAATCGCGCTGATGCTCAAGCAGCTTATAGATGACGGCGTCCTGCCGCAGCCCGAGAAAACACTGCGTTTGGTGTTTTCCATGGAACGCTATGGCTATGCCGCCTTTTTCGCAAACCATGATAGGCGGACTTTGGCTGCCATGAGCATCGATACCGTGACTTGCCTTTCTTCCGAGATTCTGAATGTTCCGTTCCTGATCACGCAGGCTCCGGTGTCTTTGCCTTTCTTCGGTGATATGTTGGCAGAAAAAGTCATGAACCTGTACTGCCAAGGTATGCAATGGAAGTTTGTCCCGGGCAATCTGTCCGATGACTGCTGGACGGGGGAACCCTCCATGGACATTCCTGTCAACTGGTCCCACAGTACCTGCAACGACGGAAAGAATGATTATCATCATGTGGATGCGCCCATCTTTGATGCGATAGAGCCGGAAAAACTGAAACAGCTCGTGCCCATGCTGGCGGCTTTCTGCGGCGTGTTGATTTTTGATGACAAGGCGCAATTTGCTGCGCTTGCCAAGGATCTGGAAGCCCTGGCGTCCCACTGGCTGGATCTGGAAAAGAACCGCAACGCAGGAAAGGTCGTTATGGGGCAGTTGTCCAAAACGGATGCCCTCTGGCGCAACAAGGCGGCGGAGCTGCTGTATATGGGAAGAATGGAATCATTCAACCGCTTCTATCCCGGTCTGGTCGTGCCAAAGCTTCCGGAGCACTGGGCCGACAGCTACTATGACACGCTGCCGGATCGCAAGCTCTCTGATGCGGAGCAGCGCGCTAAGAACCTGCGCTATCGCAACCTCCGTGCCGGTATGCCGTTCTCACAGGTATATGTACCCTCCGAGGAGCGTTACCCATGGACAGGCATTCCGGAACTGATCTGGGCGCTGCTCTGCCCCGGGCGCAGTGTATTGGACGCCGTCAGGCTCCATGACGCAGTGCTGGAGTGTCATACCACCGATGAGCAGATCGACTATTACCTTTCTTACTTCCGCTTTCTTGTAAAATATGGATATCTGGAGGATGTCAGCCATGAAGTTTGAACTGCCGAAGCTGGGAAAAAGTCCTACTCCTTTCCCTCATTTCCCTGATCGGGTATGTGCATTTGTGTTCCGGGCGCTGGAGTTTTTCACCTACGAAAAAATTGCAAAGATCTTAGGCACAACAGCGGAAAACATTGAAGATCTGGCTTTTTCCATGGGCATAAAGGAAGAGCAGAAAAGCGATGTGTGGATCCAAAAAGGCTACATCACCATCATCCGTGCCATGTGGCATCTGCTGCCCTATGAGCAGCTGCTGGAACTTCTGGAAATGGATGCCGATGAATTGGCTGTTTTGCTCCGCGAGGAGGATTTCCTTGATATTAAGCTGGGCGATAAACCTATCTGCGAGCGGCTTGCTTGGAAAGACATGGCAGGCTATGATCTTTCTGCGGTGAAGGCTTCTATGGAAAGCTTGTCATTAGAGGGAAAAGAGCCCTTCCAATTTGAATACATAAAACCTCAGGTCGAATTTTCCGGCAAAGAAATTTTTGGCACCAGAATGATCTATCTTTTTTCGGGGTTGTATCAGAAAAGCTTTGATGTAGACAGTGAAGAATACTGCTCTGATGAACTGCTGGAAAGCTATCAACGCGTGGGCATCAACGGAATCTACACCCAAGGTGTCCTCTATATGCTTTCAGAATTTCCGTTTGAGCCGTCCTTGTCGGTCGGCTGGGAGCAGCGGCTTGCTCGCCTGAAAAAGCTGACCGAGCGCTGCGCCAAATACGGAATCAAGGTGTATCTCTATCTCAATGAGCCGCGCTCCATGTCCAGGGCTTTCTTTGAAAAGCACCCCGATATTATGGGCCACGTGGAGGATGAGGAACATGTGTGCCTTTGCACCTCCACCAAGCCGGTGCGCGATTATATTTCAAATGCGATCGAGTCCATCTGTTCTTACGCACCGTTGCTTGGCGGTTTCTTCTGCATCACCAAAAGCGAAAACCTGACCAACTGCTATTCCCATGTATCTCCTATCCACAAAAGCAATGTCTGTAATTGCCCCAGATGCAAGCATAAGACCATCGGCCAGATCGTGGGTGACTTTTTTGCTGCCGTTCGTGAGGGTGCGGATCGCGTCAGCCGCGATATAAAAGTGATAGATTTTACCTGGGATATGGATTCTCTGGAAACAAGATTTGATATCATCGACCATCTGCCGGAGCGTGTGGTGGTGGAAAGCATCTGCGAAGCTTCTATTCCCTATGAGATCGGCGGCGTAAAGTCTACGCTGTCGGACTATTCTCTCAATATCATTGGTCCCGGGGAACGGTCTCTTGCCGTGTGGCGCAGAGCCAAGAGCAGAGGACTGGAAACATCTGCCAAGCTGCAGATCAACACGACCTGGGAGTGCTCCACGGTTCCTGCCCTGCCTGTTTTCAACAAGGTGGATCAGGTTATGTCCCGTCTTGTTGAAGAGGGGGTAGATCATCTGCAGCTGAGCTGGACTTTGGGCGGTTATCCCTCCATGAATTTGCTCTATTCCTGCCGGTATTTCTTTGAAAACGCCAAGTTGCCACAAATGAGCGAAAACATGAAGAAGGCAGGCGAGAGCTTCTCCCGGGCATTCAGCCATTTCCCGTCCCATATGCTCACAGCATACTTTGGCCCTCAAAATGCAGGCCCTGCCACGTTGTTCTACGAAAAGCCCACCGGCCATGAAGCAACCATGACCTGCTTTGCCTATGACGATCTGAAAAGCTGGCGCGGCATCTATCCCGAGGATGTGTTTCAAAACCAGCTGGAAGCGCTGTGTGCCCAATGGAAAGAAGGCCTCCGTCTCATTGAGAACGATGAAGATACGCAGACTGTGCAGATGGCCCACGCAAGCTACAGCTTGTTTCGTTCTTCTTTGAATTTGGTCAAATTTGTGCGCCTGCGTGACAGCGGCGGCAGCCGGAAAGCGCTTTACGATGTGGTTCTGGATGAAAGAGAAAATGCGGTCAATATGCTGGCCCTTATGAATCAGAACCCTGCCATTGGCTTTGAAGCCGCCAACCACTATTACTTCAGCCGTTTTGCCCTGTGCGAAAAAGTGATCAACTGTGACTATCTGCTGCAGCGATACAAAAACGGGGGATAAAAGAACTGACACCTCTTTCGTGAGGTGTCAGTTCTTCTATCGGCGCAGATTACTTCTGTATTGTGTCGGTGTTGTGTTCAGCTCTTTTTGAAAGCTTCGGTTAAAGCTTCGCAGGGAGGAGAAACCACTTTCAAAAGCGCACTGAACGATGGGGGTATTTGTATTTTCCAGCAGATAACAGGCATTGTTCAAACGAAAATGTGTCACATAAGTGTTAAATGAGATGCCCACGGTTTTTTTAAAATAGCGGGAAAGATATGAGTAGTCATACCCGGTATATTTGGAAAGGTCATTCAAAGAGCATTCACCGGAAAAGTGTTTTTCCACAAAATCAAAGATCCGATACATTAAGTCAGGATCTTTCGATGCCTTTTCTTCATACACGGCGGCTTTATCAAACTGGCTGCACAGGCTGTAGAGCACTCCCTTTTTTTCTGTGATGGAAGAGGCTTGTTCCATCTGCGCCAGAGCTTGCGTCAAATATTCGTCCGGACAAAAGCAGTTGTTCAGTGGAAGCTTATCTGAGATCTTCGTATAAAATGCACGTACCAGCTGGGGTGAAAAAATACAAAGAATATATTCGCTTTCAGTCGACTCCAAAGCATGGAGCTGATTAGGGAAAATCAAAAGCGCATCCTTGTCGGTCAGTGTGTAGCGCTTGCTGTCTACCGTGATCATCATTTCTCCTGAACGAATGACGATCAGTTCAAAGCATTGGTGCAGATGTGCGGGGAAGCTCAAATTCCTTCCCTTTTTTACCTTCATATAGTCGGATGATCCAAAGTGGTTGAACTCGTATAACATGCGCTTCTCCAAAAGTCAAATTTTGTCTATATATTCTATACTTTCTTGCTTGAAAAGTCAAATTTTGAGACATACACTGTTAAGAGAAACAATGTATACAAAGGAGCAAGTCTTATGATCTATTACGTTTCGCCTGCAGGCAATGACCGTGGGAGCGGATCGGAAAACGCTCCTTTCCGCACCATCAGCCATGCGGCAAAGGTTGCAGTGGCAGGAGATACTGTCAGAGTGTTTGGTGGTACTTACCGGGAATGGGTGGATCCCCAAAACGGCGGAACGAGCAGCCATAACCGCATCGTATATGAGGCGGTGGAGGGTGAGTTCCCTGTGATCAAGGGGTCGGAGATCGTGACCGGATGGGAGAAGGTCAAAGACTCTGTCTGGAAAAAAACCGTGCCAAACGATCTGTTTGGAGACTGGAACCCTTTCTTGCTGGAAGTGGAAGGGGACTGGCTGCGAGAGCCTTGTGCAGACTACCGTGTTCATTTGGGAGATGTCTATCTGAACGGCCTGTCCATGTATGAGGCAAAGTCCATGGAGGATCTGTATGACGATACACCCCGGGTCATTTGCTGTCAAAACGAATGGAGGGTGGAGGAGGAACGGATCTTGCATCCGGAGCATACGGTCTACAAATGGTATGCGGTGGTGGAAGAGAATACCACGACCATCTTCTGCAACTTTCAGGCGTTTGATCCCAATGAACAGCTGATCGAGATCAATGTGCGTCCTTGCTGCTTCTATCCCAGAGCAACCGGGATCCACTATATCACATTGCGTGGCTTTGAGATCGCGCAGGCGGCATGCCCATGGACGCCGCCGACTTCGCACCAGATCGGCATGGTCGGGCCTCATTGGAGCAAAGGCTGGATCATTGAAAACAATCGCTTGCACGATGCCAAGTGCAGCGCGATCAGTCTTGGAAAAGAAGAAACCACAGGACACAATCTGTCTGCCCGCTTTGGCCGCAAGTCCGGCCATCGCCACCAGTTGGAAGCTGTGTTTCTGGCGGTGCAAAAAGGCTGGTCCCGCGACAGTGTCGGCTCGCATATTGTGCGAAACAATGTCATATATGATTGCGGACAAAACGGCATCGTGGGACATATGGGCTGCATTTTCTCCCAGATCGAGCACAATCACATCTATAACATCGGTGTAAAGCATGAGTTCTGGGGTCATGAAATGGCGGGCATCAAGTTTCATGCTGCCCTCGATTGTGTGATCCGTGAAAACAATATCCACAACTGTACCCTTGGTATCTGGATGGATTGGCAGGCCCAAGGCAGCCGCCTGACAGCAAATCTGTTTTACGCCAATGACCGTGATCTGATGATCGAAGTCAGCCATGGGCCGTATATGGTGGATCACAACGTGCTTCTTTCTCAATATGCCTTTGATAACTGGTCGCAGGGCGGTGCGTTCGTGCACAATCTGATCTGCGGCAAGATCAGCGACAGAGCCGTTCTGCGCCGCACCACACCGTATCATTTCCCGCATTCTACCGCTGTTGCCGGGTATGCCGAGATCTACGGCGGAGACGACCGATATTTCAACAACTTGTTTGCAGGTCTTTGGGAAGATGGCGGTGAAAAGCTGGAGCAGTTTACAAAAAACTGTGACCGCTACCCGACCGCGGAGGACTTTACGGCGCGTGTCGGCAAGGAGCCGCATTATGCGTTGTTCCATGAGATCGCCCAGCCGGTCTGGTTAGAGGGGAATGCATATGCCGGTCATGCAGTACCTTCGATCCATGAAAAAGCCCCTGTGATGGCAGGGACTGTGTCCTGCTCCATCACAGAAGAAAACGGAACGTGGCTGCTGACACTGGATGTTCCGGAGACCCTTTGCACCGCGCGGTGCAAGCCTGTTACCACGGAAAGATTGGGTGAGCCAAGACTTGTGGAGCAGGCCTATGAGCAGCCGGATGGCAGTGCCTTGGATCTGAGCAAAGACATGGTCGGTGCAGATCACACACATGACTTGATCCCCGGGCCCTTTGCCGCTTTATCGGCAGGCAAGCAGAAGATCCCGGTCTGGTCAGAGCGCAGATCGTAAGTGCGCACAGGAAGTACTGACTGCAGCAGCCTATCAAACAAAAATGACCTCCCTGAACAGTCAAAGGGAGGTCATTTACATTCTTTAATCATGCCGCTGGTCTGTGTTGGTGTAGGTCTCACAGAAACGGGCGGCAAAGGACGGTGCTTGTCCGGCAATGTACAGATGGGATGTGTCTCCAAAGGCATTCATGCGGAAACTGGCGATTCCTTTGCGCCGCTCTTCTGTCGTCAATATGGTCACAGAGGTCGGCGCAGCGCAGGTGCCGTGCCAAAGCAGCACAGGAGAGATCCCCAGAAGATGACCCAGCATCACACATTCCACACCAAAATGGCAGAAGAGGACAATGGTATCTTCGTTGGGGCTGTCTGCCCGATATAGTTTTCCATCCCGGCGATAGCCGTGTTTTGCAAGCAAAGCATCCAGTCCCTCTGTCACTTCTTTTGCAAGGGTCCCCACCTGGGCATCTTCATATGCCTGCGGCTTTGTCCATTCCTCTAAGTCAAAAAAGCGCGGCTCTGCTGTCCAATCCTGCGGAAGCCAGTCCCATGCAACACCGGGCTGTGGTTTGTTGGGCTTTGTGACCTTTGCAGAGAATTCACGAAGCCACGGCAGCGTTTCTGCGTGGCGTCCCATTTTCTGCAGAGTCAAAGAGGCGGTGTCCTGCGCTCTGCCCAAGGGAGAAACGTAGAATGCCTTCACATCCAGTTTTGCCATACGCTCAGCCAAAAGCTTGGCTTCCTCCCAACCAACAGGGGTCAGAGAATCAATAGAATAGTCGGGATCACCATGCCGCACGATCAGAAGCTTCATATCTGTTCCTTCCTCTGTCACAGAACTTTCGTATATTATAGAGCTTAAGGTATGGATTTTCAACTCCCGGGAGCAACAAATCGTCTTGCGGTTATGTGTGTTACCTTATAGCAGGAATCATGATTTTGTTCTGATACGTTCCATCTTCGGAAGCAACATCAAAATAATACACGGGCTGATAGAAGCCTTTTGTGTCGATTTCATATCCCAAACAGCAGTCGGTCACCAAAACAACAGAGGGATCTTCACGTTCAAATATGCCTCCGTCATAGAAACGACCTGCACATAGATGGGTATATGCGCTATATGCGGAAATGATCTTTGCCTCTCCGTAGTAGGTGTACAGGCACAGTCCGTTTTCTATCTCATATATTTTTCTGTCTGTGCCATAGCGGCATCGCAGGATACCATCGATCATACCTGTATCCTGTATATACTGATCGACCGCAAAGCTGTACCAGCCATCGCCATCTGCGGAAAACTCCGCGCAATTTGGGACCGGCAGGGGATAAGCCGAGAGCGCATCTTCAACCTCGTGTCGTTCCGCATCGGCCCATATGGGATCGTTCTGTGATACATGGGAATAGGTATAGCCGGGATCCTTGTAATTGACATACAGAAAATGAGCACCATTTTCATCCAAGCCGTGATCCATGTAGTACGCTCCGTTTTGGCAATAGGAAACGGTGTCATACTCTGTGCCGATTGCCTGTTTGAAGGCTTCGGCAAAGGCATCACAATCTTCCAGTGTCCGGGGCTGAGTCCGGTAAACAGATCCGGATGCAGATTCCTGCGGAACAGGACATTCCAAGCGCCACAGCACTTTGCTTGTATCGATTCTGTAAGCCGGTGCCATAGGAAGATTTCCGTACTCCTTGACCTCATACACAATGAAGATGCTGCTTATGGCAGCAATGAGGCATAGGAACAGACCGCTGTTTAGCAGGGCCCCTCGGATGCTTTTTTTGATGGATAAAACACTCATACACAGCAGATAGCCTATGAGCGCGCCTAAGGTGTTTGTGAACAGGTCATCTACATCAAAAACACCGCAGGAAAGCAGGTACTGTATGGTTTCAAGAAGCAATGAAACACCAAGGCATACAGGAAGTGTGATGTACCATTTTTTGAATACTTTTGCCAACGGCGGCAGTAGGAAACCGATGGGGAAAAACAGAACAATATTCAGCAAAACATTTGCCCAGTGATCGACTGTGTAGTTGTTCCATGCTTCCCGCCAAGTTCGAAACAGGTGCAGATTGACAGCCCGATACTCACCTTGGCGGAATTTGGTGGCATAGACCATGATGCCGGTGCAGCCTGCAAGAAGCAGAAGCAGAATCGCTTTTTTCCAAGGGAAAGATCTTGTTTCCCGTTTACAGATCAAAAATGCACAAATGAGAACAGCGCTCATAACTGTGAACGCAACAAGAACAAGAGAAGTGCTGTTTTTCAACTCCTGCAGAATAAAATGAATAACGTCATACATTTGGCTCACTCGCTTTCTGTCTGCCCTGTAACGGATGCTATGGCCTGAGCGACATAGTCATCAAGATCATAGAAGCAGCCGGACAACCGCCAGATAAGACCATCGGTACGGGAGGGATCAAATGTACTGCCGGAATAGGAAAAGATCGCTGCGTGATCGTTGCCATACAGCTCAGCGGCTGTTCCGTTTCCAAAGTCAAGCCATTGGATCAAGCCTGTTTTTTCGCCTGTGGGGGCTTCCGGCTCTGAAATGGTCATAGCTGTGCAGACCAGCTTTGCCGCTTTCCCTGTTAAGGTCACGCAATTCCATGGTTTTCCCGCATCAACAGGTGTGTAAACTTTGATCGTGTCCGATGTCAACGCCTCCAGCATAGGATCCTTGTGGCAGGTCAGGCTGATATAAACGACCTTACCGTCCGCGGTGCCGATCAATAAAAACAGGTCATCATGGAATAATTCATAAGCAGTGTTGGCAGTGTGTTCATCATAGTTTGAATTGACATATGCATCTGGATAAGCGTTTAGAACGTCTTCGTCTGTGCTCCCAAGGCCGATCCCGTTTTCCATTTTTAGCTGACATCCTGTGAGGATCCCGATAGAAGAAACGGTTTTGTCAAAAGCATGGAAACGGATAACATGTGTGGGATAAAACCAGCGAGGACTTTCTTCATCTGTAATTTCCGTGGGTGATCCCAAAAGCTCTTGAACCTGCTCTTGTGTCATATCCAACGACACGCCGCCAAAAGAGAATGTACATCGATCATCAACATTGGCATCTTCGTTCATGTTCGGCTCGGAGGCTGTGTGGCGGGTGAGGGAAATATATTCTATCTCGCCTTTGGAAACGCCAAAACGAATAGACAGATCGGGAGTGTTTATCTGATGCTGGGTGTCTTCCATGTCTTCCCTATAATCTCCGGTACCCTCCAAATAGGCATCTTCGACATAGGGCGCTTTATAGTATTGCTGCATTACTGGTAAATCGGGATAGGCTTTTTTCAGATGTTCCTCTGAGCTTCCGACTCCAATACCATTCAGCATGGTCAGTTCACAGCCCTTTAAAAGCCAGATTCGACAGACCTTTAAGTCAGAGGCGTGGAATTGGACGGTGAGCGTGGGATAAAACCAGCGGGGACTTTGTTCTTCTGAAATGTATTCCGGCTCTCCCAAAAGTGTGCATACTTGTTCCTGCGTCATATTCAAAGACAATCCACCGAAAGAAAAATAGGAGGGCGCTGCCTCTTCCACATCGGTCTCAACCTGATCGGTGAGCGGCGTTTCTGTCCGGAGAGGGGATAGAATCCTGGGCACTGCAATGATCAGCCCGAGGCATCCTGCGAGGACAAGACAGGCTGCAGCGTGAAAAAGAATACTCCGCTTTCGGGGCTTGAAGCGAATAAGTTCTGCTTCCATGATCAGATCCTCATCGATCTGTCCCATGCAGCGAAAGAGTCTGCGATTTTTCATAAGACGATACCCTCCTGTTCCAAATAGTCTTTCAGGTTGCGCCGCAGGCGGTGAAGCAGAGATTTTGTTCCGCTTTCGGTAAGTCCGATTCGCTTGGCTACCTGATGAACAGAATCTGCGTACCAGTATCGGCGAATAAAAGCCACTCGGCTTTTTTGCGGCTGATCCCTCAGCCAGCGGCAGATCGTTTCAGACAAAGCCTGATCGCTCAGAGTCTGGTCAATGGAGCTGGAAGAAGGAATGCAGTCGGACAGCTCTGACAAAAGAATGGCTGTCTGCCCGCCTCCGCGCTTTTGGGTGTGAGACTGCTCCCAGCGATCCAAACTTAGATTTCGCGTGATCTTCGCCAGAAAAGCCTGCAATCTTGATGGCCTCTGGGGCGGCAGAGCGTTCCACGCCCGCAGCCAGGTATCATTGACGCACTCGTCGGCATCGTGCCCGTTGCGCAGAATGTTGTAAGACACCTGCCAGCAGTAAGTACCGTATTTTTTATTTGTCTCTTCTATGGCGTCCTCAGATCGGGCCCAATATAACGCTACAATGGCGTTGTCATCCATACGATCTCCTCCTTTGTAACAAAAGACGGGATTTTGGAGAAAAGGTTTTACCGCAGAGGAAATAAATGATCTGACTTCAGTCAGCCCCGAAGATCCAAAGGGCTGCGCCGAGCAGAACATAGCTTGCTGTGGCCTTGGTATTTAAGATCAAAACACCGTAACAGCAGGATGACAGCCACAGGGGAATCCCTGAAACATTCAGACCTGCCACTGACGGGAGCAGCACAAAAAGCGTGAAAACAAGCAAAACACAAAGCGCTGCCATGATTGCATAGCGGATATACTTAGCCCAAGGTTTTTGCAGTCTTTTAAATTTTAAAACCAAAGACAGACCCTGCAGCAGAAGCCAGCCAAACAAAAGGGCCATGACAGGGGAGAGCAGTCCGTGAAGAAACAGACTCAGCGTTAAGATATATCTTTGCTGCAGTCTTATCTCTACGGGCAAAAGCAGCACAAACCCTGCAAAAAGGATGCCCAACAGGATAGTACCGATCACCAGCTTGCGGCGGGCAAGTATTTTCTCCTCCGGTACAGGTGTGCCGTAAAAGACCGTGTTGGCATCTGTGTCCAGCACCTGCGCGATCTTCAGGATCATGTCCACATCCGGCCGTGTCTTGCCGGTTTCGTAATTGGACACCGTCTGCCGGGTCACAAACAACAGCTGCGCAAACTCTTCCTGTGTCAGATTTTTTGCCTCACGAAGGGCTTTGATATTTTTTCCAATGTCACGCATGGAGATCACCTCGGTTGGATGATAGCAGATATGCAAAAAAATGTCACGCAAAGATCCTTTTACAAGAGGAAAAACGGCAGAGGTGTTGCCTCTGCCGTTTATTCATATTGAAGCCCGGTTTCCGTCAGAGAAAGCATCTGTCGCACATCCTCCGGCAGTTTGATATTCTCTTTCCATGGAGTGGGGGCAAGTCCTGTTTCTTTTTTGAACAGCTTTGAAAAATTGCTGGTATCGCCAAAGCCGCAAAGCAGTGCAGTTTCTTTCACGGAGTACCCTTGATTGAGATAGTTTTTCGCATTGGCGACGCGCACGGTGAGCAGATATTTCTGGATGCTGCAGCCCATCTTTTTTGTAAACTGACGCGACAGATGACAGGCATGGATGCCCATTTCATCGGCAAGCTCCGTCACGGAGATCTTGAACATATAGCTGGACAAAATGTGGTCTATCACGCGCTGCACATGATTGGTCCGGTCTGGCTTTGGCTTTGACAGCACGGAGTGTATCAGAAGCAGATCACTTGCGACTCTGGTACCGATGTTCTGATAGGGTTTTCGCAGATCATACAGCTGGGCCGTGATTTCTTTCGGCAGAGAAAAGACAGGAGGAAGCTGCAGGAAATCATAAGCCAGCGTTCCATTGAAGCCGATCCACTGGAACGTCCAGGAGGAATCCTCCGCGGCCGTGATCTCGGCCAGCTCACCAACGGGAACAAGGAAGAACTCACCCTTCTGGACAGGATAAGTCACACCTTTGATGCGAACACTGCCGCGTCCGTCACGAAGATAATACAGAACAGAGCAGCTTCTGGCATCAGCAAGCTCCAGAAGACCTGCCGGACATTCCGCTTCTCCGATAAAAAGTGGATTGAGATCCTGCAGGTTTTGCTTCAGCAAGATCTGATAATTCAGAGCCATCATCCCACCTCCAAAACTAATCATATTGTACCATGAGCACGTCAAGTTGTGCAATGGAAAAAAGAAAAATTCTCCTGTATGATACAGACAGGAAGATCGAAATTTGCGCGGAAAGAGGTAATAGCATGAAACGTACATGGAAGAGTCTTCTGTCGCTGCTTCTGGTGGCTGCAATGTGCATGAGCTTTGCATCTCCTGTTTTTGCGGCAGAAGTAACAGAAAAATTCACAGTTGCCGGTACAAACATGAATTTGGGCAATGAATTGTCCCTGAATTTCATGTTCACCAAGAGCTTGCCTGCAGGTAAAACCTATACGGCAGTGATCACCCAATCCAGCGATGGCGCTACAGTGGCGACCACCAACGTGCCGCAGGCAGATTGGGAATCCTTCAATTCCTCTCTGTATAAGGTGAACATTCCTGTCCGAGCCATGGAACTGGCAGATGAACTGAAGCTGGAGATCGTAGATGAAGAAGGAACGGTCTACAACAATGAGTACATCACCTCTGCCCGTGCCTACAGCGCCAAGGCTCTGGTTGCCGCATCCTCCACGGATCTGATGAAGACCTTGGTGGTGGATATGCTGAACTACGGTGCCGAAGCCCAGAAGAACTTTGGTTACAACACAGGAGATCTTGCCAACAGCCTTCTGACAGAAGAACAGCAGGCACTGGCTTCCGAGCCTGTGGAGTGTACCGATTTGCGCATCAAGGGCGAAAACTATCAAGGTTCCAATCTGGCGCTGGAAAACAGAATTGAACTGAACTTGTTCTTCAAGAATGTGACCACGGATATGTACGCCGAGGTGTCCTATACGGATTTCCTTGGTCAGCTGCAGACTGTTACCGTTCCCGGTATGCAGTTTGGTCACTATTCCGGCACGATCTATAAAGTCCCGGTGGACAGCCTTGTTCTGGCAGATGCCAAAAGCCTTGTCACCGTGACGGTCTACAAGGCAGACGGCACTATCCACGGCACCGGTGCGGACTGTGTGGAAAGCTACATCGCAAGAGCGGCTGCATCCGACCTGAACAGCGCCATTATGAAGTTTGCAAACTCTGCCTATCTCTATCTGGCAGAGAAGAACGGCATTGCCATAGACGGCACCTGTAAGGTCACCTTTGTGGATCATGACGGTACCATTCTGAGCGTACAAAACGTGCAGAAGGGAAGCGGCGCCGCAGTTCCTGCCGAGCCTTCCAGAGATGGCTATTGTTTTACCGGCTGGAGCGGCAATTGGGAAAATGTTACCTCCAACGTGACTGTAAAAGCCACCTATGCGGCAAACAATGCCGCAAACCTCTTTACCATCGATCCGCAGTTTGACGAAGAAGCAAAGCTTCTGATCGCAACCGTTGCCCTTGGCGGCACGGTCAAGCTCACGGGCTTTGATGTGAGCCTTGTGTACGATGCCGGGAAACTGGAATTTGTTTCTGCTGACAGCGACCTCTCTCTGGATGTGCTGACCAAGCACTATGCCAATGAGGCCAGAGTTCGTGCCATGCTCATGGCAGGGCAGAACACCACACAGGGTGGCGATATCATGAAAGTCGTCTTCCGCGTCAAGGATGGCGCAGAGGGGCTTGCCCATCTTGCCATTGAGCCTTCGACGGTCATTACCGCAGGCTCAAACGGCAGCTTTGTTTCCGCGGACTTCGCTGCCTGCCACAGCTATGTGGAAGTGAGCCACAACTGGGATGAGGGCGTTGTGACTACCGCACCGACCTGTGAGGCTGAGGGCGTCAAGACCTACACCTGCCTTTCCTGCGGCGAACACAAAGAAGAGCCTGTCGCCAAGACCTCCCATGCCTACGGCGCATGGACAGAGAGCGGCGATGACCATATCCATACCTGCACCTCCTGCGGCAATACGGAAAGCGAAGCCCACAAGTGGGACGGCGGTGTGGAAAGCGAGAGCGAGATCACCTATACCTGCACCGTCTGTAACGCGGTCAAGACCGAAGAAGTGTCCGAACACACCTGGAACGCAGGTGAGTTGACCAGAGCTGCCACCGATACGGAAGAAGGTGAAGTGCTCTATACCTGCCTTGACGCAGACTGCGGCGAGACGAAAACAGAAACCATCCCTGCAGGAACTGTGCTCTATACCCGTGCCGATCTGGAACTTGCCATCGAGGAGCTTTCCTGGGATTATCTGCTGAAAAAGGATAAGATCCAGTATGACTCCATGGAGCTGGATGCCATGGGCAAATACTACAGCGGCAAGTACCTTGTGACCGAAGGCGCAGCGCCGGAATACGGCACTTCTCATACGGAGATCAACTCCGTGTGTTCCGACTATGTCTGGAAGGTCTATGAGGAAGCGCTGCACCACAATTTGCTGGGCGGCAAGAGTTCTCTGGAAGCCGTCACGACCGATTTGTGGAATCAGGCGGAAAACCAGTATGTCCACTCCGATGAAGAGGATATCGATTCCACTGTGGTCCGCTGGCAGACTCTGGCATTTACCGACCTTGAAAAGCAGTACGGCGTTCCCGATTCTCCTCATTTTGTGGATACCAAGGAAGAAGTCTTTGAATACTTCCTCAACTGGCAGACCATGCTCCGTCCCGGTGATGTGCTGGTGGACAAGGGCCATGCTCTGATCTATGCCGGCAACGGCAAGGTGCTCCACTGTAACGGCACCAAGTATCAGCCCTCCGACAACACCCTCAACCATGAGGACTCCGGCTCTGTCAACGGTGTATCTCCCTTGAGCTGCACCGATACCAGCTGGCTGGAGACTCGTGCCAAGTCCGGCAGACTGATCGTCTTCCGTCCCACAGAGTTCCTTGTGGCAAAGGACACCGATGGAAACCTTGGCAATGACATTGTCAGAGATCCCAACTTCGTTATGCCTGCCGATACTGTCAGCCGTCTGGAGTACCCCGGTATGGAAATTGACCGTACTGTGGATATCACCCCCTTCGGTACCGCATCGGTGGGGCAGGAACTGACCTATAGCGTCAAGATCTCCAACCTGTCTTCCGACAGCAAGTATCTGGCAGCCAAGCAGGTGGCAGACCGCTCCTATGCAGGTGTTGATTATGAAGATCTGATCGTCATCGAGACTGTTCCCGAGGGAACGAACCTTGTGGAAGACAGCATCACCGAGGGCGGCGTCTATGATGCCAAGACCAATACCATCACATGGACTCTGTCCATTAAGGCAGGCAAGTCTGTGACACCTGCATACTCTGTCATTGTTACAGGCAGCATTGGCGACAGCATTGTCAACGACGGCGGCTATGTTGCCAATATTCCCTCCAACCGGATCGAAAACTGCGTAGGCGGTGTTAAGCTCAATGAGTTTGCCGAAACCACTCTGCTGGATATGGCAGCAGGCGATACCACCGATTGGGCCTTCGGCACGGATCTGACCTTCGCAGAGAAGCTCTACGAAGCGGCTGAAACTGCGCTGACCCTGCCCACTGTGTCTGAGATCGTGGATGCTCTCTTTGTCTGGACGAACACTCTGGGCGAGATCAGAAGCCCCAGATACCTTACCGGCAAGGCAAATGTGGATGTATTTATGCTGCGTGAGGATGTGGAAGAAGAGTATCTTGCCATCAGGGATATGATCATCAACACCTACTACGGCGGCTACCGCTTCTTCACAGGCTCCGATGCCATTGGCAGCACCATCTCCGAGTTCCGCCTTGCATACCTTGAGTCCGGTGATATCATCGTCAACGCCGATACCTCCGCAGGCGCGGTCACCTCTGCGCAGGTGGCGGTCTATGCAGGTAACGATACGCTGCTGATCTGCAATGCAGACGGCACGTATTCGATCCTCCGCGGCACGGCAGCCAAGCTGCAGCTGTGGAAGTCCTTCCTGGCTTCCAATGATCTGTTCTTTGCCCTTCGTCCTTCTCAGGCGGCAGATCTGAAGGCTGCCCATACATGGGATGAAGGTGTGGTAAGTGTGGAGCCCACCTGCGGCAGCGAGGGCGAAATGCTCTATACCTGTTTGGACGACGGCTGCGGCGCCACCAAGACCAAGGTGCTGGAAAAGACCACAGAGCACAACTGGGCAGACGATGCCGAAGATAACGGCAACGGTACGCATACAGCCACCTGTTCCGACTGCGGTGAAAGCAAGACCTCTGCCCATGTGTGGGATGATGGTGTGACCGATGAAGGCGATGGCTCCAAGAAACTCTTTACCTGTGAGGTCTGCGGCACGACCAAGACAGAATTTGCAGGTCTGACCGCAGCTCAGATCAAGACTCTGCAGGCATTGACCTATTATAACGGCTCTATGGCAGCCGGTGCCAACAGCCGTCAGAGGCCCCTTCACTTTGCCGATACCATCTACGAAGCTCTTGGCATCGATGGTTTTGTGGAGACCTACAACGGCAGTCTCACTGCGGCAGCTGCTCTGTCACAGCCTTTCTGCCGCCTTGACAGCAACGGCTCTGTCTATGGTGCCAATGACCGTGAGTATGTTTTGAGAACTTATGCCAACGGCTACATCGTTGTAGACGGTGCGGTTCGTGAGACAGCCAATATGATCGTGGATAACTTCTATGGCGGCTCCTGGCTGGTGGATGCAGACGGTGACCGATTGACCAATGCCGCAGCCTCCATGAACATGGATGACCTGCAGCCCGGTGATGTGATCGTGCTCGGTGAAAACACTGCCAGCTTCACGGCGCTTTTGTGGACTGTGGTCTATCAGGGTGAGATCGATGGGCAGGATGTGTTCCTCTTCGGCAACACCTATTACGGCAGTTATACCAATGTGCCTGCCACCACCAGCTACCGCGGCAGGCTGTGTTTCAATGCCGGGACCGGCATTCTGGAGGATGCGGAGTTTACCAATTCCATTTCTTCCACAGGCACAGAAGTGAAAGTGACCATGGATGCACAGATCGGCAGCTTTACCTTTAACGATTTCCTTATGTCCGATCCTGTCTCCGGAATCAATTGGGAATACTTCTATGCTCTGCGTCCGTGTAAGGTGCTGGGCGTAGGTAAATGACCCAATCAGGCAAAGGAAGAAGAACAAAACGCGCGTGCATGGTTTCATGCACGCGCGTTTTGCCTCCCCCTTTTTGCAGTGCATTTCGTTTTGTGGTATAATTATAAGAAAAGGGGGAATGACACATGATCTATGCCATGTCAGATCTGCACGGCCAGTACGTAAAGTATGTGGCAATGCTGGAGAAGATCGGCTTTTCCGATGACGATATGCTTTTTGTCCTTGGTGACATTGTCGACCGCGGCAGCGGCTCTGCTCAGATCCTCTATGATATGACGCTGCGCCCCAACATCTATCCCATTCTGGGCAATCACGATATGATGGCAGCGCATATGCTGGCTCGCCTTTGTGTGGATGTGTCGGAAGAAAACATCGAAACCTCACTCAATGCAGGCACCTTGCGGGAACTCAGCCTCTGGCAGATGGATGGCGGCAGCGAGACCCTTGCTTCTTTTCAAAAGCTGGATCAGGAGACCCGCCTTTCGCTCATGGAGTTCTTTGATGAGTTCTCCCTCTATGAAGAGCTCACCGTGGCAGGCAGAAAGTTTATCCTTGTCCACGGCGGTATTCCCTTTGAAAAAAAGGATATTCCCCTTGAACTGCAGAATGAGGGAGATCTTCTGACTTGTCGCCCCGATTATGACAAGCGCTACTACACTGACCGCATCCTTGTGACCGGACACACTCCGACCTTTTTGATCGATGACCGGTTTGACGGCAGGATCCTGCAGGAAAACGGCCACATTGCGCTGGATTGCGGCGCGGCCTTCGGAAGACCGCTTGGCTGCATCCGTCTTGACGATTTGCAGGAATTTTATGTGACATAAATCAAAATAGGAAGTCTGTGTATAGACAGACCCCCTATTTTTCCTGTTCCGATATGGCGGCAAGGTTGGCTCTTACGACCTTTTTCCACGCCTGGGGACTCAGACCGTCTTCTCTGGCAAACAGCTTGGAGAAGTTGGCGGTATCATTGAAGCCGCAAAGACCGGCGGCTTCCTTGACGGTGTAGCCCTGCATCAGATAGCGCTTTGCTTCCATCAGTCTGACATTGAGGATATAGCTTTGTATGGACTGATTGGTACGTTTTTTAAACTGCCGTGCCAGATAACTGCGGTCCAGATTGAGCTGATCGGCAATGGACTGGACTGACAGCTTGTGCATATAAGAGATCTGAATATAATCCATGACAAACTGGACGTAGTCCGGTTTTTTTGTCTCCTGGCGGATCAGTCTGGAGTACAGCAGCAGAAGGTCCGATGCCAGGTCAAAGGCCGTGTGACCGTTGATGTCTTCCAGGGCTCTGAGATTGGGCAGAAACTGCGGCGGAACATGGAATACTCTGGGAAGCTGCACAAAGGAGTGGGAGAGCATTCCGGTAAAACCAACCCATTTGATGGTCCATGGCTGTTCCTTGTCACTCACATGGGTCACATGGTCACCGGGGAAAATGAGAAAGGCCTGCCCCGGAACGAGATCGAAAGAGCCGTCGGACGTGTGGATTCTGCCCTTGCCGCTGCAGACGTAGTGGAGCAATGTGTAGTTGAGCACTTCGGGGCAGCGTTCATCCCCGGGGCCACTATAAGACCAGCCGGCCAGAATGGGATTGATATCCTGAAGATGTGGATTGATCAGTTGCTGTGTTTCTTTCATAGCCGTACCTCATGGAAAATGTGGTCACATTATACCATATTTTTACCACAAGAGACAATGGAAAAAATCAATAAATTATTATATGATGTAAACACGAAAACACAAATAATTTGTGTATGCTGTATAAAATGCTCCAGATTTTCGCGCAAAGAGGAGGAAAATCCATGAAAAAACGACTGATCAGTCTCCTTATGATCATGGTAATGGGTTTTGGGCTTTTTCCCGGCGGCATGACAGTTTCTGCCCGGCAGACCGAAACTGCGCCGGAAGCCTTTACGGTGGACTTTATGGCGTCTGCCCAAAAGATGGCACAGCAGACGTGGTGGGATGATCTGCCCAATGCTTCCGCGGTGTCTTCCGGCACATCGGTCAGAGGCATCAAATATATTCATGGCGGTATGAACAGCACGCAGAAAAGTGCGTACGATTCTATGCTGGCATGGCTGGAAGAGAATGAAAACTGGTCTATTGATGAAGGCTACTCCATCATTTCTCAGGCCTGGGTCAATAAGCGTCTGCATCTCAATGCCGGCACTGCCGACTGGGGTCTGCGTCTGTGGACAAAATACCTCAACGAAGGCAACTATGCCTCTCAGCTGAAGCTGAAGATCCAGGCGCCTGCAGAAGGCAGCTATGTTATGAAGCTGTCTGTGTTCAACGAGAACGGCTCCATCAACATCGACGGCACCTGCGGCGGTGGCTATGGTGATCTGTTCCTTGGCAAAACCCAGCTTCTGGATCGTTATCACTTCCATTCCACAGGCAATGAGGCTGTGACGCTCAATCTGGGTGTGGTGGATCTGGAAGCAGGTGCCAATGAACTGCTGATCGATATGATCTGCGATACCCTCGGTGCCAATATTTCCGGTGATCGCTGCGCCATTTTGCGCAACATCGAGTTTATTCCTGTAGGCTCTGTCAGAGAAGAGGTCATGGAGGGCAGCCGCCTTGTTCTGGATCTGCATGAAGACTATGTGCGCTTTGACGAGGGAATTTCTGCGGACAGTCATGAAGCTGTTTCCTCTGATGAAGATATCGTCACTGCTCAATTCAATGACAACGGAAATCTTGTTCTGCGCGGTAAGAGCATCGGTGATGCCGAGGTACAGATCTATGCTGACGGCGAATGTATCTGCACCGTATTTGTGACAGTCACGGCCGACCCGGAAGCCGACGTGGAGCCTGTGGCCTTTAAGCTGGACTTCATGGCAGGTGCGCAGAAACTGGCGCAGCAGGATTTCTGGGATGCGCTGCCCCGCGCGTCCGCTGTTTCCGCAGGAACCTCTGTGGAGGGAATCCGATATATCCACGGCAATATGAATGCCTCTCAGAAGGAAGCGTACGCGCAGCTTCTGGACTGGCTTTCTCAAAACGAAAACTGGACCATCAATGAGGATAAATCGATCTTCTCCGAAACCTGGGTCGGCAAGCGGCTGCATATCAACGCAGGCAGTGCCGATTGGGGCCTTCGGATGTACACAAGCTATCTGAATGAAGGAAACAATGCGTCTCAGAATGTGATCAGCTTTACCGCGCCTGCCGCCGGTATCTACACGCTGAAAATGTCTCTGCGCAATGAGAACGGCTCGACCAACATTGACGGCTCCTGCGGCGGTGGCTACGGCGATATTTACATTAACGGTGAGCCTGTTTGTGAGAAGTATCACTTCTATTCCGTTGCCGATGAGACTCTCACCATTAATCTTGGCAACGTAGAGCTGGACCGCGGTGAAAACTCTTTGATGATCGATATGATCGCCGATGCTTATCATGCAAATATTTCCGGCGACCGTGCAGCGATCCTTCGTTATTTTGAATTTATCCCCCAGGCGGAGCGTGCACCGGAAGAGCTTCTGGTGGGCAATCGCCTGCTGCTGGAACTGACAAACAACTATGTGGCATACGATGTGCCTGTTTCATCCGGCACCCATGAGGCGCACAGCGATGATGAAACCATCGCTGAGGCTGTCCTGACGGAAAACGGCATTCTGAAGATCTACGGAAGAGCCGTGGGCCAGACAAGGATCTCCGTAACCGATCTGGAGGGAGAGCAGGTCTGCATCGTCAATGTCAAGGTCAATGCCCGTGAGGGGGAAATCCCGCAGCCTGTTGCTTTCAAGGCAGACTTTATGAAGACTGTCAAGGAAATGAGCAAGCAGAGCTGGTGGGCAGATCTGAAGCAGTCTTCCGCCGGTGCCCATATCCGTACAGTCGGTGCATGGATCAACGAAGGCGATATCATGACCCAAACCCAGCGTGATGCCTACGGCGAGATGCTGCAGTGGCTGGATGAGACCCAGAACTGGAAGATCGACGAGAGCCGCACCAAGCTGCTGGATGATGCTCTTTGCAAGCGAATCTTGTTCAATGCCGGTGCTATGGACTTCGGACTTCGTCTGCACCCGGGCAAATACCTCAACAGTATGCCTGCTTCCACGTTCTATTTTGTGGTGGATGCTCCGGCAACAGGGGAGTATAATCTGAAACTCTCTGTGCACAACGAAAACGGCAGTCTGAACATCGACACCGCTTGCGGTGGTGGCTACGGTGATTTGTATGTCAACGGTGAAAAGGTCTATGACAGATACTGGTTCTATGCAGATACCTCCACAGTTGTGACCCTCAGCTTTGGTCTTGTGGAACTGGATGAGGGAGAAAACACCATCGCCATTGATATTCTGGCAGACCGTTACGGCGGCGATACCATCGGCGATACCGGTGCCATTTTGCGCTATGCGGAATTTACGCCCAAGACCTCTGAGTCTCTGTATGAGTTCACGAAGAAGACCATCGATCTGACGGACTTCTATCTGCCTTATGATATGCAGATATCCGCACAGACTCATGATGTTGTGCCCGAAAATGAGAGTATCGTGCTGGCGCAGATCGATGAAAACGGTCTCATTACGCTGGACGGCGTTCTTCCCGGTGAAACTTCCGTTGTCCTGATGGAAGGTGATACCAAGGTCTGTACTGTGCCTGTTACGGTCCTGGAATTTAACGGTGAGCTCGATGCCCTGGGCGGCAAGCCGGTTGATATGGATTTTGCAGCCTTTGCAAGGAAAGCCGCCGATCAGTCCTGGTGGGAGACTCAGCAGCCTACCGAACAGGAAAAGGTCAAGGTCGTGACGGATATGACCTCCGTGCAGAACTGGCTCGATCAGAACCTGCGCTGGAATATCTCCGGCACAGAAGGTGACCTGACAGTGGACGCAAGCGCCACCGCGGCCGGTATCCGCATCGGGAGCATCGCGGAATTTGTGGTAGATATTCCGGCCAACGGACCCTACGCCATGCGGGTGGAGGGCTACGGCGGTCAGGTGGATGTCTATGTAGACGGCGCTTTGATCTATGAAGATCTGAGCATAGACGGATCGTATAACCTGGGTGCTGTCACCATGGAAAAGGGTGACTGTACTGTAAAGCTGGTCGGCACGGCAGCTTTGAAGAAGATCTCGTTTGATCCTCTGGGCACTCACCGTGCAGAGCTTGGCAGAGATGCTTATGTGGATCTGACTGAGAGCTATCTGGTGTTTGATGCGGAATTTACCGCCTCCGTTACAAGCGGCGATCCCAAGATCGCAGCGGCAGCATTTGCCGAAGACAGGGATCTGGTCATTACCGGCAAAAAGCTGGGTGAGACCGAACTGACGGTCACGACATCAGGCAGCAGTTTTGTGATCCCTGTCCGCGTGGTCAAAGCAGGCGATTTGAAGATTTTGAATTATCTGCTTGATGGCTTTGGAGCGATCACCATGAAAGCGGGGGAGCGCGCACAGGGCGAACTGACTGCTGTGACCACCAACGAGATCACCATGATCGAAAAACAGCTGCGCAATTACGGCGCTGTCTACTTTGTATCCGGGAATACCGATGTGGTGAGGGTGGATCAGACCACCGGCGATGTGACTGCTGTGGGTGAGGGCTCTGCTGAGATCTATGCCTATGCAAATCTTGATGGCGTATTGGTCAAAACCACCGCACAGGTGGTCGTCACAGATGATACGGATCTTGCGGATATGACCCTGACCACTGAGGTGCCCTACCTTGGCGTGAGCGGCAGTATGCAGATCAAGCTCTTGGGCGAAAAGAAGTCCGGTGTCCGGGCAGATATGAGCCTGTATCCTGTGACATGGAGCGTGGATGATCCTGCCATTGCCGCTGTCTCCGAAAGCGGCAAGTTGACTGGTCTTGCGCCCGGTACAGTCACCGTGACTGCGATGGCAGGTGTCCGGAAGCAGGCTGTGGCGGCATCTGTGACCGTTCAGGTCATTGACAACCGTGAGCTTGAGACCTCCGAAGTCTATATCGATATGATGAAGGATCGCTGTGTGGAACTGGCGACCAACGTTCTGGAAGAAGACGGCTGGGAGCTGAACAGGGGAAAGTCCTATGACGGCGGCAGCTCCATTTCCTATACTGATGCAAACGGTCCTCGTGTCAAGCTGCCGGAAGGCGAACACTTTGTAGTGGACTTTGCCGTTAAGCAGGACGGCTGGTATATGTTCGAGCTCAACGGCACCACCATGCCTGAGTATCTGGCAGGTGCAAGCGATCTGTATCTGGACGCTGCCTACATGGGCAGCGTGGATTTCCGCAAGGGTCCTCGTCTGGGTCTGCCTGCCTACCTGATCGAGCGCATGAATACCATCTATCTGGAAGCAGGCGTCCACACGCTTGATATGGTCTGCACCTACGCGGGTACCATGTATCCTTCCCGTTACATCCTGCGTCCTGTGGAAGATCCTGCTCCTATGGAGATCACAGTCACATCTGCCACAACACCTCTGCTGGTGGGCGGTACATCTGAGATTCTCGTCGAAATCACCGATGCCAACGGCAACGACGTTTTGCTGAAGAATGCACAAGGCGGTGTCAATACCTACTATCTCAGCAGTGACAGCAACCGCGTATCTGTGGAAGGCAGCAAGATCAGAGGCGCTCTGATCGGAACATCCAATGTGACCGTAACTGCCAATATAAACGGTGAAGTCCGGAGAGAGACTATCCCTGTGCAGGTAGAAGAGGGCAAGATCCTCTCTGTGCAGTTGTCTGCACCGAGCACCACCATCAATCCCGATCTTACGGAAGGTGTGCAGCTGCAGCTGATTGCAAAGGATGCAGGCGGCTATGACACCAAGGTGGAGGGTGCATACTACAGTTCCAAGGATCCTTCCATTGCGCAGGTGGATGAAAACGGCTTTGTGACCTTCGGCGGTACCCTCGGTTCTGTTGTCATTGAAGCGCAGCTTTTGGATGGCAGCAGAACTGTCACAGGAGAGATCTGGCTGACTTTCACCCGCGGCAAGACCGAGCCTACGCTTTATACCTATGAAGAGCGCGCCATTGCACAGGAAAACGTTACCAAGTATAACTGGGCATGGCAAATGAAAGAGGAAGCGGTTGCAAAGGCAGATCTGTATGTGGAGAACGTGGAACTGCTCTACAATATGTGGATTCGTGAAGGCATCCCCCGCAGTACGCAGGTGGGATACGAGTATGATACCACCTATGAGACCTGCCGTTACTGCAAGGTCAATCTGAGAAATATCTACGGTCACTATCCATGGAAGGTGGATGTGATCAACAATCCCTGGAAGGTCACCTGTCCTGTCTGCGATCGTGATTTCCCCTCCAACGATTTTGAAAGCTACTATCGGTCCGGTCTGGATACGCGTGGATATTTCCATCCGGAAAATGCAGACCCGCAGTATTTGGTCAACGAGCTGTATCCTGAAATGGGTGAAGGCTGGGGTGTTGACGATGGCTGGGGCTATAAGGGCGCGGACAGCGCACCGACCTACATTGCCCATTATCTGCACAACGTATTCCGTCCTCTGGGTGACTTTGCACCCCACAGTATGTTTGATGTTCTCAATGCTCTGCGTGATGCATATCTGTACACCGGTGATGAGAAATACGGCAATGCAGGAGCCATCCTTCTGAGCCGTATGGCGGACATTTACCCGGAGTATGATCTGAACATTTATCCCACTGCCGAATGGGCAAATGCCGATGGCGGAGCGGGTATGGGCAAGATCGTGGGCTATGTCTGGGAGGCAGACTTCATCGCGCCCAGTATGGCAAAGGGCTCCGATGCCTTCTGGGATTGCATGGACAATGAAGAGGTTCTGGAATTCCTGCGCGGCTACAGCGACTTCATGGGTGTCACGCCCGAGGAGGTCACACCGCAGTATCTGCGCGACAAGATAGACAACAACATTCTGCTGGAGATCAAGCGCGGCTGTGAAACGGCACAGATCGTCGGTAACTTCGGCATGCATCAGGCGGCAATGGCAGCAGCGGCAGTTTCTCTGGATCGCATGCCTGAGAGCAAGGAAATGATCGAGTGGATCTTCCGGGAAGAAATTCTTGCCGGCACAGGTCGTGATGCCTCCAATGCAGGCGGTGATATCTGGCGCTACATTACAAACCAGGTGGATCGTGATGGTCTGGGCGATGAAGTTTCCTATCTGTATAACTCGCTGCTGCCCAACGATATCCTTGACTGTGCCCAGATCCTTGCCGGCTACGATAAGGTGGAAAGTGCCGACCTGTGGCAGAATCAGAAATTCGTCAATTTCTGCTGGTCTATATTCAAACTCAATGTCTGCGGCAATCTGATGACGCAGGTGGGTGAGGCAGGCTCGTCCGTGCAGGCGCAGGGGTTCTTTGTCAACCACGATACCATGCTGGCGGCATTTGTCCACACGAAAGATCCCGATATCGGAAAGGCGATCTACGCTGCCAACGGCAACTCCGTGGATGGCTTGCACGCAGATATCTTCACCAAGGATCCTGAAAGCGGCATCCGTTCCGAGATCGCGCGGATCATCGAGCAGGAGGGGCCGTGGAATATGTCCATGTCCGATATGCTGCCCGGCTTCGGTATTGCCATTTTGAGAGAAGGTCCTGAGGTGTTCCACGGTACCGAGATCAACGGCAAAGAGTTCTTTGACTACTGGCTGTATTTCGGCAGAACAGCAGGTGCTGGTCACGAAAAGAGTGACGCGCTGCATATAGACATGGAAGCCTTCGGTCTGAACTTGTCCGGCAATATGGGATATCCTCTGAACGTGACCGGCTCCGATCCTATGCGTGAGCAGTGGATCCGAAATACAGCGTCACACAATACTGTCGTGGTTGATGGCCATGCCCAATCCGAACTGACCTGGGGCGGTGAGCCTCGCCACTTTGCCGATAATGGCAGGGTCAAGGTCATGGATGCGGATGCCACCAACGCATATCCTGAAACGGATGTCTACCGCAGAACCGTGGTGGCAGTGGACAATGGCGACGGTGTCCATTACGCGGTTGATTTCTTCCGCATCCTTGGCGGCAGCGAGCATGTGTACTCCTTCCATGGTGCCACCGATCTGGATCCTGTCACCGAGGGCCTGCGCCTTGTGGAGCAGCCCATGGGCTCTTATGCAGGTCCCGATGTGCCTTTCGGCTATTGGAACATGAATAATCAGGTGGATGTGAACCTGAGCCGCGGCGCCGGTTTCAGCTGGCTCTATGGAGTCTCCCGCGATGATGCGCCCGGTACGTCCTTTACTGTGGATTGGGATATTCAGGATTTCCAGAAGCGTCTGAGCACCTCCTCCGGCATCCATCTGAAGCTGCATATGGTTTCGGAGAAGCCTCTGAAGGAAGTTGCCCTTGCAAACGGTCAGCCTCCTCAGAATGGTGCCAACCCCACCCATCTGGAGTATGTTCTGGTGAAGAACAGTGGTGAACAGGGGCTGGATACACTCTTTACCACCGTGATCGAACCCTATCAGTACCAGAGCTATGTGGAGAAGGCGGAGTTGGTGAATGTCACCTTGATCTCCGGCACAGAAGAGCCTGCCGATAAGGCTGCTGCCATGAAGATCACGCTGAAAAACGGCAGAGTGGACTATGTGGCCTATGCCACAAATCCCAACTGTACCTACAATGTGGCAGGGAAGTTCGACTTCCGGGGTTTCACCGGCGTCGTCTCCTATGAGGGCGGCAAGGTGACCTATGCCTGGGGCAATGAAGCCACGCAGGTTGCAGATGTGATCGCAAATGATGTTCCTGCCATCACCGGCAAGGTTGTCGATTTCACCCGTGGCTTGGATCTGGAAGGCTATACTGTGAAGGTCGAACTGGATCAGAACGTGCAGGCAGCAGACTTTGAGGATGCGTATTTGTACGTGGAAAACAACACCAGCAACAGAAACGCCGCTTACCGAATTTATGGTGTGGAACTTATGGGCACCACAGCGATTCTGGATCTGCATACCCAGACTCTGGTTCGTGAAATGGCGGATAATGCCGATCCCAATGCCGGTTATACCCACAACATTTCTGTTGGTGATGACTTCATCATCCCGCTGTCTGCTGTATTTGATGCGGCATCTGTGCTGAATTACACCGCCGATCAGGTGGTGAAAACCGGCTACCGTGTGGATCTGCAGGTAGGTGTGGAAGGCTCCGGTGCGACCTATGAGATCGAAGGCTTGGCCAAGGGCATGAAGTTCGATGCTGCTACCGGCAAGATCACCTGGACTCCCACTAAGACGCAGATGGGCAGATATCCCATCGCAGTCAAGGCAGTCAATGAAAACGGCGATACCTTGGCGACTATGGAGTTTGTGATCTATGTGGTCTCTTACACCGGCGCTTCCTATGATCCTGCTGTCTGTAAGCATGCCAAGGCATTGACCTACACTGTGGACGGTGTGGATGAAACCATCTGTCCTGCCTGCGGCACCATCACCAAGTCCGAGCCGGAGGAAGAACCCATCGAGACCATCGCTATCGCAGGTACGAACATGAACCTGGGTAACGAACTGGCTCTGAATTTCATGTTCCCCAAGAGCCTCGACGCTTCCAAGTCCTACACCGCCATCATCACCCAGACCTCTCAGGGCAAGACGGTGAAGACCACAGAAGTGGTATCCTCTG
>JAGBBD010000029.1 GCA_017938625.1 Oscillospiraceae bacterium | reverse complement strand
GAAGTAAGGGAGGACAAGAGCTATGAGCATGGATTTGGCTAAAAAGACTTTTAGCACCGAGCCGGAGTATTTCATCGCCGGTACGAATATCCCTATCGCCAAGGCTGTCAAGGTGGCCGGTGCCGAGCTGGCTGCCCACACCCCCGTCATTCTGGCGGAGGGCAAGGTGACTGCCGTGGCAAGCGCTGACGCCCTGGACGGCCTGTACGGCGTGACTGCCGAGGCTGCTGCCAGCGGCGAGGAGGCGATCATCTACCTGTCCGGCGAGTTCTTTGCCGACGAGCTGGTACTGCCCGCCGGTATGGCTGCCGCTGATGTGGAGGTCGCTCTGCGTAACATCGGCATCTACTTGAAGTAAGGAGGAAACAGAGATATGCCTAACGAAGTGAATATTTATACCCCCCGCTATCTGGCGGAGGTCGTGCGGCAGGCTCCCCCTGTCCACACTTATTTCCGCGACACCTTTTTCACCAACGTCAAGACCTTCTCCACCGAGCGGGTTGACATTGATCTGGTGAAGGGCGACCGCCGCATGGCTGCGTTCGTCCACCCCCGCGTCGGCGGTCAGGTGCTCAAGGCCAACGGCTTCTCCACCGAGAGCTACAAGCCTCCCCTGATTAACCCCTACGACGTGACCACCGCCGACCAGCTTATGACCCGCCTGCCCGGCGAGGACCTGTACAGCGGTATGACCCCCGCCCAGCGTGCGGCCCGCAAGCTGATGGAGGAGTACAACCGCCTGAATGACGCTACCACCCGCCGCGAGGAGTGGATGTGCGTGCAGGCCATCGTCAACGGCGCAATCCCCATCGTCGGCCCCGGCGTCAATGAGGTCATTGACTTCGGCTTTACCAACAAGGTTGAGCTGACCGGCACCGCCCGCTGGGGCCAGAGCGCCGCAAAGCCCATCGACAACCTTGAGGACTGGACCGAGAAGGTCCTGACCGGCGGCTTTACCAACGTGGACCGCGTTATCATGGGCAAGCAGGCGCTCCGCCACTTCATCAACGACGAGAAGGTGCAGAAGCTCCTGGATAACCGCCGCATCAACATCGGCGGTTATGACCCCCGCGATCTGCCCAACGGCGTGAAGTATTACGGCCACCTGACCACCCCCAACATCGACCTGTACACCTACGGCGAGGTCTATCTGGATGACTGGACCGACCCCAACACCCCTGCCGTCAAGCCCCTGGTGCCCGAGAACGTGGTTATCCTGATCTCCGGCCAGGCCAACTATATGCTGGCCTACGGCGCTTGCACCTACATCGAGGACGCAAGCCAGCAGTGGGTGACTGCCGAGACCTCCCGCCTGCTGCGCAGCTACGTGGAGCATCATCCCGACCGCCGCATGGTCGAATTGCAGGCACACCCCCTGCCCATCCCCGACAAGGTGGATAGCTGGCTGGTGGCTACCGTGTGCTGATATGGCACTGTTCGAGCTGAAACAGGACTACGGAAACGTGGAGGAGGGGCTGCCCCCTCCTCCTACGTTCAAAGACTGCGCGGCGGCTGACATCGACCTGGTGTTTTTCAACGGAAACGAGCACGCAGACCTTCACCTGATCGACGGCAAGGAGGCCCTTGTCATCATCGAGGAGGGCGGCCTGCGGGAACACAATTCGCACTGGGAGGCAGGAGCCAAGCAGAACTTTGACACCGGCCTGTACACGGCATACACCATCCTGTATATCCGGGTGGAGGACTACGGCCCGAAACCGAAGGTGGGCAAGCAGTTGGTGATGGATGCCGGAACAGACCACAAACGCACGTACAGCATTATGAAATGCGAGGAGGAGCGGGGTGTTTACCGCATGACGCTTGAAAGGACCAGACAATGAGTAACGTCCGATATGACGCCGGGACCATGACCATCGAAGTCGATGGACTGGACGACGTGAGCCAAGTGCTGGGTGATCTGCGAAAAAAGACCCCGGCAGTGGCAAAGGTCGCCATCAACGCTACGGCCAGGCAGGCACGCAAGCTGATGATCGCCCGGGCGAAGGCCCGATATGCGGTGAACACCGCAGGTAAGAAGCATCTGAACGAACTGGTGCAGAGGAAGAAGGCAACCAACGCCAGCTTGAGCGCGGAGCTGCGCATCGCAAGCTACCGCAACGACCTGGGCTACTTCCAGACGAAGCCGAACCGCCCGTTTATGGGGCGGGACGTGGCGAACGCACCGGAGTATTTCACAGCCCGCGTTCTGAAAACCTCGCCCATGAAGCCGCTGACCGGCAAAGGCCGATTGAGCAAGGGCTTCCTGGTGGAGTTCAAGAGCGGGCACGTGGGCATGGTACAGCGCATCGTAGGCACGGGAAAGTTTCACTACACCGTGCGCAGCGGCGCGCCAAGCACCAGCGACAAGATGCAAACCATGGGAAGCCCCAGCGCGGCGGCCATGCACTCGACCATCTGGCCGGAAGTGGAACCGGAGGTAGAGCTGTTTCTGGCCGAAAAGCTGACGCAGCGGGCGGAACAAATCGTGGCCCGCGCGGCAAGAAAGGCATGAGATTATGAACGGATACATGAAGGCGGGCATCGGGCAGACGCCACAGCTCTGCCAAGATGCGCTGATCGAGATGCTGCAAGAGCTGTTCGCCGGAAAGAAGTACAACGGCCAGGAGGGACGGAAACCGCTGACCATCTTCAAGCAGGACCTTCCCATCCCGGAGGAGAACGATGTGGACGCGGATACCGACGAGGCCTATGCGCCCTATATCGTGGTACGGATGACCGGCGGCGAGATCGCGGACGAGAAAAGTCCACAGCTTGTAGAGTTCAGCCTTATCATCTGCGCATACGACACGGGACTGGACCGAGCGGGCTTCCAGGATGTGACCAACATCAAGGAGGACATCGTGCAGCGGGCGTGCTCCGCGCCGTACTTCGGCGGAGCCTTTACCATCCTCAAGCCTATCGCATGGGCGTTGCAGCAGGACGACACGGCCCCGTACTACTACGGCGCTGTGACCATGAACTGCACCGCACCTGCTATGACCCAGGATACCGTGCTGGAAGCACTGGTATGACAATACACCGACGCCGCGCTGCGGCGGAATGGAGGAACTTATGAGCGGAAAACATAAACCGACTGACGCCGAGATGGCCGAGGTCGAAGCCCAGGCCGCCCAGGCCGAGGAAACCGCAGACACCGTGCAGGAAGCGGCGGAGCAGGCCGAGAAGCCCATCCAGCGCAAGCCCTGTGTCTACTGCGGACCCAGCGTGCGCGGCGTCGCCCGGCAGTACACCGTATATGCCGGGGAAATCCCCGAGGCTCTGGCAGAGTTTATCAAGGCCCATCCTGCGGCCAAGGGCCTGCTGGTGAGCACGGAGCGTTTCGCCCAGGTGAGAAGCAACCTGGGCAGGAGCGGGACGGCAGAGGCTATCCTGTTCCAGAAAATCAAATCTGAACTGTAAGAGGAGGAAACAACGATATGGCACTGTATCGTCATGGCATTTACGTCAGCGAACAGGCGACCGGCATGATTGCCCCGCTGAACGGAACCGCCGGATTGCAGGTCGTGGTGGGCACCGCTCCCGTGCATCTGCTGGAAAACCCGGCTGACGCCATCAACAAGCCGCTGCTGGTTTACAGCAAGGCAGAAGCCATCGCCGCCGTTGGTTACAGCGACGACTTTGCGAGCTACACCCTGTGCGAAGCCATTTCTGCCGCGTTCTCCGTGGTGAATGTGGCTCCCCTGGTTCTTATCAACGTCCTGGACCCCGGAAAGCACTCTGCCGATCTGGCCGAGACCACCGTGCAGATCAACAGCGGCGTGGCTGTGATCGAGGAGAAGGGCGTGCTGCTGGCCGAGATGAAGGTCAAGAATGGCGAGACCGAGCTGGCCGCAGACGTGGACTACACCGCCGTGTACAATGCCGACGGCACCGTGAGCATCGTCCTGATCGAGGGCGGCGCTGGTGACGGCGCTACCAACCTGACCGTGAGCGGCAAGAAGGTGGACGCCAAGCTGGTGACCGCTGCCGACATCGTGGGCGGCGTGGACGCTGCCACCGGCAAGGAGACCGGCCTGGAAGTGGTGCGTCAGGTTTACCCCAAGCTGGGCCTGACCCCCGGCATCCTGGTCGCACCCCGTTACAGCGCGGACGCCACCGTAAGCGCTGCTTTGCAGGCAAAAACCAAGGAGATCAACGGCGTGTTCAAGTGCGTGTGCATCGCGGACGTGGACAGCTCCGAGAACGGCGCTACCAAGTACGCCGACGTGAAGGAGCAGAAGGAAGCGCAGGCTCTCACTGACCCCAACGCCTACGGCGTGTGGGGCTATTGCAAGCTGGGCGAAGTGATGTACAGCGGCTCCGCTCTGGCTGCCGCCCTGACTGCATACACCGATGCGGCCAACGACGACATCCCCGCAAACCCCAGCAACAAGCCTATCGCAATCAGCGCTATGTGCCTGGCTGACGGTACGGAGGTGCTGCTGGACCAGGACCAGGCCAACGTCGTAAACAGTTACGGTATCGCTACCTGGCTGAACATGAACGGCTTCCGCCTGTGGGGCAACCGCACCTGCGCTTACCCCGGCAACACCGACCCCAAGGACAGCTTTTTCTCCTGCCGCCGCTACATGAGCTGGCGCGCCAATAGCTTCATCCTGACCTACTTCCAGAAGGTTGACAGCCCCCTCAACAAGCGGCTGATCGAGGCTATTGTGGACAGCGAGAACGTGCGCGGCAACAGCTATGTTGCCATCGGCGCTGCCGCCCGTGACGAGATCGTGTATCTTGAGGAGGAGAACCCCGTTACCGACCTGATGAACGGTAAGATCACCTTCCACCAGTACATGACCCCCTACACCCCTGCGGAGGACATCGAGGACATCATCGAGTTCGACCCCGACGCGCTGGTTAGCGCCTTGAGCTGATAAGGGAGGGACGAAACCATGAGTATCAGCAACAACTACATCCCCGAGAAGATCAATGACTTCAACACCTATCTGGACGGAACCAAGATGATCGGTGTTGCGGCCTCCGTCACTCTGCCGGAGGTCAAGATGAAAACCAGCACCGTTTCCGGCGCTGGCATCAACGGCGAGATCGACAGCCCCACCATCGGCCAGTTCGAGAGCATGGAGCAGGAGATCGACTTCAATGTGCTGTACAGCAGCGCCATGGATATGCTGTCTCCCCTGTCCGTGGTCAACCTGACGCTGCGCGCCGCCCAGCAGGTCTATGACAAGACCGGCGGCTACGCCTTCAAGGGCCTGCGCGTGGTGGAGATGGGCCGCGTCAAGACCTTCAACCCCGGCAAGGTGGAGAAGGGCGAGGGCATGGAGGCCAAGGTCGTTCTGGAACTGACCTATCTGCTGGTCGAGAACGACGGACAGCCCTTACTTGAGGTGGACAAGCTGAACGGCGTCTACAAGGTCAACGGTAAGGATATGCTGGCTGGCATCTCCGAGCTGACCTAAAACCAATCAAACACAAAAACGCAGGCTCTATCTTCCGCACCGGAGGATAGGGCCTGCGCCATATTCAAATCGAAAGGAGCACTACCATGTCTGACGAGAAGAACATTCAGGCGGAGACCAACGAGGAGGCCGTGGAGGCCATGCAGGAGGAGCGCCGGGTGGTAGACCTGGGCAAGCCCTATAAGTTCGAGGATACGGAATACACCGAAATCGACCTGACCGGGCTGGATAAGCTGACTGTGAAGGACGCCATTGACATCCAGAGACAGCTTTTCAACGAGCGAGAGGTGGCGGCGGCCATGCTGACCGAGACCACCACCGCATTTGCCAGAGCGGTAGCCGCCAAGGCGACCGAGCTGCCTATTGAGGTTTTCAAGCTGATGCCTCGCGGCGCAAGCCGCAGAGTGGCGGCGGTCGTGCGCGGATACCTGAACGTGGAAGCGGCCACGGAAAACCACGTGATGCAGCTTGCCAAGCCCTATCACTTCAAAGGCAAGACCTATACCGAAGTGGACCTGAACGGCATCGCAGACCTGAACAGCATGAACGAGAGCGAGGCGGAGAACAGACTGACCCGCGCGGGCTTTGTTGTGACGGAGACCTCCTACAACTTCCTGTTTGCCTGCATCCTGGCGAGCATGGCGACCGGACTGCCGGAGGAGTTTTTCACAGGGCTGCCCCTGTATGAGACCCTGAAACTGAAAAACGCGGTGAACGACAGCGGTTTTTTCGAGTAAAGGGCGGCGCGAAAGCGCTGCGGCAAGCGGCCATCCGCCTGTCAGCCGTGACCAGAACGGGCGTGGATTTCTACCTGAAACTGCCCGTGGAGGAGTTTATAGCGCTGAATAATGAGGTGGCGGAAGAATGGCGCAGAACAAAACATTAGAGTTAAGCATTAAGATCGCCGGTAAGGTAGACAAAAGCCTGACGGCGGCTATCAACAATACCAATAACCTGATGGGCAGCCTGACCACCACCATGAGCAAGGTGGGTACGGCGGGCCTTGCGGCCATGGGCGCACTGACCACAGCGACGATTGCCGGGCTGGCGAAAGCCACCGACACGGCAAGGGAGTTTGAGGCCAGCATGGCCGACGTGGTGAAGTACGTGGACGGTTTGGCGGACGCCACCGGAAAGATCAGCGACAAGCTGGCCGACAACGGAAAGACCTTCGCAGAAAACTACGGCACCATGAAGGACGCCATTCTGGACTTGAGCACCCAAATCCCCTTTACGGCGAACGAGCTGACAGAGCTTGCCGCCGCAGCCGGTCAGTCCGGCAAGGCGATGGAGGACCTTATCAAGACAGATGCCAGCGGCAATATCACCGGCTTTTTGCGTGATGTTGCCATGGCGGGCGTCGCTATGGACATCAGCGCAGACCAGGCGGGCAACTGGGCCGCCAAGTGGGAAAAGGCCTTTAACATGGACCACAGCCAGGTCATGGTGCTGCTGGACCAGATCAACTACCTGGGCGCAAACAGCGCCACCACGGCGGCGGAAATCGCGGAAGCGGTGAACTCGGCGGCTTCGCTGGGTCAGATCGCAGGCGCGGACGTGGCTACCACGGCGGCACTGGCTGACGCCATGCTGGCAACGGGCGTAGCCAGCGACCGCGTGGGCACCAGCATCAAACGAACCTACACCAACTTGAGCAAGGGAGCCAGCGCCACAAAGGCCCAAAAGGAAATGTGGCAAGAGCTGGGTATGTCTGCGGAAGGCATCGCAAAGTCGATGCAGGTGGACAGCGTGGGCACGCTGCTGACCGTGTTCGACGCGATCAACAATCTGCCGGACGAGCGACAGGTGGCGGCCTTGAGCACGCTGTTTGGACAGTGGGCCATCGAAGGTAACGCAAAGATCGTGGGCAACATGGACGTGTTCACGGATGCGCTGAAAATGGTGAGCGACCCGAACCTCTATGCAGGCAGCATGGAGCGGGAGTTCATCATCAAGGCCAGCACATCGGAGAGCATTGACGCCATGCTGGCGAACACCAAGTACGCCATGGCGGTCGAGATCGGCGACGCCTTCCTGCCTGCCAAGAAAGAGTTCAGCCTGGCGATGATCGACTTCCTGAACACCATCCGGGGCAATATGCCGGAGCTGGAACAACTGGCGGGAACGCTGGGCGAGCTGGCGAGCGGCGGCGTTGCAAAGCTGGCAGATGTCATGGACAAGTCACTGCCATACATCCAAAAGGGCCTCGACTACCTGGCGAACAACGGCCCGGAAGTGGCTGAAACGCTGGGCAAGATCGCAGCGGTATTCGTGGGCATGAAGTTTGCCCCGGGCATCGAAAGCCTCTTGAGCGGAGCGGGAAGCCTGCTTATGGGCACTCCCGGCGGCGGAGGCGGAAAACGCTCCGGCGGACTGGTCGGCGGTATCTCCAACCTGTTCAAGGGCGGCCAGAAGGCCGGTGGAGCTGCGGGAGGTCTGGCGGCTGCATTTGGAGGCGCTGCATCCGGCAACGGATTTTTCACAACATTAAGCGCCATGGCGTCCAGCCTGATCTCCGGCAACGGCATCAAGGGGACGACCGGACTGCTGGACGCGGCGGCGGGAACCCCCGGGCTGCTGTCCGGCTATCAGGGCGTAGGAAGCGCCATTCGGAACAGGGTCGGCGGGAGCGGCGTCGGCCAGTATCTCGGCGGCATCTTCTCCTCTGTCGGAGACCTGGGAACCACACTGGGCAACACCAAGGCAGGCGGCGCGATCAGCGGCGTGCTGAACAAGCTGACGCTGCCTCTGCGTAAAGGCATCGCAGGTGTGGGCGCTGCGGCGACCATTCAGGGGAGCATCTTTCAGCAAAATATCTCGGGGCTGCTGGGCAAGGCTGGCGGCTTCCTGGGCGGTATCGCAAGCTCCGGGCCGGGTAAGGCTATCGGCGGCTTGCTGGGCGGCCTGGGAAGCGTGGCAAGCTCCGGCGCTGGCGTACTCGGCAGCGTATGGGGTCCCATCGCCTCGGGCTTTGGCAGCATCTTTACAGGAGCCGCGCCGGTTATCGGCGTGATCTCGGCGATCATCGCCGTGGTAAGCATCCTGGGAGACAACATAGACAGCATCCGGGGCATCGTCCAGAACGTATTCGGCGACGAGGGACTGGCGATCTTCGACAGCTTCCTCGGGGTACTGCAAAACGTGGGCGACTTCATCAGCGGTCTATTCGTGGACGGCGGCGTGGCGGAAGCTATGGCCCCGCTGCGGGACAGCATCGTGAACCTATTCGGACCGGAAGCGGGCGCGGCCTTTGACGGGCTGACAACCATCCTGCAATCGGTCATGGGCGTCGTAGGCCAGATCGTGAACTTCGCCAACACAACGGTGAAGCCGATCATTCAGGAAATCTTCGGGTTCCTGACCACGACGGTATTTCCCACGATTATGAACCTGTTCACGCAGGCGGCCCCGTACATCGCCGGTATCATCTCCGGCATCGGCTCCGCCGTGATGACGGGTATGCAGATCATCGGCTCGGCCATTCAGGCGTCGCTCCCCGTCGTGGAGAAAATCGTCTCCGTGATTATGAGCATCGCTTCCGTGGTGGTGCCCGCCGTGCTGGCCGGTATCAATGCGCTGGCATCCGGCATAGGCCCCATCCTTGAGAGTATCAAAACGATCTTTGACGGGCTGATCTCTTTCATCACGGGCGTGTTCACCGGAAACTGGACACAGGCGTGGGAAGGCGTGAAGCAGATATTCGCCGGTGCGTTCAATGCGCTGGAAGGCCTGCTGAAAACGCCGGTCAACGCAGTCATCGCCCTTATCAACAAGGCAATCTCCGGCATCAACGGACTGGGCTTGACAATCCCGGACTGGGTGCCCGTGATTGGCGGCAAGAGCTTTTCCATCAACATCCCGGAAATCCCGATGCTTGCAAAGGGCGGCTTTACCGACGGCGTGAGCATCGCGGGCGAGGCCGGGCGCGAGGCTGTCATCAGCTTCCAGCGAGGCGTGCGGGCGCAGAACATCGCCACCTGGGCACAGGCTGGCCGGATGCTGGGCGTCAGCGCCGAACAGGCTTTGCACGCTGTGGGCGGCGGAAACGTCGTAGAGCTGAAAGAGGTCGGCGGCGGGTCGGATGACGGCCCGGGCGGCGGCTTCACATTTGCGCCGAACATCATCATCCAGGGCAACGCAGACCGGGATGTGATCGACGAGGCGCTGCGTCAGGCCAAGGAGCAGTTCGAGGCCTGGTATGAACAGATGGTGCGCAAGCGCGCCAGAATGAGCTATTAACGAAAGGGGCAGAGCATGGCATACACGACAAAGAGCGGCGACACGTGGGACGTGATCGCCAAAGAGGTCTACGGAAGCGAGTACCATGCCGACGCCCTGATGGCGGCGAACCCGCAGCATATCGGTACATTTCGCTTTTCTTCCGGGGTGGTGCTGACCACCCCGGAGGTAAAGGACGCCAGAGCGGGCACGCTGCCGCCGTGGAAATACGAGGCAAGCTATGAATAAGGCAAGAAGCATCGGACTTTCGGTGCTGTACCGGAACACGCCGTACTCCGTACTGGTGCAGACGGTAGAGCAGGTGGAGCAGGCAGAAGGCAGCGGAAGCGCCGCGTCGGCCAGCTCCGGCGGAGGAGCCACGGCGGGCGCGCCGGTGACACTGAACAACACCCCGCTTTACGTGAGCAGCACGGCCAAGAACCCAGCCACCCACAAAACGGGCACGTATTACTACTACGACGGCATCCTGATAAACGGGCGCTACCGCATCACAAACACCCCATCGCGGGTGGGAAAGACGCCGGTGGGCCAGAATGTGACCGGATGGATGGACGCCGGAGAGGGCGGCACAGAGGCCGCAGAGGCCATGCCGCAGACCACCGCGACCAAGATCGTGTCCACTCTGGGCGCGGGCGCGGGTACGGACATCGCCCCCTATGTGGAAAACCTGACCTACGTGGACAACGCTGCGGACGACAGCGACACCATTGACATCACCCTGGACGCCCAGGACCGCAAATGGCTGTGGGACTGGATGCCGCAGAAGGGCACGACGCTGTATCCCCGGCTGCTGGGACATGACTGGAACCGGCCCGGGGACGAGCGGGCCATAGACTGCGGGCTGTTCGTGGTGGATGACGTGAACTACTCCGACACTCCGACCACTTTGCAGCTCGGCGGCGTGAGCAAGCCCAGCGACAGCAATTTCAGCGAAACGGACCGGGCGACCACGTGGAAGAACACCTCCGTCAAGCGCATCGGCGAGACCATCGCGGCCAGGTATGGGCTGGGCTTCACCTATGACGCGGAGGACTACGAGATCGAATGTGACGAGCAGGACGGGACCGACAGCAGCTATTACAACAGTCTGTGCCAGAACTACGGACTGGTGCTCAAGGTGTATGCGCGGCGGCTGTGGGTCTATGATCGGGAGGCCTACAAGGCCAAGCGGGCGGTGCGGAACTTTGACCGGACCGACATCATCCGAGGGAGCTTGAGCTGGACCACTACCCTGTCCGGCACGTACACCGGCGGCACCTTCGACTATACGGACGCAGACAAGGACTGCGACATCTCCTGCGCGGTGGGCGGCGGGACGCATATCAAGGCGGTCAACCGCAGAGCCACCAGTGTACAGGACGCGGCGGTTCAGCTCTGCGCGGAGCTGAACAGGGCCAACCACGGCACGATCAAGCTGCGGTTCTCTGTTCCGGGCGATTGGTCGGTGAGCGCGGGCAACACGATCACCATTACCGGCTACGGCGGCGGACCGGACGGCGGCGAGGGCGGCATCAACGGCAAATACTTTGTGGACAAGGTGACACACAAGTATGCCAAGAGCGGCGGCTTCACCACGGCCTTTGAGTGCAGCGGTGTCCGCAAGGCTTTCCACCCCCATGAGGTGGGCGGGACCCTGCTGTACAACACGGAGGGGTCTGACGTGAGCGACACGGAGTACAGCACCACCTACGAGACCAGCACGGCGGCCAACGCAGCCAGCGCCCAGGCGGGCGCGGAGGCGGGCGCTGCGGTGACGCTGGACAACGCGCCTTTCTACTACACCAGCACGGCCCCCAACCCGAGCTGCTATAAGAGCGGCGTGTTTTACTTCTACGACGGCATCCTGATAAACGGACGCTACCGGATGACCAACAGCGCGGACCGCTGCGGCAAGCTGCCGGTGGGCCAGAACGTGACAGGCTGGGTCCCTGTGAGCTACTGCGGCACCGGGGAGAGCGAGTAAGGAGGCCGGAATATGTCGGAAAACATCATCCGCACGGGGCGGGTCAGCTCCATAGATTACGAGAGCGGAACCTATGAAGTGACCTATGCCGACCGTGGAAAGACCGTGACACGGCGGATAAACGCCATGAGCAACGGTGAATACAAAATGCCGAGGGTGGGCCAGATCGTGAGCGTTTGCCATATCAGCAACGGCACGGCGGCGGGCACCACCACCGGCACAGTGTGGAACAAAAGCAATAAACCGGCGGAGGGCTTCGACGGCCTTTACCGCAAGGAATACGGTACGGCGGCGGGACAGGCCTACGAGCGGTACGACGCCAACACCGGGACCTACACCCAGTTCACCGACAAGCGGACCGGGCGCAACTGCAACGGAGAAATATTCGACGAGGCAAAAGGCCCGATCAGCGTGATCGCGGAGGAGCTGGTGCAGATCACCAGCCGGGGAAAGAGCGTCAGCGTCCACGGCAAGGAAGGTGTGGGCATCGGCGCGGAGAAAAGCGTGACCATTGACGCCGGGGAGCACATCAGTCTGGAAGCCGAGGGCGACCTTGACGAGGGCGTGGGCGGCGACCGGGCCTTGATGGTGGGCGGAAAGAACACCGAGCTTTACGGCGGCGAGGTGGAGCGGGAGTTTCAGGGAGACATCCAGGACACCGTGACCGCTGCCGTCACGCTGAATATCACCGGCGCGGTGACGCTGAACATCAACGGCGTGTCCATCACCATCGGAGAGAGCGGCGACGTTTCCATCCAATCCGCCGGAAAAATCAATATGACGGCGCAGGCGATACACCTGGCGGGCAGCTCTGCCACGCTTGACCTGTGACCGTTTACGGATAGGAGGTCACGACGATGGCAGTGGGCAGCTATATGGGCCGGGTATTCACGGTGAGCAACCGAAAGATATTCACCCCGAACAATCTGAAAGGCAGCACCGGGAGCGACTGGGCCAACCATGAGATCATAGGCCGGAAGGCGCGCAGCCAATGGGTAGGACCGAAGCTGAAAAGCTACACCATGGACATTCTGCTGCGGGCGCAGGACGGCGTAAGCCCACGGTCAACGCTGGACTTCTTTCAACGGATGGCAGAGAGCCAGAACGTAGACTGGTTCATCATCGGCGGGATGCCGCTGTCGGAGCATCCGTTCAGGCTGGTCAGCGTGAGCGACACGTGGGACGCGGTGCTGAACGGCGGCACGCTGATCGAGTGCAAGGTGAGCCTGACCATCGAGGAATACACGTAAGGGAGGGCGAGCCGTGATAAACACGCAGAACACAGTCATTTTGATCGAGGCCGGAGACGTGGATGACACCACCCGGGAGGAGGTCTACCGAAATCTGCAAGTGCTGTACGGCACGGAGACCGGAGAACAGGCCCTTGACCGGGACTTTGGCATCGACATCAACATACTGGACAATCCGCAGGAAACCGCCAAGGCGCTGCTGGCGGCGGAGTTCGTGCGGAAAACAGAACAGTATGAGCCGAGGGTCCGCGTCGTGAAAGTGGAGTGGACCGGAAATAACGCGCAGGGCGGCAGTATCGTCCCGAAGGTGGTGGTGAGCTTTGTCTAATATCAAAGAGCTGGCAAATGTGCCGGAGATCAGCTTTATCGAGAACATGAGCCTGCAAGAGACCGAGGAACTGGTGCGGGCAAACTTCCTGCGCATCTTCAAGGAGCGGACCGGACAGGAGGCCACCCTGGGAGATGCCGACACCAAGAACCTGATTATCAAATCTTTCAGCCTGGTCTTGTACCAGGTCATGCAGTACATCGACGCAAAGGGCCGGGCGGAGCTGCTGAAAACCTCCACCGGCGACGCGCTGGACGCACTGGCCGCCCTGTTCAGCATCACGCGGCAGGAGGCCAGACGGGCAACCTGCGTGGTGCACTTCACCCTCTCCGGGGTGAGAGCGGAGCCGACTGCCATCCCGGCGGGCACCCGCGTCAAGACCCAGGGCGGCAAGTATTTCAACACCGTGGATTACGCAGAGATCGCGGCGGGAGAGCTTACGCTGGATGTGGCGGTACAGGCGGAGGAAGCCGGAGCGGGAAGCAGCGGCATCCCTGCCGGTGAGATCGACACGCTGGTAGACCCTATCCCCTATGTGGCGAGTGTGGTCAGCACCGAAGCCAGCACGGGCGGCCTCGACATCGAGGACGACGACAGCCTGACGGAACGTGTGTGGCTGGCCCCGAGCAAATATTCCTGCGCGGGACCGCGCGACGCCTACGCCTACTACGCGAAAGAATGGCGGACGGACGTGGACGACGTGCAGATCGTCAGCCCGGAGCCGTGCCTGGTACACGTGTATGTGGTGCTGAACGGCGGAACATTACCCACGGAAAAGGAGCGGGCCGAGCTGGCGGAATACCTGAACGGTGACACCATCCGCCCGCTGACCGACATTGTGGACTGCCCGGCGGCGGAGGAGATCACCTACGACATCGACCTGACCTACTGGATTGGCAGCAGCGACCAGAAAAGCGCTGGCACCATTCAGGCACAGGTAGAGGCGGCGGTGGACGAGTACGCAAGCTGGCAGCGGAAGATGGGGCGAGACATCAACCCGACGGAGCTGGTGTTCCGCGTCCGGGCAGCGGGAGCCAAGCGCGTCAGGCTGGCAGCTCCGGGCGACATCGTGATCGGGAAAACGCAGCTCCCCAAGCTGGGACAGCGCACCGTGACATACGGAGGGCTGGAAGATGATTAAAAGTCTGCGTCAAGCCCGGATTACGGACGGCCTTCCGAGGGTAGTAGCGGGGCAGGAGTGGGTCATCGCCCTGTCCGAGGCCCTGGGCATTGTCCTGGGGCGGACGTTAGACTACACCGACGAGAGCCAAATCTACACACGGCTGGACACAGCACCGGAGGCGGTGCTGGATATTTTGGCCGTCAACTGGAAAATCGACTGGTACGATACCTCTTTCACGCTGGAACAGAAGCGCCGCATTGTGAAGTCGGCGCTGACGGTCCGGCGGTTGATGGGCACGGCTGCGGCGGTCAAGCTGCAAGTGGACACCATCTACCCCGGGGCCACCGTGGAGGAATGGTTTCAATACGACGGCAACGCCGGATGCTTCCGTGTGCTGCTGGATTTGCCGGAGAACGGCATCACGGGTGAAGAATACCGCAGGCTCAAGAACGGTATTCTGACCACCAAAAACGAGAGAAGCCACCTGGACGTGATCGACATTCGCTACGAGTGCGAGGCGCGCATGGTGGTGGGCGGATACAGCGCCATGAGCCAGATCATCGAGGTTTGGCCGGAGCTGATAACCGCACTGGAAGTTACCGGGCAGCGCAGTACCGGCGGCGCGGTCTCTGTTGGACAGACGACCGAAGTGTGGCCGGAGCTGGTGACGGCGCTTGAGATCACAGCGACGAGACACACCGGCGGCGCGATCAGCGCGGGACAGATGTTGGAGGTCTGGCCGGAACTGGTGGAGACACTGGAAATCACGGCAGCCCGACACAACGGCGGCGCGGTAAGCACGGGCGAGGCCCTTGAGGTCTGGCCGGAGCTGGCCGCACAGGTTGAAGCAACGGCAGAGCTGGGAAGCGGCGTGACCGCTACAAACCAGGTCGTTGAAATTTACCCGGAAGGGGGAGGATGAACATGGACACTGAAAACGTAGTTGTCACCAAACAGGACCGAAAGTACAAGACCCTTGTGACCGACATCGGCAACGAAAAGATGATGAACGCCACTCTGAACGGCGTAAAGGTCAATGTTGTCGCTGCGGTGGTGGGTGACGGCGGCGGAAGCTACTACGTACCCACAGCAGACCAGACCACCCTTGTAAACGAGGTGTGGCGCGGCCCTATCGCCAGCAAAGAGATCAACAGCAAGTCGGCCAATATGCTGGACGTAAAGGTCGTTATCCCCGCCAAGGTGGGCGGTTTTACCGTGAGAGAGTGCGGCATCGTGGACGACGCCGGTGACCTGATCGCGGTATGCAATATCCCTGACGCCGAGAAGGCGATCATTGAGGACGGCATCTCTGCCGCCCTGACCATTCTCATGCACATCGTTATGACCAACAGCGACGCCCTTGAGTTCACGCTGGACCCGACCATTGATACGGCGTCGGCCTTTGGCGATGTTTTCACCATTAAGCAGAGCGACTGGAAGCCTGTCACCGACGAGGAGGACGGCGAGGCCGAGATCAGCGGCGGAGGCTCGCAGTATCCGTATTATGCGGATGTTGCACTCGATGGCGTCACGACCATGCACACGCCCAATGCGACGCTGGACCTGAACAGTCTGGCGCTTGCCAAGGCCTGTGAGCTTTGCCCCACCGTAGAGACCATGACGGGCGCGCTGCGGTTTTGGGCGATGTCCGTGCCCGACGGCGATCTGACCGGCGAGGTCTTGCTGATCGGTAAGGGCGGCGGAAGCGCGGGCGGCGACGGAAACTACGTGCTGCCCACCGCAACACCCTATCGCCTGGGCGGCGTGAAGGTCGGCGACGGCCTTGTCATCGACGACGAAGGCGTCATGTCTGTGGATGCAGCCAACACCGAGGAGACCACAGAAGCACTTGACGAAGTGTTTGCCAACCCCGGCGAATAACTTCCTTTCCCCATGGCACCGCCGTACATACACGGCGGTATTTTTATCGACATTTCCGGGCACTGCCCGAAAATGAATATTTTTATAGGAGGACGAAAATATGTCCAAATTTGTAAACCTTGACCAGATCAAAGTGCTGGCCACCAAAGTCAAGATCGAGGACGAAGCCCTGGGCGCACAGATCAGCGAGGTCGCTTCTCGCGTTGACGGTCTGATCGCTACCGGCGGCGAGGCCAACATCCTGAACGGCGTTAAGGTCAACGGCACCGCCCTGACCATCACCGACAAGATGGTTGACATCCTGATCGCCACCGGCGAGGAGAACGGCACTCTGTCCGTCAACGGTGCTGCTGTCGCTATCAAGGGCCTGGCCGACCTGGCTTACAAGTCCAAGATCGGCGAGGAGGACCTGAACGAGGCTCTGCTGGCTTCTATCGCCGCCAAGGCTACCGAGGCCGACCTGTCCGCTCTGGAAGTCCGCGTTGAGGACGCCGAGGGCCGCATCTCTGTTCTGGAAAACGCTGGCTTCCAGAACGCCGAGCAGGTCCAGGCTGCTATCGCCGCTGCTGCCCACCTCAAGTATTCCGTCGTTGACGCCGCTCCTTCTGCCGAGGATGCCGATGCCAACACCTGGTATCTGGTGAAGAACGACGAGACCGGCCACTATGACATCTACGGCCTGATCGAGGGCGAGGTCCGTATCATCGACGATACCACCATCGACCTGACCGGCTACACCACCGAGGATGCCATGAAGGCCTACGTCGCCGGTGAGATCACCAAGCTGAACGTTGACCAGTACGCCACCGATACCGAGATGGCCGCTGCCGTTGAGCGCATCGGTGCTCTGGAAACCGCTCTGGGTAACTACTACACCAAGACCGAGACCGAGGAGTATGTCGGCGGCCAGTTCGAGGCCTTCCAGACCTCCGTCATCGACCCCATCACTGCCAGCATCACCGCTCTGGGCAACCGCGTGACTGCCCTGGAGGAGGGTATGGATGGCTACGCCACTGACGAGGAGGCTGCCCAGGCCGCTTCCGCCGCTGTGACCGAAGCCCAGGCTTCCGACGAGGAGTTCCAGGGTGCCATGAATGAGGTCTGGACCCCCACCGAGGGCTAATTTCCTCCCACACATCAGCGATTAAGCAGTAACAGAGGGGGCGGGGCCACCACCCCGCCCCCTTTTGTTCGTTTCATTAGGAGGTGAAACCCAGTTGGCTGACGACAAGAATATCACGTTAGCGCAGTTCAAAGAACAGATGCGCAAGGCCGACGAACGGCTGGACGATCTGGAAACCGGCAAGGCAGACAAGGTTTCGCCCGTCAGTTTTATTATCCCGGCGGAGGGGTGGGCCTCCGAGGAGATCGACGAGACCGGCGAGGAAGAAACCGGAGCATCCTATCCCTATTACATCGACATCGCTGTGACGGGCGTGACCGCCAAGGACCGGGCCGACGTCACGATCAGCGTGGACGGCATGGGTACTGCCACGTCCTGCGGACTGTGCCCGACCAGCGAGACGTTGGAGGGGAAAATCAGACTGAGGGCAGTCAGCGCTCCCGACGAGGCTATCCCGGCGGAATACTGGCTGCACAGCGGGAAGGAGTAACACATGGCTTTAGGACAAGTTAATACCCCTGGCGCTGCTGGGGTAGACGCTACCATCGCAAGACAGGTGGCGCAGCAGGCCAAAGAGCAGGCGGACGCCGCTCTGAACGCTGCAAACAGCGCAGGCAACACGGCAAACGCAGCGATGCAGAAGGCCGCTGATGCCGAGAGCACCGCAGGCGACGCCAACGGCAAGGCCAACGAGGCCCTGGAAAAGGCGAACAGCCTGGAAGGCTCTGTTAAGACTGCCACCGACGCGGCCACTGCCGCAGAGGAAAACGCAGCCGCCGCCAAGCAGGCAGCGGAGGACGCGGCCACGGCAGCACAGAACGCCCAGCAGGCGGCCAACGACGCTTTGGACGCCATTACCAAGATCAACAGCGTCATCAACAGTGTGCCCACGCAGAGCGGGAGCCTGACGTACACGGGCAGCGCCCAGTCTCCCCAGTGGAACGGCTATGACGAGGAGCGACTGACCATCGGCGGAACTACCTCCGGCACCAATGCCGGTAGCTATACCGCCACCTTCACACCCAAGAGTGGCTATGAGTGGGCCGACGGCACCACCACGGCCAAGAGCGTGACCTGGACCATCGGCAAGGCCAGTCTGGCTACCCCTGCGCAGAGCGGGAGCCTGACCTATTCCGGCAGCGCCCAGTCTCCCCAGTGGAGCAACTATGACAGCAATAAGCTGACCATCGGCGGAACTACCTCCGGCACCAATGCCGGTAGCTACAACGCCACCTTTACCCCCAAGGCGAACTATCAGTGGAACGACGGCACCACCACGGCCAAGACTGTGAGCTGGTCCATCGGCAAGGCCGCCGGTAGTCTGACCCTGGGCAAGACCAGTGTGAGCCTGGACATCTCCACTCTGTCGGAGACCGTGGCGGTAACCCGCGCGGGCGACGGCGCGATCAGCGCAACGTCCAGCAACACCAGTGTGGCAAAGGCGGAAGTGAGCGGCAACAACGTGGTCATCACTGGCCTGGCCGCCGGTGACGCCACCATCACCGTGAAGGTGGCGGCTGGCACCAACCACACCGCGCCCGCAAACAAGACCATCGCTGTCAGTGTCAGCGTGCCCAGCTCGTCCCTTGCGGACAACACTCCTGCCACCATTCAGGCGGCAGCACAGTCCGGCCAGGCGGCAAACTACTGGTCTGTGGGCGACAAGATGGGAATTGCCCTGTCCGGCACCGTGGGCGCGCTGTCTTTGAGCGGCACCTACTACGCCTTCATCCTGGGCTTTAACCACAACAGCAGCGTGGAGGGCGGCAACAGCATCCACTTCCAGTTCGGCAAGACCAGCGCGGGCGTGGACATCGCTTTCGTGGACGGCAACTACGGCAACACTGGCAGCTCCGCAGGCTTCCGTATGAACACCAGCAACAGCAACTCCGGCGGCTGGAACGGCAGCTATATGCGCAAGACCATCTGCCCCGCCTTCCTGGCTGCTATGCCTACCGCATGGCAGAACGTGATCGCGGCCTGCACCAAGTACAGCGACAACACCGGCGGCGGCTCCAACACCGCCAGCTACGTGACCACCACATCCGACAAGATTTGGCTGCTGTCCGAGTTCGAGGTACAGGGCACCAGAAGCTACGCCAACAGTGCCGAGCAGAATTACCAGAAGCAGTATGATTACTACAAGAACGGTAACAGCAAGGTCAAGTATAAGCACAACGCGACTACGACCGCCTGCTACTGGTGGCTCCGCTCCGTGCGTGCGACCGGCACGGACTACTTCTGCCGTGTGAGCACGGACGGCGGTGCGAGCTACCGCAGCGCCTACCATTCGGCTGGCTTCGCGCCGGGCTTTAAGGTGGCCTAATCTTAAATCCGGCATCGTAAGTGAAGCTGCGGGGACGCAAGTCCCTGCGGCGAAACGCCTGCAACCAGGTATCAAAACAGCAACCAGCACCACCCCGGGCGGGACCGCTTTTGTGGCCCCGTCCGGGCGACGGGCTGCATGACAGAAGGGAGAAACCAACATGGCAGTATATAAATCCCGCAGGAAGGACGCCGTAGCGCAGTTTGTGGCGGATGCGCGGGAGCTGCGGAAGGCCACGGTGCGTATCGTGCGAAAGTTCCCGGCGAGCTACCGTTATGTGACGACGAACAAGCTGCTGGAAATGGCGGGTGAAATCTACACAAACTCGCTCAAAGGGAACGGCATCTACGTACACAAGGACATGAGCGCGCAGGAGTACGATCTGCGCCGCCGATATCTGATGATCGCGGCGGCCAACGCGGACGCGCTACTGGGTGAGATCACCTTTTGCTATGAGCTGGTGGACGACGGAAACAACTTCTTCAAGAACAAGGAGGAGTATGAGCGGACGTTCCAGACCTGGACGACGCTGGCAAATACGGCCCTGTCCCGCCTGCGGGGCATCCTGGACAGCGACAAGCGCCGCTGGGCGGGATACCAGAAGGCCCGGCAGGGCAAAACACAGTAATTTCATTAGGGCAAGTTCTGACGGCCACGCCTGCAACTGGTGGCTCCGCTCCGTGAATGCGACCAACACGAACAACTTCTGCAATGTGAACACGGACGGCAGTGCGAACAACAACAACGCCTACAATTCGAATGGCTTCGCGCCGGGATTTAAGAACACACTGGGGCCAGACAAGTAACGAAATGTGAAGCCGCGCCCCACCCCTTAAAGGAGAACTTGACCCTTGGAGACTGGCCCGTGTATGCGGGCTTCATTCCTAAAATAGCCACCCGATACGGAAGCCCGGACGCTTCTTGCATGGCTGGGGATTTTGACGGGAGTGCCCCAGTTACATGAGCAGCCGTTATGCAGCTATCAGAAAACCGTTGCGGCAGACAGATCAGGTGCGGGAACTTATGCAGCCCGCAAACCACCTGTCGGGCCGAACGCTGTACGGGTGGGATACTGCATTGGAGGCACCATGATTGAATAGCCAGGAAAGGCACGAAGCCAGATACCAACGGCGGAAGGCGCGCAGATTGCAGAAGGCGCGGGAAGCCGGTGGCGCGCGCTTCGAGGAGGTCATGTCTTTCAAGAACCTGTGCGCGGCGGGTAAGGCCTGCTGCAACGGTGCGAGATGGAAAACCTCGACGATCAATTTTGAGACGAACCTGTTGGGCGAGACCCAACGAACCTACGACAGCCTGTATAACGGGACGCGAGTATTCCACGGATTTCACAGCTTTTCCACAGTGGAGCACGGGAAACTGCGGAATATCGACGCGCTGCCCATCCAGGAGCGGGCGATACAGAAATGCTTGTGTGCCAATCTGCTGACCGGCGTGTATTCCCGGAGCTTCATCTATGACAACGCGGCGAGCCTGAAAGACAAGGGCATGGACTTTATGCTGGGGCGTCTGCGGAAGCACCTGCGGGACCACTACCGGAAGTACGGCACCGAGGGCGGCATCTATCAATTCGACTTCAAGGGCTATTTTGGCAGCCTGCCACATGACGAGATCAAGCGGCGGGCACGGGAGAAGATCGTGGATGACCGGCTGTATAACCTGCTTTGCGACTTTGTAGACGATTTTCGGAGAATGAAAACAGCCGACAAGGACGTGGCCCGAGGCGTGGGCCTGGGCAGTGAAGTGTCGCAGATCATCGCTTTGGACTATGCAAGCCCCATCGACCACTACGTGAAGGATGTCAGAGGCATCCATGGATACGGGCGGTACATGGACGACGGATACGTTATCAGCAATTCTTTAGAGGAGCTTGAGGACATCCGGCGGAACCTGTACCGGCTGGCGAAGGAGCTGGGCATCGCCATGAGCGACAAGAAAAACATCATCACACCGTTTCGCCACCACAGCTTTACCTTCCTGAAAATGCGGGTGCGGCTGATGGAGAACGGCAAGGTCGTGATGAAGCTGTCCCGGAAAAGCATCCGGTCTATGCGGCGGAAGATGGATATTTTTCGTCGCTGGATGGACGAGGGGCGGCTGGACCCGGAGGATGTATTTCAATCCTACCAGTCGTGGCGGGCACACGCGAAGCGGTGCAACAGCTACGACACGCTCCGGGCGCTGGACGAGCGGTTTACGCAGATGTTCGCGGCGGAGCTGGCGGGACGGCGTCTGCCGTTCCCGTGTACGATGAAGGCCTCACGAACAGGGTGCGGCTGGATATACCGGCGGCACGGTGCCGTCATTGAGGAGGAAATGTGCGCATGATTTACGTCACCCATAACAGATTTAAGGAGCTGGCCGCCTGCGGCGAGACGCTGAACATCCCCTACGGGACGGAGCTGAAAACCGCAGGCCAGTTCATCATCACCAAGGAGGGCAAGCCTGTGTGCTTTGCCACCAGTGAGAACGCCAAGAAGCATTTCGCCCGGAATGATGACGGGATGGGTCTGGAACGCGGCAAGCTGACCTGGGCCATCGCGTACAGCCAGAGAGTGCGCAAAGGCGAAAACGGCAGAGTGCAGCGCTTCACCGACCAGGAGATCGAGCTGCTGGAACGGGAGTGGGCACATTTCCTGCGGCAGGATGTGGAGGTCATTCTGTTCAATGAGGACTTTTTCGCGGCGGAGGTGCCGGAGCTGCAAAAGCTCGCGGACGCGCTGCACATCAAAGTGAGGAGGTAACGACCCATGTATGCAATCTTGAGCAACGGCGAGCTGCTGGCTCTGTGCGAGCAGCCCCGCTATGTGAAGCGAAACCAGGGCGGCATCTTTGTGGAAGCACCCCAGGAGCAGGCGGAGGGCATCGCCGTGGGCGGCGAGGTCTACAACCTGCCCGGCGGTAGCGCCATCCCTGATGCACCCGAGGCCCTGGTGCAGGAAGCGGAAGCACCCGAGTATGTGTTCCGCAACCGCGCCCGCATCATCGAGAACGAGGAAACCACCGGCGCGGCGATCATCGCCATGGAGGAAGCTCTGTGCGAGATGGACAACGCTTCGGAGGAAAGGCTGGCAGCCGTAGAGGAAGCCCTGTGCGAGCTGGACAGCGCCACCAACGGATAACAAGGAGGAAAAACTGATGAACGTAATTTGGGCAAACAGACTGGTAGCCGGTACGAGAACCTGGGACGAGGTGCCTGCCTCCCGTAAGGAAGGCGTCAAGGCGGAGCTTGCCGACCGCGTGGCGGAGGGCAAGATCAGCGCCGAGCTGTACATGGAGATCACCGGCGAGGAATACCCCGGCGGCGAGATCAGTGAGTAACCTGCAAATCATCGAGGAGCTATGCGGCATCTGCGGCGATCTGGCAAAGATCGTGGTGGAACAGCAGAAGCTCCTCGAACAGCACGACACCCTGGCATTGGCGGAGGACATCGAGCGGGTGCAGGCCCGGTACACCGCCCTGATCGGTCACGATGAATGGCCGGATGATCTGCCGGGGGAAGAAGCGTAAACGGAGAGGCCGGGCGGAACACCGTCCGGCCTCTGCCCGTATCGCCATCACTCGGGGAAGGAGGGTGTCACAATGGACACTCCTATCACACGGGCGGAGCATGAGGAGTTCCGCCGCAGACTGGAAGAAGAAAACCGACGCCAGGATAAGCGTATCGAGCTGCTTGAGGAGAACGTGCGGGAGCTGGGCCAACTGACCAACTCGGTCGGCAAGCTGGCAACCAGTGTAGAGAGCATGGTCAAAGAGCAGGAGAAGCAGGGCAAGCGCCTTGAAACGCTGGAAGGCCGGGACGGTGAGATGTGGCGCAAAGTCGTGGGCTACATCGCTACCGCTGTCGCCGGTATCATCATCGGCTTTGTGTTCAACCAGTTCGGAATGTAAGGAGGCGGGCCATGAAAGTCGTTTTGATGATCGTGGCCGCCTTTTTCATTGGAGCGGGAGTTAGTCTTTTCCTGTGCCGCAGCACCATCAAGCGCCTGCGAAAGAGGGTACGCACCCTCCGGGCCAATGACGGCGTTGAGGAAAAGAAGAAATCCGAAACCATGAAACGGGTGGTATGGATTTGCCTGGGCAACGGCTTTGCCTGGGTATGGTGCAGCTACATTCTCGCAGCACTGGATAAGGTGCAGATCGCCGAGGCTCTGTCTACGGCAGCGGTCACGGAGATCGTCGGCGTGGTGCTGGCATACGCCATCAAATCCGCCATTGAAAACTTGAGCAAAAACAATTTGTGGCCGGATAAGCGCGACCCCACCAAACCGGCGGAGGACCCGACGCAACCGGCCACCGACGGCCTGTAAGGAGGGACGAGCTATGGCCCTGACGGGCAAAACCAACGAGGAAAAAACCTGGAACCATCTCAAGGCGGCGGGGCTGACCGACCACGGCGTAGCGGGCCTGATGGGCAACCTCTACGCGGAGAGCGGCCTGATACCCACCAATTTGCAGAACAGCTACGAGAAGAAGCTGGGGTACACTGACGCCACGTACACGGCAGCGGTGGACAACGGGAAGTATCAAGCCTTCGCCTATGACAGCGCGGGTTACGGCCTGGCACAGTGGACCTTCTGCTCACGAAAAGCGGAGCTGCTGGACTATGCCATGAGCTGCCGCAAGAGCATCGGAGACCTGGAAATGCAGCTCGACTTCCTTGTGAAGGAGCTGCGGGAGAACTACAAGAAGGTGCTGGCCGTGCTGACGACTACCGCCAGCGTGCAGGAAGCATCCGACATCGTGCTCACCCAGTTCGAGCGGCCTGCCGACCAGGGCAGCGCCGTGAAGGCGAAGCGGGCGGGTTACGGCCAGCAGTATTTCAACAAGTACGGCGGCGGGAAATCCGTCACCGGCACGAACAGCGGAAACGGAGGAACCAAGATGACCGCAAAGGAACTTGTGGCGAAGGCGGTTGACATCGCCAAGAACCACAACACTGTGTATATGTGGGGCGTATTCGGCGCTCCTATCAGCGAGGCGCTGATCGCCGGGAAGTCGAAGCAGTATCCCGAGTGGTACACCGCGAAGAAGCAGGCGGCCTTCCGCAAGCTGATCGGCCAGGGCTATTTCGGCTTTGATTGTGTGTGCCTTATCAAGGCTATTCTGTGGGGATGGGACGGCGACAGCTCCAAAACCTACGGCGGGGCCAAGTACGGCACCAACGGCGTGCCGGACATCGGAGCGGACAGCATGATCGCCAAGTGTTCCGGCGTGTCTGCGACCGGCTGGGACAGTATGGAGATCGGCGAAGCGCTGTGGTGCTCTGGTCACATCGGCATCTACATCGGCGACGGACTGGCTGTGGAATGTACTCCCGCATGGGATAACAAGGTGCAGATCACCGCAGTTAAGAACATCGGCACCAAGGACGGGTACAACGCCCGGAAGTGGACCAAGCACGGCAAGCTGCCCTATGTCACCTATGACGGCGCAGCGGAGAAGCCTGCGGCCTCAACCGGCTTGACTTACCAGGTGGGCGACATCGTGGAGTTCACCGGCGCAAAGCACTACGCCAGCGCCAACGCCTCCGCAGGCCCCGCCTGCAAGCCGGGCAAGGCCAAGGTGACGGCCATCGCAAAGGGCGCGAAGCATCCCTATCACCTGGTGCGCCAGACCGGCGGCGGAAGTACCGTGTACGGCTGGGTAGACGCCGCTGACATCGGCGGCAGCAGCTCCAACGCCAACGGCTACCGCACGCACACCGTTGTCCGTGGCGACAGCCTTTGGGCGCTGGCAAATACCTATCTCGGGAACGGGAGCAGGTACAAGGAGATCATGCAGGTAAACGGCATGAAATCCACCATCATCAAGATCGGGCAGGTTTTGAAAATCCCTGCCAAGTAAGAGAAGGAGAACGATATGGAAATTGCGCTTATCATTTCCACCCTGATCGCCATTGTTGGCGCGCTGACCGTGCTGACCAACATCATTGTGCAGGTGTTGAAGAAGGCCACCTGGGACAAGCTGCCCACGAACCTGCTGGCAATCATCGTCGCCATGGTGCTGACGCTGGTTGCTTTCTTCGCGTGGGCTGCATACATGGGCATCGCAGTCCTGTGGTACTATGTGGCCGCTGCCGTAGTGGTCGGCTTTGCCGTGGCCTACGCGGCCATGTTCGGCTTCGATAAGTTCAAAGAGGCTGCAAACCAGATTAAACAGTATTTCTAATGCAAAATCCCCCGGCGGGTCCAAGTGACGGACCTTGCCGGGGGATTTTTTGTGTTTTAGGCCCGCCTGCTCATGTAGAGAATGCGGGAAATATAGTATTCCAACACACACCGGCTATCCGCTGCGGCGTTTCGTTCCATGGAGGCACGTATTGCGGCGGCGGTGCCATAGTCGAAGTCATCCATGGAGAAGTAGTGCGTGATATTCGGGCACACAATTTGTTCGTGGCACACTTCGCGGAAACAGTGGGCCAGTTCCACGCTTTCCTGTTCGCCGCGCATAAGCCCGGCAATCAGGCACGCCCGTAGTGCATCCCGGAAATCAGAGGAGTTTTGCAGTTCCCGCATAGAGTAGTGAGCCAAGAAGTCGAAGCGGCTGAATGGCACGTCGTAGTGGGCAAAAATTGTGTGGTTTTTCCCGGAGGTGTGAACGAAGCCCCACCGGCTGTCATAGTCACGGTATGCGGAGATCGCGCCGGAGTAGTCCGATTGCTTTATGGCAAGGGTGGCGTCGAGGATGATGTCGCTTTTATCCGCGTCGTGCTCCTCTATCAGTGCTCGCCCGGCGTCGGTAAGCTCATACTGTTTTCGACGGCGTTTCTTTTCTGTGGGGCAGAAGCCGCTTTTATGAAGCCTTTCGGAAAGCTGGGCCTTGTTCCCTTTGACGGGCAGGCCGCGCTCACGTAGGAAGGCTTGCAGCTCATCCTTGGAGTAAAGCTCCGCAAGGGAGCGGGCCGCGCTTATCTCGCGTATATATCCGAGGCGGACGAGGAGACGAAGGGCGTCAGAGTTTCGGCCAAAGTCAAGGCCGCTCAAGGCATCGGTAGAAAAAGGACGCTTCCCGTGCGGGCTTATGTAGCGGATGGCATAATACAGCGCACGGGGGTCGCTATGCCCGCCGTCCGCAAGCTCCTCGAAACGCACAAGCGGAGCGGGATATAACAGGTCGGCGGTATGCGGTACGCTGCCAAGGCCTCCCACGTTACCCATTGCAGATGGTTTGAAGAAAGAGAACAGACCCATTCGCTCGCCGCCTTTCGTGCTTTTCTGCGCAATTATGGGATATTACCATAAGAATATCAGATTTTATGGTAAAGTCAAATAAATTATGGAAATACCCCATGCGAGGAGCGAACACACGTGAAGATATACGATCTCGACGGACGCCGGAATGTGTCGGGTGAGCGGGTCCGCCAAATGAGAACAAAGAAACGCCTGACACAGGCGGACTTGGCAGCAAAGGTGCAGACCACCGGCGTCATCCTGGAACAGGACGCGATCAGCCGGATAGAAAATGGCAGCCGCATGGTGCAGGACTATGAGCTGCGCGCCCTCGCGGAGGTGCTGGGCGTCACGGCGGACTGGCTGATGGAACCCGACGAAAAATAATTATGACGTAGGCTTTACAAGCCTACGTCATTTCTGGTTTTGGGGCTTTGAGCGCTTGACATTCTGCGTTTTTATGGGTTATTATCCCCACACAAAAGGAGGATACCAACCATGAGCAGCGAAAAAGGACGGCGCTTTTCCCATCTCAAGTGGAAAGACCGATTGAAAATTGAGAAGATGCTGAAAGAGGGAAAGAAGCCCAAGGAAATTGCGGCTGCCCTACACGTACACAGCACCACCATCTACCGGGAGTTGAAGCGGGGCGCGGCTATCCAGCGCACAACGGACCTGATCGACAGAGAAGTGTATTGCCCGGATGTGGCCGAGAACAAATACCAGGCTAACCTCGCGGCAAAGGGTCCGGCCCTGAAACTGGGCAGCGACTACGCGCTGGCCGCGTACATCGAGGACAAGATCGTAAACGAGAAGTATTCCCCGGAGGCGGTTCTGTATAAGATCAAGGAGGAGGGGCTGACCTTCTCCGTGACGATCTCCAAGTGGACGCTGTACTCCTACATCACAAAGGGCGTTTTCCTGGGCATCACAAATAAGAACTTGCCCCGGAAGGCCAAGAAGAACAAAGCGTATCGGAAGGTGCGCGCCGCCCGGCTGCCCAAGGGCGACAGCATTGAGGACCGCCCGCAGGAGATCGCGCAGCGGGAGTTCTTCGGTGACTGGGAGATGGACACGGTGGAGAGCTGCAAGGGAGATTTGCACAGGCTGTTAGTTCTGACGGAGCGGAAGTTCCGGCGGGAGGTCATCATAAAGATGCCGGATGGCACCATGGCGAGCACGGTCAAAGCGCTGGACCGGCTGGAAAGAAAACTGGGGTCCCGGCTGTTCCGCAGCATCTTCCACACGATAACTGTGGACAACGGTAGCGAGTTCGCGGACTGCGAGGGCATAGAGCGGTCGTGCCTGACAAAGCAGAAGCGGACACACGTATATTACTGTCATCCGTACAGCGCCTTTGAGCGAGGCAGCAACGAGAACGCAAACATCCTTATCCGCCGGTGGCTTCCGAAGGGGACCAACCTGGCAGAAGTGACCGCCAAACAGGTAAAAGAAATCGAAAACTGGATGAACAACTACCCGAGAGGGATTTTAGGCGGCGTCTGCGCAAACACAGCGCTGGCCGAATGGGCAGAAACGGCGGGTGTTTCCGCGCCAGTTGTCCACATTTAATATATAATTGTGCAAAAATTGGGGGATAAAGTGGAAAGGCTACCAGACGGCCCGGGCTGGTGGCCTATTCGTCATGCTCTAAAATGCACAAAATAACGCATAAAAAATTGGTGCATTTTTTGCTTGACTTTTTCAGGACTGCTTTGCAGTCCTTTTCTTATTGCAACACGAGGAAAGCTGCGATATAATGAAAGCAAATACTCAGGAGGTATCTCATATGCGTGAACTTTCCGCCGAAAAGATCACCGAAGTGGTCAAACGGCTGTGTATCGAAGCCAACTGCCATCTGCCTCAAGATGTAAAAAACTGCATTGAAACCTGCCGCAGCAAAGAGACCTGGCCCCAGGCACAGGAGATTCTGGATCGGATCAAAGAAAACTATGAGATCGCAGATCAGCAGAACGCGCCCATCTGTCAGGACACCGGCATGGCCTGTGTGTTTGTGAAAGTCGGGCAGGAAGTCCATATCAACGGCGATTTGACGCAGGCCATTCATGAAGGCGTGCGTCAGGGCTACGGAGAAGGCTATCTGAGAAAATCCGTGGTGCGTGATCCTCTGGACAGAGTCAACACCGGTGACAACACCCCCGCTATGATCTATTACGATCTGGTGCCCGGCGACAAGGTGGAGATCACAGTCGCACCCAAGGGCTTTGGTAGTGAAAACATGAGCCAGATCAAGATGCTCAAGCCTTCGGACGGGCTGCAGGGCGTGAAGGACTTCATTCTCAAGGTCGTGGAAGACGCAGGTCCCAATCCCTGTCCCCCTGTGGTGGTAGGCGTGGGCATTGGCGGCACCTTCGACAAGGCGGCTCTGATGGCAAAGCAGGCGCTCCTGCGCGCCGCGGATTCGGAAAGCCCCATTCCCTTCTATGCAGAACTGGAAAAAGAAATGCTGGAAAAGATCAACGCCCTTGGCATCGGCCCTCAGGGTTTCGGCGGCAGAACTACTGCCCTTGCGGTAAACATTGAAGTCTGCCCCACCCACATTGCAGGGCTGCCCATTGCAGTCAACATCAACTGCCATGTGACAAGACATCAGAAGGAGGTGCTGTAAATGCCTATCTCCATCAAAGCACCTATGACAAGAGAAGAAGCCCGGAAACTGAAGGCAGGCGACAGCTGTCTGATCTCCGGCGTGATCTACACCGCCCGTGACGCCGCCCATAAGCGTCTGTGCGAATTGGCGGATCAAGGCAAGGAACTGCCCATGGACGTCAAAGACGCCATGATCTACTTTGTCGGCCCCACCCCTGCCAAGCCGGGACAAGCCATCGGCTCCGCAGGCCCTACCACTTCCTATCGCATGGATGCCTACAGCCCCACCATGATCAAGCTTGGTCAGACCGGCATGATCGGCAAGGGCAAGCGCAGCGATGAGGTCATTGCAGCCATGAAGGAGCACGGCGCTGTTTACTTCGGCGCCATTGGCGGCTGTGGTGCGCTGCTGAGCAAGTGCATCAAAAAGTCCGAGGTCATTGCATACGAGGATCTTGGCGCAGAGGCCATCCGCAGACTGGAAGTGGAGGATTTCCCTGTGATCGTCATCATCGACGCAGAGGGCAACAACCTCTACACAACAGGCAGAGCCGCATATCTGGATACGCAAAAATAAGAGGTGCAAAAGCACCTCTTATTTTTTTAGATACCGCTGGGCACAATGGGCATAGGCCGCTGCGCCGATCGGCAAAACATCCTCATCGATCTGCACCAGAGGATCATGGGCAAGATGAGCCCCTCTGCCATCGGAAAAGCCGCAGGTCAGATAGAAATAAGCAGACGGAATTTCCCGGGCAATATAGGCAAAATCCTCAGACGCTTTTGCTCTGACACCGTCCTTCACGATCAAGTTCAGTTCCTTTAAGCATCCGGCAAAGAATACTGTCAGCTTTTGATCGCACTCCAGAGCAGGCGCACCTGCTGTGTGGTTGATCTCAACACTGCCACCGTAACGTTTGGCTGCTTGGTGTACCACACGTTCCAGCTTATCCAGCATTTTTTCTCTGCCCCGCTCTGTGCGCACAGAGCCCTTGAGCACCGCAGTATCCGGGATCACATTCCCCGTTTCTCCGGCATGGAAGACGCCAAAACTAAACTCCGGCAAAGCTTGGTATGCCTCCACCGCCATTTTGATCGGATCACAGGTTCGATCCGCGTAAGCACCGTGACCGCCTTTGCCGCGAAAGGTGATCGTAACACAATCAGCAGAGCGCATCATAATGCCGCTGCCATACAGCGCCATACCGGGACGCAGCTTTCCGGCTGCCGTATGGAAGGCAAGAGCTGCCTGCGGCGTGGGCGCAAGGATGCCATGATCGATCATATTTTTTGCCCCTTCCAGCGTTTCTTCCGCCGGTTGGAACATGAGCCGCACGGTGCCATGCAGTTTTTGCTCGTCTTCCTTTAAAAGCTTTGCTGCCGTCAGAAGCATGGCTGCGTGACAATCGTGACCGCAGGTGTGTCCGTTGGGCAGAGCATCGGCATCGGCACGCAGCAGCAGTACCGGCTCTCCCCTGCCGATCTCGGCGCAAATGCCATTGCCGCACAGTTTGGGCTCAATACCGCATATTTTGAGTTCTTCTTTGATATATGCCATGGTTTTGGGAAGCTTCAGTCCCACTTCGGCACATTCGTGGATATACCGTCTGTGCCGGATGGTTTCCTCTTTTAATTGCAGCGCTCGTTGTTTCATTGCTTTCACCTCCCCATTAGCATAACCAAAAAAAGAGAGCTTTCGCTCTCTTTTTTCAAGTAATAGAGAATGTGAGTTTTTCCGCATCGCAGGCGCAGACAAGGGACTTTCCACCGTAAGTACGGCGGTAGGTGATCTTGCCCTCGCCAGCTTCCAGAACCTCCACAGTTCCAAAGCGCAGAATATCATTCTGCTTCATATGGGCAAGCTCACGAATATGGGCCTGCAGCTGTTCATCCTCTTCCCCCCAGATATAATACCGGCGGTTAAAGGGATCTCTGTAGCCGGTCATACCGGCTTCATCGCCGTAGTACACACAGGGGCAGCCCGGCAGAGTGAACTGCAGGAAGGATGCCAGCTTAAAACGCTCTTTTCCAAGCTTCAGCTGCTCTTCGGTCATGACTCTGGCTGCCAGCTCTTCACGCTCGCCGTTAACAGGGTCGATCAGATCCGTGATGGCTCTGGGCACATCGTGAGAAGACAGCAAATTCAGGTTGGAATTGAGCACGGCGGCAGGATAATTCTCCGCCAAGTTCATGATCGCCCATCTCAAGCCGTTGCCATCATCCTCGCCGCGACAGAATCTCAAGATCGCCGTGCGCCAGGGATAGTTCATAACACTATCCAGCTGACCATGGGTGAAATAGCGGCGGCGGACACCGTAGGCGACCTTGTTGGATGCATCCTCCCAGACCTCACCGATGAGGAAAGCCTTTGGATTCAGCTCCCGCAGACGCAGGCGCAGCTTCATCAGGAAATCGTCGGGCAGTTCGTCCACCACATCCAGACGCAAACCATCTGCTCCAAGGCGAAGCCATTTGGCAATGACGCTGTCATCAGAGCCGAAGATATAGTCCATAAATGATTCCGAGGACTTGTCGATGGTGGGCAGCGTCTTGAAGCCCCACCAGCTCACATAGTCCGTGGGATAGTTTTTGAACTGATACCACTTGCGGTACAAAGATCTCTCATCGGAGATGGCATGCTGAAAATACACGCTCTGAGAGCCAGTATGAGAGAACACACCGTCCAAGATGATCTTCATATCCAGCTTGTGGGCCGCTTCGCACAAAGCGGCAAAATCTTCATCTGTGCCAAGCATTGGATCGATCCGGCTGTAATCCGCCGTGTCATAGCGATGGGTGGAAAAAGCCTTGAAAATAGGATTGAGATAGATTGCTCTCACACCAAGCTCGTGCAGATACGGCAGTTTTTCCCGGATACCGTTGAGATTGCCGCCGTAAAAGTCATTGTTGAGCACCTCACCGTTTTCATCGGGGAGGTAGACCGGCATCTCGGTCAGATCTTCATGCACCCAATAGGGCGTGAGCTTTTCGCTGCAGTCACAAGTACCTGCACGGTGGAAGCGATCCGGGAAGATCTGATAGAACACTCTTCCCTGAAACTCCTCCGGCACAGGCAGGGAATCTGTCACGCAGCTGAGCTGCCAGAGATCTCCCGCCTCCATGTTGGTATCCGTGCCCTGACGGAACAGGCGGAAACGCTCATTCTGGGTACAGATACGGAAATAGTAGAAGAACAGCCCCGGCTCATCAAAGGAGAATGTTGCTGTGTAATACTCATAGGGCTCTTCCACACGATCAAGGGTGAAGGCTTCTTCCCGGAAGAAGCTGCCGTTTTCCCACTGCAGCACAAGAGCAACTTCCGTGGTCAGACAGGAACACGGAATGGCGAGAGTCATGGTGCAGCTCTGTCCGGGAGTCAAAGTGCCAAAGGGCGATTTGTAGGCAGGATCCAGGCTGTTATATAAAATTCTCAGTGCCATATTACAACTTCCAAATTCTTTCGGCGTATTCCTCCACTGCACGGTCGGCAGAGAAGATTCCTGCCTTGGCAATGTTGGTCAAGGACATGGCGGTAAAGGCAGAGCGATCAAGATAGGCAGCGGAAATATCACGCTGCGCTCTTGCATAGTCGGCAAAATCCGCCACGGTCATGAAGCCGTCTGCCGTGCCAAAGCGGTTGGTCAGAAGGCTTGCCACAATGTCATCGTAGCGCTGACCGAGAACACCGGAGGTCAGCATCTGCAGAACACGCTCCAGCTCGGGGGTCAGGAACTCTCTGGGATCGTAGCCGCGCTGCCAGAGCGCTTCCACCTCGTGAGCCTTCATGCCGAAGAGGAACATATTCTCATCGCCCACCTGCTGGTGGATCTCCACATTGGCGCCATCAAGAGTACCGAGAGTCACAGCACCGTTGATCATCAGCTTCATATTGCCGGTGCCGGAGGCTTCCTTGCCGGCAATGGAGATCTGTTCGGAGATATCTGCCGCAGGGATGATGATCTCAGCACGGGAGACCTTGTAGTCCTCCAGGAAGACCACCTTCAGCTTGCTGCGCACCTGTGGATCGGAGTTGACCAGATTGGAAACTGCCACGATCAGACTGATGATCTGCTTGGCACGGATATAGCCTGCCGATGCCTTGGCACCAAAAATAAAGGTACGGGGCGTAAAGGGCGCATTGGGAGAATCCTTGATGGTATTGTAAAGATGCAGAATGTGCAGCACATTGAGCAGCTGACGCTTGTACTCGTGCAGACGCTTGATCTGGATATCAAACACGCTGTCGGGACTGACATGGACGCCGTTCTTTTCGGCAATATACTTGGCAAGGCGCTCTTTATTTTCGCGCTTGATCTTCTGCAGAGTTTCCAGCACGGCAGCGTCATCACGGTAAGCCAAAAGCTTTTCCAGTTCTCTTGCATCACGCAGGAAACCGTCGCCAATGAGCTTGCGCAGGAAGGCTGTCAGTCCGGGATTGGACTGGCACAGCCAACGGCGATAAGCGATGCCGTTGGTCACGTTGGTGAAGCGGTCATTGTCCAGCACATAATAATCATGGAAAATACCGTCTTTGAGAATCTGGCTGTGGAGCTGGCTGACGCCATTGACCGTATGGCAGCAGGCAAGACACAGATTTGCCATACGCACCTGGTTGTCACCGATGACTGCCATATAGTTGAGCTTGCCCCAGTCACCGGGATAGGCTTCCATCAGATCGTTGATCAGACGGCGGTTGATCTCTGCCGTAATGGCATAGATTCTCGGCAGCTGCTCCCGGAACAGTCCCACATCCCAGCGTTCCAGCGCCTCGGACATGACGGTATGGTTGGTATAGGACAGGGTCTTGCAGGTGATCTCCCAAGCCTCGTCCCAGCCGTAGTCATTTTCGTCCATGAGAAGACGCATCAGCTCCGGCACACACAGAGCAGGATGGGTATCGTTAATATGGATGGCGACCTTATCCGCCAGATTGCGGTAGGTACGGTAGCGTTTGAAGTGCTCTTTCAGAATAGCCTGCAGGGACGCAGAGACCAGCAGATACTGCTGCTGCAGACGCAGACGCTTGCCGCTGATATGATCGTCGGCAGGGTACAGAACCTTGGAGATGGTCTGTGCCATGGTGTCATGCTCCAGCGCACGGACATAGTCACCGCGGGAGAAGGCAGCCATATCAAAGCCATGGGGCTGCTCGGCGCTCCACAGGGTCAGCTTGTTGACCTTGTCGGTACCGTAGCCGGAAATATAAAGATCATGGGGCACTGCCATAACAGACTGGTAGCCCACATGGGCAACCCGGAACTTGCCGTTATCCAGCCACTCACGGCTCTCACCGCCAAGGCGGATCTCCACAGCATCGTCCTCTCTGGTCTTGAGCCATACATCGCCCATTTCCAGCCAGTCATCGGGGAATTCCACCTGCCAGCCGTCTACGATCTTCTGGCGGAAAATGCCAAACTCATAGCGGATGGAGAAGCCGGTGGCAGGATACTCACAGCCGGTCAGGCTGTCCATATAGCAGGAAGCCAGTCTGCCAAGGCCGCCATTGCCGAGACCGGCATCCGGCTCCAGAGCGCACAGGCGCTCCACAGAGAAGCCAAGCTTCTTGAGCACCTTGGTCACATCGTCAAGGATGCCAAGATTATAAAGATTATTGCGCAAAGAGGTGCCCACAAGGAACTCCATGGACATATAGTAGACCTGCTTGCGCTCCTGCTCGCGAATCTCCTTCTGGAAATCACGGCGCTTCTGCGCAAGACTCTCACGGACGTAGGTACAGACCGTTTTATATGCCTGCTTTTCCGTTGCCTCTTCCAGAGTGCAGCCAAACAATCTGCCGCAAACCTGCTGCAAATTTTCCAGGATCATTTCTTTTTTCACCATATATTCCTCCAAAAGCAAGGATTATTGTTTATCATATCATACATCCCACACTTTACGCAACTACATAATTAAAAAATCCAAATGTTGCCAGCTAAAACTGCCTGCCGAAAAGAGATTGCCACGCTCCCGCTGGCCGCTCGCAATGACAGCCGTGGGGGCGGCGCCCACGACGTCCCGAGTGCAGAAAGTAACCGGGCGATTGCCCCTACGGAATGCATCCCAGCCTCCTGAAAAAGGGGCACAAGGGCATGATTGCGATAGCACGCATAAAACGAACCTGCCCACACCGCAGGTGGTGTGGGCAGGTTCGTTTTATCAGAAGAATTGCATGCAGTCGCGGTGGGTTTGGGAGAGGATCACTTCCAGTTCTGGGAACTGCTTTTTCAGTTTATCTGCCAGAACAGCGCAGACGGGATTTTCCGTATAGAAGTGGCCTGCATCGATCAGATTGAGCCCCAGTTCTTTGGCATCCCAGAACTGGTTATATTTGATGTCTGCCGTGACGAGAGTATCGCAGCCTGCCGCCAGCGCTGCTGCGTATTCATCGCCGCAGGAGCCGCCTCCCACCGCCACATGGCGGACAGGTTTTCCGCCGTCCACATAGCGCAGGACGGGAACGCCCAGCTTTTCCTTGACGGCAGCCATAAAGGTACTCAGGGGCTGCTCCTCCACGGTGCCCTTACGCAGAAGACCGTAGTCCTCCCCGATGGGATCGACTATGGAGATATCACGCAGCCCCAGCGTCTGCGCCAGAACATCGTTGACACCACCGGGGGCACAGTCCAGATTGGTATGAAGATTGACGGCGCTGATGCCCTTGGAAGCAAGGAGCAGGATGCTTCTGCCGATAGGATCTTCGTCTGTCACGCTTTTGCAGGGACGGAAGATCAGCGGATGGTGGGTCACGATCAGATCCGCACCCATGTCCGCTGCCTCTTGGCACACACCGGGGAACGGATCCAGCGCCACCAGTACCCTTTTGACTTCCTTGCTGCCGCTGCCGCACAGAAGCCCCACATTGTCCCAATCATATTTCATGTAAGCAGGCGCGATGGTCTGCAGATAGCTGAGAATTTCACGGACTGTCATATTGTTTCCTCATTTCCAGCAGCTCCTGAAGGGCTGTTTCAAAATACGAGAGCTTCTCGTGCTCTTTTTTGCTGCGGCGGATGCCTTCCACCGTTTTGGTGAGGGCATTGATCACTCTGTCAAAATACTCCGGCAGAAGCTCAGAACCACTTTCCAGCAGCTGTTTGGACAAATACTGCTCACCCGGGGACAAAGGAGTACCGCCACCAAAACGGGCAAGGATGGTAAAATACAAAAAGCCGCCGTCACGGACAAGACGCTCTGCTTCAATGGAAAATCCCCGCTCTCCAAGATAACGGCGAAGGTCGTTGCCGGAGGTCTGCGGCTGCAGAATCAGCGTGTATCGCGGATCTCTGACCCAAGGTGCCTGCTCTAAGATATGTGCCATGCAGTCACCGCCCATGCCGGCGCAGATGATGGTATCCACGCTGTCGGGATCTACCGCGGCAAGACCGTCTGCCACGTGGAACTCCATGCGATCCGATGTACCAAAGAGCCTGCTGTTTTCCACGGCTTTCTGCAAGGGCTGCTCACGAAGATCGGACGCAACCACATAGCTTGCTCTTCCCTCCTGCAGCAGCCAGATGCCAAGGTAGCCGTGATCGCAGCCGATATCTGCCACTCGGGCACCCTGCGCCACCTGATCGGCACAGCAAAGAAGTCTTTGAGAAATGGGTATTTTCATGTTTCTCTCCTACGGAAAGAAGGCGGCTGAAGCCGCCTTCTTCTTAATTGTTTTCCTGTGCTGCGTTCTGCTCGGACACTTCGATGAAGTAATTGACCTGCTTGAGGAATGCATCGCAGTCCACACCATGGACCATGCAGGCTTCTTCCACAGTCTCACCGCGGGAAGAGGGGCAGCCAAGGCAGTGCATACCGATGGCCATGAACAAAGGTGCAGTCTGAGGGGCGATATCCAGAACATCGCCGATGATGGTAGTCTTTTCAATTCTTGCCATAGTATTTTATCTCCTTTATGCTCTTGAAATGAGTGTGGCAGCTGCTGCCACAGGCTCTAAGTTCACATGTTCCATATTGCCTTCGTCGAAGTGTTTTGCCGTTTCCGGATCGATGGGCAGTCTTGCCAGTACAGGCAGGCAATGGGTCAGCGCCACTTCGTCCAGCTTGCTCTCGCCGAAGATCTTATACTCCTTGCCGCAATCGGGGCACTTGAAGTAGCTGTAGTTTTCCACGAAGCCATAGACCGGTACGTGCATCATCTGTGCCATCTTTACTGCCTTTTCCACGATCATAGAGACCAGATCCTGCGGAGAGGTCACAAGCACAACGCCGTCAATGGGAAGGCTCTGGAACACAGTCAGGGCAACATCGCCCGTTCCGGGAGGCATATCCACAAACATATAGTCCACATCGCCCCAGCAAACATCCGTCCAGAACTGCTTGACAGCACCTGCAACCACAGGGCCGCGCCAGAGGACAGGGTCGGATTCATTGGGCAGAAGCAGGTTGATGGACATGACCTTGATGCCATCTTTTGTCACAGCAGGCTGCATGCCGTCATCGTTTCCTACGATCTGCTCTTTCAGCCCGAATGCTTTGGGCACGGAGGGGCCGGTGATGTCTGCATCAAGAACTGCGGTCTTATGGCCCATTTTCGCCATGGCAGCTGCCAGCATGGTGGTGACGGTGCTCTTACCGACGCCGCCCTTACCGGACATAACGGCAATGACTTTTTTTACATTGGAGTGAGCATTTGCCTGTGCCAGCAGGCTCTCCTGCTTACGATCGGAACAGCTCTCACCACAGGAGGAGCAGTTTCCGGAACAAGAACTCATTTGAAATTTCCCCTTTATCTTGATCTTTGATTATTTTAACATGATATCGAAAATTGTCAACCTTCGCCCTCTAATTCCAGAGACAGTACTTCCCACTGCTCCATCAGACTCTCCAGCTGCGCTTCGGCGGCGGCTTTTTCTTCCAGCAGCCGCGTCAGCTCCTGATAGTCCGCGGCGGCCGCTTCGATCAGAGGATCAAAGGCAGCCACGGCTTCCTCCTGCTTTTCTACGTCGCGCTCCAAAGCACGGAGCTTCTTTTCCAGGTTTTTATTATTGGACTTGGGCTTTTCCTTTTTTTCTTTTTTCTGAGCCGGTACGCTGACATGCTGTGCTGCCTCATGCTCCTTGATGGAACGGTATTTGGCATAGGGACACTTGAAATCACGGATGCCGCCATCGGACAGCTCCCACACTCTGGTGGCAAAACGGTCTACAAAATAACGGTCATGGGACACAAACAAAAGCGTGCCCTCATACTCATCCACAGCGGCCTCGATCCACTCACGGGATGCAATGTCCAGATGGTTGGTAGGCTCGTCCAAGATTAGAAGATTGATCTTCTCATCCATAAGCATGCACAGCCGCAGACGACTCTGCTCACCGCCGGAAAGGGCGGAGACGGTCTTGAACACATCCTCCCCACGGAAATTGAACGCGCCGAGACGGTCTCTGGCAGTCTGCGGGGTGCAGTTCTTTTCATAGAGCATGGTATCGTACAGCGTCCGCTCAGGATGCTCAAAATGGATGATCTGAGGAAGATAGGTGGATTTGACCGTGGGGCCAAAGCGAATCCTGCCGGTAGTGCCGCTCTCCTCTCCCAAAAGGATCTTGAGGAACGTAGACTTGCCTGTACCGTTGTCACCGAGCAGCGCAATGCGCTCACCGCCTTTGACTTCCAGTTCCACATCGGAAAACAGCAGACGGTCTTCAAAGGACTTGGAAAGGTTGCGGATAGTGAACACTTCATCACCGTAGAAGCTCTTTTCTTCAAAGCGCATCCGCAGTTCCCGCTCCTTGGTGGGGCGGTCTGTCTGCTCGATGCGGTCAATGCGGTGCTGGATGGACATGGCGCGGCGGTAGAGGGTACGGCTATTGATGCCCCAACCCTTCATGCGCTCCACCGTGTAGCTCAGCTGCTTGATCTTCGCCTGCTCCTGCTCATACTGCTTCAGCTGCAGCTCATAGCGGGCCTGCTTTTCTTCCACATAGAAGGAATAATTGCCGGAATAGAACTCCGCCTTGCCGTCGCGCAGTTCCACAATGCGCTGCACCACACGATCAAGGAAATAACGGTCATGGGAAATGGTCAGAACAGTACCCTTAAATTTGAGAACATAGTCTTCCAGCCACTCCACGCTTTTCATATCCAAGTGGTTGGTGGGTTCGTCCAAAAGCAGAATATCGGTCTTTTCCAGCAGAAGTCTTGCCAGATTGACTCTGGTCTTCTCGCCGCCGGAGAGCATGATGAACAGCTGACCGCGCATGGCAGTGCCGATATTCAGACCGTTGCAGATCTTCTCCAGATCCACATCGATCTCATAGCCGCCTCCTACGGTATAGCGGTTGATCAGCTCGTCATACTGCTGCAAAAGTGTCTGAGGGGCGGAAGCCGTCATGCGGCCCTCCAGATCCTCCAGCTTGCGGCGGATACCGTCAAGCTCGGCAAAAGCTGTGCGCAAAACACGCTCCACAGTAAAATCTGCCGGGTAATTGGGAATCTGAGAGATCAGCCCCACCTTCTTCCCTGGAGCAAAAATGACCTCTCCTGTATCGTACCCCAGTTCACCGGTCAGTATTTTAAATAGCGTGGTTTTTCCCGCGCCGTTGGCGCCCATGATACCTACACGCTCACCGGACTGAACATCGAAGGAGAGTCCATCTAAGATATTGCGCTCGGTATCAAAGGATTTTACCAGATTTTTAACGGATAGATCGATCATAGTGTTTCCTCATAATACGACAGAAATTCTTCTCTGCCATAGAGAATATTCAGAGCCTCCAACAGCGCGTTGGCGCTCATATGCTCCGGAAAGTTCAATTTTTTCAGAAGCTGCAGCCGCTTTTCCTTGCTGTCGCTGTGCCCGGAGAGTCCCAGCTCGTACAGATCCAGCTTTGTTAAAGGCTCTTTGGGAGAAGGCGCACTGCCATCTTCAAAGGTGGCGCCCGCCTGCTCAAGAGCCTGCAGCAGTACAGCGCCGTCCATGCCTTCCACACCAAGCTTGCCCTCCTTGCCGGGGGCAGTCTTACGCTTTTCCTTCCCGTAAATATCCGGGATATAGGCATGGAGAACGCCCTGCTTAGGCAAAGCACTTTTCAGACGGTTGCGAATGACAAAGCCTGCACCGTCGGAATCCGTCAGAACAATCAATCCCCTCGCCTGCGCCACAGAGCGCAGGAAGGAGAGAAAGGTCTTATCATTCATACCGCCAAAGCCGTCTGTCGTAAAGATCGCTGTATCTACCAGCTGGCTGAGGGTATTTTTATCGTACTTGCCCTCCACCACGATGGCTTGCTTCAGTTTAACCACGGCGCACCTCCTGTGCAAGGGCAAGAATCAGCAGTTCCAGGGTGCGCGCATCATCGGAAGATCCGCCCTTCAAGCTGACATCTGCCTGCAGACACAGTTCCATCGCCTTTGCGCAGAAGCCATCGGACAGTCTGCGTGCTGAGGTCATGGTCTTCTGCAGCACATAGGGATGAGGTTTTCGTCCCGTGGGAAGGGTCAAAAGCTCCGTCACACCTGCCTCGCCCTTGCCTGCATTCATAGCGGCACGGGCATAGAGCAGTCTGCGCAGCTGACCACCGATGGAGGCAAGCAGCGGTATGGGCTCTTCCTGCATCTGCAGAAGGGTGCGCAGCTTCAGAAGCGCTTTTTCATAATCACCGTCCGCAATGGCACCGGTCAGATCAAAGACCTGAGCATCGAGAACGGGAATCACCACCGTGGCAACATCCTGCGGCGTGATCACATCGCCGGAGGAAAACGCGGCGATCTTCTCGATTTCCCCTGCCAAAGCTGTCATGGTGCCGCCTGTCAAAAAAGTCAAATGCTCACAAAGGCGGTCATCGATATCCTTGCCGTGGGCACGGAAGCGGCGGCGAATCCAGTTGTTCAGCTCCCGCTGATTTTGACAGCCAAACTCCACGGCAAATCCGCGATCCACCGCCTCCTTCAGTTTTTTCTGCCGACCGTCTACCTTGAATGGTACAGTATCAAACACAAAGACAACGCTGCAGTAATCGGGAATATCTGTCAAAATCTGTACCAGTTTATCCCGGTCTGCCTCCGTCAGTCTGCTCAAATCGCAGTCATCGACCTGCACCATGGAAGAAGGCGCCATCATAGGAAGCGCTTCCACCGCATCGGAAAGCTGCTGTAAGTCCATATTTTCCTGGGTAAAACGATGGTAATTGAACTCCTGCGCAGGGCCGGAGAGCAGCTTATCATGGAGCATCTGCAGATAGTGATCGCGCAGAAAATGCTCCTCACCATGGAAGAAATAGAGTCTTCTGAACACATCCTGCTTCAGTTCTTTTTTCAAGATATCCATTGCGCCTGTTTCTTCTTTTGCCATCGTTTCACCTTCTTTACGGATGGATGCAGATCGTGCCGTCAACATCGGTGCGCCAGATCTGTGCACCGACAGAACGGATCCTGTCCAATGTTTCTTGATGGGGATGCCCGTAGGCATTGCCGCTTCCGACGCTGATCAAAACCGTTTCCGGTCTGACCGTATCCAGAAGCTGCTGCGATGTGGAGGTGGCAGCACCGTGGTGACCCGCGATCAGCAGTTCCACATCCGGAAGTTCCCAGATTGACAGCAGACACCGCTCCGCGTTTTGATCCATATCGCCGGTTATTAGAATATCATATTCTGCCGCTGTTGCCAAGACACAGATACCGCTGTTGTTGTCATTTTCTTTTAAAATAGGTGGATAGATCGTCAGACTGCCTTCCGGAAGTTCCACCTGCGTCAGGTCTGCTACGGTGCAGAGTTTTGTATCATACCCGCGTAGTGTCTGCACTGTCTCGTTCTCTCCCAGCGGCAAAAAGACCATGTCGGTCTCCACCCGGGATAAAAACTGCTCCACACCACCTACATGATCCGCGTCAAAATGGGTCACGATCAAGGCATCGATGTGGGTAATACCCGCACTGTGGAAAAACCGCGCCGCTTGCTCGCCTGCTTTCTGCGGCGCGCTGCCGCCGCAGTCAATCAGCGCTGTATAATCTCCGATCTGCAGCACAAGACTCTGCCCTTGCCCCACATCCAGAGCCGTCAGTCGCCACGGATGACTGACGAAGCCCCAATGGGAAGTCATGACGCAAGCCACAAAGCCCAAGGTCATAACGCACAGGCTCCATCTGACCGGAAATCGGTCAAAGGTCAATACGGCAGCTGCCAGCAAATACAGCAGCACGCCCCAGACCATCAGCGGAACATTCTGAGGATAGGCCGCGGCAAAGGGAACAGACGCTGTTATCGTGCATACCCCCAGAATGTATCGGCACAATATGCTCACGATCCATGCGACCGCGGCGCCAAGACCTCCAAGCACACAGGAACAGAGCCCCAGAGTGAACACACCTGTCACAGCCCACAGCACCAGCAGATTGACAAGAGGTGCAGCAAGGGAAAGAATACCAAAATAGAAAATGGTCAGAGGTAGTGTCAGCAGCGTGGCGCTCAAAGTGGCTGCCATACCGGAGGAAATAAAATTCCAGACAGCACCCGAAGCTTTTCGGAAAGACAGAAGCCTGTTTTGAATACGCTCACAAAACAGCATCAATCCTGCCACCGCCGCAAAAGACAACTGGAAGCTGACGCTTGCGATGCACCATGGATTTTGGGCAAGAATCAACAGTGCTGCCGCGCCAAGAGTCGTGGCATTGTCACGTTCTCTTCGCGCCAAAGGCGCACACAAAAGCAGGATCTGCATCACAGCGGCTCTGCACACAGATGGCGAAGCGCCTGTCATCAAGGCAAACGACACAACGATGGGGATACCAAACAGTGCTGTCAGCTTTGGAGAATAGCCGCACAGCATGGCGATCATGGTGATGAGAATGGATACGTGCATGCCAGACACAGCCACGGCATGGCTGACGCCTGCCACAGACATGGCATTGGTGGTCTGATAAGACAGACCGGAGCGGTCGCCTGTCAGCAGCGCTTTGACAAGTCCTGCCGCTTCGCCCTCATAGAGCGTATGGATGCGGGACTGCAGAAATATCCTGATCTGCTCTGCCCAGGTAGGATCGCCCTTTTCTATGGTCAGTTCCGATTTGGCATAGAGCATCAGCAAATTGTCGTTCGCCATCAGATACAGGTCATCAGTCTGCACTTTGACCTTCGCCCGACAAGTTACAAAATCTCCCGGTGTGAGGGGCAGAAGCTCTTCCTTCCCGTACAACACCGCGCCGTGACCGTTCAGCGTACAGAGCACCGAAGCACCGCGGGTGGTCTGCCTTGGGTATTGAGAGACTCTTACCTGCACCGTCTGCTCTGTTTCATTCATGGCAAAGGCATCTTGCAGCCACAGCTGCTGGTACAGACAGCACCAGAGAAGTCCAACCGCAAGACCAAGGCAGGCAATACTCACTCTGCGAACAGTAAAGACGCGGCACAGCAGGGACAACGCAACACAAGCCCCGGCGATCCAAAACGCCCGGGCATCAAGATGCAAATATACATAACACGCTGCTGCCAAAGCAAAACCGGCAGCAAAGATGGCCAATTTCCGCATATCTATTCACACACAAAAAGACCGCTGCGATAGTTTCGCAGCGGTCTTTTGACCAGATTTACTGTTGCTCCTCCCACTTTGCAGCATAGTCCTTCATGACTGTTTCCACAAGGTTGGAAAACGGCCTGTTCTGCTGCTGTGCGATCTGTCTCAGTTTTTGGAACAAGGTTTCGTCCATACGGACACTTACAACTCTTTTTTTAATTCCCACTGTGATCACCAACTCAATATGAACGACGCATAAGGCATCGTGTTTTTAACAAAACCGAAGAATATCCAAAGCACTTTCTGCCAAGGCATCGGCGCCGGCAGAAAGCAGTTCTTCTCTGCTGCCATAGCCATAGAGTACACCGACAGCAGAAAGCCCAAAGGTTTTTGCACCGAGGATATCCTGATCCCGGTCGCCCACCATGACAGTCCTTGCAGGATCTGCACCCACAGTCTTCAATGCATAGGCGATCACATCTGCCTTTTTAGACCGCGATGTATCCATGGTCGCCCCGCAGACAGCGGTAAAATAAGAGGACAGATCAAAATGATCCAAGATCTTCACGGCATAGTGCTCCGGCTTGGAGGTGGCAAGAACGCAGCCCACACCGCGCTCATTCAGCGCAGAAAGCATTTCCCTGACACCGTCGTAGACCCGGTTTTCAAAAATACCTGTCACAGAATAGTACTCACGGTAATACTTCACCGCAAGTTCCGCCTGCTCCATGGGAAAGCCATAATACTTGTGAAACGAATCGACCAGAGGCGGCCCAATAAACCGCGCCAGCGTTTCCGGATCACGCTCCGTGATGCCGAACTGCCTGAGCGCGTACATCACGGAGCGTGTGATTCCAATTCCCGATTCAGTCAAAGTACCGTCAAGATCAAACAGTACATGAGAAACCATTAGTTGAAGCTGCCGAGGGGCTTACCGGACAGCACATGGAAATGGATGTGATGGACAGTCTGACCTGCCAGCTCACCCACATTGGTCACCACACGGTAGCCATCGGCAAAGCCAAGTTCCTTGGCAAGCTTTGCAATGACGGCATAGATATGACCGACCACGGCTGCATTTTCTTCATTCACTTCCGCTGCGGAAGCAAAGTGGATCTTGGGCACCACGAGGAAATGGGTAGGTGCCATAGGCGCAATGTCATGGAATGCATAGCACAGTTCATCCTCATAGACCTTGCTGCTGGGGATGTCCCCTGCAATGATCTTACAAAACAGACAATCGGACATGGTGTTACCCCTTTCTTACTTTGCGTTGGCTGCCACGTAATCGTCCAGAGCTGCCATCATATCATCCAGCTTGAGTACGTCGGTGCCGCCGCCCATGGCGCTGTCGGGCTTGCCGCCGCCTCTGCCGCCGCAGATGGGAGCCAGGTTCTTGATGATATCGCCTGCCTTGATGCCCTTTGCGATGGCATCCTTGCCGCAGACGGCATTGAGGGTGATTTTGTCATCCTGCACTGCTGCCAGCAGAGCGACCACGTCGGCAGCCTTATCCTTGAGGAAGTCGCCCATCTTACGCAGGTCACCGGTCTCAATATCGCTGCGGGTCACGGTGACCACACGCAGACCTGCGATGGACTTTGCGGCAAAGAGGGTACGCTCAATATCGCCGGAGAACAGCTTGTCCTTCAGACGATCCACATTCTGCTTGGCATCTTTGATCTCCTGCATGGTAGCTGCTGCCTTATTGAGCAGTTCCTTGGGAGTGGTCTTGAGGATCTCAGCAGCTTCCTGGATGGTCTGCTTCATCTCATCGAGCTGACGCAGAACTTCCTTGCCGGTGTAAGCTTCAATACGGCGCACACCGGAAGCAACGGATGCTTCGGACACCACGCGGAACATACCGACCTTTGCGGTGTTGTTCAGATGGGTGCCGCCGCAGAATTCCAGAGAGCGCTCGCCCATTTTGACCACACGAACCGTATCGCCGTACTTTTCACCAAAGAGTGCGGTAGCACCCAGCTTCTTTGCCTCTTCAATGGGCAGAACCATGGTATCCACATCATCGCCGTCCAGAACAGCTTCCATCACATCACGGACGATGGTGCTGAGCTCTTCCTGTGTCACAGCGGAGAAATGGGTAAAGTCAAAACGCAGATGGTCGGGTTCCACCAGAGAGCCTGCCTGGTGACAGTGCTCACCGAGGGTCTTTTCCAGCGCTGCCTGCAGCAGATGGGTCGCCGTATGGGCACGGGCAATGGCTGCACGGCGGATGGTATCGATCTTGGCGGTGACAGTTTCGCCCACCTTCATGGTGCCTGCTCGCATGACACCGTAGTGCAGGTATTTGCCGCCCTTGTTCTTCTGCACATCGCGGACTTCGAACTCGCCGTCTGCCGTGACGATCACACCATGGTCGCCGACCTGGCCGCCCATTTCGGCATAGAAGGGCGTCTTGTCCATAACAACGATGGCTTCCACGCCTGCGACCATATCCTGGCGCTGCTCGTCCTCTGCCACGATGGCGAGAATCTTTCCCTCAGCTTCATTCTCGGTGTAGCCGACAAACACAGTCTCGGGCATTTCCTGGCCAAGATCCACACCGGACCAGCCCAGATCGCCCAGCGCCTCACGCGCCTTTCTGGCGCGCTGACGCTGCTCCTGCATGAGAGCGGTAAAGGCATCCTGATCCACGGTCATGCCCTCTTCTTCCACCATTTCCAGAGTCAGATCAATGGGGAATCCGTAGGTATCATACAGCTTGAATGCATCGGCGCCGGAGAACACGGTAGTGCCTTCTGCTTTGTAGGCTGCCAGCATTTCGCCGTAGATCTTCATGCCGCCGTCGATGGTCTTGGCAAAGTTTTCTTCTTCCACCTTGATGACCTTGGTGATATATGCCTGCTTTTCACGCACATCGGGGTACTGACCTTCGTTTTCCTGCACGACGGTCTCCACCACCTGATACAGGAAAGGCTCGTTGACGCCCAGCAGCTTGCCATGACGGGCAGCGCGGCGGAGCAAACGGCGAAGCACGTAGCCTCTGCCTTCGTTGGAGGGCAAAACACCATCGCAGATCATAAAGACGGAGGAACGGATGTGGTCGGTAATGACACGCAGGCTCACGTCCATCTTCTGGGTCTTGCCGTAGTATGCACCGGTCAGCTGAGAAACACGGTTGGTGATGTTCATGACCGTGTCCACATCAAACAGGCTGTCAACATCCTGGCAGACCACTGCCAGACGCTCCAGACCCATGCCGGTATCGATGTTCTTCTGCACAAGCTCGGTGTAGTTGCCGTTGCCGTCGTTATCAAACTGGGAGAACACGTTGTTCCACACCTCGATGAAACGGTCGCACTCACAGCCAACGGTGCAATCGGGGCTGCCGCAACCGTACTTTTCGCCGCGGTCATAGTAGATCTCGGAGCAGGGGCCGCAGGGACCGGCACCATGCTCCCAGAAGTTATCAGCCTTGCCGAAACGGAAAATGCGCTCCGGTGCGATGCCGATCTGCTTATTCCAGATCTCAAAGGCTTCGTCGTCGTTTTCATAGATGGAAGGGTACAGACGATCCTCGGAAAGTCCCACCACCTTGGTCAAAAATTCCCAGCTGTAGGCAAGGCTTTCTTCCTTGAAATAATCACCGAACGAGAAGTTGCCCAGCATCTCAAAATAAGTGCCATGACGGGCAGTCTTGCCGATGTTCTCAATGTCACCGGTGCGGATGCACTTCTGGCAGGTGCAGATGCGGCGGCGGGGAGGCTCCTGCTCGCCCTTGAAGTAGGGCTTCATAGGTGCCATGCCGGAGTTGATGAGCAGCAAAGATGCATCATTCTGCGGCACCAGAGAGAAACTGGGCAGACGCAGATGACCCTTGCTCTCAAAGTAGCTCAGAAACATCTCACGCAGTTCGTTGAGTCCGTATTTTTTCTGTTCCATAATGTGAAATCTCCTTTGGATGAATTTACAAAAAAATATGCTCCGCCCACTCATAGGGGCGAAGCAATGCTTCACGGTACCACCCTAATTACCGCTTGCGCGGTATCTTAGCCATCTTCTATCGCAGATGAAACGCCGCACTCCTCGCGCGGATGCTCAAAAGCGGCTGCGGCAGCCGGTCTCCCGGAGGGCTTGCACCATCCCCTCCTCGCTCTGGGTCCTGACTGCTGCTGACTTTCTCACAGCATTTTTCCATATGATGCCGCCGGGACAAGCCCGGCGGCTTGATCGCAATTAGCCGCGGCGGAAGATCTCCACCTTCACACCGCCGTTGGGTCTGCCTGTGCAGGAAACGATATAGCGTCCACGCTTCATATCCTGCAGACGGGCACAGCGCTCCAGATCACGGGGTGAGAAGCAGTACAGGTCTGTGACCGTGCCGCCCTTTGCCACCTCCTCAGAAGTCTGGGCAAGTTTGAAACGACGGATATCCTGTATGATATCATAATTTTCGTCATTTTCAAACCGTTTTATAAAATTATCTTCTTTTAAAAGACTTGCAAGTTGCTGAGAGGTAGGTAAATGCGCCGTCTGTGCCAGAATTTTGGCATTGTCTGCCGCAAAATCATAGTACATTTCAAGGGCGCCGTCTTCGGGATAGCGCTCGTAAATATAGCGGTAGACCGGTTTTGTGTGCGTCCACATCTGGAAGAACACAGACAGATGCTGCAGCTTGGTGCGCAGCGGCGTTTTATACTCCAGAAGATGCTGGAAGATCACAGGATGCTGCTCCACCAGATCTTTGCAGTGAGAAAGCGCCACATCGCGGACAATGTCGGAATAGCCTTCCGATGCCGTCATTTCATGCATATATCGGCTCGACAGCTCTGTGCCGGGCAGGAAGGTACAAAGATGGGTCTGCAGATCCACACCGGGCAGCTTTTCCAGTCTTGCCACCATGGCAGCGGTCTGGGCAGCATCTTCCTCGGTCTCCTCCGGGAAACCATAGATAAAAGACGCTGTGACGCGCAGTCCCTTGGAAAGGATATAACTGAGCATGGGATCCACGTGTTCCAGCTTCAAGTTCTTGTTGATCAGCTTCTGCATTCTGGCAGATCCCGTTTCGATGCCGATGAACAGGCTCTGAAGCCCTGCATCCACCATAATATCGATCAGTTCTTCGTCCAGACAGTCCAGACGGGCGCTGCATCGCCATGTGACGGGGAAATCCAGCTGCTTGAGCAGCTTGCAGGTCTCCACCACCTGCTTGCGGCGCATGGTAAACATATCATGCTCAAACAAAAAGCTTGTAAAGCCAAAGCGCTCATGGATGCTGCGCACCTCGTCAGCAATGCGCTGAGGGCTTTTCAGACGGTATTTTCTTCCCCAGAAGGTCTTTGTGCTGCAATAGGTGCAGCCAAAGGGACAGCCTCTGCCCACATCGATGGGGAACATATCCACGCCACCTAAAAAGTGTGCATTGGTGTATTGCAGAAGAGAATAGTCGATCTCGGGCAAGGTATCCAGATCTTCGATCAGCTGAGGTCTGGGATTGCACACCACTTCACCGTCTTTGCGGTAGACAAGGCCGGGAACCGTCAGATCCGGCTCTCCCTCGATCAGAGAAGAAAACAGCGGGTACACCGTCGTTTCACCCTCGCCGCAGCAGACAAAGTCCACATAAGGGATCTCGCGAACTGTGTCCAGAGCCGTAATATCGGATTGGGGTCCACCGAAGACCACCCAGATATCACTGCGCTGCGCTTTGATCTGCTGTGCCAGCTTCAAGGTAACATGGTAAGTATCGCAGCGCGTGTAGAAGGACACGATCTTAGGCTGTTTTTCCAGAATCTGCGTCGTGGCATTTTCCAAAAATGCCTCAAACTTTTCCGCATCGCCAAAGTGATAAAACTGCAGAACATCCACGGACACACCGCGTTTGCGCAGAATGGTCGCAAGCAGCATAGTGCCCAGAGGCTCTTCTTTCAATGCGCCATGGATATTGGGTGTGATAAACAGCACTTCAGCCATGATGTTTCCCTCATTTTTCTTCGGCATCTGCGAAAAATCGCAACACTTCTGTTATTTTACCACGTTCAGTGTTATTGTCAAGAAAAAATACCCTGCACACCAAGATGTGCAGAGTATTTCAGCTTATTGGATATCCAGCACCTTGTAGTCCTGTGCTTCCACAGCCTGCTTGAGGACATCGTCTGCAACAGCTGCTTTCAAGGTGACGACAGCAGTGCCGGCCTCATGGCTGACTTCTGCCAGTTCCACAGCATCCAGCGCTTCCAGCGCCTTCTTGACACGGGCTTCGCAATGTCCGCACATGATACCTTCAATCTTCATGGTCTTTGTCATAGCTTTTTTCTCCTTTTTCTGTTTGATCTTATGATCCCGGTGAGGATCGTGGATACGAAGTAAATTCAGCCTCAATGCATTGGTCACCACACAGAAGCTGGAAAGGCTCATGGCTGCAGCACCGAACATGGGATTAAGCTGCCAGCCCAGAACGGAAATAAAAACACCTGCCGCCAGAGGAATACCGATGGTGTTATAAATAAATGCCCAGAACAGATTCTCATGGATATTGCGCAAAGCTGCGCGGCTGAGGCGAATGGCTGCAGGCACATCCAAAAGGCTGCTCCTCATCAGCACAATATCAGCGGCATCCACTGCCACATCGGCGCCTGCGCCGATGGCGATACCCATATCTGCCGCCATAAGTGCCGGCGCATCGTTGATACCGTCACCCACCATTGCCACTTTGCCTTTGCGCTTCAGCTCACGGATGACCCGTTCCTTGCCGTCGGGCAGGACACCTGCAACCACCTCATCCACGCCTGCCTGCTTGCCGATGGCATTGGCGGTGCGTTCATTGTCGCCTGTGAGCATGACCACACGGATGCCCATATTCCGCAGCATGGCAATGGCTTTCGGACTGTCCTGCTTCATGGCATCCGCCACGGCGATCATGCCGAGAAGCTGCCCGTTTTTCCCAAAGAACAAAGGTGTCTTTCCCTCCCGGGACAATACTGCCGCCTTTGTGCGGATCTGCTCCGGAATGGTAAGCTTTGCTTCCATAAATCGGAGGCTTCCGCCTATCAGCGTCTCGCCGTTCAGCATAGCCGTCACGCCGTTGCCCGGCAGAGCAGCAAAATCCGCGACCTCCTCTGTTGTGTCCGTATGATCGAGGATGGCCTTTGCAAGAGGATGCTCGCTCTTCTTTTCCAAAGCCGCTGCATATCGAAGCAGAGTCTTTTCATCACAGTCCTGCGCCGGGATCACATCTGTCACCTGGGGATGACCGGAGGTGATAGTCCCTGTTTTATCCAGCACCACGATCTGCGTTTTGCCTGCCTGCTCCAAGGAGGCAGCTGTTTTAAACAAAATGCCGTTTTTCGCGCCGACACCGCTGCCCACCATGATCGCCACCGGTGTGGCAAGACCCAATGCGCAGGGACAGCTGATGACCAGCACGGAGATGCCGCGTGCAAGGGCATAGCCAAGGCTCTGCCCTGCCAACAGCCAGCAGACCGTGGCGATAACAGCAATGATCATGACCACAGGAACGAATACACCGGACACCTGATCCGCCACCTTGGCGATGGGTGCTTTGGTTGCGGCGGCATCGGAGACCATGCGGATGATCTGTGAGAAGGTGGTGTCCTCCCCCACAGCCGTGGCACGGCAGCGCAGAAAGCCGGATGTGTTCATGGTGGCAGCGCTGACGCGGCTGCCTGCTTCCTTGTCCACCGGAATGCTCTCACCGGTCAGCGCTGCTTCGTTGACAGCGCTGCTTCCTTCCAACACCACACCATCCACCGGGATGCTCTCACCGGGGCGAACCAGAAACACATCATCCTTTTTGACCTGCTCGATAGGGACTTGACGTTCTTTGCCGTTTTCCTCTACAGCAGCAGTCTTTGGTGCCAGCTTCATAAGGCTTTTCAGCGCGTCTGTAGTCTTGCCCTTTGATCTGGCTTCCAGCATTTTGCCAACGGTAATGAGTGTCAGGATCATGGCAGCGGATTCAAAATATAATTCATGCAGCCACATGTGCTGTTCCTGTGCACCCAGCATGGCATAGAGGGCATAGGTACTGTAGACAAACGCAGCGGAAGCGCCAAGCGCCACGAGGGTATCCATATTTGGCGCTCTATGGAACAGCGCCTTATAACCGGATATAAAAAAGTTCTGATTGATGACCATAACAATGGCGGTCAGAAGCAGCTGCGTCAAGCCAATGGCTGCAGGATTCTCCTCCAGATACGAAGGAAGCGGCCAGCCCCACATGGTATGTCCCATGGAAAAGTACATCAGCACCAGCAAAAATCCCACAGAGCTGACAAGCCGCTTTTTTAATATCGGTGTCTGTGTATCGCGCAAAGAGTCCTCCTTGGCAGCTGCCGGTGCGGTCTGCCCTCCGACGGATGCGCCATAGCCCGCTTTTTCCACCGCCGCGATGATGGCAGCATCAGACGCTGTGCCCTCCACACCCATGGAATTGGTCAGAAGGCTGACAGAACACGAGGTGACACCTTCCACGGCGCACACTGCCTTTTCCACACGGGCTGAGCAGGCGGCACAGGACATCCCTGTTACATCATATTTTTTCATGTTCTTCCCTCATTTCATTAGCTTCTGCAAGGTCTGTGCCAGTTCTTCGATCACATCGTCATGGCCTTCGCGCAGATCTTTTGCCACGCAAGTGCGCATATGACTGGCGATCAGCTCTCTGTTAAATGCATTCATGGCTGCAGTCACGGCAGCAGACTGGATCAAAATATCATTACAGTAGCTGTCGGTCTCCACCATATTTTTGATTCCCCGGATCTGCCCCTCGATGCGGCTGAGCCGATTGAGCAGCTTTTTCCGCTCCTGCTCGGGGCGAACCGTCTTTTTACAGCATTCAGACATGGTCTCACTCCTCTGTTTGTATAGTCATATTATATACCCCCCAGGGGTATATGTCAAGAAGATAGAACATGATAGAATAACTTTTGTTGAATGTGATGCGTTTTTGTGCCTTCACACTACCGGAGGTGTTTCTATGGAAATGAGACCCATTGCCCATATTCACAATGACTATACCGCCAAATTTGGTATTCCCCGTCAATCGGGTTTGGTGGAGGAAGTGGTATCCACCATCGTGTTCGAGCCGCAATACCGCAATTTAGAAGCCTTCCGCGGCATTGAAGGCTACTCCCATCTGTGGCTGCTTTGGATCTTCTCCGAAGCTGTCCGCGACACATGGTCTCCGACAGTGCTGCCGCCAAGACTCGGAGGAAAAACGAGGATGGGTGTATTTGCCACACGCTCCCCCTTCCGTCCCAATCCCATCGGTCTTTCCTCTGTGAAGCTGGTGGGCTTTGAACAGACCAAGGATGGCCCTGTGCTCCATGTGGCAGGAGCGGATCTTATGGATGGCACACCCATTCTGGATGTGAAGCCCTATCTTCCCTACACAGATTCCCACCCCGATGCTGTGGGCGGTTTTGCCGATCCTGTGCGGGATTATCATCTGCAGGTCGTCTTCCCGGAAGATCTGATGGCACAAGTCCCAAAAAGACTCCGTGAGCCTGTGCTGGGTCTGCTGGCACAGGATCCCAGACCCTCGTATCAGAACGATCCGGAGAGGCTCTATGGTGTGGCATTCGGCAATTATGATTTCCGTTTCCATGTAAAAGACGGCATTCTGACCGTCTGCGAAGTGGAAAAACTAAAATAAGAGAACGACTGAGTCGTTCTCTTATTTTTTATACAAACACAAATTGAACCAAAATCATGTATAAGACAGTGCCGCCTGCAATGGAAAGTAGGATCTGCTTTTTCCAAAAGTGCACGGCAATAACGGCAAGGATCGCAATGGCTTCCGGCAGACCATAGGGTGCAGCCAGCAGTGTGACGTTTTTCAAACAATAGACGATCAGAAGTCCAAACACAGCGCCGGGCAGAACTTTTCCGAGATATTGGATATACCTGGGAGTAGGTTTTCCCTTGGTAAAGACCAAGAAAGGCAGAAAACGTGTCAGCATCGTGCCAAGCGCCACCACGGCAATGGTCAGAAGCTGTTGTGTCAGTGTCATAACAGTACCTCCTGTTCCGCTGCCTTCTCCAAGGGCTTACGCAGGATGGTCAGCGCAGCCAGAATGGCAAGCATGGCAGGGATCATAAAGCTGTCCGCCCCAAAAATAAGAAGGCAGCCAACGGGCAGTGCCAGACCAAGAACGGCAGGAACGCGACTTTTTTCCTTCTGCCAGTGCTCTAAAAAGATCACCACGAACATGGCAGTCATGGCAAAATCAATGCCCTTGGTATTAAACCGAAGCAAAGAGCCGAAAATGCCGCCCAACGTGCAGCCCAACACCCAATAGCTGTGATCGAGCAGCGTCACAAACAGCATAAACTTACTTTTGCTGACACCCTCCGGCGGCTCCATGCCGCAGACGATGGAGAACGTCTCATCTGTCAACCCGAAGATCATATACAGCTTTTTCAGTCCCAGACTTTTGTATTGATCCAACATGGCAATGCCATAGAACAGATGCCGCGCATTGACCATCAGCGTCATCATAAAGGCCTGCAGAAGATCGAATGCACCAAGGAGGATATTGACCAGAACAAACTCCATAGAGCCTGCAAAAACAGTCAGACTGGTCAACGTGGGCATCCAGAACGGGAAGCCCTGAGAGGTGATCAGCACACCATAAGAAATTCCCAACACCACATAACCTGTGAACACAGGAAGGGTGTGAGGAAATGCCGCCCGCAGCGCACGAGTATTCATTGCTTCACTTCTTTCAAAAATCATAAAAGGGCGTGCAGATGCACGCCCTGCTGTTGTTATTCTCCGCGGAAGACGAAGCCGTTTTCATCAGCTTTGTCAATGATGCAAAGGGACTGCAGGTTGATGCCTGCTTCACGGATACGGTCACCGCCGTGCTGGAAACCCTTTTCCACCGCAACGCCGATGCCGACCAGTTCCGCGCCTGCCACCTTGACGATATCGCACAGACCGCGCATGGCTTCGCCGTTTGCCATGAAGTCATCCACGATCAGCACCTTGTCGGAAGGCTTGAGCCAGTCCTTGGACACCAGAAGTGTCACCTTTTTCTTATATGTATAGGAGAAGATATCGCTCTGATACAGACCGCCTTCGATGTTGTCGCTCTTTGCCTTCTTGGCAAAGATCATCGGTACGCCGAGTTCTTCGGCGCAGATGGTCGCAAGGGCAATGCCGCTTGCTTCCGCCGTCAGGACTATGGTGACTTCAGACGTGTCAAACCGGCGCTTGAACTCCTTTGCGATCTCACGCATCAGCTTGGTATCAACGCGGTGGTTGAGGAAACCGTCCACCTTGACGATATTCCCCGGCAGGATCCTACCCTCAGCCCGTACTCTGTTCTTTAAAAGCTCCATCTTCCGTCCGCCTTTCTCCACAAAATTTTCTTAGACCTATTATGCAAAAATCCGACAAAAAAAGCAACTGTTATTTTACAAGATTTGCAACGGCAAACCACAACACAGGCAGCATGATGGCAGGGAGCATATTTCCTACTTTCACGCGCTCCTTGGTCAGTCCCAGAATGTTGATGCCGGTACCGATGAGCATGACACCGCCCACAGCGCTCATTTCCACAATGACCTCCGGGGAAAGATAGGGCTCCACAAAGCCTGCCAGAAGAGTCAGAGCACCTTGATAGATCAAAACAGTAGCACCGGAGAAGAGCACACCAACACCCATGGTGGCGGCAAAGGTCACAGCCATGACACAGTCAAGGGCGGATTTGGCGAAGATGGTATTGTAATCGCCCCGCAGACCTGCATCAAAGCTGCCCATGATCGCCATGGAGCCGACACAGAACAGAAGGCTTGCTGTCACAAAGCCCTCGGTAAATCTTCCGCCGCCGTTTTTTGCCACCTTGGATTTGAGCCAGTCGCCCAAGGTATCCAGTCGGTGCTCGATCTTCAGCAGCTCACCGATGATGGTACCCACCACCAGGCAGATGATCACAATAAGGATATTGGTGGTGACAATGGCGCTGGTGATGCCGATGACAGCTGTGCAGATGCCCAGAGCCGCCACGATGGTCTTCGTGTGTTTTTCTTTCAGCCGTCCGCCCAGCAGCAGCCCAAGGATGCCGCCCAGAACGACCACGATTGCATTGACGATTGCCGCGATCAAATAAATCCCTCTTTAAAACAAAATGGAGCTTGTTTCCAAGCCCCATTACTATATCACTTTAATTTAAGAAAGTCAACGGTAGAAAACGCCCCAACACAATCATTGTACCACAGATCTTTACAAAGGTGTTAGTAAAAAAATTCCCTTTGTTTTCATACATTTTGCGAATTTACAGAATACATTCTTTCCTGTAAAATGTGGTCAAAGAGGAGAAACAAAAGAAACTTCTCAAGAAAGAAATCCGAATTTACTTACAGAAAGGACTGATTCCGATGTACACGTCGAATACCGAACCGCACTACACCGAAAGGAATGAGTCCAATGCGCTGATCTGAAACAAGCATCTTCCCACGAATCGGATGCGTGATCCGTTGATATAAATGTAATTCGGAAATGAATGCAAGTTTATAATGGATCGGTTGTGGCTCACCGTTTGAGAGCATTTACATAGAAGTTCGTAAAGAAATCATCTGTTCGATAAGAACATCTTAAAAAAGTGAATATTGCTGCTCCGGCTTTTCAAAGAAAGTCGGAGCAGTTTTTTGCATTATTCCCTCTCTTTCCCACAAAGCACAAAATTCACAGGAACTTTTCTAAAAAAACACTTGCAAATTGGTTTCAAGTGTGATATCATACCTTGGCGAATGAATTATGAGGGCAGTTTGCCCTTTTACCAAAGACGAAAGAGGTGAACATGATGAAGGAAGGCATCCATCCCAACTATACGCAGACTACCATTCGTTGTGCGTGCGGCGAAGTGATCGAGACCGGCTCCACCAAGGGAGATATCCGTGTCGAAATCTGCTCCAAGTGTCACCCTTTCTATACCGGCAAGCAGAAGCTGGTTGACACTGGTGGTCGTGTTGATCGTTTCAACAAGAAGTACGGCCTGAAGTAAGCGCCTGCGCCCGCACCATTGGTGCGGGCGTTTTTCATTTTTTGCAGGATTTTGGAGGATTTATGGATCCTTTTGAGAAAAAAGTAATTGAAAAAGCAGTTCTGTGCGGTCTGAGTGCAGGCATCTTCACCAGAGAAGAAAATGCCACGGAAGAAACCCTGGATGAGCTGGAGGCGCTGCTGGAAACAGCAGGCGGTCAGTGCGTGGCAAAGGTGCTCCAATCCCGTCCCGCTCCCGACCCCCACAGCTTCATCGGTGAAGGCAAGGTGGAAGAGGTCAAGGAACTGCTGCAGAATACAGAGGCGACCCTTGTGGTCTTTGACAACGACCTGTCCCCTTCCCAGCAGCGTGCTCTGGAGCAGATGACAGGCGTTATGGTCATGGATCGCAGCGGTCTTATTTTGGATATTTTTGCCCAGCGCGCCAAAACGAGAGAGGGCCGTCTGCAGGTAGAGCTGGCGCAGTACAAATACCTGCTGCCCCGTCTGACCGGTATGTGGACCCATCTGGAACGACAGGAAGGCAGCATCGGCAGCCGCGGTCCCGGTGAAACACAGCTGGAAACAGACCGTCGTCTGATCCGAAAGCGCATCACCAAATTGGAGGACGAGCTGCAGGAGGTGCGGAAAAACCGCGCCACCCAGCGTCAGCGCAGACTAAAGAACTCCATTCCCGTGGTCGCCATCGTTGGTTACACCAACGCAGGCAAATCCACACTTCTCAACCATCTGACAGATGCAGGGATTCCTGCCAACAACCGTCTGTTTGACACGCTGGACACCACCACAAGACAGCTGACGGTATCCGACACCCTGGATGTATTGCTCTCTGACACAGTCGGTTTTATCGCAAAGCTGCCTCACCATCTGGTGGAGGCATTCAAAGCCACCTTAGAGGAGTTGGAGTATGCGGATCTGCTGCTCCATGTGATCGATGCTTCCGATCCAGAAATGGATATCCATGTACAGGTCGTGGATAAGCTGATCGCTCAGCTTGCAAAACCCGGCATTCCTGTGATCGAATGTTACAACAAGGCAGATCTTGTGGAAGAGGACGACATTCCCAGAGGAGAAAATCGCATCGGCATCAGCGCCAGAACAGGCGACAATATGGCGCAGCTGCTGGAGCTGATTGAAAAAAATCTGAACAAGGGTCTGAAGACCGGCACATTCCTTCTGCCCTACGCCATGGGCGGCATGGTGGATACCCTGCACAAGGATGCTAAGGTACTGCGGACAGAATATACTGCCGACGGCATTGAGGTGGAAGCCATCTGCGATGAAGTGCTCTACGGCAGACTCTCTCAGTATTTGATATAAAAGAGGCAGCTATGGATGAATATTTGATTCCCACTCGGGACGCCGAGGCGGAATTTATCGAAAAGCGTTCGCGCTTTATTGGACGGATCTGGCATACGGAAACGGAAGAAGAAGCGCTGGAGCACATCAAAAAAATGCGTGAACAGCACTGGGACGCCACCCACAATGTTTACGCTTATATCATCAAGGACGGCCCCACCCGCTTCTCCGACGACGGTGAGCCGGGCGGCACTGCCGGTATGCCCACACTGCAGGTGCTGCAGAAAGAAGGGCTGCACGATGTGTGCTGCGTGGTGACAAGATACTTTGGCGGTATCCTCCTCGGTGCCGGTGGTCTTGTGCGAGCCTACACCAAAAGTGCCAAGCTGGCGGTGGACGAGGCAGGCAAGTCCATGAAGCGCGTATGGGATGTGATCTATCTGCCTGTTCCCTACTCCTGGTATGAAAAAATGAAGCAGGAGATCACAGTCTATGAAGGTGTTCTCCGAGATACACAGTTTGGTGCCGATGTGGAATTGGAAGTTCTGACCCCTCAGGGCAGAACGCAGGATTTCCTCGCCAGAGTGGTGGATCTTTCGGCAGGAACGCTGGAAGGCATGATCACAGGACAGGAGTACCGCGCCTTCCCCGTAGAAAATGTTACAAATATTTTTTAAATTGTCCGAACTTTTGTCACAATTCATCGTATATAATAAAGAGGTGTTATTATGACTGTACGGGAGCGTCTGGAGCAAATAGAGTTTGAGCTTCTCGCGCCGCAGGCACAAAAAGCCGCGCTGTCCAAAGGCAGGACATGGGATCATGCAGAAAGCGATGTGCGTACCTGTTATCAAAGAGATATGGATCGCATTGTTCACAGCAAAGCATTCCGCCGTCTGATGCACAAGACGCAGGTTTTTCTGCAGCCGGAGGGCGATCACTACCGCACCCGTATGACCCATACCATCGAAGTCAGCCGCATCGCCCGTACCATCGCAAGAGCGCTGCGCATGAACGAGGATCTGACAGAAGCCATCGCGCTGGGTCATGATCTCGGACACACCCCCTTCGGTCACGCAGGAGAGGTGGCGCTGACAGAAGTGACCGGAGTGCCCTTCCGCCACAATGAACAGTCTTTGCGCGTGGTGGACATTCTGGAAAAGGACGGCAGAGGCATCGATCTGACGTATGAGGTCAGAATGGGTATTCTCGGTCACACGGGAGAGCATATCCCGGAAACATGGGAAGGACAGATCGTCCGTACCTCCGACCGCATCGCCTACATCAACCATGATCTGGATGACGCCATCCGTGCCGGAATTCTGACCCTGTCGGACATCCCCAGAGATATTTCCTATGTTCTGGGAGAAAGCCACAATGAGCGCATCAACGCCCTTGTCATGGATATGATCGGCTATACCCAAGAAACGGGCATGCTCGGTATGCACGAGGAAGTCAGCAAAGCCATGGATGCGCTTCGCACCTTCTTGTTTGAGCGCGTCTACCGCAATCCCGTGGCGAAGGGCGAAGAGGTCAAGGCAAAAGCCATGATCCAGGCTCTCTATAATTATTACATTCAGCATCCGGAAAAGCTGCCTGCCGATTTTATCCCGCAGCTGGACTTTGACGGGATGCCCCGTGTCATCTGCGACTACATTGCAGGCATGACCGATAAATACTGCGTTGCAAAATACGAAGAACTGTTTATTCCCTCCACCTGGCATGTGCGGGGATAATTTCGGAAAGGAGGTCTACCATGGCGTTTCCCCCCTCGTTTTTAGACGATCTCAATGCCCGCAATCCCATTGAGGATGTGGTGGGGCAGTATGTGGCGCTGACGCGCCGTGGCAGCAATTATTTTGGTCTTTGTCCCTTCCACAATGAAAAGACCGCCTCCTTCTCCGTTGCCCCGGACAAGGGCATCTATTATTGCTTCGGCTGCCACAAAGGCGGCGGCGCAGTCAACTTCATTATGGAAGTGGAGAATCTGGAATACCCCGATGCCGTGCGTTTTCTGGCAAAGCGCGTGGGCATGGAGGTACCGGAGGATCAAGAGTATCGCTCGGCTTACAGAAAGCAGGAACGTCTGCGCAATCTTTGCAAGGAGGCTGCCCGCTATTTCCACGAGCAGCTCAACTCCCCTGCCGGTCAGCCCGGTCGGGAATACATAGCAAAGCGCGGTCTGACCCGCGCCACAGTCACAAAGTTTGGCATTGGTTTTGCCCCGGATGGCTGGCACGGTCTTTTGGATACCATGACGAAAAAAGGGTATACCAAGGAAGAACTGCTGGATGCCGACCTTGTGATCAAAAGTCCCAAAGGCAATTACTACGATAAGTTCCGCAACCGCCTGATGTTCCCCATTATCGATATCCGCGGCAGCATCATCGGTTTCGGCGGACGAGTCATGGACGACAGCAAGCCCAAGTATCTCAACACTTCGGAAACGTCCATTTTCAACAAGCGCAAAAATCTCTTCGCCATGAACTTTGCCAAAAAGAGCACAGCAGGCCGCATCATTCTGACCGAGGGCTATCTGGACGCCATCGCTCTTTATCAGTACGGTTTTGACTGCGCTGTGGCATCTCTGGGCACAGCCTTGACCACAGAACAGGCACAGCTGCTCGGCAAGTACACCGGCGAGGTGGTACTGACATACGACAATGACGCTGCAGGACAAAATGCCACACGGCGCGCCATCACCATTCTTGAGCGTGCCGATCTGAAGATCAAGATCCTGCGGATGCAGGGGGCAAAAGACCCCGATGAGTTTTTGAAAAAGTTCGGTCCGGACAAGTTCCGCGTTCTGCTGGACCGTTCTGAGAATCAAGCAGAATACCAGCTTCTCAGTTTGCAAAACAAGTATGATCTGAGTTTTGACGATCAAAAGGTGGCATTCGTGAAAGAAGCGGCAAGCTTGATCAGCACATTTGCCAACGCAGTGGAGCGTGAAGTCTACGGAGCAAGGGCCGCCAATGCCGCAGGTGTCACAGCCGACACCATGAAGCTCGAGATCGACCGCGCTTTCCGCCGCCGCAAGGCAGCCGAACGAAAAAAACAGGAACGTGCCGACCTGGACGTGGTCGGACAGCTGCAGCCCAGAGAAAGGGGGCTGCATTACAGCAATCCTTCTTCTGCCGCCGCAGAAGAAATGCTGCTGGCACAGCTGCTGAAAGACCCCACTTTGCTGCCGACGGTGAATCTGCTCCCGCAGCAATTCTCCTCCCCGCTTCTGGGCAAGGTCTTCGGTCTGATGCTGCAGCTGCAGGAACGGGGCAGAGCCATTGCGCTCGGCGCTCTCTCCGGTGATCTTACGGCGGAAGAAATGAACCATCTGACGGCAGTATCCAGAAAAAAAGACGTCCTTGTTTCTGAAACTGCCATCCGGGATTGCGCGGGGAAGATCCGCGACGAGTACGAAAAATCCCTTGGCACAGATGAGGCTGCTCTGCTTGCCAGACAAGCCCGTCTGAAGGCGAAAAAGGGCTATGGAGGTTGAATTATGGAAAAAGCATTGAATAAGCTGGCGCAATGGAACTTGAATGAAGACAACAGAAAGAAGCTTACCGACCTTCTGACAGAAGGCAAGAAGGCAGGTAAGGTATCCTCCAAGCAGTTGGTCGAGACGTTGGAAACCGTCAACGCGACGGATGGTCAGACCGACCAGTTTTATGACCTTCTGGATGATTTGAGCATCGAGATCGATGTGACTGATGTGATGGAGCTTTTCACTCCCGATCCCAATGAGCAGCCCGAGGATCTGCCCTCCGATGCAGAACTGCAATCGCTGGAACAGGATGTGCAGTCCGATCTGAGCGGTTCTGCCGAAGCAACGGCAGACGAGATGCTTCGCACAGACGACCCTGTACGTATGTATCTCAGAGAGATTGGCAAGATTCCCCTGCTGACACAGGAACAGGAGCAGGAGCTGGCACAGAAGATGGTGGAGGGCGATAAAAAAGCCCGTCAGAAAATGACAGAAGCCAATCTGCGCCTTGTGGTATCCATTGCAAAGCGCTATATGAACAGAGGTATGCAGCTGCTGGATCTGATCCAGGAAGGCAATCTGGGTCTGCTCAAGGCTGTGGAAAAGTTTGACTATACCAAGGGCTACAAGTTCTCCACCTATGCCACCTGGTGGATCCGTCAAGCCATCACCAGAGCCATCGCCGATCAGGCACGCACCATCCGCATCCCCGTCCATATGGTGGAGACCATCAACCGCGTGATCCGCACCGCCCATTCCATGGTGCAGGAGCTGGGACGCGATCCTTCCCCTCAGGAACTGTCCGCCAAGATGGGTATGGAGCTGAGCAAGGTGGAAGAGATCCTGAAGATCGCACAGGAGCCTGTTTCTCTGGAGACCCCCATCGGTGAGGAGGAAGACAGCCACCTCGGCGATTTCATTCAGGACGAAGAAGCCTCTCAGCCTGCAGAAGCCGCCTCCTACACTCTGCTGCGTGAACAACTGGAGGAGGTTCTCGCCACCCTGGCACCCAGAGAAGAACAGGTGCTGCGTATGCGCTTCGGTCTGACCGACGGCAAGGCACACACGCTGGAAGAGGTGGGCAAAGAGTTTGATGTGACAAGAGAGCGCATCCGCCAGATCGAATCCAAGGCGCTGCGGAAGCTGCGCCACCCCAGCAGAAGCAAAAAGCTGAGGGACTTCCTCAGCTGAGCTGCACAGGTCGGAGCAAAATTTTCTCTTGACATTCCTGCAAAAAACCGTATTATAACTAAGTACAGTTTAAATGGAACTTCCGAGATAAATGGAGGAATTCGACATGTTTGAAAAGATCGCCAATTATCTGGCAAATCAGCTTGACATCTCTGCCGATGAGATCACTGCCGACACCACCTTTGAAAGCCTTGGCGTCGACTCTCTGGATACCGTGGAAATGGTCATGGATCTGGAAGACGAATTGGGCATCGAGCTGGAGCTGGAAGAGAAGATCGCCACCATCGGTGAGCTGGTCGCTTTCGTGGAAAGCAAGCTGTAAGAACAACTGAATAGGCTTTGCCGCAGATCCGATCTGCGGCAAGGCTGCACTAGTCGGGGAGATAGCGGTGCCTTGTGACCTGCAATCCGCTACAGCAGGGATGAATTCCCGACAGAGGGTGTATGTTTTATTGTCTGCCCCGGGAAAGCGGTGTTGAGGATTTGGTCTTGCGCAACGTTGTCCCGTGAACCATGTCAGGCGGGGAACCGAGCAGCATTAAGCGGACCGCAGCGTGTGCCGCGAGGGTGCCGTTTCTGAGCCGGCTGCCCGGGTAACGGATAGGATGTACATTCGAAGCCGGGTGTGCAGTCTTGCCGTGGATCGGATCTTTTGCGGCAACAGGAAAAGAAGCGTGAGAAACAAAAGTTTCTCACGCTTCTTTTATTGGCTTTTACACGATTTTCAGTTCATACGGCCGGAAGTGCATCTGCACAGGTTTCTCCCCTGTGCGGGCGATCACAGCGTCTACAGGCGTGTCACAGGTATTATGAAGTACCATTTCCCGTCCGCGGACAGAAGAAAGGATCACCTGCGGCACATCCAGCGTGATCGCAGACGGCTGCATCCTTCCCTCTCCGCTCGGGAAGAAGGACAACGCACGGGGTGCTTCGTTGAAGATCTGCGCCTGACGGTCCACATCCCCTGCCGCCGTGATGCGATAAGAAAATGTTCTTTGTCCCATATCCATATGCTCGTTCATTCTGTTTTCCGGAGCCAGCTTCCGCAAAGGCCCGTCGCCGCCATCCGGAATAGGATGGGCAGAATAGGTCGCCGTCCGGAGCAAGGACAGCTTCATGGTGCTGTTTGTGAAGCTTCCGCCGTAAGTACCGCGGTTGAGTACATACAATTGCCCTTCCCCGCCGCGGATCCCACACCACTTGTGATAGACGCTTTCCTGTTCATCATCATACAGCGTCTGGCTGCCAAATGCCGTTTCGCCCCATGGGTCACCGATAAGCTTACTGTCAAGGCGGTATTTGAACATCCGATTGGGCTGCGCCGCATACATGGTAATATCCACATCCAGATAGTCTCCCTGTTTTGGTATGGTATATTCCACCACAGCTGTATTGCTCCCACAGGCAAAAAATGCCTGCACCTTCATCCGCACCTCTCCATCTTCCACAATACGGACATTGGGTGTCTTGTCTTCCGGGTAGCCCACAAAGGCACAGGCTTCCTTGTCGCTCAAGAGTCGGAAGCTGTCTAGCTTCTTTGTGAAGCCGGTGACAAACATGCCCCAGGGGTCTTCATTATCTTCATACATTTCGAGCACACCGCTGTTTTCAAGATACGTCTTTCCATTCACGAGGTACAGTTCGATCAGGCCGGTCTTTCGGCTGATGCGCACTGTCATCTTGTCATTGCTGACTTCAATGGTGCCTGTCTGATCATAGGTTTCAAAGATCTCTTTTTTGCACACTTCCAATCTGCAGTCAAAGCGCGTCACACCGGACGGCTTCAGTTTTGCCCGGAAGCTCACTTTCTTCACCCAGTCAAGATTGAATGAACAGCGCGTTTTCTCGTTCTGTGAGGGAAGCTGACGCCCCTCGGCATCATATACGGCAGCCACAGTACATTCCCCTGCCTGCCAGTTCTGATTTTGCAGCAGGAACTCCACTTCGAACACGCCCTCGATCTCATAGGGGTGCGGATTGAATACAAGGATGGGTATTTCGTCCTCCTTCGCCTTAGGCTGCCCTGCGCAGAGGCGGAAAAAAGCCTTGTCATAGAGTGTATCCGTGATCTGCTCACCATAGGCCAGCATCTGTAAGCTGTCTTCTTCCACCGCGCGTATCGAGCTGCCGGGCAGCACATCATGGAATTGGCAGAATGCAAGGGCTTTTCGGGCTTTGATCAATTCATGCTCTTCGTAGATCCCCGCGTAGCTCATGATCTTTTCTGTCACAGCCAGCTTGTTTTCCAGTCTGCGATTTGCCTGCTTGATGCGCACCATGGACGTATAACAGCCCACAGAGAACGGAATGAGGGACCGGCTGACCACCGGCAGGTTCTGCTTATCCACCTGCGCCATATACCGATCCGGCGCAGAGTGAAAGATCTCAACATCCGATCGTCCGATCAGCACCGCAATATCATCGAGATCCTTGCGGGAAGGCCCGCCGCCGTGGTTACCCACACCCCAGAAGATCATGCCGCTCTTCGCGCCGGTTTTATCGATCTGAGTCATTTCTCGCTTGATCTTGTTTGCAGCATCGCCAAGCAGGGCATTGTAAGCACCCATCATGCCATGGGCATGGATCCGGCTGCCGTCAAAGCCCTCCCACAGAAAATCTCCCGTCTGGAACTCAGCAGGGCGCATAAACACATAGCCCTCATAACCGGTTTGCTTCAGGATCTGCACAAGGCCCCGGCTGTGACCAAAAGGATCTACATTAATGGCAGTTTTTGGTGTTTTCCCGAACTTTTCAAGAAAATACTGCTGCCCCAGCCTGATTTGGGCCAGCAAACTCTCTCCCGAGGGCATGACGCAATCCGGCTGCAAATACCAGCCGCCCATGATGCACCACTTCCCCTGCTCCACCAGTTTTCTGATACGATCGAACAGTGAAGGCTCATACTCCTCAATCCACTCATAAAGCAAAGCCTCATTGTGGTTAAAGACAAAACCGTCATATTCTTCACAAAAGTCCGCCGCACAGCGAAACGTGGAAAGAGTCGCCGCGATTCCTTCATTGCGCTGCCAGAGCCAGACAGGATCAATATGGGCACCGCACACCAAATGAAGTTTTTCCATGATCAATCCTCCAACTGCGCCAGGACAAAGCTGACACCGTCCATCACCAGTTTCCCATTTTCGTAACAGGCATTCTGACTCATAAGGATCTCTTTGACAGAAGAAATTTCAAAGTCGCGGCGATAGTCGGAAGGATTGACGGCAAAGAGCAGTTTCTGCGTTCCGTCTGTTCGTGTAAACACAAAGGGATATCCTGCCATCAAGACCTCAAATTCTCCCTCTGCCCACAGAGCAGGGGTCTTTTTATACAATCCGATCAGCTGCTTAACAAAGCTCAGAACAGAGGTTTCATCCTGCTGCTGGCTTGCCACCGTAGGTGCGTCGGGTCTGTTGTCTGTAGGAAGATACGGACTGTCGCTGAGAGAGAAGCCGTGGTTTTTGCCATCATCCCATTGCATGGGGGTTCTGGCACCTGTGCGGGTGTAGCCGCCTTCCTTGGAGGGCAGGTTTTCCAAATAATCCATACCGATCTCATCGCCATAGTAGACAAAGGGAACACCCGGCATAGCAAACAAGAATGCCAGAACGATCTTGATCTCCTCCGGCGTCCGGCGATAGGCAAGGCGCGGAATATCGTGATTGCCCGTAATATGGCCCACATAGCCTTTGCCTCGTGTATGCTCCAGATCATAGAGGAATCGGTCAAGGTAGTCGTTGATATTGCCCTTGCCGTCACGGTTAAAATAACTGTGTCCCTCACCCATCAGCTTTTTAAAGGTATTCCTGCCCTTTTCATAGCGCAGCAAGGAGGTATATGCCGCATTGCCGCTGTGGAGCAAGAAATCCAAATGGTAGCCGGCTTCAATGGCATCTGCAGGAGAGCCCCATTCTGCAATCAGAAGCGCTTCGGGATTTTTCTTTTGCATATATTCTCTGATCTCATGCCATAGAGCTTTTGTGTAAGAGCCATCCGTATCACCCTTGATCAGAGAAGCTGCCATATCCACACGGAAGGCATCGGTACCGAGATCCATCCAGAAGGCGATGATCTTTTTCAGCTCCTCTTTCGTTGCCACACAGTCGGGATGATCCACCGGCAGCTGCCACGGCTCGGTGGGATGGGCATAGCCATAGTTGAGAGCCGGCTGACACCAGAAAAAATTTGTGAGATAGCAGCCATCACGCTCACCAAAGCCTGCAATGCCCTCTGCCTCATCAAACGTGGAATTTGTCCAGATATAGCGGTTGGTATATTGGTTTTTTTCCGCTTTGGCAGACTGGGTAAACCAGGGATGATCCACGGAGGTATGTCCCGCAACAAGGTCAAAAATGATCTTCATGCCGCGCTTATGGACTTCCTCACACAGAGCCTTATAGTCGGCAAGCGTACCGTAACGCGGCGCCACATCATAAAAGTCTGTCACATCGTAACCCGCATCACGGAAGCTGCTGAGATTGATAGGATTGAGCCAGATGGCGGTAAAGCCGCAATCTTGTATATAATCCAGTTTTTCCAAAATGCCTCGCAGATCACCGATTCCGTCTGCGTTGCTGTCATAGAAGGACTGCGGGTAGATCTCATAGACCACAGCGTTGTTGAGCCAGTTTTTCATAGCAATACCTCCTTTTGGATTCATCATACTGGATTGCGCAAAACAATTCAATCATCACGACGGATATTCAAGGAAGAAAGACGGAAATTGAATGAAAATCGCAGATTTGTTCATCTGTGACAGCGCTCAGATTTCCACAGTCGCTGCGCTCCTTCGCAATGACAGGGGTTGTACGCACTACCTGCACACACCTCATCCGCCTCACTTTGTTCGGCACCTGAAGGTGAATTGCCGCAACGCGGCAAGACGCTCGCCGCAGCGAGTGTGCGTAGCGCAACCGCCGCTTGCGGCGGCTCTTAGCGCGTAGAAGAAGCTGCCCTG
>JAGBBD010000028.1 GCA_017938625.1 Oscillospiraceae bacterium | reverse complement strand
GTAGGACTTGCTCTCATCCAGCGCCTTGGGGAACATGAAGTTCAGAGCCAGTTCGTTACCCAGGTTCATGTTGGTACCTGCAATATCGATCAGCTCGATGGGCTCGGAAGGCTCATCCTCGGGTGCATCCTCGGGTCCGGTCTTGGTGATCAGACCGCAGGCAGGACAGACAGTTTCCACAACGTCGCCCACGGTGTAGGTCAATGCCTTGACATGCTTACAGACAGAAGGATCGTAAGAAGCACCTGTGTAAGCAACCACATAGATCACAAATTCCATGGTTGCGATCACATCGCCGTCCTCGGTCATGGCGCGAACAGCAATAGGATATCTGCCCACTTGGGTCTTGGAGGGTGTCCAGGTGATCTTGCCGGTAGCGGCATCGAACTTCATGCCCTTTGCCAAACCTTCTGCCTCATAGGTCGCACCGGATTCAGCAATGCCCACCTGCAGATCCATACGGTAGCCGGCCTTGACCACTTGATCTGCGGTGTTGTTCAGGAATGCCATGGAATCGAAGGTATGACCCAGAGGGATGGTGAAGCTCTGACCCACTTCGATGTTATGGATGAAGCCAAGATCCAGATCAAATTCATCCACATACTCACGAACCAGAATCTGAGAGTGCAGATCCAACACAACATTCTTACCGTCAGCTTCCGCACCATAGATGCGATAGACACCGTTTTCCACACCATCATTGTTCACATAGATGTAGTGATCGGTCAGATCGGTGGTAAGGGACTGATCCAGACGGATGGTCATGGAGTAGCTGTCAGCCATGCCTCTGGTGAAGTCGGTAACGGTACCGGTGTAGGCAGGCAGGGTGTTGTCCAGAATGCTGCCCATGCTGCTGTCGGTGATGGTTGTGACTTCGTTGCCGTGGGCATAGATCAGCTTGCCCTTTTCATAGGAGCAAAGACCTGCAAAGCCGCGGAAGGTGAACTTCACCTTGCCATTGGTATCGTAGATCTCATAGGTGCAGCCTGGATTGGTGGCATAAACCACAAAGTCCTCTCTGCCGTTTACCAAGGTGACCTTGACGGCAGCAGCGCGATCATTGATTTCCTCGGTGCCCTCCACCAGCTTCACGTCCACAAGCTCGGTGGTGGCGATGTAGGAGTCATACTGGTAAGGCTCAAAGACGGTGGTGAACAGGGAGTCCAGACCGTTGTTGCCGCTTCTTCTGACCAGCACATACTCCACATGATCGGGGTTGGCGCTCTTCTTGGGAGGATGGCCGTCAGCCAGCGCCACTTCGTCCATAGGCTCTTCGGACATCATGGTCATCTTCAGATGGATGCCGGAGGAAGTAGACAGACGGTTGTTGAAGTCCTCGATCTGCCAATCCACGGAGAAGGTGGTTTCAGGCTCTGCATCGCGGTAGACATCATCCAGCCAGCTGTAGCCGGAGCCTGCGTTCAGGTTGGCTTCGTTCATGCCGGAGATCTGATGGTCACCGTAAGGAATGTCGGCGCCGGCGTAGGTGCCCATGGGCTGCTTGACCATTTCAAGGCCCTCGGTGGTAGGCTCGATCATGGTAGCGCCATGGAAGGAGAACACATGGTCATAACCGCCAAGGACACGGAAGAAGTCCACAGCATAGTGGACGCCGCTGCCGTTGTCCACAGCCACCAGCGTTCTGCGGTAAATATCCGTCTCGGGATAGGCGCGGCTGTCTTCAATGTCCATGACCTTGAACTTGCCCGCATCCTCGAAGTGATAGGGGAATCCGCCCTTTTCCGTCTCCAGCTGGCCCTTGTTGTTGACCACAACGGTGTTGTTGGAGACCGTGTTCATGACCCACTGCATACGCTCGGGGTTGGTCGCCAGAACGACCATGGGATAGCCCATGGAGGAAGAGAGGTTCAGGCCAAAGGCTTCCAGGTCCAGATTGAGGGACTCACGCTGGGCATGGCCGGAGTCCATGTAGCCGAAGCCGATCCAGTAGTCGGAGAACTCGTGGGCATTCTCAGCGCCCAGATAGTCGTGAGGACCTTCACGCAAGATGGCGATACCGTAGCCGCAGAGCATATCGGAGCGGCTCATATCCCATGTGCCGTGCTCATCGACGATGTTCTGCACCGCATTGCGGATGCCGGTCTCGGGATCCTTGGTGAAGATATCGGCACGCAGACCCTCTGTGCTGTTGTTGTTGGCGGCATACAGTGCCTTTGCCACTTCCACATTGCCGGTCTTCAGGAAGGCCGTGGTCATACGCTCCACATTGGGCAGGAAGTTGGTGGACTGGACAGAGCCGGACTCGTGGATCTGGGGCGTCAGTCTGCCGCAGACCGTCAGACGCATGGCGCCAGTGTACAGATAGACGAATTTGGACATTTCCCAAAGATCGTAGCCTTCCACACCGTCCAGCGCGTCAGCCAGATCCAGCAGGTAGGTCTCCCACAGGGAGTTGTAGGCGTAGGAGCCTTCGTCACCGAAGCTGTCGCGGGAGATAGCTTCGATGATGCGGCGCATGACGTCGCCGCCGCGCTGGGTCATATTATAGGCATAGCCTTCCTTCTTTTCGCTCTTGAAGACCCATTCCAGCATTTCATCGGTGGTGGGCTGCTGATCCAGCGCCACTGCAGAGTACGCAACTGCCGCCTCGGACATACCGAAGTTGCCATCGATCTGCCAGCTTGCAGCAGCCTTATAGATCTCCATCAAAATGCCTTCGTCGCAGTTCTTTCGCACATATTCGGGCGTGATGTCCTCAGGCTCCATACCCTTGATCTTGTATTTTGTTTTCAGGTATTCGATCACTTCGGGATTATCCATACAGGGCCAGAAGGCATCCACAGCCTTTGCCAGCGTAATGCCGCCGATGGCATCCCATGTGATGCCGATGAATTTGCCGTGGCCGCCGCCGCCGTCGGAGAATGCATACTTGCCAAAATCATATTTGAGAATCTCGGTCTCGGGGTAAATATCCGCGATGCGGTCAATGAGGATGGCGCCGGCATTGCCGTACTTCTCATCGCCGGTATACAGATATGCCTCCATCAGAGCCTTGAGGATCTCCATATTGGAGTGCTTGTCGTATTCGCCAAGACCCCAGAGAACACCTGCAAGATAGACGTTGATGTAGGTATGGACGATCTCCACACCGTTGACATCCTTCTCGCCTGTGTTGTAGCCCCAGCCGTCGTCAACGCCCCAGCCTTCGCCCATTTCGGGATACAGCTCATTGACCAGCAGGCTTCTGTCTGCCAGTTCCTCATGGAAACGGCCGTCTTCGCCAAGACCGGACTGCCAGTAAGAACCGAAGTCATTGGAGGGGAAGTCGCGTCCGCAGTCGGGGCAGGTGATCTTCCAGGGATTTTCAATGGGATCCACGATCCAGGGATAGTTGTGGTACTTACTGACAATGTCCACACCGCAGTAGCGGCAGTACAGATATCCCACTTCTCCCTTGAAGCCGACCTGCATGGTTCTCGGGAAGGTATCAAAGATCCAGGAATCATAGATCTGATCCAGATGCTCCAGATAGTAATCTGCCTGTGCCACAGCGCTCTCTTTCATGTTCCATGCCCAGGCATACTTGAGCACGTTTTCCTGCGCGGCTTCACGCTCTTCGGGGGTAAAGACCGTAGGCTCGGTCTTGCCCTTGGTGACGGTGATCCAGATCTCAAGTTCTACCACGCGCTCACGCTCGGTCACAGTAGCGGTGATCCTGGCAGAGCCTTCCTTGCCGGTCACATGGACCATACCGTTGGAAGAAACCGTGACGATGGAGGGATCCTCGCTCACATAGGCAACTTCCACACCCTCGGGGATGGCAGACTGTGCCGCGCCGTCCGCACCGTAGGTGGTAAGCTGCAGGGGGAAGTCCTCCTGCTCAGGCTTGACGGTGGTTGCTTCCGCGTCAAGGGTGGCAGAAACAAAAGCGCTGTCGATGACTGTGACGGTCAGAGAGGTCGTCACCTTTTCGCCCAGCAGTTCACCGGTCAGTGTGATGGTGGTGGTGCCGGGTGCCGTTGCCGTCAGAGTGGTGCCACTGAGGGTCGCCACAGATGCATCGGAATTGGAGAGCATATAGTAGTTGGTGTAGACAGGAGTCTTTTCCACCAGACGCAGGAAGTAATCATTGCCGTTGGCATCGGTCAGATCATTGACGATCTCCAGCTTCTCACCAACGACCAGCTGAGTCTTTTCTGCCGTCAGCTGTACATCCACGGCTCTGGGATCGGAGGTGGGATAGAGGATGATCTCGCCAAGGAACTGGGTACCGGTGGCAGTGGAGATGACCTCAAAGGTATGCACGCCTGCATCCAGCCAGACGGTGTTCATAAAGCCGCCTGCGCCGGTATTACTGGTGGTGCCGCCGCCGAAGTCGATCTGGTCGATAAAGGTCTTTTCGTCCAGAATGATATCGCAGTATTTGCCAAGGTAGCTGATCTCCTTGCCGTTGGCAAAGACCTGATACCAGCCTTCCTTCTTGACCACAAAGTCAATGGCAAGGGCTTCACCCTCAGGGATCTGGACTTCAAAGCCCTGCGCGTTAAACTTGATGGTCTCGCCGTTCTTATAGGTCTTTTCCGCGTTCAGATTGTAGCCGTGCTGCTCCAGAGTCCTGTTTCTCCAGTCGAGGAGCTGACCCTGCAGGAAGCTCAGTCGGATGATATCGCCTGCCAGCTGATCGTTGCTCACGACCTCGATCTCAAGCTGGGCGCTCACAGCCACACGCTTGACGCCGATGGTGGCAGTAACGGTGACAGTGCCTTCGGAAACACCGGTCAGTCTGCCGTTTTCGTCAATGACTGCCACGGTCTCATCGTCCACAGACCAAGCCACGGGATACAGGCTCATGTCGGCTCTGCCGCCGGACGCCTTGGTGCCGGAGGGCGTAATGACCAGCGTGTTGCCAATGCCCACATAGTCCGTGTTGGCGGAAAGGGAGATGGCAGTCAGATCGGTCTCGTCGGTCACGGTGATGACAGCGGTGCCCTTGACCACATTGCCTTCCCAGTTGCCGTAGCCATAGATGGTGGCAGTGCCTTCGCCCACACAGGTGACAACGCCTGTTTTGGCATCCACCTTGGCGACCTTCACATCAGAGCTGGAGAAGTACACATCGCCGTTCTCGCGGAACTCCTCTTCACTGATCTCGTTGAGATAGGTGGTCTTGCCGGTAAGAGACGCCTGTGCCGTTTCGCCCTTGTTCACGACAAGAGATTCAAAGCCATCCAGCTCCACGAACACATCGCGCAGCACTTCGGCATGGCCGGAAGCGGTCACATCGCAGTAACCCTCACGGGTATAGCCATCAAAGGTATAGGTCGCCTTCAGCTGTGCCGTGTCGTTAAGGCCCACCAGCTGCACATTGAATGCAGGATACACATAGCTGCCCACGGTCTGCTCCTTCATGGTGGAGGTCACGCGGACCACGTCGGTGTTGAGGCTCTCCAGCTTCACATTGCCCGCCAGAAGACCTTCATCGGGGCAGATGACGGAGCCGGTGGTGGTCAGAGGCTGCAGCAGCACAGTACCGGGTCTGGTGATGGTCTCCATCTGGGTGGTGAAGGTAAAGCCCACCGTCTCAAAGCCCACTTCACGGACTTCAAAATCATCAAACCAAGCCGTCAGCTCCCAGCCGGACAGAGGATCGTCTGTGCTGAAATTGGGCTGGATGGAAAGTCTGGGCATGACATAGATCTCGCCCTTGGAATTCACAGGGCCGCGAACAGGCAGCTTTACCTCGATCCACTCGCCCAGTCTGTCAGTGGGGACGTTGGTGCTTGTCCAGATCTCATTGACCACCGTGCCGCCGGAAGCGGTGGGATAGTCATACAGCTGAGGGATGATACGCAGATAGGAAACAGCGTTCTCGGGAAGTTTCAGATCATCGATCTTGACCTTCACGGTCATCTCATACATATGACCGGGAGTGACCTTGGCATAGCTGCCGGAAGTCACATACAGGGTGGAGCCTGCGCTGGAGGAATCCTTAAAGGAGGTCTCGGAGTTGAGCACCACCTTCATGGCAAGGTTGCCTGTGCCGTCATCGCAAACCTCGGTCCAAGCCATAGCGCCCTCGCTGCCGGGAACCTTGGTGCCGCCCCAATTGCCCACGGTGCCGCCTTCAAAATAGGAAGTCTCGTCATCCAGACGGTTTTCGCCGTGGTCTGCGACCACATAGCTAAGGGTCTTGGTGAAGCTGACGCCGCCCTGCTCTGCTGTCACGGTGATGGTGACTTCGCCGTTGGCAAGAGCATACAGAGTATGGTTTTCTTCATCGATCTCCACCACACCGGAGGTGCTGAGATCGTAGGTAATGTTGGCTTCGTTGGCGTAGATGGCTTCGCCGTCCACACCGACCATATCGAACACAAATTCCTGAGTGGTCAGTCTGGCGATCTGACCCTTTTCAATGCCCTTGAGCTCCACATCCATGGATGCCAGTGCCACAGGGGCAAACACCGTCACGGGAATGGTCACGGAGGCTTCCACACCGGAGACCTCTGCCGTCACTTCTACCCAGCCGTCTTCCACAGGCTGCAGACCTGTGACCTGCAGCATGGCAGGCTGACCAGGCTGCGCGGGAATGACTTCGGCAGACAACGCTGCTTCATCGCTGACGGTGACGCTCCAGGTTGCATCCACCAGATCGTCGCCCTTGCCGCCCAGCCATTTGCCCACAATGGGGCTTTCCATTAGGCGGTACTGCTTGGCGGACAGTTCTTTGGCAAAGATGGCAAGCTCAGGTGCCTCTTCCTTGTGCAGGACGAACTCTACAACCGCAGTCTCGGCTGCATCCAGTTCGTACTCCCCTGCCTGCAGATACACAGGGCGCAGGGTCGCGGATGCCAGCGTCTTGGCGTCTGCCAGATCGCGGATGGTGCCAAGGTAGGCATCATCCAGATAGATGCTCTGCTCAGAGCCGTTGTCGCGCTTATAATAGACGATCTCAGGACTGTACCAGCCGTCCTCCGTCACGGTGACGATGCCATCTTCGGCAGCAGGCTCTGCCTGCTCCACCACCTTGACCAGGAAGGTGCAGACTGCCTCATCCCCATCCATGACTGTCAGATCGGTCTCGCCTGCAGCAAGACCCATAATGACCAGATCGCCGTTGTCGTCGATCTCTGCCTGTGCGATGTTTTCATCGTCTGCCACCGCAGTCAGCTCGTCAGTCTTGGCATCAAAGGCAAGATAGGTGCTGCGCAGATCCAGCAGCTTGCTGCCGCCTTCTGCCACCTGCACGCCGCCCAGAGGAACGAGATCCATGCCGCGCAGATACAGGTTGGCTCTGCCGGAATAGGCGATGGTGTCGCCCTCATAGTCCTTGTTGCTGTCCAGACCGTTGACGTTGCCCACGATCACCAGAGAAACGGTATTTTCGCCCTCTTCCAGATACACAGGGCCAAAGCCGGTGGTCTGCATACCTTCACCCTTGGTGGGGTGATCTTCACGGACATATTCGCCGTTGACCAGCACATCGATGTATGCGCCGCCGGCAGAGAAGCTGACGTCGTTGGGATAGTCGCCGTCAGTGCCCTGACGATAGACATCCACATTCAGACTGTACCAGCCTGCCTCTTCCGCATCCACGGCAAGGTTCAGATCGCTGTTGCCGGTGCTGTTGATATAGAAGGAGTTGAACAAAATGCCCCAATCCACATTCTCATCTGCGCAGAAATAGGCACGCTCACCGCCGGCGCCAGCGCTGTCCCATGCATCCATGGCAAAGCGCCAGTCGCCGTTCTTGCTCAGATACTTGTTCATCTCCAGCCATGCTGCCTGTTCTTCGGCAGTCATGCGCTTGTTGTAGGTCTGACCCACGCGGCGCAGCTCGAAGCCCTCCAGCGTATCCATGGCGGCAAGCTTGTCCCACCAGGGCTGCACGGAAGCTTCTCTTGCAAACTGCTTGAAGTCCACGGTGATGGTCTCCAGAGCAGAGGGATCAAAGGGCTGCACCTGCACAGGCACAACGCACAAAACATCACTGCCGTCCTTCACGGTCAGCTCTGCCTTGCCCACGCTGATGCCTTCCACGATCAGCTTGCCCTCGGCAGAAATATAGCCGGTGGCAATGTCATCATCGTCAGAAATAACGGTGAAGGAATCGCTGACCTGTGCATCAAAGGGCAGATAAGCACCCTGCAGGGTGACAGTCTTTCTGCCGCCTGTCTTGACGTTTTCCGCCTCCAGAGGAGTCAGAGCCAGAGAGGACAGGTTAAAATGCCAGCAGGGAGTTGCCGCGGTGTTGCCCACATAGCACTTGACCGCATAGAAGGTGATGGTATTTTCGCCTTCTTCCAGTTCCACCGTGCCGAAGGACTGCTCCACAAGGTTGGTGCCCTTGAAGCTGTATTCATGGTAGAACTTCTCGCCGTTGACATAGATATCCACAAAACCGAAGTTGGTCTCCTGCCAGCCATCGGAGGGGAAATCCTTGCTGCCGTTGACCACCTGGCTCACAGCCAGATCCAGCTTATAGCGGCCTGCGGCAGGCACATCCACCTTCAAGGACAGAGCCGTGTCGGAGTTGGTGCCGCGGTAGTAGGTGTTGTGGCTGATGCCCCAGCTGACATCATCATCGGGGCACAGGTACAGGCGGTTACCGCCGCCGCCTGTGAAGTTGCTCACATCATTGTTGATCGTCCAAGGCTGCGTCTGCGCCATCCATGTCATCATGGAGTCATACGCAGCACGCTGATCCGCAGTCATGGCAGTGCCTCTTGTGACACCGCTGGCACGCTTGGTCTCGTAACCGTCCAGAGTTTCGACGGTTGCAAGATCATCATACCAATCCTGCTGCGCTGCTTCCTTGGCGAATTGCTTGAAGTCGATGACCACAGCCTCTGCCGCAGGGGCATCTGCCTCCTGTGCGGATGCCGTCACAGCACCTGCAGGAAGCATGCTGAAGATCATCAGCAATACCAAAAACAAACTTACGCTTCTTTTTGCCATTTGTGGTTCCTCCTTTGAGGGAATTGTACACCATTTACAAAAATAGTGCCTGTTTTACAATTCCATATTACTATATCTTATGAAAAATTTCCATTGCACGAAGTGTGATTTTTTTGGTATAATGTAAGCATTCTAAGGCAGGCGGTGATTTTGTGTCGGACATTCAGGTTTTGCTCAACAAGAATTTGCAGGACATCAATCCCATTCTGGCAGGATGGGCCGGTACTTTGCCGCCCGGGCATATCAATCCCCCGCGTCTGCGCAATCACGCCCTTTTGCACTATGTTAAAAAAGGCAAAGGCATTCTCCACACCGCAGACAGCTCTTTCCCCGTCCACGCAGGGCAGGCATTCTTCATTCCCTTCGGGGAACAGCAGATGAGCTATGAGGCAGACATGGACGACCCCTGGATGTTCTGCTGGGTGGGCTTTACAGGCACGCTCATGGAGGAATTCTCTATCCTCCCTCCTGTTTTTGATGTGGAGCAGGCTTTGATGCCCTGCCTCACCACTTTGGACAAAACAAGCGACAGCCTTGCTTATGAGCTGGCAGCGGATCTGTTCCGCCTGTATGCCCGTCTGGTCAACCAGGAAAAAGAAAAGCAGCACTATGTGCAGACTGTGATGGAATATATCGACTCCCACTATATACAGAAGATCAGTGTGGAAAACATCGCCAACCGCCTCGGTCTGGACAGACGGTATCTGAGCCAGCAGTTTAAAAAGAAAACAGGCTTTACCATTCAGGGATATATCCTTAACATCAGACTTCAGGCAGCCAAGCAGTATCTTGTCCAAGGTCTTTCGGTGACAGAAGCTGCCACGCTCAGCGGATTTAACGATGTATCCAACTTTTCCAAAATGTTCACCAGAGAACAGGGCTCGTCCCCCAAGAATTTCAAAAAGATCGTCCAGACCATGCTGGATAAGGAGCAAAAATAAGAAGCGCCACCGCAGCAGTTTGCTGTGGTGGCTTTTTTACTGAATGGGGTCATATGCGATACTGCCTGCACACACCTCATCCGCCTCACTTTGTTCGGCACCTTCCCCTCAAGGGGAAGGCTTATTGGGTGCACAGCAAATTTCAAATCCGTCGGTGGAGCCGACACCACACTTGTTCACTATTCACGATTACCTAAAACAAAAAAAGACCCCCGAGGGGGTCTTTTTTGTTTTAGGTCAGATAGTTCAGAGCAGAAGTTGCAAACTTCATGATAGCTGCATT
>JAGBBD010000002.1 GCA_017938625.1 Oscillospiraceae bacterium | reverse complement strand
TTCACGCCGTATCGGCGCGCATACCGTCCCAACCTTCCGGGAGAGATGTAACCAAGGGGAATAAGCCCCCATCATGCACATTGAAAACGTGATATTCTTGATTTTGTCGAAAAACGCTTACACAAAATTCTCTGAGGGGCCCTGGACAGGCGTATTTATCCTGCATTGGGTGATCTGCGGCTTCCGGATATTACATCGGCTAATATTTCCGCTTTCCTGCTGTCTGTACAGGCTGAAGGCAAGAGCCACGGCACAGTTATCAAGTATTACACCATCTTAAAGAGCCTTTTCAAAATGGCATATATGAACGATGAAATACCACGCAATCCGATGGACAAAGTAGAACGCCCAAAGCCTCGCAAGGATGAAGCCAGAAAAATGGAGGTTGAAGCCTACACAGAGGAAGAAACGGCATATATTCTGGAATGCCTAGAAAAAGAGCCGTTAAAGTGGCGTGTCCTTATGGAGCTTATGATCGACACAGGTATTCGCCGGGGAGAATGCTGCGGCTTGAAATGGTCAAATGTGGATTTCCAAAGCAACACTATCACCATAGAGCATAACCTGTGCTATACTCCGGAAAAAGGCGTGTATCTGGACACTCCCAAAAATGGCAAGGTTCGCAACATCAATGTAGCTCCGGAAGTTATGGCTCTACTGAAGCAGCTCCGGACAAATGAAGGCGTGATAAAATTCAGCCCTTATGTATTCACACAGGACGGCACAACAGAGCCGATGCACCCCCAAAGCCCCACACGGTATATGCAGAAATTCTCTGCCCGGTATGGCATACAGGCACTGCACCCCCACAAACTGCGGCACAGCTTCGCCAGCATCGCAATCACAAACGGTGCAGATATTGCCAGCGTGTCGGAAATTCTGGGACACTCCGACAAAGCCGTCACTTTGAGAATGTACACCCACGCCGATCAAGCTAGTATGACTAGGGCAAGTAATATCTTCCGTGAAGCTATCAAACGGAAACAGGCATAAAAAAAGCCGGGCAGGTTCAGCACCTGTCCGGTCATTTTTTCGGTCTATGTAGTGGTTTTTGTAGTGGTTTTTTCAGCTGTCAAAATATCCGCAAAAAAGCAAAAGCCCCAAAACCGTTGTGGTTCTAGGGCTTTTTTGGAGCTGCTAGCCAGATTTGAACTGGCGACCTCATCCTTACCAAGGATGCGCTCTACCGACTGAGCTATAGCAGCATTTTTCTTTATCTCTGTCTCTCAGACAGCTTCGCCATTATACTATAGGTTTCGCCATTTGTCAAGTATTTTTTCATAATTTTGAAAAAGCCTGCCGCCGTATCTGACGGCAGGCATCTTTCACAGGATCGACCAATTACACCAGCTCGATGACTGCCATCTCAGCAGCGTCACCGCGGCGGGCGCCGGTACGGGTCACTCTGGTGTAGCCGCCGTTACGGTCAGCATACTTGGGAGCGATCTCCTTAAACAGCTTGTGAGCGACATCCTCCTTGGTGATGAAGGACAGGGCCTTGCGGTAAGCCGCCAAGTCGCCCTTCTTGCCCAGGGTGATCATCTTCTCAACAACAGGCTGCACTTCCTTGGCGCGATAGAAGGTGGTTTCCATCTTGCCGTTCTCCAGCAGATCGGTGACCTGCTGGCGCAGCAGAGCCTTTCTCTGCGCGCTGGTCTTGCCCAGCTTACGAGTGCCGAACATGAACGTTTCCTCCTTTTTGAAAAGGTTAGACTAGTACTTCTTAGTTGTTGCTGCCAGATTCCTCGCTGGCCAGGGACAGGCCCATCATCTCCAGCTTCTTCTGCACTTCGTCCAGAGACTTCTTGCCCATGTTGCGGACCTTCATCATGTCCTCGCCGGTCTTGTTGATCAGGTCGGCAACGGTGTTGATGTTGGCGCGCTTCAGGCAGTTGAAGCTGCGGACAGACAGATCCAGCTCATCAATGGTCATGGACAGCTTGGCATCGGGACGATCCGCGGTCTTCTCCACCACGGTGGAGGAGGTGCTGACGGAATCGGACAGGTTGGTGAACACAGTCAGATGGTCAGACAGGATCTTTGCGCCCAGAGACACAGCGTCCTTGGCAGTGATGGTGGAATCGGTCCAGACCTCCAGGGTCAGCTTGTCGTAGTCGGTCTTGTCGCCGACACGGCAGGGCTCCACCGTGTAATTCACCTTGGTCACAGGAGAATAGATGGAGTCAATGGGAATCACGCCGATCACGGTCTGGGGCGTCTTGTTCCGGTCAGCGGAAACGTAGCCCCGGCCCTGAGACAGGGTGATCTCCATGTTGAAAGTGGCGTCCTCACCCAGGGTGCAGATGTGCAGCTCGGGGTTCAGGATCTCAACCTCCGCATCCGCCTTGATATCGCCGGCAGTGACCTCACAGGGGCCAACTGCGTCGATATGCACGGTCTTGACACCGGCGCAGTGCAGCTTCGGGGTGATCCGCTTGACGTTCAGGACGATCTCCGTCACATCCTCGGTGACGCCGGGGATGGTAGAAAACTCATGCTGAATGCCCTGGATCTTCACGGAAGTCGCTGCATAGCCGGGCAGGCTGCTCAGCAGGATACGGCGCAGGGAGTTACCCAAAGTCATACCATAACCGCGCTCCAGGGGTTCGACCACGTACTTGCCGTAGGAAACATCCTGAGCGTCATCAAAGCAATTGATGCGAGGCTTTTCAATTTCTACCATAGAATCATAACCCTCCTTT
>JAGBBD010000027.1 GCA_017938625.1 Oscillospiraceae bacterium | reverse complement strand
GTGTAGGACTTGGAAGCATCAAGGCTCTTGGGGAACATGAAGTTGACAGCCAGTTCGTTGCCTAAGTTCATGTTGGTACCTGCGATAGCGATGGTCTCGATGGGTTCTTCCTCTTCTGCGGACTTGGTGATGGTGCCGCAGGCAGGACAGACGGTCTCATCCACACCGTCCACGGTGTAAGTGATCGCCTTGGCATGCTTACAGACAGCAGGATCATAGGATGCGCCGGTGTAAGAGACCACATAGATCACAAAGCTCATGGTGCCCAATACATTGTCGTTTTCATCTTTCGCTGTGACAACAACAGGATAACGTCCCGTCTGGGTCTTGGACGGTGTCCAAGTCAGCCTGCCGGTAGACGCATTAAGTTTGGCATTGCCCACAAGTCCCTGCACCTCATAGGTCGCACCGGATTCCGGTACGCCGACCTGCAAGGACAACTGATAACCTGTTTTGACCACCTGGTCTGCCGTGTAGTTAAAATACGCTCCTACATCAAAACAAGCACTTAAGGGAATGGAATAAGTATCACCCACGCTGATGTTATGCACGAAGCCTTCACTCAGATCATCGGGATTTCGGTAGCAGCGAACCAGAGTTTTGTTACGCAGATCGAGCACTGCAGTACCATCCGTGATGTCAGCACCGTAGATACGATACGCAGCATTCTCTGTGCCATCATTATTGACGTAAATGTATCGGTCAAGAAGCTGTTCTTCCGTCACAGACTCATTCACGGAGACGGTGAGATAATAATGGTCTGCAATCCCTTCCGTGAAGGACAGCACTTCACCCGTGACTCTGGGCCGTGCATCCTTTATCACAGCACCCAGTTTTGAATCCTTGATCTGCTTCGCTTCATTGCCCCATGCGTAGGTCAAAACATCATCCTTGTAGGTGCAAACACCGGTAAAGCCGCTGAAAAGGAACTTGCCGCCATCGACAGAATAGGTGCACTCAGCATTGGTTGCATAGACGATATAGTCTACTCTGCCGGAAGCCAATGTGGTCTTGATCGCAGCGGCCCGGTCTGCCGGTTTCTCCTCACCTTCCACCAGTTCCACATCCACAAGTTCCGCGGAAGCAATGAGCGGATCATACTGATAGGGCTCAATGATTGCTGTGAACAGCGTGTCAAGCCCCGGCTCGCCGCTGTTACGGATCAAGGCAAATTCCACATGATCCGGTGCGCTCTTTGACTGAGAGGGATCACCGTCTGCCAGCGCCACTTCTGTCAGAGGCTTTTCCGAAAGCATGGTCAGACGCAGATGGATACCGGAAGACGTAGTCAGCTGGTTCTGATAGTCCTCGATCTCCCAGTCGATGGAGAAGGTGGTGTCAGGTGTGTTGTCACGGGAGACATTGTACAGCCAGCTGTAACCATTACCCATGTTATTGGAGGCATCACCGGTGCCGGAGATATCACGGTCACCAAAGGGCACATCTGCACCTGCATAAGTGCCGAAGGGCTGCTCCACCATGTCAAGACCTGTGACCACAGGATCAATTCTTGTTGCACCGTGGAAAGAATAGACATGTTCACTGCCGCCAAGAATGCGGAAGAAGTCAACACCATAGTGGACACCGTTTTCCGCCTGCACCGCAACAACAGTACGGCGGTAAATATCGGTTTCGGGATAGGAATCACCAGACTCTGCATCCATGACTTTGGCTTTTCCTGCATCCTCAAAATGCATGGGGATGCCGCCGCCCTTTGTGCCGGACTGTCCATGGTCATCCACAAGAACTGTGTTGTTGGACACGGTATTACGGGTCCACTGCATACGCTTAGGCGAGGTAGAAATGACTTCCTCGGGGTATCCCATGTTGCCGCACAGGGTCAGGCCAAAGGCTTCCAGATCGATACCCAAAGCTTCCAGCTGGGCATGACTTTCATCGGTAAAGCCAAAGTACATCCAGAAGTCGGAGAACTCGTGCTCGTTGACACCCTTGTAATAGATCGAAGGGCCTTCACGCAGGATGGCGATACCATATCCACAGAGCATATTACTATCGGACATATCCCACGCGCCATCCTCTGCCACGATCTGTTCGATTCGTGAGCGGATGCCGTTTTCGGGATCTTTTGTAAAGATATCGCCGCGCAGACCTTCTGTGGAGTTTCCGTTTCTGGCATAGAGGGCACGGGCAACATCCCGGTTTCCGGTGTTGATAAACGCGGTGAGCATGCGCTCCACATTGGCATAGGAGCCCTGGCTCTGGAAGGGAGATGCCGTTTCATGCATGGCAGGAGAAAGTCTGCCGCAGAGGATCAGATTCATCATGGCGGTGTACATATTGACAAATTTGGTGTTCTGCCAAAGATCCACACTTTCGATCCGCTTGTAGCCGTTCAGCGCATCTGCAAGGTCGATCAAATACCCTTCCCACAGAGCATTGTAAGACAAGGAAACTTCGTCACCAAAGCCGTCACGGTCCACATCTTCCACCAGCACGCGCATCACATCACCGCCGGAAATACGGAAGCTTGCACCGGAGCCGGACTTGACTTCCTTCGCCCACAGCCAGTCGATCATCTCCTGCGTCTCAGGCAGGCGATCCAGACACACGGCTGCGTATGCCACCGCAGCTTCATCTGTGCCGAAGTTACTGTTGAAGTCACCTTCCTGTGCCGCCTTGAAGACTTCCATCAGGAAGTTTTCTTCCAGATTGGCGCGCAGGTATTGCGGGGTGATGTCTTCCGGCGTCAGCCCCTTGAGGGTAGCCTTGGTCTGCAGGTAGGACACGACCTGCGGATCATCCATGCAGGGCCAGAAAGCATCTGCCGCCTTGACCAGTTCACGGCAGGTCACAGACTCCCACAAAGAGCCCATAAATCTGCCCTGTCCGGAGTTTCCGTCGGCCTCCAGATAGGTCATAGTATCGTAATTGCCGATATAATACTCGGGATAGATATCTGCAACGCGATCCATCAGGATAGCGCCTGTGATGCCGTACTTCTCTTCGCCTGTGTACAGATATGCATCACGCAGCGCGGTGAAAATATCATTGATATCATTTTTATGATAAGTCTCGCCATAACCGCACAGCAGGTGGGACAGGTAATGGGCAATGTACATATGCACCACCTTGGTGCCGTTGTAGGTCGTGCCGGTGTCATAGCCGTAGCCATCATCTACGCCCCAGCCCTCCCCCATTTCGGGATAGAGCTCATTGACCAGATACTTGGGATCTGCCAGTTCCTTATGGAAGTAGCCGCGCTCATCCAGACCGGACTTGTAGTAGCTCTCAAAATCATTGGACGGGAAATCACGTCCGCAAGCCTGACAGGTGACCTTCCAGGGATTGTTGATCGGATCGATTGCCCAGGGATAATGACCATAGCGTTCCTTCAGATCTGTGCCGCAGTAACGGCAGTAGACATAGCTGTCATCGCCCTGCAGACCGACACGGGTACTGCGGGGGAAGCCTTCACGGGGCCACAGATCATAGATCAGATCCAGATGCTCCACATAGACATCTGCCTTTGTCACGGCAAACTCTTTTTCCTGCCATGCCCAGTCATATTTCAAAACATTTTCACGGGCGATCTCCCGCTCTTCGTATGTATAAATGGTAGGTTCTGTCTTACCCACAGTGGCGGTGATCCAGAGGTTGGCATAAACCGTATGTCCACCTTCTGTGATCTCTGCTGTAATAAGCGCCGACCCCTCCTTGCCGGTCAAAGTCACGAGGCCGGTCTGAGAGACAGCAGCCACAGCTGTGTTGCCGCTTTTGTAGGTTACTGCAGCAGTTTCAGGAATCGCAATAGTCTGTCCTTGCGAATCATAGGCAGTCAAGGTCAGCTGCACCGGATCTGCATCCGGTCTGAGGGTCGTAGTTTCTGCCGTCAGTTCTGCAGTTGCAATGCTGCCATCATGGACATTGATGGTAACCGTCCGCGTTACAGGCTCACCAAGAATCTCACCCTGCAGTGTAACATCTGCCGTGCCTGCAACACCTGCAATCAGCTTGGTATTCTGGAAAGCATCGGCCTTAATCGACAAAACGGCTTCATCAGAAGAAGTCAGGCAGTAGTAGTTGGTAAAGGCGGGAGTTTCCGCTTCATGCTTCAGGTAATAATCATTGCCGCGGATATCGGTACCTTCTATCGACAGCACAGTGGACTGCCCTGCCACCAGCTGCGTTTCAGCTGCCGACATTTCCAGCTCTACTGTACGGGGATCTGCAGAGGCAAGGAAAAACACACGTCCCAACAGGATGCTGCCGTTTTCTTCCGCAGTCAGCTTCAGATCATGGACACCGGCATCGATCCAGATCGTGTTTCGCTTGCCTCCTGCATCGTAGTTGCTGGTGGTTTCTGTACCAAAGTCGATGGGTCCCACATAGGTTTCATCCACGTACACGCTGCTCAGACAGCCGGAGGAGCTCTGCCCCTTGCCGAAGATCTGCAGCTGATACCATCCGGACTTCTTGATCATGACCTGCAGCATCAAGCTCTCCCCTCTGGGGGTCGCAATGTTCAGACCTTCTGTGGTATTAAACTGCAGATCTTTGCCTTGATTGTAGGTATTCTCCCAATCAATGGCGATCCCGTCTTCTTCCAGAGTGGCATCGGGAAGATCCAGCGCACGGCTATAGGTAAAGTCAAAGAACAGATGCTCGCCTGCCAGTTCCTCGCTGCTTACCACATCGATCACTACCGTATCGGAAATGGGCATCCGTGCCACGCCAACTGTGGCGGTCACGGTAACAGTTCCCTCTTTCTTACCGATCAGTCTGCCATCTTCAGAAATCGTGGCGATGCCGGCTGCCTGAGATTCTTCATCCAGACTCCACATCACATGATACAGGCTCATATCCGCTTTTGCGCCGGAGGTATTCTCGCCCTGCACGTACAGCTGCAGCGTATTGCCGGTTCCCACATAATCCGCATTGGAAACGATCTTGATATGGGAAAGATCCGCGTCATCCGTCACCGTGAGAAGGGCGGAATCCACATAGGTATTTTCACCATCGTTGGCATATGCCGTGATCTCGGCAGTGCCCTCACCTACACAGGTCACATCACCGGTTGTCTGATCCACAGTAGCAACGGTAATATCACTGCTTGCAAAGTACACAGCGCCATCCATGCGCAGCTGCTTCTCCACAATGGGAACATCATTTTCCGTTACGGCATACATATCTCCCTCGACCACATCCCCAAGGCGCACTGTGGTGTCCAAGAAACCGTCAAGCGTATAGACCAATTCTTTTACGGCGCTTTTCCCCACAATGCGTACAGCAATGGTGCATATGGTCTTGCCGCTTTCTGTCACAGTCAAGACAGTTTCACCCTGCGTCTTTCCGCTTATTACAAGCCAACCTTCCTCATCAAAGAACGCCGTCGCAGCGGAAATATTCTCAGATTCTACCTTGAATACAGCCTGAGAGACCTCATGATCGTGAGACAGGTAGGTTTCATTCAGATCAAGATACAGATCTCTGCCCTGCTCTGCCACTCTGGTGCCCAAAGGAACAAAGCGGATGCTGCGCAAGGCAGTCATGTCATCCGCGACAATGGTGATGGTGTTTTCACCCTTTTGAAGCTCTGCCGCGCCAAGGTGATAGCGCTTGACCGCAATGGCTCCGGCTGTGGAGATCCCGTCTGCCATGGTTTCGCCGTTGATGAGAAGATCAACAGCTCCGCCGTCTTTTCGCTGCAGGATGTTCAGTTCCACACCGTAAAGCCCTTCGGCAGGAATGGTGCAGGTCAAGGACAGATCGCCGTCTGCGCCGATACCATAAGCCGCTGCGCTTTGATTGATGACAAGGCTGCCATCCAGCTCATCGATGCTCCAGCGGATGTTTTCATCCATCCACGCCTTCATCTGCGTGGTGTCGGTGGCGGCAGTGACAGTCATGCCTTCTTCCCCGTCGGCAATAAACCAGGACTGCGCCGCAGCAAGCTTGGAGAAATCCACAAAATCCAGCTCCACAGCATTTCCCTGCAGTTCGTCCAGTTCACCCTCAAATTCCACAGTTTTGACATGGACGGTGCAAAGCTCTGTTTCACCCTGCATGATGGTCACATCGGCTTCGCCGATCATGACGCCCTGCAGGGTCAGCCTGCCCCTACTGTCCAAAGTTGCTTTGACGATCCGCTCGGAGGAAGACACGGCAACAGTCTCGGCATCGATCACCGTATCATAAGGAAGATAAGTAGACAGCAGATCAACAGTCTTCTGAGAAAACTCATTGACCTCCACAGTCGTCAAGGGAATAAAGTTGATCGCGCGAAGAGGAACATTGGTGCGGTTGCCGTACATACCATCGGCATTGGTCTTGCCGGCAGAGTTCTTTGCCACTTCGATGGACACCATATTGGTGCCCTCTTCCAGATAGACCTGCCCCAGAGCATGCTGCACTCTGGCGGTGCCAAGGGTGGCATAGTCCTCACGAACAAGGTTATTGTTCACATAGACATCAATATACGCACCGCCTGCGTAGACAGCGCCATCCGTGCTGACACAGTCGCCGGAGTTGTTATTCTGCTGCATCACGTCCAGCTGCAGCGCATACCAGCCGGACTGCTCAGCAGTCACATTCAGCTCCAAACGGTTCTTGGCTCCGTTGTTGATGTAGTAGGTATGGAAGGTCAGACCCCAGTTAACACGATCATCCGCGCACAGATACACACGCTCGCGCTCTGTGGGGCCGCTGATCCAATCGGGCATATTGAAGTTCCAGATCGCGTTTTCCTGCAGCCAGGCCTGCATCTGCTTGAACAGCTCAACCTGCTCTTTATAGTCTGCAGCTTCAGCTTCCGTCATGGTAGAGGTGGTCTTCAGCTGACCAAGACGCTTGGTCTCATAGCCGTTGGAGGTATTAAAAGAGGTCAGGCCCTGCCAGAAATTCTCCTGAGACATGGCTTTGGCCGCCGCCTTGAAGTCGATCTTCAGAGGCTGTACCACAACGGTTTCCCCTGTGACGGGCACAAAAGACATTGCGCACAGGCAGGTATTGACGCGGTTGCCGTATCTGCCGTCTGCTTCTGTTGTCCAGCCCTGAATACTGGCAGCATTTTCAATGGTCACCGTGTTCATGCCTGCTTCCAGATAGACTTGTCCCATGGAATGCTGCACTCTGGTAGTGCCCTGTGTGGGATAGTTTTCCCGGGCAAGAATACCGTTGACATAGACATCAATATACGCGCCGCCGGGATAGACAGCAGCATCGGAATTGACACTGTCGTCAGATCCGGTGTCCTGCTGATCCACATCCAGCTTCAAATTGTAATAACCGGCTGTTTCCGCTTCTACCTGCAGTTCCAGACGGCTCTTACTGCCGGCGCCGATGAAATAGGTGTGGAAGGTCATGCCCCAAGGGATATTATCATCGGCACACAAATACAGACGCTCACCGTCTGTGCCGCCGGAGGTCTTTTCCCAATCGGGCATATGAAACGTCCAGTTTTCATTCTGAGAAAGCCACACCAGCATATCCTGATACGCCGCCTGCTGATCAGCCGTCATATTCTGGGTATGCAAAGTGCCGACACGCTTGGTGTCATAGCCGCTTTCCGTTTTATATGTGGGAAGACCCTGCCAGAAATCCTCCTGCGCCATGGCCTTCATGGTCTTCTTAAAATCAATGGTAATGGTCTGCGCAGCAGCTTCTTCGGCAGAAGCCAAAGGGGCTGCCGGGAACAGAGCAAAAACCATGATCAAGACCAATAGCATACTGATGATCCGAGTTTTCATATATCCCACCCTTTCGGATTTTATGCTTTCATGATATCACAGATGAAACAGAAAGCCCATTGTATTTTGTGATGCAATTATGATATAATGTGATATATGAACGGAGGACGTATTTTATGAAAAACTATCAGTTTTTGCTGAAACAAAATTTACAGGACCTCAACCCTATTACCGTCGGTGAGGCTGAATGTCCACCGGGCTTAAAGACACATCTGGATATGCGAACCAGCAGCGTTTTGCATTACGTTCGAAAAGGCTGCGGCAAGCTGCAGATCAAGGATCAGGTCTATCCTGTGCATCAAGGCCAGTTTTTTCTCGTCATGATCGGTGAGATCGCCACCTGCATATCTGATTCAGATGATCCATGGGAGTATCAATGGGTCGGATTTACAGGAACACTGTCTCACGACTTTGCCCAACTGCCCCCTGTGTTTTCCCTGCCGGAAGAAATCGTGGAACGGCTATATGACATCAGGCAGCCGGAGGAAAACATGGGGATGCGGCTGGCCAGCGATCTGATGCTGCTGCACAGCAAGCTCATTCATCCCAAACCAAGAGCACGCGATTATGTGCAGCAAACCATCACCTATGTGCAAACATCCTATATGCACAAGCTTTCCGTAACACAGCTCGCCAAAGAACTCGGCGTGGATCGCTGCCATCTTTCCCGCGTGTTTAAAGAAAAAATGCATATCAGCATTCAGGACTATATCCTGCGCTTTCGTATCTCGGAGGCAAAGCGTTATCTGAAATACGATTACTCTATCAAAGAGACGGCCATGCTTTGCGGCTTCAATGACCCTCCGAATTTTACAAGATTCTTTGTCCGTGAGGAAGGGATCACACCAACGCAGTGGAAGAGCATCTATGTCAATAAGCTTGTGACAGATCATCCCTTCGGCGGAGATCCCTCATAGTTTGCCGCAGCAGATTACAGAGAACCCATGCGTGATTGAGAAGTGACTGCATATGCCATCGGCAACACCTGCCCACACCTCATCCGCCTCACTTTGTTCGGCACCTTCCCCTCAAGGGGAAGGCTTATTGGGTGCACAGCAGATTTAAAATCTGTCGGCGAAGCCGACACAACACTTATTCACTATGCCCTATTACCTAAAACAAAAAAGGCTCCTTTCGGAGCCTTTTTTGTTTTAGGTCAGATAGTTCAGAGCAGAAGTTGCAAACTTCATGATAGCTGCATTGAGGGCGTTCTCCCCTGCTCTTGCAATGTAGCTCTCCACGGAGTCTGTGCCTGCAGCGTGAACGGTGTCGTCTGCATTGTAGACATTCACGGTCACGGGGCTGAGGGCATCCGCCAGAACGATCCGGCTGACGGGCACCTTGTAGGTCGTGCCTGCGTAGAGGGCGAAGTCCTCGCCATCCACGGTGTAAGATACCACGTTGCCCTTAAAGTCGGTGTAGCTGACTTCTGCGTACAT
>JAGBBD010000026.1 GCA_017938625.1 Oscillospiraceae bacterium | reverse complement strand
GCAGAAGTCAGCTACACCGACTTTAAGGGCAACGTGGTATCTTACACCGTGGATGGCGAGGACTTCGCCCTCTACGCAGGCACGACCTACAAGGTGCCCGTCAGCCGGATCGTTCTGGCAGATGCCTTCAGCCCTGTGACCGTGACCGTGTATAATGCAGACGACACCGTTCACGCTGCAGGCACAGACTCCGTGGAAAGCTACATTGCAAGAGCAGGGGAGAACGCCCTCAATGCAGCCATCATGAAGTTTGCAACTTCTGCTCTGAACTATCTCACCTAACGCAAAAAAGACCCCCTCGGGGGTCTTTTTTGTTTTGGGAATTGACAATTGAAAATTGACAATGGATGTGTCGGCTCCGCCGACGGATTTGAAATTTGCTGTGCACCCAATAAGCCTTCCCCTTGAGGGGATGCCCCAGGGCAGCTTCTCTTGCCGCGTTGCGGCAATTCACCTTCAGGTGCCGAACAAAGTGAGGCGGATGAGGTGTGTGCAGGCAGTGCGTACAACCCCTGTCATTGCGAAGGAGCGCAGCGACCGTGGCAATCTATGGCAGGTTTAGATTGCCACGATAGATCAAGAAAGCGCACATTGACAGCCGTTGAATCTTTGATATGGCTATATGATTTTGAACGCAAAAGGTTGCGCAGAAAACGTATATTTTTGAATGTTTAACGTATGGATTTTGTGTTTTTCATAATCTATAATGAAAATGTACAAAATCTGGGCAAATCAAACGGTCAAATAGTGTCATGGTACACAGAAAAACCGTGTTTTCGGGGGTGAAAACAAAACAGCGGCAACATCTACATATCACAAACAGGAGGAAAAAGATTACTATGAAAAAACGTATGATGAGCCTGCTTCTGGCAGTCTTTATGATCGTGGGCATGCTGCCTATGACCGTTCTGGCAGAAGAAGCGGCTGCAGATGTGTATGAGATCGCCACAGCGGCAGATCTGATCGCATTCTCCGCCTCTGTCAACAACGGCGCAACCACGCTTGATGCCGTTCTGACAGCGGATATCGATCTGACGGGCAACGACTGGGTCCGTCATACCTACACCAACCGTTCCATCGGTACGCTGGAAAACCCCTATGCAGGTACTTTTGATGGCAACGGCCACACCATCAGCAACATGACCATTGAAGTGGACAATGGCAACGCCATCGACGGTGTGAAGCTGGCGACCACCGAGTATGTCACGGGTCTGTTCGGTGTGACGGACGGTGCTGTCATCAAGGATGTGACCGTCTCCGGTACAAGCTCCATCCGCGGCAATCAGGAATTGAACGCTCGCCACGGCGGTGTGGTCGCAAAGGCGATCGATACCACCATCACAGGCTGCGTAAGCTACGTGGAGCACTCCGGCTATGCCAACTTGTATTACAGCGATCTGTTCATCTACAATGTGGGCGGTATCGTTGGCTACGCAGAGGGTATCACCATGGACAAGTGCGTCAACATGGGCACCATCTGTGTATATAACTCCTTCTATGTGGGCGGTCTGATCGGTCATATCGCGGCTTCCGCGACTCCCTCTGTGGTCACCAACTCTCAGAACGCAGCTTCTGTTCTGGGCACCACCAGAGTGGGCGGCCTGATCGGTTTTGTGGACGGATGCTCCGGTGAAGAGGCAGACTTGATCGAAAACTGCTACAACACCGGTGATGTTGGCTCTGAGTTCTGGAACAAGGTCTCTTCCCCCAATGTCTATCAGGGCAGAAACCAGGGCGGTACCCTGTTCGGTGGTCACAACGCCAATGCGACTGTTGATTATGTAAACTGCTACACGGTGGGCGGTACTTACGATGATGGCACAGTCAACAACAATGCAGAGACTGAGCCCAATACTGTCGAGGCTATTTATCGCTACGGTGTCGGTGACACCTACAACCAGTTTAACAATGTGCACTACCTCAATGCCAATGTGAACACCCTCTATGCCTCTGAGGCAGGCATCACAGGTCATAACACGGCAGAGGAAATGCAGACCAAGGCATTTGCCGAGACTCTGGGCGAAGGCTTCGCCTATGTCTCCGGCGGCTACCCCGTCCTTGCATGGCAGTGTGAGCATGCCGAGACAGAAAACACTTATGTTGCAGGCACCGACGGCACACACTCCGTCACCTCTGCCTGTGCAGGCTGCGGCATTTCTGTTGGTGAAGGCTATGAAGAAGCCTGCACCGACGATGACGGTGATTTCTTCTGCGACGCCTGCGGCGCGTATGTGGAAAGCGATGCTGTCTATGAGATCGCAGACGAAGAAGACCTGCTGGCATTTGCCGCGCTGGTCAACTCCGGTGCTGCTACCGTTAATGCCAAGCTGACAGCTGATATTACGCTGACCGGTGCATGGATCTCCAACTGGACCTCCAATGCCATTGGTACGCTGGCTGCTCCCTATGGCGGTGTCTTCGATGGTCAGGGCTATACCGTTTCCGGTCTGAACATGACCATCGCCACAGCCACCAAGAACGCCGAGAGCGTGGAACTGTCTGCTGTGGAGCACGTGGCAGGCCTGTTCGGCGCAACTGACGGTGCAACTATCAAGGATGTGACCGTTGCGGGCACTTTGAACGTTTCCGGTCGTCAGACCCAGCTGGGCAGATACGGCGGCCTGATCGGTAAGGCAACCGATACAGTCGTCACCGACTGCTTCGGTGATGTGACTGTTACCGGCGAGGGCTGGCTGTACTATGAACCCTACCTGCTGTATAACTTCGGCGGTCTGGTCGGCTATGCAGAGGGCATGACCATGGATCGCTGTGGCTTTGACGGCTCTATCGAGACCTACAACACCGGCTACGTCGGCGGTCTGGTGGGTCATATCGGTGCTTACGCAGAGCCCACCACCATCACCAATTCCTATAACAATGCAGGCGTCGTTGCCGGTATGTACGGCGGCGGTATCGCAGGCTACATCGACGGCTGCACCGGCGAGGGCAAGGCAGATCTGATCAAGAACTGCTATTCCACCGGAGACGTCGGCTCCGTGACCTTCACCGGCTCCGGTACCAACAAGGTCTATGACGCAAGACAGCAGGGCGGCACACTGGTGGGCGCCTATGTATCTGCAGCATCCTTTGAGCTTGTCAACTGCTACACCACCGGTTCTACCCATGCCATCGATACGGCTCTGGGTGAGGCTGAGGGCATCCACGGTCTGGTCTCCACTCGCGGCAGTAACAACAAGCCCTTCACCAATCTGCACTATCTGAACATCGGTGTCCACTCTGCTTCTCCCACCGGCAGCGGCATCACCGCTTATACCGATGCATTCCAGATGCAGACCAAGGCATTTGCCGAGACGCTGGGCGATGGCTTTGCCTATGTTCCCAATGCGTATCCTGTCCTTGTATGGCAGTGTGAGCACGGCACCGAGAGCAGTGTCTGCACGCCCAACGGCAACGGTACTCACACTGTGGAGCCTGTCTGTGACGGCTGCGGCGCTTCCGTGGGCGAAAGCTACGAGGAAGCCTGCTCCGCTGAAAACGGCATCTACTGCGATAAGTGCGGCGGCGTTGTGGAAGGCGCTGTCTATGAGATCGCCACAGCTGACGATTTGAAGGCATTCCGCGATCTGGTCAACTCCGGCGTGACCGATCTGGACGCTGTTCTGACTGCTGATATTGACCTTGCCATGGGCAGCGATCCTGCCACCACCAAGGCAAACTGGACGCCCATCGGTACTCCCGACTATGTCAATCCTACCGGCGCAACTGCTTATACCGGTATTTTTGACGGTCAGGGCCATACCATTTCCGGCATCAGCTACTACTTTAGCAATGTCAACTCCACTCTGGGCGATACGCTGGAGGATGCAAGCCGCGCCTTCCAGGTGGGCCTGTTTGGTCATGTTGAAGGCGCGACCATCCGGAATCTGACTGTCGAGGGTGCAGGCTACACCTTGGGCCGCCTGTCCAACTATTCCAAGCTCGGCGGCATCGCGGCTTACGCTGTGAATACCACCGTGACCAACTGCGTGTCCAATGTCACTTGGGGCGGCAGCTGCGCTGCTTCCTATGGCTACCATGTCAATCTGGGCGGTATCGTGGGTTATGCCGATGGCGTCACCATGGACAAGTGCGCCAACTACGGCGAGATCAATGCCCAGACTTTCCAGAGAGCGGGTGGTCTGATCGGCTATGTTGTCGCTTCCGCAGCACCTACCACCGTGACCAACAGCTTTAACGCTGCGAATATCGTTGCCAACGATCTGGTCGGTGGTCTGGTGGGCAAGCTGGAAGGCTGCGCCACCGCAGGCGAGAAGAATACCTTCGAAAACTGCTACAACCTCGGTAAGATCGGCTGTATCCAGAGAGTCTATAAGGACGGCGCATGGGTCGCTTCTCCCAAGTCCTCCGGCGGCGGTCTGGCCGGTCAGATCGCAAAGACCGATGCTGCTGCATCCGACTGCATCGCCTTTGTCAATTGCTACAGCGTTGCCACCACGGCAGACGATGTTCTGGCAGCAGGCCATAAGATCAATGGTATCTGCCCCTCCATGTCCTCCGGTGTGTGCAAGCTGGAAAACTGCTACTATCTCTATGACAGCGAACTGCTGAATGCCTTCTCCGGCAGCGCCGTGCAGATGGCAGATGCCGATATGCAGACCATCGCCTTTGCCGAGACGCTGGGTGAGGGATACGTTCTGGCAAATGATGCTGCTTACCCCGTGCTGGATTGGCAGTGCAAGCACAACATGGCTGAGGCTGTCATTTCCAACGGCAATCTGACCCATGATGTTGTCATCAAGTGCGAAAACTGTTCCAAGACCGAGAGCATCAGCGCAGACAACGAAGCCTGCACCGATGAAAACGGCGATGACCTGTGCGACCTCTGCGGTGGCAGTACTGTTGCTGAGACAAGAGAAATCGCCACCGAAGCAGAGCTGATCGCCTTTGCGGAAGCTGTCAACGGCGGCTACAGCAAGCTCAGCGCAGTTCTGACCGAAGATATCGCTCTGACCTCCGCATGGATCAAGAACTTGAAGACCAACGCCATCGGTACTGCCGCTGCTCCCTGGCAGGGCACATTCGATGGTCAGGGTCACACCATCACCGGCCTCGATATCTCCTTCAACAATAATAACGCCAATCTGGGCGATACTGCCAGCGACATTGAGCGCGATTTCCGTCTCGGCCTGTTCGGTACCGTGGAGAATGCGGAGATCAAGAATGTGACAGTGGAAGGTGCTATCGCGCTCAGCGGCAGACAGTCCAATGTCTGCGCCATCGGCGGCATCGCTGCCCGGGCAGAGAACACCACCTTCGAAAAAGTCATTTCCCGTGTTGCAATTTCCGGCTACGGCAACTACAACTGGGGCACTTACAAGAGCGTGGGCGGCATCGTCGGCTATGCCAATGATGTTTCCCTGAGCAAGTGCGGCAACGAAGCCGAGCTCCATGTCATGGGCAACCAGATGGGCGGTTTGATCGGCAGCGCCAACGGCAACATCTCTGTGATCGATTGCTACAACACGGCAGATGTGGCAGGCACCATGCAGGTCGGCGGTCTGATTGGCCCCGTTGTTCTGGAAGACAGCGACACGCTGACAGTCCGGAACAGCTATTCCAGCGGTGACTTCAATGTCTTCCGCAGAGGTGACACCACCAACGGCGAAACCTCCGGTGAGTACTTTGATTACATCTGGCATGCAGGCTTGATCTACTCCATCGACGGTACCGGCACAGCTGTGATCGAAAACTGCTATGTTTCCGGTGACACCCAGGCGCCTGCCATGGACAATGACGCTACTGTGTCCGCTGTGGTTAGCTCCTACACCTCCACTGTTTCCTGCACCTTTAACAACAACTATTATGTAAACCGCGAACAGAACGAATCTGTTGCTACCGCGGTGGAAGCACAGGAGATCGCAACGGCCGAGTTTGCCAAGACCATGGGCGATGGCTATGTTCTGATGAACGGCGGCGAGCATCCTGTCAACGAGTGGACCTGCGAGCATGACATGACGGCAGAAGCCTGCGTCAGCAATGGAGATAAGACCCACGCGGTCTATGGCAAGTGCGCTGACTGCACCAAGCTGGGCGAGGTTGCTACAGAAGCCGTGGACTGCACCGATGAAGATGCCGATGGCAGCTGTGACCTGTGCGGCGGCATCGTGGATTGTGTCCACAATGATACGAGCCTGTCCTACATTGACAACGGCAACGGCACTCACGATGTTGTTGAGACCTGTGTCTGCGGTGAGGAACTGAGTACTACTACCGAGAACTGCGCCGATGATGATGCAGACGGCTACTGCGATCTGTGCGAAGGCGTGATGCCTGAAGACACCTGCGATCATGCAGAGACCACTTCCGAGACCGTTTACAACGGCAACAAGACCCACACCACCACCGTCACCTGCGTCTGCGGCGAAGTGATCGAAACCGTCACTGCTGACTGCGTCGACGAAGATAAGGACTGCGCTTGCGACACCTGCGAAGGCGTCATCAAGACTGTCACCCTGACCACTGTTGCCGGCTCCAACATGAACCTGGGCAACGAGCTGCAGGTCAACTTCATCATCAACGATCCTACTGTGGAAGGCGACTATGTTGCTTACATCCATCAGGATACCGATGATGAGGGCGGCGTGACCTACGAGATTCCCTCCTCCGATTGGGAATTCTTCAGCGCCGGCAGAAGCAAGGTCGGTGTCCGTGTCCGCGCCATGGAAATGACCGACACTCTGACCCTGACCATTAAGGACGCTGAGGGCTACGACGTCATCGACGCTTACGAGACCTCCGTCCGCGCCTACGCCGCAAAGGCTCTGGTGGCTGCTTCCTCCTCCGCTCAGATGAAGACTCTGGTGGTTGACATGGTCAACTACGGTGCAGCAGCACAGACCAACTTCAGCTACAAGGCAACGGATCTTGCCAACAACCAGCTGACCGATGCTCAGAAGGCTCTGGCAACCGGCGACATCACCTGCGCCAACAACCAGATCAAGGGCACCAACAACCTGGGTGCAAACCTGGCTCTGGATGACTGCATCCTGCTGAACGTGTTCTTCTCCGG
>JAGBBD010000025.1 GCA_017938625.1 Oscillospiraceae bacterium | reverse complement strand
TCTCTTGCCGCGTTGCGGCAATTCACCTTCAGCTGGCGCGCGTCAGCGCGACTGAGGGATTGTCAACCCCTCCGCCCCTTCGGGGCACCTCCCCTTACACAGGGGAGGCTTTATGACTGCACAGCAAAATTTCAATCGTCGGCTTTGCCGACACAATCATTGTCAATTGTCAATTGTCAATTGTCAATTATCTCAGTATTCCCGGATGACAGCTTTGACCTTGCCCAAAATGGCGGCATTGGTGCCGTTGATAGGCTCATAGGCAGGGTTTTCCGGCAGAAGCCACACACCGTCGCTGCCTCTGTGGAAACGTTTGCAGGTGGCTTCATCCTCGATCATGGCAATGACGATCTCACCGTTGCTGGCCTCCGGCTGGGGGCGCACCACCACTACGTCTCCATTGAGAATACCTGCGCCGATCATGGAATCGCCCTTGATGCGCAGGGCGTAGCAGGAAGGATCGCCGTCCCACGGGACAGAGCCTTCGATATTCTCCACAGCCAGAATGGGCATACCGGCTGTGACCACACCCACAAGGGGGATGCGTCCGGCTTTGCGGCTTTCCGGCAGGGAAATGGCACGGCGCTTGGTGCTGTCACCTTCGATCATGCCCTGCCGCTTCAGTTCATTCAGATGGTAAGAGACCGTTGCCGTGGATTTGAGCCCCACAGCGGCGCAGATCTCACGCACAGACGGCGCGTAGCCGTTTTCTTCCATATAGGTATTGAGAAACTGCAGGATCTTTTCCTGCTTATCGGATGTTCTGCCCATGGTATCACCTCTATGAAGCAGTATAACACACCCATGAGGAATTTGCAAACATTTGTTTCAGAAATCCCATTGGGGGATATAGGCTTCCGTGGCAGAGGAAAAATCCTGCACGAAGCCGTCTTCCATGCCCAGCAGCTCCATATAGCTGAGAACGCCGTCGTATTCTTCCACTGTGATGGGTCTGTCCAGTCCCGGTGTGGTTTTGGCTTTGCCCCATGGCACATACTGGCTCATGAGACTTACCAGCACATCGCCGGGACGGAAGGTGTCTGCGATCCAGTCCAGCACACCCAGAGAATTGTCCACCTGTCCCGGCAGCACAAGGTGGCGGATGATGACACCTTTTTGGAGCACCCCGTCCTGCATCCGGACAGGCCCTGTCTGACGGAACATCTCCAAAATGGCGGCTTTTGCCGTTTCAACATAGTCGGTTGCGGCGGACAGGGATGCGGCAAGGGAAGCGGAGGAATATTTCAGATCCGGCAGATATACATCCACCAGTCCTTCCAGCTGCCGTAAGGTCTCCACGCGCTCGTAGCCGCCGCAGTTATACACCACGGGGATGGGCAGCTTGGGCTGCAGAGCAGGGAGGATGGTGGGCAGAAAATGGGTGGGCGTCACCAGATCCAGAGTGGTGCAGCCCTGCGCTGCCAGATCCTCAAAAATTTGGCGCAGCTCTTGGGAGGAAACCGGTTTTCCCTGTTTTTTGCAGCTGATCTCTTCATTCTGGCAGTAGATGCACTGCAGGGTGCAGCCGGAAAAGAACACGGCGCCTGCGCCGCGCTCGGTGCAGATCACAGGCTCTTCCCAGTAGTGAGGGGCGGCTCCGGCGATGCGCACTTCGTCCGTCATGCCGCAGAAGCCAAGCTCCCCGGCAGTTCTGTCCACACCGCATTGGCGGGGACAGAGCGTACAGTTGGTATAGTTCATAAGAAGCCTCATTGTCAATTGTCGTTTCTTCTGGTATACTGTTATAATAGTATAGCAAAGGAGAGCCGCAAATGAAAAGAACTATTTTGATCCTGCCTGCCCTTTTGATGCTGACTGCCTGCGCCAAAGCCCCTGTGGAGCAAACGCCTGCAGAACAGCCTGCCGAGATCGTAACGGAAGAAACCACCACGGATGCGCCTGTGGAGGAGATCCCGGTGCAGATCGTGGAGCCTGCGGAAGAGACTGTTATCACATCCCCCGAGGAGGTGTCCTTTACGGTCAGCACCGTGGAGGGCCTTGTGGAAGATACGGTGGGATATTCTCTGGAAGTGCCGTATTTCGATGTGCCCGGCGGCGCTGCCATCGAAGAATACTATGAAAAATTAGCCTCCCATCTGGAAGGCTACACCAAGGAGACCGTCTATCAGAAGGCAGCGGAGCGCGCCTGCATCGTGTCGGTCTACGGCTATGTGGCTTCTGCCGCGGCAGAAGGGGAGATCCTGTCTGTGGACTATGTCTATTCCTGCGATTACTCCGATACGGACGAAAGCGAGGAAAACCTGCGGACAGACCGTTTCAACATGGTCACAGGGGAACTTCTGGAAGCATAAGGAGTGTTTCACGTGAAACAAAGAGAATATCCTGTCTATAAAGGACAGGTGCTGGAAGTACAGATCACAGGCTACACCAGCGAGGGACAGGGCGTTGCCCGTGTGGAGGGTCTTGCCGTGTTCGTGGCAGGTGCCATCAAGGGCGAGCGCGTGAAGATCCGCATCGCCCATCTGGGGCACACCGCCGCCTACGGCGATGTGCTGGAAGTGCTGCAGGAAAGCCCCGAACGGCGCAAACCGCAGTGCCCCTATGAAAAGGACTGCGGCGGCTGCGTGTTCTGGCATATGAGTTACGAAGAGGAGCTGCGCGCCAAGGCGCAGCGCGTGGAAGATGCCCTTGTGCGTCTTGGCGGCATTGACCTTGGCACCATTGCCATCACCGGTGCGCCCTCCGTCACAGGCTACCGCAATAAAGCCCAGTACCCGGTGGGTCTGGTGAAGGGCAAGGCGGAAGCCGGGTTTTTCAAAAACCGCACCCATCAGGTCGTCCCCGTCCGCGCCTGTGCCATCCAGGGCGAACAGGCTGACGCGGCACGGCAGATCGTGGTGGACTGGATGCAGGAAAACCATGTGACAGTCTACGACGAAAAATCGGGAAAAGGTCTGATGCGCCACATCTATGTCCGCACCGCAGCTGTCACAAAGCAGGTGCTGGTGTGTCTGGTGGTCAACGGTGACGGGATCCCCAAGGAAAAGCAGCTTGTGGAAAAGCTGTTGAAAGGTGTGGAAAACTTAGCAACCGTCTGTCTGAGCATCCATAAGAAACCGGGCAATGCCGTCCTTGGGGACAAGTTCGTTACCCTGTACGGCGAGGGCACCATCGAGGATGTGCTGTGCGGTCTGCGCTTCCGCCTGTCGCCACGGTCTTTCTATCAGGTCAACCATGACCAGGCGGAGCGGCTGTACGACAAAGCCCTTGCATTTGCAGGACTGACAGGCTCCGAGACGGTTCTGGATCTGTACTGCGGAACGGGCACCATCACCCTTGCGCTGAGCCGAAAGGCAAAGAAAGTCATCGGTGTGGAGATCATCGATGCCGCCATCCGGGATGCCAAAGAGAACGCCTTGCGCAACGAGATCACCAACGCGGAGTTCTTCTGCGCCGATGCCGCCCAAGCCGCGAAACGTTTTGCGGATGAGGGCACACACCCGGATGTCATCGTGGTGGATCCGCCCAGAAAGGGACTGGAGGAAAGCGTCATCGAGTCTGTCGTGTCCATGGCGCCCCGGAAGGTGGTCTATGTCTCCTGCGACCCTGCGACTCTGGCAAGAGATCTGCGCCGCTTCGCCGAACGCGGCTACGAAACCAAAAAAGCCGAAGCCTTCGATATGTTCCCCAGATGCCACCATGTGGAAAGCGTAGCCCTGCTGGCGCGGGAATAAGTGAGATTGCCCCCCTTTTTATGAGGGGGGCAATGATTTTTCGTGCCCCCTTTTTTAGGGGGCTGCTGAGTGAAACGAGGCTGGGGATTGGTGGACAATATCACTTTTCCATTTTTCATTCAAAAAAGAAGACCGCCGAAGCGGTCTTCTTTTTATTAATCCGACGTGGTCGGGTCGTAATTTCTGCCGAATTGCAGATTGGTGAATTTGATGGTGGAGTCGGTGGCGCCGGAGGGCTGCTCGGCAGGGGTCTCGGTCTGCGTGGGGATCTCCTCCTGCACAGGATCCTCGGGGGCTTCCACATCCATGATCTTGGTGATGCTCTGCTCAATGGTATCGGCGATCTCTGCCTGGGTCTGTGCGGCGGAGCTGACCACCAGAGGCATCTCCTCCTGCTCATAGTCAAAGGGCTTCTGACGGGTGACGACAGGTGCTTCCTTAGCAGGGATCTCTTCTTCGGTGAAGTCCTGGGTCTTCAGCTTTTCCAGCAGCTCCAGATGGCCGCGGATGTCACGCTCGAGGACTTCGATAAAGTTCTTTGCAGTCTTTTTGGCATTGTTGATGCGCTCGGTCTCGCGGTTTACGATCTCATCGGCATCGCGGGACTTGTCCTGTGCGGCAGAGCCTGCATCGTTCATCAGCTGGGCACACTTGCGCTCTGCTTCTGCCACCATGGCATCGGCGGTGCGCTGGGCGGTGACGATGGCCTTACGCATGCTCTGCTCCTGGGCGCGGTACTCTTCCAGCTTTTCCACAAGAACCTTCATCTTGCTCTTGAGCACGGCGTTCTCGCGGTAAAGCGTGATGTAATCTTCCGTCAGAGGCTCCAGAAATTCATCGACGGTCTGCATATCGTAGCCGCCAAAGACGGCTTTTTCAAATGTTTTCTCCTGTATTTCCTGGGGAGTGAACATGAATGACACCTTCCTTTTTGATTACAGATATACGCCGCTGTTCTCCAGCTCGTCGATCAGATCACCAATGATATCCATATTGTAGGGGGTGATCAGGTAGGTGGAGATGGCGATCTTCTTGATCTTGCCGTCCAGCGCGTAGGTGCAGCCGGACAGGAAATCCACAAGGCGTCTTGCAACGTCTTTGTTGGTTGCCTCTAAATTGAGCACCACGGCCTTCTTGTTGCGCAGGTGCTCTGCAATATCGGAAACACTGTCGAAACGATCGGGCTTGACCAGCACTACCTGCATCTGAGCGGTGGTGTGGATGTTGACCACCTTGCTGCCGCTGTCGCTGCGTCTGGGAGCGGCGGTACGGGAGCCGTCCAGCTCGTCGAGCACATCGTCATAGCCGCTGGGACGGGCGGTGGTGCGGGGAGCGGGTCTTGCGCTGCCTGCGGTGCGGGCAGCTCTTACAGGGCGCTCTTCCTCCAGATCGAAATCTTCATCAAAATCATCGTCATCTTCTGCGTAGGGGCGTGTGAGCTTCTTCAGTTCATCCATAAATCCCATGACTGTATATCCTCCAAAAAACAAATTGGGTCAATTACTTGTTATAATTCCGGGCACCGAAAATGGCGGTGCCGACCCGGACCATGGTGCTGCCGTGGGCGATGGCATCGGCAAAATCGTCGGACATACCCATGGATAAGCACACCATGTCTACATTATCGTATTTTTTTGCCGTTATGTCAACGAAAATCTGATACATTTCGGCAAAATACTTGCAATTCCCATTTTCTTCGGTGCAGATGGGCGGAATCGCCATCAGACCTTTCAGTTTGCAATGGGGAAAATTGCCCATATTGGCGGCGATATCCATGACGGCTTCCTTGGTAAAGCCGGATTTGCTCTCTTCGTTTCCGATGTTGACTTCCAGCAGAATGTCCTGCACCACGTTCTGCTTTGCCGCTTCTTTCTCGATACACAGCAAAAGCTCCGGGCGATCCACCGACTGGATCAGATCCACCTTGCCCACCACCTGCTTGACCTTGTTGGTCTGCAGATGGCCGATAAAGTGGACGGGAACACCTTCATACGCGCCGAGAGGCTGCTTCTGCGTCAGCTCCTGCACACGGTTTTCTCCGCAGCAGTCCACGCCGCCGCGGACAGCTTCCTTCACCCGCTCGGCATCGTTCATTTTCGTTGCGGCGCACAAGAGCACCGACTTGGGGTCACGTCCGCAGGCAAGACATGCCTGTGTCATTTTTTCGCGGATCGCCGCGATATTTTCCTTGATCATCCCTGCAGCACCTTTCCGTCATAGAGTTCGTCCGCGGTGATGATGATCTCATCACCGGGCCAGAGATTGTTGGTGGAGGTCTTGTCCAGCACCACCACATAGCTTTCGCCGTTGTCGTGGAGAATGTCCACGTATTTCCACGCTGCCGCGCCTGCCTCCATGACGTAGACGCCTGTTCTGCGGTCTTCCGTCACGCGGATGGCTTCCTTGGGCACACGCAGACCTTCGTAGGAGGTGAAGACCACGTCTGCCGACTGCTCCCGCAGCAGCGTCACATTCTGGGTGTAGCGGTCGCAGGACAGCACCAGCAGCCGCTTGCCGTTTTCCGGATCGCCCAGCCGATTTACCGTCATGGGAAGCTCCTCATAAAACGCGGAAACAAAGCTGACAGGCACCGTGTCACCGATGCGAAGATCCTGCACCAGCTGCTCGTCCACGGCAAGGACATAGTACCATGTGCTGTCGGTGATGAGCTTACCGATAAAGGCAGGATCTACCTCCTCCGGCTGGAGCTTTTCCAGCTTTTTAACCGTCAGCGTCTGCAGGGCTTCGGGAGTCAGGACGCTCTCATAGCCGTCCACCGTGCCGGAGAAGTAGCCGCTCATCTGGGCGGACATGGTTTTGGTATCGGAGCCTGCCTGCGCCGTCAGAGACTGCAGCTCATTGGTCAGTCCGGAGATCCGCTGACTCAGCGCGGCGATCTCTTCATCGGACGATGCCTGACGCAGTACAAGACCTTTCACTGCCGCGCTGCGCTCTGCCACCGTGTTCATATCGCGGCGTGCCACGGCACGGCTCATGGTCAGCAGCTGGTTTTCGATCTGGGCTTCCAGCTCGGCTTGCTCGTCTGCTTCGGAGGAATAGGTACGGGCATAGTCCAGCTGCTCCAGCTCATGCTCCAGACGGTCGATGCGGCTCTGGCGATCCTGTGCATCGGTGCTGCGGTAACCGGTGGCAATGCTCTGTCCGCTTGCTACACGCTCCCCTTCGGACACCATGAGGGTGGTGATCTCATAGCCGGAGCGCACAGGCACTTCCTGCCGCACCACAAAGCCGGAGGTGTAGCTGCCTGCGCCTGCTTCGTATTCAATGGCAGTCACCGTGCGCAGAGGCTCATACTTCGCCTCATACAGATAATAGCCAAAGTAACACACCACAGCCGCCAGAAACAGCCCCAGTATGATGTTGGTGTAAGTTTTTCCTTGTTTCATGGGAACCTCCGGTGGAATGATGAATAGGGAGTGATGAATTGAGGGGCGCACCCTTGGCTCCCCTTGTCAGGGGGGACGTTTGCGAGCGCTGCCTGTGGCAGAGCAAGCGAGCAATAAGGAGTGGCAGCGGTCGGCAGATCGCAAGCAAAGCGCAGCGAGCGCCGGGCACCGCAACAGGAGCTGGCGCGCGTTAGCGCGACTGAGGGGTAGTTGTTCTCTCCCTCCGTCATTTGCTTCGCAAATGCCACCTCCCTCATCAGAGGGAGGCATGGGTGCACAGCAAAATTTTAATCCGTCGGCTCTGCCGACACCGCAATTGTCAACTGTCAATTATCAATTGTCAATTGCCTTTATGTCCCCATCTTCACCGGCTCTGCCGGCTGGATGGTGGAGATGGCATGCTTGTAAATGAGATTTTGTCTGCCTTCCGACAGCACCAGAACGGCAAACTGGTCGAAGCTGATGATGGTGCCGCGCAGCTGGAAGCCGTTCATCAAAAACAGCGTCAGAAGGGTGCGGTCTTTTCTTGCCTGGTTTAAAAAGCGGTCTTGCAGGTTTTCGGGTCTTGTCATGGGTATACACTCCTTTTTCTTTGGTATCCCCACAATGTTACCTTGTTCCGGGCGGAAGATGCTGTCGAAAAAAGCTCACTGCCCAATAATTTCCTGCGCGCTGCGCCACACCGCGTCAAAGTCCGGCTCGGACTGCACGATCCAATGGATGTCCTTGTTTCTGCGGAACCATGTCAGCTGCCGCTTGGCATAGCGGCGGCTCTCCTGCTTGATCTTTTCCACAGCCTCTGCCATGGTCATTTCCCCACGCAGGGCGGCAAGGGGCTCTTTGTAGCCGATGGCCTGCAGCCCTGTTGCCGTGGGCGAAAGCCCGTCTGCCACAAGGCGCTCGATCTCTTGGAGCAGTCCCTGCTCCAGCATCATGTCCACCCGCAGATCGATGCGGTCATACAGCATCTTGCGGTCGAGGAAGTCAAGCCCCAGCCACAAGGGGCTGTATTTGGGCGGGATCTGTTTGGTTTCTAAGTTGTGCTGGGTCATGGTCTTGCCTGTTTCCAGATAGACCTCACAGGCGCGGATGATGCGTCTTGCGTCCTGCAGTCTTTCTGCGCTCTCCGGGTCGAAGGTGGCAAGATACTCTCTTAAATAGTCCATGCCCTTTTCTTCGCACAGCTTTTCCAGCTCCTGCCGTCTGCCCGTCTCCGGGAAAGGAGCGAAGGTGCGTCCTGCAATGAGGGAGTCCACATAAAGACCTGTGCCGCCTGCAATGATGCAGCGCTTTCCCCTGCCGAGAATGTCCTGCAGGCAGCGGTCTGCCATTTCTACATACCGGCTGACGGAGAAGCTCTCCGTAGGCTCCGCCACATCGATCATGTGGTGGACGATGCCCTGCATCTCTTCTCTTGTGGGCTTGGCTGTGCCGATGTCCATGCGGCGGTAGATCTGCATGGAGTCACAGGACAGGACTTCCCCGTTATATGCTTTTGCAAGGGCAATGGCAAGTCCGGTCTTGCCGGAAGCCGTGGGCCCTACCACACAGATGATGTCGTTCATGAAGCCTCCGAGGGGAAAATGAAAAGTTGAAAATGGAAAGTGGAAAGTTGTAGTGTCGGCAAAGCCGACGATTGGAATGGCGGGCGGCAATCTGCCGCCCCTATATTGTGGTCGGCAGTGCCCCCTGTGGATGCACCTCTGCCTCCCTCTGATGAGGGAGGTGGTTGAGCGAAGCGAAACCGGAGGGAGAGAACGACTACCCCTCAGTCAAAATCAGAGATTTTGACAGCTCCCCTGACAAGGGGAGCCTTGGGTGCGGAACAAAATTCCGCATTCAGCATTCCGCATTCCGCATTCAGAATTATCTCTTAAACTGTCGTTCCAGCTGTTTTTTTGTCAGAGTGGTGATGACGGGTCTGCCGTGGGGGCAGTATTTGATATCGTCGCGCTCCATGACCTGCCGCACCAGATCGTCACGCTCCCGGTCGGAGGTGTACCAGCCGGCTTTGATGGCGGCCTTGCAGGCAATGGTATGCAGCAGCTCGTCACGCAGGGCTGCCGGGTCTTTCTGCAGGATCAGTCGTTGGGCAAGCTCCGTCAGAGCATCCTCTGCCTGAGAGATATCCAGACCTGCCGGGATCTGCCGGATGAGCACATCCCCTGCGCCGAAGTCTTCCACCTCATAGCCGTAGTCCATGAGAAGCTTGCTGTGCTCCAGCACGGCGGCGCTCTCTTCCTTGGTCAGAGCGGCGGTGGCAGGCACCATCAGACTCTGCGCCATGACAGGCTCGTTGGTCTTTTTCAGTTTTTCAAACAAAATACGCTCATGGGCGGCATGCTTGTCCAAAAACAGCACCTCTTCGCCCTGCTCGATGATGATATAGGTGTTCAGCACCTCCCCTACCACCCGGTAGGGTGCGGCAGCAGGAACGGACAGGGTCTCCTGTACGGGGGTCTCCTGCTTGGGAGTTTCCTGTTTGGGAGTTTCCTGTTTGGGAGTTTCCTGCTTAGGCAGTTCCTGTTTGGGAGTTTCCTGTTTGGGAGTCTCCTGCTTGGGTGCTTCCTGTTTGGGCAGTTCCTGCTTGGGAACTTCCTGCTTCGGTGCGCCGAAGGAGGAAGCCTTGGGCGCATTTACCGGGGCTGCAAATGCCTGTGCCACCTTGGGGGCAACAGGGGTCTGGGCAGGCTTGGAGAACACACCGGAAAATGCCTTGAATTCTTCCACGCTCATGGTGCGGAAGCTGTCGTTCTTCTTCGGCTCTGACTTGGGAGCGGCAGCCGGCGTTTTCAGCTGCATCTGGGGGCGCGCAGGCTCTTTGTTGAGGCAGCCCATGACACCGTAGCGCACACAGTCGAACACGGCGCGCTCGTTGGCAAACTTCACCTCTGTCTTGGCTGGATGTACATTCACATCCACGGAAGGATCGGGCAGCTCCAGCTGCAGGACGCACCCGGGGAAGCGTCCGGTCATGATCCGGTTGGCATATGCCTCCTCCAGCGCGGCAGTCATGATCTTGGAGCGGATGGGACGACCGTTGACAAAAAAGTGCTGATTTGCCCGGTTGCCCCGTGTGGCGGTGGGCTTGGTGACATAGCCGGACAGGTGCATATTTTCCCAGCGGCTCTCCACTTGGATCATATCGGCGGCAAGCTGTCTGCCGAAGACGGCATAGACGGCGCTGTGCAGGTCTCCCCTGCCGTCGGTCTGCAGCGCGGTTTCCCCGTCCTTGATCAGACGGAAGCTGACCTGAGGATGGGCAAGCGCCTGCTGCTGCACCACGGCTGCCACATGGGAGCTTTCCACCGAGTCGCGCTTCATGAATTTCAGTCTTGCCGGTGTATTATAGAACAGCTCACGGACGATGATGGTGGTGCCGTCGGGGCAGCCTGCCTCCGAGCGGCTCAGCACCTGCCCTGCTTCCAGATGCAGGCTCACGCCGTCTGCTGTTTTGGTCTTGGTCAGAAGGTCTATTTTGGAAACTGCCGCAATGGCTGCCAGGGCTTCACCGCGGAAGCCCAAAGTGCCGATGCAGGCAAGATCCTCCTTGGTGCGCAGCTTGCTGGTTGCATGGCGCAAAAAGGCAGTCTCCGCGTCCTCCGGTGCGATGCCGCTGCCGTTGTCCGTGACGCGCAGATAGGACATACCGCCGTTCTGGATCTCCACCGTAACGGAGGTCGCCCCTGCGTCCACGGCATTTTCCACCAGCTCCTTCACAGCGGAAGCAGGACGCTCCACCACCTCGCCGGCGGCGATCAGATCCGCCACATGGCGGTCAAGCTTGAGAATTTTCTGTGTCATCCGTTACCTCCGTCACAACAGGCTCATAGTAATGGCGTTGGCGATCATGTGCAGGAAAATGGGGCCCCAGATGGTATCGGACTTTTCATATGTCCAGCCAAGGGCGATGGAGGCGGGCAGATACTGCAGCGCCGCCAGCAGCACAGGGATCAGTCCCGCCGAGGGGACGTAGCTCCACACGTGCATGAGAGAAAAGAACACAATGCTCACCGCATAGGCAGCCACACGGCTGTGGGGACGCAGAGCGCCGAAGATCAGACCGCGGACAAGGGTCTCCTCCACCACAGGTGCGATGATCACGGAGCACAGGACCATGACCCAGTAGTTCTCCGAGGCCAGACCGGTCATGGTGATATCGTTGAAGCTGGTGATGTTCACGGCGAACAGATCCATGAGGAAATTGAACACATAGTTGCCGGCGTAGTACATGACAAAGCCTAAGATCACCGCCTGCACCAGATCCCAAAAGCGGATGGCGCGGAAGGAGCGGATAAGGAAGCGGCTGAAGATGCACCAGACGATAAGAGCATTGAGCACGAACCAGCAGGCGTTGTGCTGCAGATCGGTCAAGGAGAGCTGCAGAAGATCTGCTGCGAAGGTCAGCGCCCAACTGAGGAGAAACACATAGAACGGCAGGTACAGCAGTCCTGCGATGGTCTGTGCCTTGCTGAGTCTTGGGCCGATGGAATTGGATCTTGCGTTAGCCATGGAAACCTCCAAGGGAAAATGAAAAGTTGAAAATGGAAAGTGGAAAGTTGTGGAGTCGGCTGCGCCGACGGATTTAGAAAGGCAGTTCTTGCCATGGTTGTCATTGCGATCGCGCCCGCAGGCGCATGCAAGCGAGCAACCGCGCAAAGCGCGGCTCTTAGCGAGTCGCAGGAGCGAAGCGACGTGGCAATCTTGTGGCAGTTTTTTAGATTGCCACGGCTTCTCCGAAGCCTCGCAATGACAGATATGATCGGCAGTGCGTGGCTGTCGTAGGGGCGATCTGCGATCGCCCGTGTGCAGGATGATGATGGTGCATACAGTCACCTCTCAGCTTCGCTGCGCTCAGCAGCTCCCCTCAAGGGGAGCCGAGGGGCTGTGCAGCACATAAGCCTTCCCCTTTGAGGGGAAGGTGGCACGGCGAAGCCGTGACGGATGAGGTGTGTGCAGGCAGT
>JAGBBD010000024.1 GCA_017938625.1 Oscillospiraceae bacterium | reverse complement strand
CAACGATTGCTACGATGCAAATGCCAATTACTATGTACTCCATATATGGTTGTACCTCCTTTTCTGCTCTATAAAAGAGGTTGTAAATTTCGCGAAATTATATCGGTAAGAATCATGTCCACGCATGGGATTCCTGTCACAATTTATTATAGTGAAGATTACATTCAATTTCAATCGCCGCATCACCCGATATGCGAATTTTTGAGGTTTCGCTTACCGTTAGGGATGGGTTAGGGATTTTGCTGATTTCGGAGTTCTTCTGCACCGTGACCAAAACCACCATTTTACCTCTCAGATTACAGTTGGAATGTGGTCAAGCGCACTCTAAAAATCGAACTTTTAACGCAGAAAAACCGCCTAAAAAGGCGGTTTTTCGAGGAAAGGTGGTCCGAGTGACAGGATTCGAACCTGCGGCATCCTGCTCCCAAAGCAGGCGCGCTACCAACTGCGCTACACCCGGTTATTAAGTTGTATTATCCGGCTGGGCGTATTCTCCCAAACCAAGCGCGATACCAAACTTCGCTAAACCCGGAGCTGACTGCAGCGGAATTATTATAACGGATAGTTATGTGAAAAGCAAGTCAGAAAAACGCTTTACCAAGGGAATGTTTTTTGATATAATCAATGCACCAAATTACAAAGACGGGGGAAAGACCCATGAGAATGCGAAAGAAAAACAATCTGCAGTCCAGAATGGATGCCTGCAGTGAATACTGGATTCAGAATCCTGAGACTTACAAAGGTCGATGGCGCGAACTGAAGCCCGACTGCAGCCAGCTGCGTGTGGAAGTAGGCTGTGGAAAAGGAAAATTCACAGTGGAAACTGCTGCCGCAGAGCCGGATATGCTTTTGATCGCAGTAGAGATCGTCAAGGATGCCATGGTCGTGGGCATGGAAAAGGCAAAGGCGATGGGCCTTAAAAATGTGTTCTTCATTTCCATGGACGTGGCGGAGATCGAAAACTTCTTTGAAGAGAGCGAACTGGATCTTCTGTACATCAACTTCTGCGACCCCTGGCCCAGAAGCAAAAATGCCAAGCGTCGTCTGACATATCACACCTTCCTTGATAAATACCGCCGTGTGCTGAAGCTGGGTGGACAGATACACTTCAAGACGGACAATGCAAAGCTGTTTGAGTTTTCTCTGGAAGAGTTCGCGCGCTGCGATCTGGAAATGCGCAACGTGACAAGAAATCTGCATGAGAACGGGCCTGTTGGCATTATGACCGGCTACGAAGAAAAGTTCTATAATCTGGGGACGCCCATCAACCGCTGTGAGTGCATCGTCCGCAGCAAGCCTGCCAATACCATGGATGTGATCATCTTTGCAGGGCAGAGTAATATGCAGGGCGAGACCGAGCGCCTGTCCGAGGCAGAAACGGTCAAGGATGCCTATGAGTATAAGTGGCTGACCAATAAAATCGTGCCTTTGCGCAACCCCGTGGGTGAAAATATCAAGTTTGACGGCAGCGAGGGATGGGCACTGGAGAGTGGAGATCAGATCCCTGCCTGGCTTAAGGATCATGTCTTTGGCGCATCCTGCTATGGCAACACAAATCTGGTACCTTCTTTCTGCAGAGCCTATATCGATCAGAGAGAAACCAGCGTTCTCGCTGTCCATACCGCTAAGGGCAGCAGCGTGATCGATCAGTGGGCGCCGGGTGCGGAGATCTACAGCACTTTGGTACAGAAAGCCAATGCAGCCATCAAGAAGGCGAAGCGCGAGCACACCATTGGACACATTTATGTGGTCTGGCTGCAGGGTGAAAGTGATGCCATCAGCGGCACATCAAAAGATACCTATAAGCAGAAACTGGCACAGCTGGCACAGTCCTGCATGAAAGACTTTGGCGCTGAGCGTTTTGCTGTGATCAGGGTTGGGCGCTTTACCAATGATGAGCGGGATCTGCAGATCATGCAGGCACAGGAAGAACTGTGTGACGAAAATCCTGATTTTATCATGCTCACAAAGATCGCGGAAGAGCTTAACAAAGAGCCTGAGTATATGAACCCCTATGTGGCAGGTCACTACAGCGCTAAGGGTATTGAGATTCTTGGCAACGCAGCTGGCGGCGCTTTGGGAAAATACGCTGAGTAATGAAAAACAGAGGCATCCGGGATGCCTCTGTTTTTATTTATCTTATTTACCGGGTTTGAAGCTGTCCTTCAGGGAAACTGCGCGGTTAAACACAAGGTTACCGGGCTTGGAGTCCTTGGAATCGGCACAGAAATAACCAACACGCATGAACTGGAAGCGATCGGCGGGCTGTGTGTTACCCAGAGCGGCTTCCACCTTGCAGCCGGTCAGAACTTCCAGAGAGTTGGGGTTCAGACAAGCGAGGAAGTCCTTGCCTGCGGCATCGGGATCGGGGTCATCGAACAGATTGTCGTACTGACGCACCTCTGCATCAATGCAGGTCTCAGAGTCGACCCAGTGAATGGTAGCGCCCTTGACCTTGCGTCCGTCTGCAGGATCACCGCCGCGGGACTCGGGATCATAGGTAGCCAGAACTTCGGTTACATTGCCGTTTTCATCGGTGTTGTAGCCGGTGCACTGGATCAGATAAGCACCCTTCAGACGGCACTCGGGACCATTGGGATACAGACGCTTATACTTGGGAATGGGCTCTGCCAGGAAGTCATCAGCCTCGATCCACAGATTGCGGGAGAAGGTGACTTCGCGGGTGCCGTCTTCGGGACGGTTGGGATTGTTTTCAACGGTGACAGTCTCGGACTGACCTTCTGGGTAGTTGGTGATGGTCAGCTTGATGGGCTTGAGCACTGCCATAACGCGCTGTGCACTTTCGTTCAGATCCTCACGCAGACAGAACTCCAGGAATGCATAAGGAATGGTATTGGGGCTCTTGGCAACACCAACACGCTCACAGAAATTGCGGATGGAAGCGGGGGTGTAGCCACGGCGTCGCAGACCGCACAGGGTGGGCATTCTGGGATCATCCCATCCGGACACATAACCGTTTTCTACCAAGGCGCGCAGCTTGCGCTTGCTCAGAACGGTGTGATCAATGCCCAGTCTTGCGAACTCGATCTGTCTGGGATGGCTGGGAACGGAAACATTGTCGATCACCCAGTTGTACAGGGGACGATGGTTTTCAAATTCCAGAGAGCACAGGGAGTGGGTGATGCCTTCCAACGCATCCTGAATGGGATGGGCAAAGTCATACATGGGATAGATGCACCACTTGTCGCCCTGACGATGGTGATGCATATGACGAATTCTGTAGATAACAGGATCGCGCATATTGAAGTTGCCGGAGGCAAGATCGATCTTGGCACGCAGGGTCATGGCATTGTCGGGGAACTCACCGGCACGCATCCGTGCGAACAGATCCAGACTCTCTTCAATGGGGCGATCACGGTAGGGAGATCTTGCAGGAGTGGTCGTGTCACCGCGATACTCAGCGAACTGTTCGGGAGTCAGTTCACAGACATAAGCCAGTCCTTTTTTGATCAGCTCCACTGCGAACTCATAGTCCTTTTCAAAGTAATCCGAACCATAGAAGAAACGGTCGCCCCAGTCAAAGCCCAGCCAGTGGATATCTTCCTGAATAGCGTGAACAAATTCCACATCTTCCTTGGTGGGATTTGTGTCGTCCATACGCAGATTGCAGAGACCACCGAACTTTTCTGCTGTGCCAAAGTCGATGCACAGTGCCTTGCAGTGTCCGATATGCAGGTAACCGTTGGGTTCGGGCGGGAAACGGGTGTGTACCTGCATCCCTTCATATTGTCCGCCGGGACCGATGTCCTCGGTGATAAATGCATGGATAAAATTCTGAGATTCTACCGCTTTGATTTCTTCTGCCATAAAGCACATCCTCTCGTAGCTTTTCTAACTGAAGATTATAACCGATTTTTTTTGCTTTCGCAACGAGGAATACAAAAAAGATGGGAAAATTTTGTGCAACTTAAAATTTTTTGTAAAGAAACTAAAAACATTGAAATTTACTCTTTCCAAATTGGCGATTATCATATAAAATAGATGGGAATAAAGAGTGAGGAGTGTCATCTTGTATGAGTGAACCGAAGTATAAGAGAATCTTACTTAAGGTCTCCGGCGAGGCGCTTGCCGGCGATCAGCACCGCGGCCTGGACTTTGAAGTGATCGGTCAGGTTTGTGATGTGATCAAAAAGTGTGTTGAGGTCGGTGTTCAGGTGGGTGTCGTCGTCGGCGGCGGCAACTTCTGGCGCGGTCTGAAGGACGGCGGTGACCGCATGGAGCGCACCCGTGCTGACCACATGGGTATGCTGGCGACGGTTATCAACGCCTTGGCTGTTGCCGATTGTTTAGAGCAGCGTGATGTTCCTGTTCGTGTGCAGACTGCGATTGCCATGAATGCCATTGCAGAGCCTTATATTCGAGGCAAAGCCATCCGTCATCTGGAAAAGGGCAGAGTGGTGATTTTTGGCTGCGGTACAGGCAACCCTTATTTCTCTACAGATACCGGTGCAGTCCTGCGTGCTGCGGAGATCGAGGCAGATGCCATTTTGCTCGCCAAGAACATTGACGGCGTTTATTCTGCAGACCCCAAGAAGGATCCGGCCGCCGTCAAGTATGACCACATTACATATGATGAGGTCCTTGCAAAGCACCTTGCTGTTATGGATACAACTGCGACCTCTCTTTCTATGGACAACCATATCCCCATTGTGCTCTTTGCACTGAAAGACCCTGAAAATATCCTGCGCGTCGTCATGGGCGAGCAGATCGGAACAACTGTCAAGGAGGAATTTTAATATGGATTTTAAGGAATATACCAGAAAAATGGAAAAGACCATTGAGGTCTTGAACAGCCAGTTTGGTGCTGTCCGTGCAGGTCGCGCCAACTCTCAGGTCTTGGATCTGATCAGCGTGGAATACTACGGTGTGGATACCCCTATTGGTCAGGTTGCTGCCATTTCTTCCCCCGATCCCAGAACTCTGGTCATCCAGCCTTGGGACGGCAGCCTGCTTAAGGCGATCGAAAAAGCCATTCAGGTCTCTGATCTGGGCATTAATCCTCAGAACGATGGCAGAATTATTCGTCTGGTCTTCCCTCAGCTGACGGAAGAACGTCGTAAGGATCTGACCAAGCAGGTGAAGAAGTACGCCGAAGATGCGAAGGTCGCTGTGCGCAACATTCGCCGTGATGGCATGGATGCCATTAAGAAGGCTGTCAAGAAGAGCGAGATCACGGAGGATGATCAGAAGAAGTACGAGAAGGATCTGCAGGAATTGACCGACAAGTATATCAAAAAGGTCGACGAGCAGTGCGCTAAGAAAGAAAAAGAACTGATGGAGATCTGATCTCATCAAAATAGGACCCTCCCCTTGAGTAAGTGCGGATTTATTCAGGGGGAGGGTTTATATGAGGTGATGCTATGAGATTGTTTGGAAAGAAGAAGGAAGTGTCTCTGCAGGCGGATCGTCCTGTTCCTCGCCACATTGCCATTGTCATGGATGGCAACGGCAGATGGGCGACCAAGCGCGGACTTCCCAGAACGGCAGGCCATGCAGCCGGCAGTGAGGTGTTCCGCAATATTGCAACATATTGCAGAGATATCGGTGTGGAATACCTGACAGTCTATGCGTTTTCCACGGAAAACTGGAAGCGTTCCGAAGAAGAGGTCTCTGCCATTATGGGCCTTCTGAAGAAATACCTGTTTGAAGCGCTGGAAAAAATGGAAAAGGATCGTATCAAACTGGAGTTCTTTGGAGATCTCAGCCGTTTGAGCCCGGAATTGCAGGAACTGGCGGAAAAAACAAAGCAGATATCTAAGAAGTATGAAGGTTTCCAAGCCAATATCTGTCTGAATTACGGTGGCAGAGATGAGATCGTCCGTGCAGCACGTGCATTTGCCGCACAGTGCACGGCAGGGGCGGCAAAGCCCGAGGAACTGGATGAGGAAGCCTTTGGCAAGATGCTGTATTCCGGCTCTGTGCCGGATCCCGATTTGATTATTCGTCCCAGCGGCGAGCAGAGAATTTCCAATTTCCTGTTGTGGCAGTCGGCATATGCGGAATACTATTTTACAGATGTTCTCTGGCCCGACTATACGCCGGAGGAACTGGAAAAGGCGATCTCCGCGTTCAATCAGCGCAACCGCCGATTTGGAGGAGTCTGAAATGAAAACAAGAATTATTGTGGCAGCTGTGGGTCTGCCTCTGCTTCTGGTGGTGCTTCTGGCGCTGCCGCCCATAGCAACAGCACTTTTGATCGCTGCCATGTCTGTTGTGGCAGTCTATGAACTGCTCTGGGCAACGGGACTTGTAAAAGATATCCGATTGATCGGTGTTTCTATGCTTATGGCGCTGACTGTGTCGCTCTGGTGCAGCGGCGATATGTTCTGGGCAGAGGCGCTTATTGGACTGTGGGTCTATGTGATCGCCCTTGTCTGCCTTATGATCGCATCCCATGCCCAGCTGTCCTTTCAAAACGTCTGCATTTCTGTTTTTGCAGGTTTGATCGTGCCTTTGATGCTTTCGGCTTTGACACGCATCCGTGTTATGGATTATGGCAGATATTACATACTGATCCCATTGGTGCTTTGCTTCGGTACCGACAGTGCTGCCTATTTTGTGGGCTGCGCCATCGGCAAGCATAAAATGGCTCCCATCATCAGCCCCAAGAAAAGTTGGGAGGGCGCTGTTGGCGGAGCTTTAGGCGGCATTGTGCTGATGTTCCTGTATACCCTTATTTTGGATCTTGTCTTCCATATGGAAGTGCAGTATGCAGCCTGTATCCTATATGGTGTCCTTGGCTCTGTCACTTGTGTGATCGGTGATCTTGCGTTTTCTGTCATCAAGCGGCAGACTGGCATCAAAGACTATGGCAGCTTGCTCCCGGGGCACGGCGGTGTTCTTGACCGCTTTGACAGCATGAGCTTTGTTGCTCCTTTGACAGAGGCACTGTTGCTGTTGCTGCCCCTGATCGTTGCTTGAATGGAAGTGGAATTATGACAAAGACGATTTCCATACTTGGCTCTACCGGCTCTATTGGGCGTCAGACTTTGGATGTTGTGGATCAGCTTGGTGTACGAGTAGTGGCTTTGACCTGTGGCAGCAAACTGGAGCTTATGGTGCAGCAGTGCAAAAAGTATCAGCCGCTCTTGGCTGTTATGGCGACACAGGAGCTTGCCGTAAAACTTCGTGCTGCCCTTGGTGAGCAGAAGATCGAGATACTGTATGGCAGAGAAGGGCTGCTTCGAGCAGCTTCTATTGAAGAAGCCGATACGGTGATTACTGCCGTTGTGGGCATGATGGGTCTGGAGCCGACCCTTGAAGCCTGCAAGGCAGGCAAGCGCATTGGTCTTGCTAACAAGGAGACCTTGGTCTGCGGCGGTGAACTTGTTATGGCACAGGCGCGGGAACATGGAGCACAGATCATCCCGGTGGATTCTGAACATTCCGCGATCTTCCAGTGCCTGATGGGCTGTCACGATAAAACGGAAGTGAAACGGCTGATTCTGACAGCTTCCGGCGGCGCGTTCTACGGTATGACAAGGGAGCAGTTGAGGACAGCAAAAAAAGATGATGCGCTCAAGCATCCCAACTGGAAAATGGGACCCAAGATCACCATTGACTGTGCGACATTGCTCAACAAAGGTTTGGAATTTATTGAAGCCATGCGTCTTTATGAGATGCCGCCTGAAAAGATCTCTGTTGTTGTTCATCGTCAGAGCATCGTTCACTCTCTTGTGGAGTATACTGATGGTGCAGTGATGGCGCAGCTTGGTACGCCGGATATGCGTATTCCCATCCAATTGGCTCTGACTTATCCCAACCGGGTGCCCAGCCCTGCAGCAGATCTGGATCTTTTGGCGATGGGCGCTTTGACCTTTTCTGAGCCGGATTATGATACGTTCCCGTGTCTCAAGATGGCAATGGAAGCGGCAAAGATCGGCGGTACGGCTTGTGTGGTGCTCAATGGTGCCAATGAAGAAGCGGTGGCAGCATATTTGGCAGACAAGATCGGCTTCTATGATATCTCCGATTCTATCCGCCATGCCATGGATACTATTGCGGTCATTCAGAATCCAACTCTGGAGCAGATCTTGGAAACAGACCGTCTTGCCCGACAGGCAGTTCGGAATTATTTAGCACTTGATTAAGAAAGGTGATCTGATTGTTGTATATCCTTCTGGCAGTTTTGATCTTCGGTGTCCTGATTATGACTCACGAGTTAGGGCATTTTATAACAGCGAAGCTTTTTGGCGTGCGTGTCAATGAGTTTTCCATCTGTATGGGTCCTGCGATCTGGAAAAAGACCGTAGGAGAGACCACCTATGCTCTTCGCTGTATCCCCATTGGTGGTTACTGTGCCATGGAAGGAGAAGATGAAACCAGCGAGGATCCCAGAGCCTTTACGTCAGCGAAGCCATGGAAGCGTGCCATTATCCTTGTTGCAGGCTCTGCCATGAACTTTTTGACAGGTCTTTTGATCTTGATCATCATGTATTCTACGGTGGCAGGCTTCAGTACTGCCAAGATCTCTGACTTTTTTCCGCTGTGTCCACTGCAATCGGAGCAGGGGCTGCAGATCGGCGATGAATTCCACCGTATTGACGGAAGACGGGTCTATATGTATTCCGATATCGGTATGCTGATGTCGCGCAACACAACGGGTAAATTTGATCTTGAGATCAAGCGAGACGGAAGGCTGATCAAACTTGATGATTTTCCCATGGAACTGCAGGAATATGAGGAAAACGGCGAGACAGTGCTGCGCTACGGCATTTACTTCGGCTATGAAGACAAAACTGTGGGAACGGTGCTGAAAAACGCGTGGTATTCATCCCTTGATTTTGCCCGTATGGTCTGGATGAGCCTGTCGGATCTCATTAAGGGATTGGTGGATGTGGACGATATGTCCGGCCCTGTGGGCATCGTATCTGTGATCGCACAGACGGGAAAATCGTCTGAAACAGCAGGAGTTGCAGCACTGAACATCTCTTATCTTGCTGCATTTATTGCCATCAATCTTGCGGTGATGAACCTGCTTCCCATTCCTGCTTTGGATGGCGGAAGAGTGTTTTTTCTGTTGATCACGACTGTACTGGAAAAAGCACTTCGCAGAAAGATTGATCCTAAATACGAAGGTTATATCCATGCAGCAGGTATGGTACTGCTGCTGCTGTTCATCGCGTTTATCACGCTGAAAGATATTTGGAAACTGATCATCGGATAGATAGAAAGGGATACCAATGACAAGACAGATCAAAGTTGGAAATATATGCATTGGCGGTGGAGCACCGGTCTCCATTCAGTCTATGCTCAATACCAAGACAACGGATGTGGAAGCGTCCTTGTCTCAAATTCGCGCCTTGGCGGCAGCAGGCTGCCAGATCGTGCGGTTGGCAGTGCCGGACATGGCTGCTGCGGAAGGTTTTGCAAAGATCGCAGCTGTTTCTCCGCTGCCGCTGGTAGCAGATATCCATTTTGATTATAAGCTTGCCATTGCCGCTGCCGAAGGCGGAGCTGCCAAGATTCGCATCAACCCCGGCAACATCGGCGGTGAGGATCGTGTCAAAGCAGTGGTGGACTGCTGTAAAGCCCATGGTATCCCCATCAGAATCGGAGTCAATGGCGGCAGTCTTGAAAAAAGTCTTCTGGAAAAGTATGGCCATCCCACACCGGAAGCTTTGGTGGAAAGTGCCTTTTCTCATATCGCCCTTCTGGAAAAGTACGGATTTTATGACATCTGTGTGTCTATGAAGTCCAGCAGCGTTCCTTTGATGATGCAGGCTTATCGTCTGTTTTCCGAGCGCTCTGATTATCCGGTGCACATCGGTGTGACAGAAACGGGCACGGAGTATATGGGCACGATCAAGTCTGCCATGGGTATCGGAGGCCTCCTTTGTCTTGGAATTGGAGATACACTGCGTGTGTCATTAACAGCAGACCCTGTACGCGAGGTCTATGCGGCAAAGGCTATTTTGAAAGCTGCGGGACTTCGGAAGGAAGGCGTCAATATTGTTGCCTGTCCGACTTGCGGCAGAACCAGAATCGATCTCATCGGACTGGCAGATCAAGTGGAAAAAGCCTTGGCAGAATGTGAAAAGCCGATCACCGTTGCGGTTATGGGCTGCATTGTCAATGGTCCCGGTGAAGCAAGAGAAGCCGACGTGGGTATTGCAGGCGGCGATGATTGCGGTGTCCTGTTCGTCAAAGGAGAGCTGAAAGAGAAGCTGCCTTATGAAGAACTGCTGCCTGCACTTTTGCGGTATGTAGATAGCATTTAGGAGTTAGCATGAACAATACAGTACGCTTTTTGGATATGTTCTCTCAATGCGATTTGGAGGAAAGCCTTTGGGGTACGGCGGAGATCTGTGATGTGCAGATCGACCCGCAGGCTCGCAAGATCGAGATGGATGTGTCCAGTCCGGTGTATCTGACCGGAAAGCATATCAAAACAGCACATAGCAGGATCAAAAGCTGCTATGATGTTGTGGATCTGAAACTGAATATTACATATCCTGCCTCAGTGATCAGTCAAGCTGAGCCGCGGGATCTGATTGATATTTTATATCCCTACGATCCTGCTGTTCGTCTGATTCTGGCGGGCAGCCGGTGGGATATGAGCGAAGAAAAGATCGTCATCCACCTGGTTGCCAACGGCAAGGACAAATTGGATCCGCTGCTTGTGCACCTGCGTGAGCACCTGAAAAAGCTCTTTGGCATATGCCCTGAGATCGAAATCGATGCACATAGTGTGGAAGGCGAGGCTCTGTATGAGGAAACGGAAAAACTGCGCCTGGAGGCAGTAAAAAATATGCCTCTGCCCACATTCAGACAGGAAAAGGAAAGCAAGGCAGCAGCACCTATGGAAAACCCGGAGCTGATCTTTGGCAGACCATTTACCGGAGATTCCATTCCTATGTCCGACGTGACATTGGATACTTCCAGAGTGATCGTAGAGGGCGAGGTTTTTGCGGTCAATCACAGGGAACTGAAAAAACGCAATGCATGGATCGTTTCCTTTGATATTACGGACTATACCGGCTCTGTTCGCATCAATATGTTCATGGAAGCCGATAAAGCTGCACCTGTTCTGGATAAGATCAAAAAGCCGGGCGGCTGGCTGCGTATTCAAGGCACCATGAATTTTGACCGCTTTGAAAACGAAAACGTCCTGCGTCCTCAATCCATTATGGTAGGCAAGAAAAGGAAACGCGTGGATAATGCGCCTGAAAAGCGTGTGGAGCTGCATCTGCATACCAAGATGTCCAACATGGATGCCTTGACCGATGTGGGAAAGGTGGTCGCACAGGCGATCGAATGGGGACATAAGGCCATTGCCATTACGGACCATGGAGTGGCACAGGCATTCCCGGACGCGCTGAAGGCTGCCGACAAAAAGGACATCAAGATCATCTATGGCTGTGAGGCGTATTTTGTGAACGATGTGGATGAAAGTCTGGTCGTTCACGGTCAGCGTGAGATGCCTTTGACCGATGAGTTCGTGACGTTCTGGCTGCAGACAACAGGGCAGAACAAGGAAACGGACACGATTCTTGAAGTTGGTGCGGCGATCTACTGCTGCGGTGAAATGATAAAGCAGTTCAGTTCTTTTGTGCAGCCTGTCTGTCCTTTGAGTCCTGAGATGCTGGAACTGTTCGGACTGACAGAAGATATGCTTCGTGATGCACCGACCATTGGTGCTGTCCTGCAGGATTTTATGGCCTTCTGTGGCGATCGCCCTCTGGTCACCCATGACGCTGATGTGGATATTGGTTTCCTGCTGGCTGCCTGTAAGGCGGAGCATATTGAGTATCAGCCTGTCTATGTAGATACCCTTGTGCTGGCACAGGAAATGCAGCCTGGCATGAAGAGCCACAAGCTGAATGTTCTGGCGGACGCGCTGAACTTGACCAGAACGGCAAGCCTGCGCGCAGCAGACAGCGCCGTCACAGTAGGCCATCTGTTCCATCACTTCCTCGCAAAATTGGAAGAGCGAGGAGTGACTGCGCTGGAGCAGATCGATCCTGCCATCGTTCAGCTGAGATCTGCTGTTCCGCCTACGGATCGTCATGCTTACCATATGATCTTGTTTGCCAAGAATCAGACCGGTCTGCGAAATCTTTATCGTCTGATCTCCTATGCGCATCTGAATTATCTCAAGCGTGTGCCGCGAATTCCAAAGTCGGAACTGGTAAAGTGGCGTGAAGGTTTGATCGTCGGTTCTGCCTGTGAAGCAAGTGACTTGTTCCAGGCGATCCTTGCCCACAAGAGTCATGATGAACTGCTGAGAATTGCTTCTTTCTATGACTTCTTAGAGATTCAGCCCTTGGCGAATAACCGCTTTATGTTGGCAGACGGTCTGGCGAAGGATGATGAAGAACTCAAGGAGTTCAACCGCACGATCATTCGTCTTGCAAGAGAGCTGGACAAGCCGGTTGTTGCGACCGGTGACGTCCATTTCCAGAATCCCGAGGACGAGATTTATCGCAGAATGCTTCTGGCATCCAAGGGGTTCAAAGACTGCGACCGTGAGAATCCGCTCTACTTCCGTACTACGGAGGAAATGCTGGCAGAATTTGATTACCTTGGTGAAGAACTGGCACATGAGGTGGTCATCACCAATCCCAATCTGATCGCGGATATGTGCGAAAAGATCAGACCTGTGCCATTGAAGCTGTTTGCGCCTGCCATTGAAAACTCGGTAGAAGACCTGAACCGCCTTGTGTACGGACGGATGAAGGAATTGTATGGTGACGAGCCGCATCCTCTGATCGTCAAGCGCGTTGAGACGGAAATGCACGATATTATCTCCTGTCACTATGATGTGATCTATATGTCTGCCCAGAAGCTGGTGCAGAACTCTCTGGAGAACGGATATCTTGTTGGCTCCCGAGGCTCGGTTGGTTCTTCCATTGTGGCGTACCTGTCCGGTATCACGGAAGTTAACTCTTTCCCGCCTCATTATCGCTGCCCTGCGTGCAAGTATCATACCTTTGATGTACCTGAAGGCTATGCCTGCGGCGCGGATCTGCCGGATGATGTATGCCCCAGATGTGGCGAAAAGTTTGCAAAAGAAGGCTTTGCCATTCCTTTTGAGACATTCCTTGGATTTGGCGGTGACAAGGTTCCTGATATTGACCTGAACTTCTCCGGTGAGTATCAGGCAAAGGCCCATGCATACTGTGTGGAAATGTTCGGTGCCAGTCAGGTGTTCCGAGCAGGCACCATCGGTACTGTGGCGGAAAAGACGGCGTACGGCTATGCTAAAAAGTATCTTGACGAACGGAATATCACCGTCAGCAAGGCGGAGGAAAATCGCCTTGCCACAGGCTGTGTCAAAGTCAAGCGTACCACCGGTCAGCATCCCGGCGGTCTGGTGGTCATTCCAAGAGAAAATGAGATCTGGGATTTCTGCCCGGTGCAGCATCCTGCGGATGATACCAGTTCTGAGACCATCACCACCCATTTTGAATACCATTCCATGGAGGCAAATCTTCTGAAGCTGGATATGCTGGGTCACGATGATCCCACCATGATCCGTATGCTGGAGGATCTGACCGGTGTCAATGCCAGAGAGATCCCTCTCGACGACAAGGACACCATGTCTATCTTCAAATCCAGCAAAGTCCTTGGGTTTGAGGATGATCCCATTCTGGGCCCCATGGGCTCGTGCGGTATTCCCGAATTTGGTACAGGCTTTACAAGAGGCATGCTGATGGACACCATGCCAGACCGTTTTGATACTCTGGTCAGACTTTCCGGCTTCTCTCACGGTACGGACGTGTGGCTTGGCAATGCAAAAGATCTGATCGTTTCCGGCACAGCATCTGTTTCACAGGCCATCGGCTGCCGCGACGATATTATGAACTATCTGATCTCCAAGGGAATGCCGGAACAGCGCTCCTTCAAGATCATGGAAAGTGTGCGAAAGGGCAGAGGCCTGCCGCCCGGAGCGGAAGAGGAAATGGTCGAAGCGGGTGTGCCGGACTGGTATATTGGATCTTGCAAAAAGATCAAGTATCTCTTCCCTAAAGCCCACGCCGTTGCGTATGTTATGATGGCATTCCGTATCGCTTGGTTTAAAGTTCACAGACCTCTTGCGTTTTATGCCGCCTACTTCTATCGCCGTAGTCAGAAGGATGGCTTTGATGCTGCCATGATGACAAGAGGCATGGACACAGTCAAAGAAGAAATCCGTAAAATGCATGCAAATCCAGACAAGACGGATAAGGAAGATGATTTGCTGACAACTTTGGAGCTGTGTTATGAGTTCTATCTGCGTGGGTTCTCCTTTGAACGCATAAACATTTACGAATCCGATGCCCTGCGCTTCCTGGTAAAGGGAGACAAGCTTATTCCGCCATTTGTATCAGTCTCCGGCCTTGGTGAAGCGGCGGCATTGGATATTGTGGAAGGCAGAAAAGGCAAGCATTTCATTTCTATTGAGGAATTCTCTGCGGCCTGTCCCAAGGTGTCCAAGACCCATATTGAAAACCTGAGGGCAGCAGGTGCGTTTGGAGACCTTCCCGATACCAGTCAGGTTACTTTGTTTTAAGAATAATGGTGCAGTTTGACGAAAACTGCGCCATTATTTTTTGGTAAAAGCTGTTGTTTCTATGACAGATGACAAAAAATATGAATAGGTAAAATTGTATGTGATTCTGTGCCAATTTATGATATAATTTTGTTATTATGCGCAAATCACAATAGGGTTTGTAACGTGTGGGAAGAAGGTAGAATTTATGCTGAAAGGTATGATCAAAAAAGTACTGCTGCCTGTGCTGTTGACGGTGCTGTGTGTGCTCTCATGCTCTATGAGCGACAGCGCTGTAGTTTCAGCAGCTTCAAGCGAAAGTGCTTCTGTGAAGCTTGATTTTAAGGAGTTTGCCATAGCGGCATCCGAGCAGGATTGGTGGGCAGATCTGCAGCCTGCTGCCGATAGCAATACCATGTATATTGGCTGCAAGTCATATGGTGTGGAAATGAGCAGCGAGGTAACTGCCGCTTATGAGCAAATGCGCACTTTTACAAAAGAGCGGTTTGGTTGGTGGATCGATGAGAGTGCCTGCCGTTTCTCCAATACGTATTTCATGAAGCAGCTTTATATCAACTGCGCGAAGGATATCCCTTGGGGCATCTCCCATTACCCCACGTATCTGAGTTTAAGTGAGCGTAATAAGCTGCAGATCGTCTTTGAGGTCGAAACAGCCGGTTGGTATCATATGGATCTTCAGGCGTTCCATGAATCTACCACCGGTGCGTATAATACCACTGCCACGACAGGTGTATATTACGGTAGTGGCTATGGTGATATTTATATCAACGGTGAGCGGATCTATCAGGACTACTATTTTGGCAGTGAGACGAAAACGATCACCAACGGACTTGGTGCCGTGTATCTGAACAGTGGAGAAAATACTCTGATGATCGCCAGCGTGAAAGATTTTGCCGGCGGTCAAAGCAGCAGCAGAAGACTGATAAATCTTCGCAGCGTTGAGTTTTCTCCGCTTGGTGATGTTTATATTGAAACTGCTCACGACAATGAAGTGGATCTGACGCAGAACTATCTCCCTTTTGATGCGGTTTTGTCTTCCGGTACGCATACTGTGACCAGCGAGAATACTGCCATTGCTAAGCCCAAAATCGACGGTACCGGCAAGCTGATCATTACCGGCGTGAAAGAGGGAAGGACGAACATCACGCTTTATAAAAACGGTACGGAAGTCGTGACCTTCCCGGTAACGGTTGTTGAGAGCATGAGCGCAATTGAGGATCTGACTCGTGTATCTTATTTAGTTGATGGCTTTGAGGCAGAAGCTTTGAAGTATGGACAGGTCGGTGTCGGCACCTTGACCGGTATTTCTAATCTGAGCAAAGAATACGATATCGATGTCGTCCGCCGTGCAGGTGACATCTACTTTATGTCTGATAACACTTCCGTAGCCAAAGTTGATCAGACAGACGGTAGTGTTACCTGTGTGGGTGAAGGTTCTGCCAGAATCCACGTTTATGTGCAGGTGGACGGCGTCCTTCTGAAAGATTATGTTGACATTGTGGTCACAGATGATACCGATCTTGCCTCGATTACAATTGACACCTCAGCAGATTATGTTGGTACAGGCAACACGCTGCAGCTGTCTGCGACAGGCAAGAAAGCGTCCGGCGCAAAAGCCGACATGGATAATTTCCCGGTTTCTTATACAATCGATGACGAGTCTGTTGCCTGCATTGATGAGAATGGCCGTCTTGTAGGTTTGAAACCTGGTACTGTTACAGTGACTGCTACCGCGGGCGTTGCTCGAACGGCGATCACGGATACCATGCTTGTGACTGTTGTGGATAATACCGAACTGAAAGCGGGCGACATGATCCTGGATCTGACCGACGGACGTTGTGTTGCAATGGAAACAGCAACTCTTGAGGAAGATGGTATGCAGATCAACCGTGATCTGACGGTTTCCGGCGGATCGACCTTGAGCTATACGACAAAACACGGTATCTTGCTCAGTTCTCCGAAACTGGGCGATAAGCTGGCGATCGATTTTACCATTGAGAAAGATGGCTGGTATGTGATCGAAACATGGGGTACCTTGTTTACTTACGGCGGTATTGCTGATGTTTTCGTCGATGATGTATATGTTGGTGTTATGGATTTCAACCAGGGCAAAAACCTGACCTACAGCGGTAATTCCATCATGAACACCATTTATCTGGAGGCAGGTGTCCATACCTGTGTCTATGAATGCACCACGCGCGGCACGTTCTCCCTGGGTAAGTTCATTTGCCGTGCGACGAGTGATCCCAACGAGATGGAGATCACCTTCAATGCCAAAAACCAGCTTTTGATCGGCGAGAGCCTTGTGCCGGAAGTGAAGATCAAGACTGCCAATGAAAAGGGAACATATACTCTCAAGTGCGTATCTTCTTCTGCCACACCGGACTATACCAACTATTACAGCCTTTCCAGCAGCAATGCCAAGGTGGTATCTGTCAGCGGCAATACGCTGACTGCAGTTGCAAAGGGCACAGCGGTGATCACGCTCAATGGCGAGATCGGCAACAAGGCAATCAAGAAAACGTTGTCTGTTTCCGTTATGAACGGCAGTGTCTATTCTGTTGAACTGACAGCAGGAAAGACTACTCTGGCACCCACATCCTCCGGAACTTCCTTGAGCCTGCTGGCATATAAAGCTGACGGGACACAGATCTCTCTGCCTTCTGGTGCAAGTGTTTCCTATTCCAGCGGCGATACATCTGTTGCCAAAGTATCTTCTGCCGGAAAGGTGACTGTCACAGGGAAAGAAGGCTCAGCAGAAATCACGGCAACGGTAACGGAAAACGGCAGAACCATGTCTGCATCGATTTGGATCACGGTGACGACCGGCAAGACTGAGCCGACGCTCTTTACATATGAAGAGCGAGCCAATGCGATCGAAAACGTTTCCAAGTATTCCTGGGCAGCTAATCTCAAAACAACAGCTGTCAGGAATGCAGATAAGGTTCTTACTTATCTTGATACTTATTACGATAATTTCATTTATCAGGCATTCCCCAGATCCACCCGTGTCGGCACAAGAACGGATCCGGAGGCATATTACTGCCGTTATTGCGGTAAGGATCTGGCAGCCACTTATGGTGTCTATCCCTGGATCGTGGATCCTTTGACCAACCCGTGGAAAATTACCTGTCCTGCCTGTAAGCGTGACTTCCCGTCAAACGATTTTGAAAGTTACTACAAATCCGGCCTTGGTGAGGATGGGCGCTTCTATCCGGAGAATGCAGACTCACAATATCTTGTTAATGAGCTGTATCCGGAAATGGGGGCAGGCTGGGGCGTAGATGACGGTTTTGGTTACGATACCGGCAATACCTACAGCAACGGTGCAAAAGAGATCCATACATACATCGGCTACTATATGCACTGCGTGTTTGATTCTCTGAGTTCTACAGCAAAGAACGACATGCTCGGCGCCATTACCGCCCTGCAGGATGCGTATCTGTACACAGGTGATGAAAAGTACGGCTCTGCCGGTGCCATCCTGCTTGACCGAATTGCAGACATTTATCCCGAGTACGACTACTATACTTATGATGGTTTCGACAAGGGTAAGATCGTCAATGCTATTTGGGAAGCTTCTTCCATCGGTCAGACGCTGGCAAAGGCTGCAGATGCGTTCTGGCCTGCTATGGATAATGCTGATGTGATCGCGTATCTGCGTGCGCATGCTGCATGGAAGGGTGTGAGCGCAGAACAGATCACCCCGGAATATATCCGCAACAATGTGGATGAGGGTATTTTGCTTCAAATCAGAGATGCCTGTCTGAGTGCCAAAAATCTTGGAAACTTTGGCATGCATCAGGCATCCATGGCATATGCCGCTGTGGCGCTGGATCGTCTTCCCGAAACGAAAGAAATGATCGACTGGATCTTCCGGGCCGGTGAAAACAAAACCCTTAGTGCCAGAGAACTCTATGTAACAGGCGGCAGCGTACTGGATCGTCTTGTCAACGATGTAGATCGTGACGGCTTTGGCAATGAAGGCAGCATGATGTATAACCCCATGTGGTATCAGAATCTGATGTCTGTTGCCGATGCGCTCAATGGTTATACAAGAGTTGAAGGTGTGGATCTGTGGAAGAACCCCAAGTTCGTTTCCATGTTCAATCCCTATAACAAAATCATTCTTTGCGGTACTGCTTCTGTCAATACCGGCGAGTCCGGTAATGTACAGAGCTACGGCACATCCGCGCAGCCGAGCTATATGCTGGAAGCATTTATCAACTCCGGCGACAGAGAACTGTCAAGGGGCCTGTATTTTGCAAATAAAAACTCTGTCAGTGGTTTGCATGCATCCATCTTTACCAAAGATCCGGAAGCCGGTATTCGGTCTGCAATCTTGAAGATCGTGGAAGAAGATGGTGAGTGGATCTGGAATCGCAGTGAGATGCTTTGCGGTCATGGTCTTGCCATTCTGCGGAATGGTCCTGAGGTTTTCCAGAAGGGCGTCAACGATGATCAGTTCTCCGATTATTGGATGTTCTTCGGAATGTGTGGCGGTACCCATGGTGCCCATGAAGCTTTGACCATTGGCATTGAAGCGTTTGGCATTATTTCGTCTCCCACTCTTGGTTACCCCAAGGTGGTCAATGCACAGGATCCTGAACGTATGCAGTGGATGCGCAATACAGTCAGCCATAATACTGTTGTTGTGGACGACAAATGCCAGCACGCCATTTCCAAGAACAGCTTCCCTCTGCATTTTGAAGATGTGGGAGAGGTGAAGATCGCAGATGCATCTGCACCCAATGCATATGACGAAGCGGATATCTACCGCCGTACGCTGGTGAGTGTGCAGGCGCAGGAGAATGTGTACTACGCTGTAGACTTCTTCCGTGTCCTTGGCGGCAGTGAGCACGTCTATAGCTTCCATGCGGCATCTACCATTGAGCCTGAAACCGAGGGACTGTCCTTTGTGCATCAGGCCATGGGAACTTATGCAGGCCCCGAAGTTGCGTTTGGCAATTGGTATTCCAATCCTTATTCCACCGACGCCGCAGCCAATACCGGTAGCGGTTACAGCTGGCTGGATAATGTCTATCGTGATGATGAACCGGAGAATACATTCAGTGTGGACTTTGAGATCGAGGACTTCCGGGATGTGGTCATAAACAGTGAAGGTGTCCGTATGCGTCTGACTATGGTGTCCGAGGAGCCTATGACGGAGGTTGCTGTTGCGGACGGTCACCCCACTCAGAACGGCAGAAACCCAGAAATTTTGAAGTATCTTCTTGTCCGCCGCAGCGGAAAGAAGGGGATGGATACACTCTTCACCTCTGTTATCCAGCCCTACAGAGACGTTCCTTACATTGAAAGCACGCAGCTCCTGGATGTGGAAGTTGTTTCCGGAAAGGAAGCGGTGACAGACAGAGCGGCAGCTATGAAAGTGACGCTGACCTCAGGGCGTACGGACTATATCATCTATGCAACCAATCCTGATGTGACGTATTCCATTTTGGATGACGGTCAGGAGTTCCTGCAATTCTGCGGATTTACAGGTGTTTGCTCTGTTGAAAACGGAGAGATCACCTATGCTTATGGCAGCGAAGTGCGCACCATGACCAATGCTGACGGGGTCTCTTTGGTCATGGATGGCTTGCAGCGTGTGGAAGGCGAAGTGATCGATTTCACGAAGGGTCTTGCCGACACCTATTCCATGACGATCTCCATGGAAACCCCTGTTACTGCAGAAGACCTGGCAGGCAAGTATATCTATGTCGACAATGACGGCGCGCAAAATGGTGCGTATCAGATCTACGGCGCACAAGTCAATGGCGACACAGCAGTTCTGGATTTGAACAAGCAGACTCTGACTCGCAGCTACATTGACGGTACCGATCCGAGCAAGGGCTTTATCCATAATATTGCGGAGGGTCAGACTTTCAGTATTCCTTTGAGTGCAGAAGTAAGCTGCTTCCATAAGCGAAACAGAGTTTCCTATACGGGAAACGGAGACGGAACGCACACTGTGACAAGAACCTGCACCAATTGTGGTGTGGTCACAAGCGAGAGCATTGCTGCCTGTAAGGACGGCTCTGATGCAGATACCAACTGCGATAAGTGCGGCGGCAAGATCTCTCAGATCGAAAAAGTGACCGTTGCAGGCTCCAACATGAACTTGGGCAATGAATTGCAGGTCAACTTTATCGTTCCCAATCTGCCGGAAGGTGGCGTATACACAGCGTATATTCACCAGCAGACAGAAGAGGAAGCAGGTGTGACCCATGAGATTCCCATGGAGCAGTGGTCTGTCTTTGATGCGACCCGCACAAGAATTTCTGTCCGCGTCAGAGCCATGGAGATGACAGACGCACTGACCATCACCATCAAGGATGCAGATGGGAACTTCTGGAGTGAGGAGTACACAACTTCTGTCCGCGACTATGCAGGAAAGGCTCTTGCGGCAGCCTCTTCTACGAGCCAGATGAAGACTCTGGTGGTTGACATGGTAAACTACGGTGCGGCTGCGCAGACCAACTTTGGATATAAGGCAGATGACCTTGCCAACAACCAGCTGACCGACGCTCAGAAGGCTCTGGCAACCGGAACTGTGGTGTGTGCCAATAACCAGATCAAGGGCACAAATAACATTGGTTCCAATCTTGCTCTGGATGACTGCATTCTGCTCAATGTCTATTTCCAGGGACTCAAGGGTAAGGACATGAGCACTATCACAGCAAAGGTCTCCTTCACCAACTGGAAGGACGAGTATGTGGAAGTGGAGATCCCCGGAACAGAGTTTGAACTCTATGGTGCGACAGGTGACCGCTATAAGGTGAAGGTCGATGATATCGTTCTGGCAGATGCCAAGTGCCTTGTAACGGTGGAACTGTATGAAGATGGCATCGAGGCGCCCATTGCCTACGGCTCCGACTCCGTGGAAAGCTACGCAAACCGTGGCTCCGCCACCGCAGCTGCTCCTTTGTACAATGCCATCATGAAGTTCGCCACTTCTGCAAAGGCATATCTGCTGAGCAGACAGTAAACCACAAAACTCCCTTGTGCGTACGCACAAGGGAGTTTTTATTTCTTGACTTTTATCAGAAGCTCTCTTGCCCCAACGATGCATAGAAAGCCTCCAAACAGCTTTCTGAGGATGGTCACATCAATGGTGGTTGCGATCCATGCGGATAAGATCGCTGCAGCACAGCCAAATATAACAGCAGGGATCACCACATCCCAAGCGATCATTTTATTCTTAATGTGAAATGCCAGCGCTCCCACCGAGGTCGGAATAAAGTAGAGCAAGTTGATTCCCTGTGCAGTGCGCTGATCCAGGGCGGCAACTGCAGTCATCCAGACCATGAGCAGTGACCCTCCACCGATACCAAAACCGGAAATGACACCGCACAAGGCTCCAATCACGGCTGAAATACCAAACCCGGTCAACTCCATAACAGTCTGATACCTCCCCACAGAATAATCAGCCCAAAGAATTTATGCAGGAATGCGGCAGATGTCTTTTTAAACAGAAGCCCTCCGGCAATGCCGCCGATCAGACCGCCGAAAAGATAGGGGAGAGCCTCCTGCAGAGGGAAAACATCCTTTTTATAATATACGAACAATGACACCAGACTGAGGGGAAGAATGATCGAGATCGCGGATGAAAATGCTTTTTTGTCTTCCACCTTGCAGACTTTGATCAGCAAAGGGACAAGGACCATGCCGCCGCCTGCTCCAAACAGTCCGTTGATTAGACCGGCTGCACCGCCGGAGAGTCCATATGAGATCCATTTTCGCTTCTTCATAAAAATCACCCTCCCGGAAAGTATTCCCGGAAGGGTGGTTTTTATGAATGTGTTCTGCCAATGAGAGCCGTAATGATGTACCCCGCCATCATGAGACCTGCACAGCTCGGTACCCACGAGACAGATCCGGGGACTCGGCTGTTGTCCTGCGGCTGAAACAATGGGGTCATGGCGGGCTCTGTGCTGTAGAGCACTGTGTGATGCAAGATGCCGAGTTTTTTCAGTTCCCGGCGCATGACTCTGGCAAGGGGGCATCCGCTGGTCTTGGAAAGATCCGTGATCACAAACTTGGAAGGATCCAGCTTATTGCCTGTCCCCATGGCGCTGATGATAGAGATCTCATTTTTCAGCGCTGTGGCGATCAGATCTGTTTTGCAGGAAACAGAGTCAATGCAGTCGGCAATGTAGTCGGGAGTAGGGGAGAAGAAACCGTCGCGATCTTCCGGTGTGTACCTCCTTGTCAAAACATTGACCTTGCAATCCGGCGCAATATCATGAATGCGCTGTGCCATCACATCCGTCTTGGCTTTGCCGATGGTTGAGTGGAGGGCAACCAACTGTCTGTTGAGATTGCTGACAGATACGGTATCATCATCAATCAATGTTAATTGACCGACACCGGCTCTGGCGAGGGCTTCGGCACAGTAACTGCCAACACCGCCGATCCCAAATACGGCAACGTGAGAGTTTGCAAGCTTCTGCAGCGCGTCATCGCCCAAAAGCATTTTTGTACGGACGGTTTGTTCGTTCATAGTTCCTCCTGAAAAGGGCGCTGCAACGTTTGCTGCAGCGCCCTTGCAAATATGCTTAGATCACATTGATATACTTGCTGCTCACCAGAGTGTAGTCAGCGCTCTCTTCGATGGCTTCTTCCCAAGCGGTGTATTCACTTTCACGCTTGGCAGCCTCGGTAGCGATGTCACGATAGCTTTCCAGGCTGGAGCCGCAGTAATACATGACATGATAACCGTACTCGGTCTCGATCACATCGGTATCACCTTCGTTGTGGATGGAGAAGCACCAGTCATTGAATGCGGTGACCATCTGACCGGGGATGATGTCCTCGTACAGACCACCGTTGCCGGCGCTGCCGGTATCAGCGGTACGCTCATCAGCCAGAGCGGCGAAAGCTTCTTCGGTCTGCTCACCGGCCTCATACTCAGCCAGAATGGACTCTGCTTCAGCCTTGGCAGCTGCCATGGAGTCAGCATCGGTGGGATCCTCAGCGGAAACCAGAATGTGGCGGACGCTGGGCAGGGAAATGTCCATGTCAACAGCTTCACGGAAGAAGATAACATAGAAACCGGTAGCGGTGTCATTTTCCACCACATAGACATCGCCATGAGCGCGAGCGTCATCGCTCAGCCATTCACGCATCATCTCGGGGGTGTCTGCCTTGGTCATGTTGGGAGCCATGGTGTTGGCATCGGCATCGAACTCTGCACGCAGATCTTCGGGAGTGTTCTCAACAGCCAGCTCCAGGAACTTTGCTTCGTCGCCCTTTGCGGCATCTGCCATGGCGATGGCCTTTTCTTCAGCAGCGGCGAGTGCTTCTTCGGTCACGGTCTCTGCACCGTTATCATCGGTGGAAACCTCGGCAGCCAGTTCGAACACGCGGAAGCCGACGGTATCGACGGTGTCAGCGTTTTCTGCATAGAAAGCGTCCAGCTCTTCCTGGGTGTACTCCTTCTCGGCGTACATAGCGGTGGTGTACTCCTGTGCGGTGTAGTTGACGGTCAGATAGTCTTCATAGTTGGAGACCTTGCTGCCGGGACCGTACATAGCAGCCAGATAGGAAGAAGCGTTGGTGTAACCGTACATGGAACCATAGAGGCTCAGAGTTTCCAACTGAGAATCGATGGACTCCTTGGTTTCGTCGGTCAAAGTGAAGCCGTTTGCAATAGCTTCATCATAGATCTCATAGGTGTTGGCGGCCTTGTTCAGTGCCAGATCCAGCATGTAGTCATACCAGGTGTCAAAACCTTCCTGAGGATACTCCTGCTCGCTCAGAGGCTGCTCTTCATCGATCAAGTATGCCATAGCGGCCTGCTCTTCTGCGTAAGTATCGGACAGCCAGTAGTTGACCTCGGCGGGGGACAGCTTGTGGGTGCCGACAGTGGCTGCGGTGGTATTGGCTTCAAAGAAACCGGCAGAAAGCATTGTGAAGAAAACCACGGCTGCGATCACAACGATGGTGACCACGATGGCGAGGATCTTCTTCAAAGACTTGCTCATACCTTTTTTTGTTTCGGGGGCAGCTGCAGTAGGATTGACAGCCTGCTGCTGGCGATTTTTCTTTTCACGCGATGCGCTCATGTTTTGGTTCATTCCTCTCATACTTCTTGTTGTCGCCAAAGCGATACCCGTACATTATACATAAAACCGTCAGACTATGCAAGAGTCATTCTTCTGTTTTGTGTGAAAGTCACAGAAATTTTACATAAAAAATCAAGGATGCTGAAAGCATCCTTGATTTAAACGGAGTTCCCCACTTTGGCCGTGCAGACCCAGTTATAACCTGCACGTATAGGCAGGTGGGTCGCTGCTCTGCGTGTTTTCTGCTCCCAACGTCCGCTTCCGGTCAGAGCCGGGGCGGGAGGTCTGCAATCCCACGAAGAAGTCTGGCATCCCAATAAAAAAATGTGGGTCTAAATGGGCCTGTCACGCACCAAGCAGGGAACCTGTTACTATTTTATATCATGCCGGAGAATATTATTCTTCCTCTTCTTCCTCGTCCTTATAAAGCTCTTCCATGATCACATCATAGACGTGCTCAAGTTCATCTTCGTCCTCAATAGCGCACAGGATCTCTTCGCCGTCTTCCATCACGGCCTTGAGAATGCTGACTTCCAGATCCTCATCGTCGTTTGTTTCGGCAGGGACCAGTGCATAATAATCTGTACCGTCCAGCTCCATTACAGCCAGAACTTCCAGAACATATTCCACACCATCTTCGTCTGTAATGGTGATGATATCATTGCCAAACTGTTCGCTCATATTGACCTCCGATGTTCTTAGTGTATTTCTATTTTACCTTGCCCTATGGGGAAAATCAAGAGGAAATAGGGCAGGTGGAAGAAAGAAAATAAATATGGATATTAACGGTAAAGTGTGATATAATACCTTGAATACCATGGGTCATTATGCCAATCGATATATTCAGCAATTCTCCCGGGAGGTGTTTTTATGGCAGATATTCTCAGCACAAATGGCGGCGATATGCAGCCGACCGGAGGGCGCACGGCTCTGCGCTGGTGTGGAAAGATCTTCGGTACGCTGGTACTTGTCGGTTTTTTGACGGCGCTGGTATTTCTGTGCATCTTTGCCATGTATATCAAAAATGATCTTTCAGAGCAAGTGGATTTCTCTGTGGAGGGCTTTGCGCTGGATCAGACCTCTGTGATCTATTATGAAGACCGTGAAACCGGCAGGTGGAAGGAATTGAAAAAGCTCTATTCCAGCGAAAACCGTGTCTGGGTCGGTCTGGAAGAGATCCCCATCAACCTGAAAAATGCCTGTGTTGCCATTGAAGATAAGCGCTTCAATGAGCATCAAGGTGTTGACTGGATCCGTTCAGCAAGAGCAGGTGTGGATCTGTTTATGGGCAACAAGTCCCTGTATGGTGCATCCACCATCACCCAGCAGCTGATCAAGAATCTGACCCATGACGATGAGATCACCGTGCGCCGCAAGCTGCTTGAGATTCTCAGAGCGCTTGATTTTGAAGACCGTTATTCCAAGGATGACATTCTGGAGTGGTATCTCAATATCATTCCGTTGGGACAGGGATGTTACGGTGTGCAGGCTGCATCCGAGGTCTATTTCGGCAAGGATGTGGAAGATCTGAGTCTGGCAGAATGTGCCTCTTTGATCGGTATTACCAACAACCCATCTTTGTTTGATCCGTACCTTCGTCCTGAAAAGAACAAAGAACGCCAGCAGATCATTCTCAGTGAAATGCTCCAGCAGGGCATGATCAGCGAAAACCAGTATGAAAAAGCATTGGAAGAGGAACTGGTCTTTGTCAATACCAGCGGTGAAGACGAAGGTGATGCTTTCTTTACCTACTTTGAAGATCAGGTTATCAACGATGTGGTCTACGATCTGATGGAGAAAACAGGCTACGACTATAAGGTAGCTCTGCGTATGCTGCAGACAGGTGGATACAAGATCTATGCTACCATTGATCCGGAGATCCAGGCACAGGTGGATCGTGTGTACCAGGATCTGAACAAGATTCCCAAAACTGCCAGCAGCCAGCAGCTGGAAAGCGCCATTGTGATCACCGATAACGAGACAGGCGACATTGTTGCTCTGTCCGGCGGTGTGGGCAAGAAAACAGGCAGCCTTGTGTTTAACAATGCTACGCAGGCGCGTTTGCAGCCCGGCTCTATTATCAAGCCTATTACGACCTATGCTCCTGCCCTTGAAAACGGCAGCATTACGCCCATTACGGTCTACGATGATACACCGCACCAGTTTACCAATGAATATGCATGGCCCAAGAACAGCGATTCGGTCTATCACGGACTGATGTCTGTCAACGATGCCATGTGTCTGTCTTTGAATACAGTTGCAGTTAAGGTCGTGGACGAGCAAGGCATCAGAAATTGCTTTGATTTTGCACAGCAGCGCTTTGGGATGAACTTGCTGGAGGAGAGCGTTACCTCCACCGGCTCGGTGCTTACGGACTTGAGCTTGAGCGCATTGGCTTTGGGCGGTCTTAACCGTGGTGTGACAGTCCGGGAAATGACTGCTGCCTATACGGTGTTCCCAAGCGACGGCATCTATCGTGAAGCAAGAACGTACACCAAGGTGCTTGATGCCAATGGCGAAGTTGTTTTGGACAACACGCAGGATACCAACCAGGCAATCAGCGAAAAGACTGCATGGTATTCTAATTATATGATGATGAATACCGTGACGGATGGCACCGGCGTCAATGCTGCACTAAAGGATATGCAGGTGGCAGGCAAGACCGGTACCACCAGCGATGACAAGGACAGATGGTTTGCAGGTTATACGCCTTACTATACTGCCGTTGTCTGGTGCGGTTATAGTTATCCTGAGGAAATCGTTCTGACTGAGAGCACCGTCAATCCCGCTGTCTATCTCTGGCATGAGGTCATGGAAGGTGTGCACAAAGAGCTGGAATATGCACAGTTCCATAAGCCCACAGATGTGATCACCGTGTCCTATTGCTATGACAGCGGACATCTTGCAACAGATGCTTGTCGTCAGGATCCCAGAGGCGACAGAACTGTGACTGCGGAATTGTATATGGATGATGTGCCTACTGAAAATTGTACTGTTCACCGTATGGTCGATATGTGCAGCGAATCCAAGCACGTTGCCAATGAATATTGCGCCCATGTGAAGGGCAACGGAACGTATAAGCAAAGTATGCTCAATATTGTCCGCGGGTTCCCCACCCCGGGCATCGTTGTGGAAGATCAGGAATATGTGGTCTGCGACACACCGCTGAAAGCAGGATTGTTCACGCCTGTGGCGGTGGAGGTAGATGCACAGAACTTGGAGTGCTATATCCATTCCAAGGATGATCTGCCCAAAGAAAATGACGAGGACGAAGAAGAGAAAGACGATGACACCCTTCTCGGCGATCTGATCGATCAGCTGATGGGTGGACGTTAAAAAACACAGCCGCAGATCCTGTTTGATCTGTGATAAAGGAGAACACCATGTGGATTGCAGATGGATGGAAAGATTATGAGGTCATTGACACCTCGTCCGGTGAAAAGCTGGAGCGGTGGGGGGAGTACACGTTGGTTCGCCCCGATCCGCAAGTCATTTGGAATACACCCAAATCTGACCGACGCTGGAAGACGTATGATGGTCGCTATGCCCGTTCCAACACGGGCGGAGGTCAGTGGTCGGAGAAGCGCTTGCCGGAGCGTTGGCAGGTGCATTACGGCCCTTTGACATTTAATGTCAAGCCCATGAACTTTAAGCATACAGGCATTTTCCCGGAGCAGGCTGTCAACTGGGACTTCTCTATGGAGCAGATCAAAAATGCCGGCCGCCCTGTGCAGGTACTGAATCTGTTTGCCTACACAGGCGGTGCGACCCTTGCTGCAGCGGCTGCAGGTGCTTCCGTCTGCCATGTGGATGCAGCCAAGGGCATGGTGTCATGGGCGAGAGAAAATGCCAAGTCTTCGGGACTGGAAAATGCCCCCATCCGTTGGATCATTGATGACTGTGCCAAGTTTGTTGAGCGTGAGATCAAGCGCGGCAGACGGTATGATGCCATCATCATGGATCCTCCATCCTATGGCCGTGGCCCTTCCGGCGAGATTTGGAAACTAGAAAAGGATCTGTATCCCTTCCTGCAGTTGGTCACAGGCGTGCTTTCCGATGACCCGTTGTTCATCATCGTCAATTCTTACACGACAGGTCTTGCGCCATCTGTGTTGGGATATATGCTTGATACATTAGTCACAAAGAAACATGGCGGGCATACGGAGTGTCAGGAACTTGGTCTTCCTGTAACCAATTCCGGTCTTGTTCTGCCCTGCGGCAGCACCGGGCGATGGTATAAAGATTGATAAAAGGATTAACATATGGAAAAACAAGCGGTTGTTGTAGAAAAACTGACCTATGACTATCCCGGATCGGAAGAAACACCGGATGTACAGGTGTTTGAAGGACTGGATCTGCAGATCGAGTCCGGCAGCTTTGTTGCGGTCCTGGGCCATAACGGCTGCGGAAAATCTACACTTGCCAAGCACTTCAACGCGATTTTGCTTCCGACCGGAGGAACAGTTCATGTTTACGGCATGGATACTGCCGACGAAGGGAAACTGATCGATATTCGCCGTACTGTCGGTATGGTGTTCCAAAATCCCGATAACCAGATCGTGTCCAACGTAGTGGAAGAGGACGTAGCATTTGCACCGGAGAATCTGGGGGTTGATCCGAAGGAGATCCGCCGTCGTGTGGATGAAGCTTTGCAGCAGGTGGGAATGACCCGGTATCGGGAACATGCGCCTCATATGCTTTCCGGCGGACAGAAGCAGCGCATTGCCATTGCCGGTGTGATCGCCATGCGTCCTAAATGCATCGTTTTGGATGAACCTACTGCGATGCTTGATCCCCAGGGCAGGAGAGAGGTACTGTCTACGATCTCTCAGCTGAACAAGCAAAATGACATGACGGTGATTCTGATCACCCACCATATGCCGGAAGCAGTTCTGGCTGACCGCGTGATCGTCATGTCCGATGGCGGCATTATTGCAGATGGCACACCGGAGCAGGTTTTTACACAAGTCGAGCTTTTGCAGTCTGTCGGTCTGACGGTTCCGGAAACGACCATGCTGATGCATGAACTCAGCAAAGAAGGCTTTGATCTTCCGCTGGATGCTCTGTCGGTCGATCAGTGTGCGCAGGCTATTTACGATTTCATCCATGCACCTTGAGCATTTTTTCTGGAGGATGAGAAGTTGAAACCCATCTTAGAAACAAAGAATTTGACGCATACTTACGGAGCGGGCACTCCGTTCCAGCGTGATGCGATTCAAAATGTAGATATATCGGTTTTCCCCGGCGAGTTTATTGGCATCATTGGTCACACAGGCTCGGGAAAGTCTACGCTGATCCAGCATCTGAACGGACTTCTGAAGCCGACCTCCGGTGATATTCTGCTGGATGGAAAGAGTATCTGGAGCAGCAAAGCGTTTACCCGTCAGACCAGATTTCGTGTAGGTCTGGTCTTCCAGTACCCCGAGTATCAATTGTTTGAGGAAACGGCGTATTTGGATATTGCTTTTGGCCCCAAAAACATGGGGTTGTCCAAGGATGAGATTGATGCCCGTGTCCGCAGAGCGGCAGAATTTGTGGGAGTTCCGGAGGAAAATCTAAACAAATCGCCCTTTGAGCTTTCCGGTGGGCAGAAGCGCCGTGTTGCCATTGCAGGTGTGATCGCCATGGAGCCGGATGTCCTTATACTCGATGAGCCGACAGCAGGTCTTGATCCTGTGGGCAGAGAGGGAATTCTGGCAAATATTCGGGAATATCAGAAAAAGCAGAATGCTACCGTGATCATGGTGAGCCATTCCATGGAGGAGATTGCCTCCAATGTGGACAGGCTGATCGTTATGAATCAGGGTACCGTTGCTATGAGTGGCAGTCCTCGTGAAGTGTTTGCCCGTGCCGAAGAACTGATCGCGATGGGACTGGATGTCCCGCAGATGACACATGTGTTCCTGAAACTCCGTGAGATGGGACTGCAGGTCGACCCTTCCGTATATACTGTGCAGCAGGCGAAAGAGGCTTTGCTTGCCCTAAAGGAGGGCAGATGAGATGCTGAAAGATATTACGCTCGGTCAGTTTTTTCCGGGTGATACACTTGTGCATCGCCTTGATCCCAGAACGAAGTTGTTGCTTGTTGTGGTCTATATCATCGCTCTTTTTTCTGCCAAGAACTATGTGTCATATGCACTTGTGCTGTTGGCGCTGATCTCTGTGGTCGCAATCTCCAGGATCTCTGTAAAAGTTCTGCTCAAAAGCATGAAGCCGCTTCTGTTCATTATCATTCTGACGGGCCTTTTAAATTTGTTTTATACACAGGGTGAAGCTTTGGTAAGTTTTTGGATCTTTACCATTACAAAACAGGGCATCAAAAGCGCGGCCTTTATGGTTCTGCGTATCACCATGCTGATCTGCGGCACATTTATGCTCACCTATACCACATCTCCCATTGCGCTGACAGATGGTCTGGAGCAGCTGCTCAAGCCTTTGAAGAGAATCAAAGTTCCGGTACATGAATTGTCCATGATGATGTGTATCGCACTTCGCTTTATTCCCACTTTGATCGAAGAAACAGATAAGATCATGTCTGCGCAGAAGGCAAGAGGTGCGGATTTTGAAACAGGAAGCTTGCTTTCCAGAGCCAAAGCGCTTATTCCTATTCTTGTGCCGTTGTTTATCAGCGCATTCCGCAGAGCGGATGAATTAGCTGTGGCAATGGAGTGCCGCTGCTATCATGGTGGTGACGGCAGAACAAGAATGAAGCAGCTTGCTTATGCTGCTGCAGATGTAGTGGCTATGTTGCTGGGCGTGGTGCTTCTGACTGCGGTGATCGTGTTGGCTCGCTTTGGACTGTAGGAGGAACGGATGCGTAACATTGCCTTGTTTTTGACTTATGAAGGGACTGCTTATCATGGCTGGCAGGTGCAAAAAAATGATGTGACCATCGGCCAGACCATGGAGGAAGCGGCGGCCAGAATCGTGGGGCATCCTGTTAAGATGACGGGCTGCGGCCGAACGGATGCTGGTGTTCATGCCAGGAGATATGTCGCCAATTTCAGAACGACCTCTACCATTCCGGTGGAGCGGCTCCCATACGCTATGAATACCCATCTTCCGGAAGATATTGTTGTGACGGATGCCATGGAAGTTCATGAAGATTTTAACGCCATCGGCTCATGTGTCAGAAAAGAATACACGTATCTGATCTACAACTCCAGAATCCGGGATCCTTTCTATGTCAATCGGGCATGGTTTTACCCGAAACATCTGGACGAAACGATCATGCAGAAGGCAGCTTCTGCCTTTGTTGGCACGCACGATTTTGCAGCGGTGCGTTCTGTGGGGACGGATGTAAAATCTACAGTCCGTACGGTTTATTACTACGATGTTGTTCGTAAGGGCGATCTCATCGAGCTCAAAGTCTGCGCAAACGGTTTTTTGTATAATATGGCACGAGCCATGGCGGGGACTGTGGTTTATGCGGCAGAGGGAAAGATCAAGCCAGAAGAGATCGGTGCGTTGTTGGAAGCCGGCAACCGTACTGCAGCAGGGCCCACTGTGCCACCCGGCGGCTTGTACATGACAAAACTCTGGTATGATGACGGAAAGGTGTCGTTCCATGTCGGATAATATGGAAAACATTACAGAATTGAATACAGATAAAATTCCGGACCGTCGTGCGCTGGTGAAGAAGATCGTTGTCTTTGTTGTGATCGTAGCAGCAGTTTGCTGTTCCGTGGCGCTGTTCTTGTTCAATGAAGGCTTGAACCTGGACGGACTGCGCCGCTGGGGCAGATATCTGACAGTGCGCAACGATGAGAATTTTGGTGTCTATTCCTTTGATTCTCACAGTAGCAACCGCTACGAAAAAATGGGGGATGATCTGATCGTTGCCTCCATCGGCGGCTTGAGTGCCTATGATAAAAATGGTGCTGAGCGCCATGTGCTGCAAAAACCGCTGGAGCTTCCACAGCTTTTGGTCAGCGGAAATATGGCAGTTGCTTATGATGTGGGCGGCAGCACCTTGCTTGCCTTGCAGAAGGGAAAGGGCGAAGTTCTCTCATTGGAAGAGACGCATCCTATCCTGGATGCTGACTTGTCCTCAAACGGTGCGATCTGCCTGTCATCATCTGCCAGCGGCTATAAATCTGTGTTGTCTGTGTACAACGAGGAACAGGATCTGATCTATCGATGGCTTTCGTCCACCACGTATTTTCCGCTGTGCGCCTTGGCACCCAATGGCAGAGATATGGCTGCCATCGCAATGGGACAAACTGATGGTGTGTTTGAAAGCAGCATCTATCTGTTCAGAACGGATTCGGAAGAGATACAGAATAAGATCAGTCTTGGGAATGAGCTGGTCTATGATATCACCTTCCTTGACTCAGATCTCATGTGCGCTGTTTGTGAGACCGGTGTGCAGTACTTCAATATGAAGGGTGAGCAGCTCGGACATTACAGCTACACCGATGAGTATCTCAAGGATTTTGATCTGGGCGGAAATGGATTTTTGACGCTGTCAACGAATATGTATAGAGCAGGTAATCGCTACAGCTTGACAACCGTCAATGAAAAGGGAAAAGAGATCGCTTCCTGCTATATCGGTGAGGAAATACTGGACTTGTCTGCCGGCGGCAGATATATCGCTGTGTTGACGCCGGGCAAGCTTACGATCTACACGCAGTCTCTGCATGTCTATCACGAAACAACACAGATCGGCAGTACCACCGCAGTTGTTATGAGAGAAGACGGATCGGTTCTGCTGTTGGGCAGCGGGCAGGGGAATGTATACATCCCTTGAAAAAATTGTCCATATCAAATGAGTCTGAATTGTGTTATACTGACACAAACGGTTTATAACCAAAGGAGAACAAATCATGCAACCCACATTATGTTCCAGATGCAAAAAGAACGTTGCTGTTATTTTTGTAACGAAACTGGAAGCGGGCACGACCACCAGTGAAGGCTATTGCTTAAAATGCGCCAGAGAACTGGGGCTGAAGCCTGTTGACGATATTATGAAAAAGATGGGCCTGACAGAGGATGAACTGGAGGGTCTGTCCAACGAGATGATGGAAGCCTTTGAAGGTATGGAAGGCTTGATGGGCGCAGACGCTCAAAATGCAGAGGATGAAGATGAAGACGGAGAAGACATGAGCCAGACGGCTACCTTCCCTTTCTTGAACAAACTCTTTGGCGGTCAGCAGCCCAAGCAGGAGCCTGCAGAGTCCGAAGACAGCAGGGCAGAAAAGCCCGGGAAGTCGGAGCGTCCCAAGAATAAAAAGAGGAAGTTCCTGGATACTTACTGCTTGAACCTGACAAAGAAGGCACGAGACGGCGGGCTGGACAGAGTTGTCGGCAGAGAAGTAGAAACGGAGCGTGTCATCCAGATCCTTAACAGAAGACAGAAGAACAATCCTTGCCTGATCGGTGAGCCCGGTGTCGGTAAGACGGCGATCGCCGAAGGTCTTGCTCAGAGAATCGTGGAAAAAGATGTTCCCTATAAGCTGCAGAATAAGGAAGTCTATCTGCTGGATCTGACTGCGCTTGTGGCAGGGACTCAATTCCGCGGTCAGTTTGAAAGCCGTATGAAGAGCTTGATCGAAGAGGTCAAAAAACTGGGCAATATCATCCTCGTGATCGATGAGGTCCATAATCTTGTTGGTGCAGGCGATGCGGAAGGCAGCATGAATGCTGCAAATATTCTGAAACCTGCTCTGTCACGTGGCGAGATCCAGGTTATTGGAGCTACGACCTTCAATGAGTATCGCAAGTATATTGAGAAGGATTCTGCGTTGGAACGCCGCTTTCAGCCTGTTACGGTCAATGAGCCTACCATTGAGGAAGCTGTCAAGATCATCACCGGAATCGCGCATTACTATGAGGATTTCCATGGTGTGGAAGTTACACCTGAGATCGCTCGTCAAGCAGTGATTCTTTCTGAGCGCTATATTACAGATCGTTTCCTGCCGGATAAAGCGATCGATCTGTTGGACGAAGCTTGTTCCGATGTGAATTTGAAAAACAAGAATATCGGCAAGCTGGCTGCACTTCGCAAGATGCATGATGACAATGACCTGGAACTGCAAATGCTTTCTGAAACTGTGGAGCAGGTGGACTATGAGCGCATTGCCACCATCCGCAGCCGCAATCTGCAGCTGGATCAGGAGATCGCACGTCTGGAGGAAGAGCCGAAGCCTGTTCTGACCATGGAAAATCTGGCACGGATCATTGAGCTTTGGACTAAAATTCCTGCCAGTAAGATTCGCGCTCAGGAGTTTGAGCAGCTGCGCAGCCTTGAAGCAAGGCTGCAGAAACGCATCATCGGTCAGGATGAAGCCATTGGTGCGGTTGCTGCTGCTATTCGCCGCAACCGTGTCGGCATCTCTCCGAAGAAGCGTCCTGTGTCCTTTATCTTTGTTGGCTCTACCGGTGTGGGCAAAACAGAGTTAGTCAAGTGTCTTGCAGAGGATCTGTTTGATTCTGTGGAAACCTTGATTCGTCTGGATATGTCCGAGTATATGGAAAAGCACTCTGTTTCCAAACTCATTGGCTCGCCTCCCGGCTATGTGGGCTATGACGAAGCAGGTCAGCTGACGGAGAAGATCCGCCGCAAGCCTTATTCTGTTGTTCTGTTTGACGAACTGGAAAAAGCACATCCCGATGTACTGAACATTCTGCTCCAGATTCTCGATGATGGACGCATCACGGATGCGCAAGGCAGACTTGTGAATTTTGAGAATACCATCATCGTTATGACCTCCAATGCAGGCTCCGAGCGCAAGGATGGTTCTCTTGGCTTTGGCAGATCCATGTCTGATCAGACAAAGGAAAAGGCGATGAAGGCGCTGAGCGAGATCCTGCGACCTGAGTTTATCAATCGTGTAGATGAGGTCATATGCTTCAACCGTTTGACTGAAGCCGATTTCCGCCGTATTGCGGTCATTATGCTGGAAGAGCTGAAAACGTCTCTGGCAGAGCGTGGTGTGGAGTTGACTTGGGATGAGAGTCTTCTGGACTACCTTGTTGGCAAGTCCTATTCCATCACCTATGGTGCGAGAAACCTCAGACGCACGATTCAGAAGGATGTGGAAGATGCCATTGCAGAAAAGATCATTGAAAGCTTTGTGGAGCCTATCCACAGCATTCAAATCCGGATCAGCGAAGATAAGGTTTCTTTGGTCACAGAATAATAAAAGACCGACAGGTTGTACTGTCGGTCTTTTCCTGTTCAGAATATCACGGTCATCAACCATATTAGACTAATGACTCCACCGCCGGATAAGGACCAAAGCATCTTTTTCAGAAATGTACCGCGGAGGGAAGTCTTGCAGGCGGCATACGCCTCACTGACAAGGGCTTTGTCAGTCACACCTCCCTTTGCCACGATATCATCGCGTACCAGAAAAATCGCTTGATCAAACAATGTAGCTTTTGTGCCTTTGACAATAATGACCTGTCTTGTAGTCCCTTTGACCATAAATTACCTCCTCCGGCGATCTGTCAATAGTATCGCCGAAGGAGGGGAAAATCATACCTGGAAAGGCATATGAATGGAATCATCATCGTCGATCCATTCCTGTACGGCAACGACGGTATATTCCGTTTCTGTGTTGCGGATGACCACACGTTCGATACCGGAATTGATGATGGTTCTGCGGCACATGGAACAGGAGGTGGCGTTGCTGAGAAGCTTGCCGGTCATAGCATCCCTGCCGACAAGATACAGTGTTGCACCGATGCATTCATTGCGGGAGGCTGAAATGATCGCATTCGCTTCTGCGTGTACGCTGCGGCAGAGCTCATAGCGCTCACCGCTGGGAATCTTCATTTGCTCTCTGACACAGTAGCCAAGCTCGCAGCAGTTGGCTCTGCCTCTGGGGGCTCCGTTGTAGCCGGTGGCTACGATCTCGTCGTTGCGTACGATAATGGCACCGTAGTGGCGGCGCAGACAGGTGGAACGCTCCAACACGGTCTGTGCAATATCCAGATAATAATTCTCTTTGTCAATTCTCTGCATGGTTTCGCCTCCTGTAGAATTTTTCTACATCATATCACGTGATTTTGTTTCTGGCAAGAGCAAAGCTTGTATGGTGATGCTTGCACAGAAAAAAGAACTCTGGTATAATGCAGGTAAGGAGTGATCCCATGAAAAAAAGATTGATGTCCATTTTGCTGCTTTTGGCAGTTCTTATATCGGTGACACCCGGCAATATCACAGCAAGCTCTTTGTGTTTTGTTGGTGTGAACGACAGCGTTCCCATGTACTTATCTGCGTCGGAAGCACCCTATTATAAGGGCGCAGCGTTGTATGTTCCTTACACGGTGTTTCAGGCAAGTCCTGCAGGGATCGCTGTGTCCTATAATGCAGACAAGGGAAGCCTGGCACTGTTTACAAGAGCCAAGCGTCTTGTGTACGATTTGAATGCCGGTACCATCACAGATGAGAACCAGCGTGTCAACTCTGTTGAGATCGTATTCAGAAACGGCATTCCGTATATTCCTGTTACAAGGGCTGTTTCACATTTTGGCTTGACTGCATCCATGCTGACCAGCGCATCCGGTTGTCCTGTTCTGCGATTTACAGACGGGAGCCAGCAGCTTGGGAACGATGTGTTCATCCGAAAAGCAGAAACACTGATCTCCATTATTTTAGAGCAGGAACAAGAAACCCAAGCACCCAATGCGCCGCAGGACGGTGCAAATGAGAAAGAGGAGACTCCGGAAAACACGGGACCTGCGACCGTGTATCTGGCATTTGCCGGAAGTGCCGTATCGGAACAAACGCTGGAAACCTTGAAGACCATGAAGGTCTATGCTGCCTTTTTTCTTTCCCAGAAACAAATCATGGAAGAAAAGGAACTGGTGAGAGAGATCTATGCACAAGGCCATCAAATCGGTCTGACCGTGGAAGAAGGGGAGACGGAGTATCTGACGGCACTTCAAGCTGCAAACGATGCTTTGGATAAGGTACTTTTCTGCAAGAGCCTTATGGCTTTGCTGCCGGGCAATGCCCCGGATATTGCCCGGTATTCTGTATTCAAGGAATGGAGCGGTCGCAATTCGGTGGATGAAGTGCTGCAGAACCTGGATGCGGCACAGCTCCTTGTCTGTAGGTCTGACTCCACGTTTGTTTTACAGCGCCTTTTGGAAGAAGGGGCCTACACTCCACAGCTGTTGGAAACCACAAGAATTCCGGGAGTTTCAACAAGATAATATGTAAGGCGGCTGCCCCAAGCAGCCGCCTTGTGCTTAGAAAATATAATTTGGAGGAAGCCATGAAACTGATGCACCTGTCTGATCTGCATCTTGGAAAACGTGTGAATGATTTTTCCATGATAGAAGACCAGAAATACATTCTCGATCAGATTTTGAATATGGTAGATGTTGAGCGTCCCATCGGTGTTTTGATCGCGGGTGATGTGTATGATCGCGCCGTGCCCTCAGCAGAAGCGGTGGAACTGTTGGATAGTTTTTTGTATCGCCTATGCACAAGAAATACGAAAGTGTTTCTCATCAGCGGTAATCATGATTCTGCGGAGCGTCTGGCATTTGCAAGTCGTTTGCTTACGGATTCTGGTGTCTATTTGTCACCTGTTTATGACGGCAAGATCGAAGCGGTGACGCTGTGTGATGAATTTGGCGATGTCAATATATATATGCTGCCGTTCGTAAAACCTGCTCAGGTACGCAGATACTTTGAGGAGGAAACGATCGAAAGCTACACAGATGCTGTCCGTGTTGCGGTGGGGCATATGCAGCTTGATAAAGAAAAGCGAAATATCCTTGTGACGCATCAGTTTGTCACAGGAGCTGTTCGTTGCGAATCGGAGGAGATCAGCGTTGGCGGAACAGATAATGTGGATGCGTCCGTATTTGAGGCATTTGACTATGTTGCGCTGGGACACATTCATGGCCCTCAGAATATTGCTCACGGGAAGATTCGGTATTGCGGAACACCTCTGAAATATTCGTTCTCCGAATGTGCGCACGAAAAGAGTGTGACCATTGTGGAGCTGTTTGAGAAGGGCAATTTGCAGCTGCGAACGCTGCCTCTTGTCCCCAGACATGATATGCGGCAGCTGCGCGGCACATACGAGGAACTGACGGCAAAAGAAAACTACGCCGGAACTGCCATAGATGATTATCTTCATATTACCTTGACAGATGAAGAGGATGTGCCGGAGGCAGTAGGTCGGCTGCGGGTGATCTATCCCAATCTGATGCGCCTGAGTTACGATAACGCAAGGACTCGGTCTTCTTGTGAGATCGACAGCGCTCGTGAGATCGAACAAAAATCTCCCTTGCAGCTGTTTGAGGAACTATATGAGCAGCAAAACAGGCGACCTATGGAAGATGTGCAAAGGCAGTATGTACAGCAGCTGATCGAAGCGATCTGGAAGGAGGATATATGAGACCTCTGAAACTGATAATGAGCGCATTTGGGCCTTATGCCGATAAAATAGAGCTTGACCTTGAAACTTTGGGACAGAGCGGTCTTTATCTGATCACGGGCGATACCGGTGCCGGCAAGACGACGATCTTTGATGCGATCACATTTGCATTGTATGGCTCGGCAAGCGGAAAGACCAGGGATGCATCGATGCTGCGCTCCAAGTATGCAGCCGCCGGTGTGCCCACAATGGTGGAACTGACATTTTCGCATAAGGGAAAAACGTATGTTGTTCGCCGCAATCCTGAATATCAGCGCCCCAGAGAACGCGGAGAGGGCATGACGACTCAAAGGGCGGAAGCACAGCTGACATATCCGGATGGCAAAATCTTAACAAAGACAAAGGATGTGGATCCTGCCATTCAAGAGATCCTTGGTCTTGATAAGGAACAGTTCTCTCAAGTTACTATGATCGCGCAGGGTGATTTCCTTCGGTTGCTTTTGTCGGAAACAAAGGATCGTCAGAACGTGTTCCGCAGTATTTTTAATACGGCGAACTATGTGACGCTGCAATTGCGTTTAAAAGATGCAGCAAATGATGCACAGAAAAAATGGAGTGAGATATCTCAGAGCATCCGTCAGTATGCGCAGGGGATAATCTGTGATGAAGCCAGCCTTTATATAGACGAAGCACAGCTTGCGGCACAGGGAGAACGCCCTGTTTCTGAGACGATCAGTCTGCTCCAGACTTTGCTTCATGACGATGCACAGAAGCAAAAAGCGCTGGAAGAACAGCTGCAGCAGCTGGAGCAAGGGCTGCAGTTGGTGATCACAGCGCTTGCAGGATGCCGGGAGTATGAAGAAAACAAAACTGCACTGGATTTATGCGCAACCGAACTGACGAAAACAGAAGATCAGTTGACTTTTTTGCGGCAGGCGTTGGACGAAGAACAATCTCGCAAACCGGAACGGGAAGAGATCGCGCTGCGTATTTCTGATATTGAAAAGGTACAAAAGGATCTGGATGCCCTGGAAGAATTGCGAAGATCCTGTGCAGAAGCGGAAGAAAAACTGCTGCAGGCAAATTTGGAACATAGTGATGCTTCTGAGCAAATCACAAAGCTTTTGTATGAGCTCGAAACACTGCGCCGGGAAAAAGTCGGGCTGGAGGGTGCGGCTGTCGAAAAGGAAAAACTCAGCAGCACTCTGGAGCAGTATAGGACAAGCAGAAAGACTCTTCTGGCTGCAGCAGATGACCTGTCAGATTTGGAACAGCAGAAGAAGGTGCTGGCAAAAAAACAGCAGATATATCTTTCCGGTGTTCAAAAATCTGAGATGCTCCGTGGCGATTATGAAACGAAGCACAGAACCTTTCTGGATGCCCAAGCTGGCATTTTTGCGGCTGAGCTGCAAGAGGGGAGTCCTTGCCCGGTCTGTGGTTCAACTTCCCATCCTGCTCCTGCAATTTTAACAGAGAATGCTCCCACGGAGGCAGAGGTCAAAAAAGCAAAGGAGCTATTCCAAAAGGCAGACGCCGATGCTTCGGCTGCCAGCAGCGATGCCAGCGTCCAGAAGGTGCGTGTAGAAACTGCGGAAGAAGCCCTGGTGAAAGCGCTGGAGATCTTATTTGGCACGACAACTCTGGAAAATGCTGCCGAGAGGATAGCTACCAGGCTTTCAGAAGTGTCTTCTGCCATTGCAGATTGTGAAACACAGATCACTTTGATCGAAAGACAGCAGACACGCTTTGCGGAATTGAAACGAGAGATTCCTGTACGAGAAGACAAGCTTTCTGAGCTTCAGCAAAAGCTCTTTGAGACAGGTCAGACAGCTGCAGCGAACAAGACATCTGTAGAACTGCTGAAAAAGCAGGAGAAAGACCTTGTCCAAAAGCTGCCGTTTGCGGACAGGGCAAAGGCGTTGTCAGAGCTGCGCCTGCTGCAATTGAAGCAGAAAAAGCTGGAAAAGAAACTGACTGAGGCAGAGACAGCTTTTTCTGAAGCTTCCCATCAAGTTACGTCGTTGCGTGCCAAAAAAGAGCAGTTGGAAGCGGTCCTTGCCGGAAAGTCTCCGGAGGATGCGCTGGCTCTGGAGCAGAAAAAAGATATGCTTACACAGAAAAAAGATTCTGTACTGGCAGATCTTCAAGTGCTCAATACGAGACTGTCTGTCAACGAGAGTTGTCTGAACAATATTTCTGTGAGATATCAAGAAGCGGCTGAAACGGAGCAGCAGCTTATGTGGCTTCGTGCGCTGTCCAACACAGCCAACGGAACAGTCACGGGCAAGGAGAAAGTCATGCTGGAGACTTATATCCAGAAAACTTATTTTGACCGGATTGTTGCTCGCGCCAATGTGCGGTTGATGAAAATGACCGGTGGGCAGTATGATCTCAAACGAAGAAAAGTTGCCCAGAACAACCAGAGTCAAAGTGGTTTAGAACTGGATGTGGTAGATCACTACAACGGTACAGAGCGGAGTGTCAAAACACTTTCGGGCGGGGAGTCTTTTAAGGCATCTCTGGCGCTGGCGCTTGGACTGTCCGATGAGGTACAGATGTCTACCGGCGTCAGCTTGGATACTATGTTTGTGGACGAAGGCTTTGGTTCATTGGATCCCGAATCTCTGGAACAGGCTTATCGCACGCTTGCCGGCTTGACAGAAGGAAACCGCCTTGTTGGTATCATCTCCCACGTGGCAGATCTGAAAGAGAAGATCGATAAGCAGATCGTTGTCACAAAAGAAAAGACGGGCGGAAGCAAAGCAAAAATTGTCATATAAAAATGAGGTGCGCAAGCACCTCATTTTTGCTGCAGAAATAAAAAACCAGATGCGTTTCTGCATCTGGTTTTGGTACGCCGGAAGGGACTCGAACCCCTGACCTACTGGTTCGTAGCCAGTCACTCTATCCAACTGAGCTACCGGCGCATACCGCTCTCTCGGAGCCACAATATAATATCACAGGTGTCATGGTTTTGCAAGTCCTTTTTTTAAAAAATCAGAAATTTTTTATGGAAGCAAAAAACACAAGAACCAAGGGGAAGAAAACGTCACAAACCTGTGGATATCAGTTGTGCGGTATGAAGACTCTGGCATCTTGTTCTGTCCTGCATAGGCAGATATTGTCCGTACAGAATAAGGTGAACAGATCTGCGGCGCGCGTCTCAATCGCGTAAAAATCCTTATCATTTGGGATCTCGCCGGGATTGACCACAGAGATTTCGGCGGTGTCTTTGATCTTGCGAAGTAAAGAGCGGCTGCGGGGAGAAAAGGCAAGGAGTCTGGTATAAGAAATTGCTTGCTGCAAATGGTGCTGACGGATACCGAGATAAGCGCACAGGAGCAATCGCTGGATTCTTGTTCTTGGATATCGTTTAGACTTCACAGCATCAACGATCGCTTCATAGGAACCTTGTGTCCTGCTTGCTTTCATTGCTTTGCTCCAAAGACCTTCTGAGCCGTGAGCACACTGCTCCCATTCATCTTCATTCAAAGCGCGCAGACGTGCCAATACAGCACGCTCTCCGGCAGATAATGCATAATACCGGGCGGAAGATAACAAGGAAGCAGATGCTTCCGGCACAAATTGCTTCCAATTATCATTGGGATAGAGCGCCCGTACTGCCGTGGCAGAGGGCTCTGACGCATCTGCGGCGGTATCGTGATACCCACCGTTTCTTTTGATGGCAAATGGGGTAAGTGTACTGTTTATCTCCAGGATCGCCCTGCAGTATTCGACACCAAGGATGTTGTTTGGGTCAGACAGCAGGGAAGTGCTGTCATCAAGAGAGGCCTGCTTTGCCGCAGCATAAGACATCCCTTGAGAAAGAAAATTTTGCAAACGGTCTTTGTACGTTGGATCGTTGAGTTTTCTGGCAGTGTTCATGATCTGCTCTGTATCGCCGCACTCGGCACCAAAGCAGAGAATATCTGTGCAGCCAAACTTTACCAGAATTTCTACACCACCGCGAGCGAAGCCTTCTGCAGAGGAGAGAACCTTTGTGATCGGCAGTTCAAAGACAAGGTCTGCACCGCAGGCAACTGCGGCATTGGCGCGGGTGTATTTATCCCACATGGCAGGGACTCCGCGCTGAACGTAATTGCCGCTCATAATGCAGATAATCATGGTATCTTCACCGAATTCTTTCCGGATCAGATCAAACTGCCGCTGATGTCCCAGATGAAAGGGGTTATATTCACAAATAATACCAACTGTTTTCAAGGAAATTTTCCTCCCAAGGATAAAAAATCCACTTTTACCTCTTGTCTACTGATAAAATCTATAGTAGAATATCAAAAGTATGTACTGCTATAGTACCATAGATTTCAGAGTTTTGAAACAATAATTCACAGGAGATGTAAAACAATGAAAGTATTGATCATTAACGCCGGCAGTTCTTCTTTGAAGTATCAGTTCATGAGCCCCGATACGGGCGATGTCTACGCCAAGGGTCTGTGTGAGCGCATCGGCATCGATGGCAGACTCAACCATAGTGTTCCCGGCCGCGATAAGGTCGTGCAGGACATTGCCATGCCCAGCCATTCCGAGGCTATCCAGGCTGTTCTGAGCATTCTGGTCGATGAGACCAATGGTGTTATCAAGTCCACCGATGAGATCGATGCTGTCGGTCACCGTGTCCTGCATGGTGGTATGGCATTCACTGAGTCCTGCCTCATCGACGATGCCTGCATCGCAGCCATCGAGAAGTGCATCCCCCTGGGTCCCCTGCACAACCCTGCAAACTTGATGGGTATCCGTGCTTGCCAGGCTGTCATGCCCAACAAGCCTCAGGTCGCTGTCTTTGATACCGCTTTCCACATGACCATGCCCGCTAAGGCATACACCTATGCAATCCCCTATGAGTACTATGAAAACGATGATGTTCGTCGCTATGGCTTCCATGGTACTTCTCACCGCTATGTTTCCGCCCGTGCTGTTGATATGCTGGGCAACCCCGAGCACAGCAAGGTGATTTGCTGCCATCTGGGCAACGGCTCCTCTCTGTCCGCTTGCGTTGACGGCAAGGTCGTCGATACAACCATGGGCCTTGGCCCTCTTGCAGGTGTTCCTATGGGCACCCGTTCCGGTGATATTGATGCCACCATCATTGAGTATCTGATGGATCGCTATGGCTACGACATCAAGACCATGATGAACATCCTGAACAAGAAGTCCGGTGTGCTGGGCATCTCCGGTGTTTCCTCCGACTTCCGTGATCTGGACAATGCCGCTGCCGAGGGCAACGAGCGTGCACAGCTGGCTCTGGACAAGTTCGTCTATGAGGTCAAGAAGGATATTGGTGCTTACGCTGCCGCTATGGGCGGTTGCGATGCCATCGTCTTCACTGCCGGTGTTGGCGAAAACTCCATCGACATGCGCGAGAAGCTGGTCGAGGGTCTGGAGTATATGGGCGTCAAGATCGATCCTGTCAAGAACAAGACTCGCGGTGTTGAGGCTGAGGTGCAGGCAGATGATTCCAGAGTGAAGATCTTCGTTATTCCCACCAACGAGGAACTGATGATCGCAAAGGATACTGCTGCTCTGGCAAAATAATTGTGATAAAATAAAAGGACAGTTTCCAACTGGAAACTGTCCTTTTTATATTGCAGATCAATAGTTTTCCTTGCGGACTTCAAAGAAGCTCTGAGGATGTGCGCAGACGGGGCAAAGCTGAGGTGCTTTAGTGCCGGTCACCAGATGACCGCAGTTGCGGCATTCCCACATGACAATGCCGGCTTTTTCAAAAACAGTCTTGGTCTCAACATTCTTAAGCAGCGCGCGATAACGCTCTTCATGGGACTTTTCAATGGCAGCTACACCGCGGAATTTTGCGGCAAGCTCTGTAAAGCCTTCCTCTTCGGCTTCCTTTGCCATGCGATCATACATATCGGTCCACTCATAGTTTTCGCCCTCTGCTGCGTGCTGCAGATTCTCGGCGGTGTCACCCAGTTCACCAAGAGCCTTGAACCAAAGCTTTGCATGTTCCTTTTCATTCTCAGCAGTCTGCAGGAACAGAGCTGCAATCTGCTCATAACCGGCCTTTTTGGCGACGGATGCAAAATAGGTATACTTGTTGCGAGCCTGGGATTCACCTGCGAAGGCTTCCCACAGGTTTTTTTCGGTCTTAGTACCGACATATGGGTTTTTGCTCATGATTCATTCCTCCATTTGATTTTGTTATTATCTGCCGAATGCGGCACAATAATTCCTGAAAACATTATTGGTATCACGAAAGTATTCTATACGACCTCAATTATATTTTGTGATCGCGCCGTCACGGTAAGCCTGATAGAGCAGATGATATTTCAAGACGCAGGCATCTGCTGCAAAAATCAGCTCATAATATGTATCACCGACCGAGAATACCAATGCGTGTCTGCCATGCATCGCCCTATCGGTGATCTCCGATAGGGGAACGTCCTTGCCGTCACAGGAAATGACGTTGCGGTCCATTTTGACTCGGCCCTGCGCAAGCAACTGCTGCTTGTGATTTTCAATGGTGTAAAGGGAAGCTTCGGAAGATGTGTACACGGCATCCTTCAGCGCATCCTGCAATACCTGCTCTTTTTGCCACGAAAAGAGCTCTTTCACTGTCTTGACATCGATACCTTCCAGCATACCAAACTGCGTATATCGGAAACTGTGACTGCAATTTGTACAGGTGACAGTGTCCTTTTGGGAACGAAGGCTGTCCATTGCGCCGCAGTGGGGGCAGTGGGAGAGCATATTTTCCATTTTATAGGCGATCTGAGCACCTTTATATTTTGCAGGACACGCCAGCTGGCGCATATAAGCATCTTCATGAAGATCCTTGTTGATCGCGTTGTTGATCTCGTTAAGGCTCATAGCAGACAACTGCTCGGGGGTATAAATATTGACGACCGACCCACGCACACGACCTCTGCGTGTACCTTTTTCACTCCAATTGGGACTGGCAAAATAACCGCCTTCGATCTTATAGGTCACAAGACCGCATTTGGCGCTTTTGACCACTTTACCCGTGGAAGGAAGGATAGGGGCGGTGATCCCGTTCCAGCTTCTGGCACCCTCGGGGAACATACAAATATTGCCGCCCTTACGAATTGTTCGCAGCATTTCCATGACTGTGGAGGCGGCGGAAGTTCCTTTGTATCGAAGAATAGGCTGAAATGCCCACTTGATCAGTGGATATGCCAACTTCCATCTGGAGATGTGCTCACTGCCGACAAAGTACATTTGCTTGGGAAAACTGACAGCAGTAAACAGAGGGTCATAATCTGTTGTGTGATTGGCCAGAACAATGTATTGTTCCGGCAATCCTTTTGCAAGCTTAAACCGATAACCGAATTTTATAAATAAAAACACCGCGACCAAAGGTCGAATGATAAACCACGTGATTTTGTGCTTGATCGGGATCTTCTGCATAGGTGTTACCCTTCCTTTTGAGATACCAATAATATAGCATATTGACAACGCATCTTCAAGATAAGAAATGCACCGTTAAACACGGTGCATTTCTTTTATCGATAAAGACAGGCGTATGCGATGTTGCGCAGTCTGGGCTGGTAGAACTCTTCTTTGGGAATCAGCATGTGGTGCGAATAAAAATAGGAGAACTTACTGTCGGGATCTACCGAGATGGTCGCGCCTGCGGCACCACCCCATCCGAATTCACCGTCAGGTCCGTTAAATCCGGCAGCGGCACGGTCAAGGATCGTTCGTACACCAAGACCATAGCCATATCCCGTCAGCTGTGGCCAGTTGAAATCCTTCAGCTGTGTATCGCTCAGCTGGTTGGTGCGCAGCAGCTCGATGGTGCCGGCGCTGAGGATCTGCTCACCATTGGGAGCGATACCGCCGTTAGCAAGACATGAGGCAAATTTTGCATATTCCGGAACAGAGGTAATGATACCTGCGCCGCCGCTGTCGTACTCGGGCCCATAAAGCAGGTCGTTTTCATAGGTTTGTTTCTCCCAATAGCCGTCTTTTCCGGAAGAGGATATCTGTCCCTTGGAGATCTCAATCTCTTCATCCGTTTTGAACATATACTGACTTGCCATTCTGGGCAGGGTTTCTTCTGTCTGATGGTAATAAACATCTTTGACTCCTATGGGAGCAAAGACTTCGTCTGTCATGTATTTGCTGAAACGCTTGCCGGAGATCGCTTCAACGACCGCTGCCAGAACATCATGAGAAAGGCTATATTTCCAGTGACTGCCGGGCTCAAAGGCAAGAGGTTCTTGTGCAAGGTAGCCCAGAGCTGCCACTGTAGGCATCTGACCATTGGTGTCCTTATCAGCCTGCAGCATGGAGGGAGGATACTTGTCATAGGAAAGACCGGATGTCATGGTGAACAAATGACGCATGGTAATGGGGGTAGTTGCTTTGCGCACCTCACCGGATTCATCTCTGACGTACATTTCGCGGAACTGAGGCATGAACTCATACAGCGGATCATCCAGCAGGAAATAACCTTTTTCATAAAGCTGCAGAGCCGCAACCACAGTCGCGGGCTTGGAACAGGAGTAGATGTTCAGCAGTTCATCACCTGTCATAGGCGTTTTGCTTTCTACATCGCTGTAACCTGCGCTGTAACGAAATACTTCTTTATTCTCATGGTAAACAACCACGCTGTTTCCTGGAACGGTGTCCATGGTCAGTCGATCCATAAAGTTTTTTAAATAAGTAAAATCCATATGTTTACCCTCATTATATTTCTTGATCGTGTTGTAAAAGGCATATCACCAGTCTCCGGTGCTGACAGAAAGCAGAGCGGCAGAGGAGAAAATCTGACTGACAACAGCGTCATAATCATCGGCAGAGCGTGATTTCAGAATCTTTTTGCGATATTGCTCGCCATTTTCGAAGGAACAGGAAAGATAAAACCAGAGTTCTTTCATTCGCTTTACAGCGTTGTTCCTGCTGCCGAAGCGCTGTGTATATGCGTCAACAAGCCTATCGTGGAACTGTCTTAAAAGCTCCTTGCTTCCTTCTGCCTTGTATTTGATCTTTCCCGGCAGGAATGGGTCTGCGATGACGCCTTGTCCGATCATAATTGCTTTGAGCGACGGATGTTTCTGCGCACATTGCAGATAGTCTTGTGGTGAAACGATACTTCCATTATAGGACAGAGGAAGCTGTGAAGAACAGTAGATTTTCTCAAACGACTCCCGACGCACAGGATGGCGGTAAAAATCTTTTCGAACTCTGGGATGAATGATCAATTCGGAAAGTGGATACTTTTCATAGATCTGCAGAATATGTTCAAATTCTTCCGGCTGCTCCATTCCAAGTCTCGTTTTTACAGAGATCTTGCACGGTGCAGCAGAATAGATGCTGTCAAGAAATGCATCAAGCGCAGCAGGATCTGCCAGCATACCGGCACCTTTCCCTTTTGCTGTAACTGTGCCGGATGGACAGCCGAGATTTAAGTTGATCTCATCGTACCCTATGGTATGCAGCTCCTGTGCAGCCCAAAGAAAATCTGCTGCGTTTTTGGTCAGAAGCTGAGGGATCACGATCATGCCTTCGTTGTTCTCCGGTAAGATCTCGCGCTGTTCCTTGGCGGTAAAAAGGTGGTCGGAAGTGGGGGAGATGAAAGGGGTGTAGTAACGGTCAATACCCGGGAAAAATTCATGATACAGACTGCGGAACAAAGAGCCTGTGATACCTTCCAAAGGTGCAAGATCCAGCAGCATATGACCTCCCAAAAGTGTTTTTCTTATCATATCACGAACAAAAGCTTACGGCAACCGTTGCGGCATAGAATATTTTGTGGTAGTATCGAAAAAGAGGTGGTTTTATGATTTACACAGCATTGACCAAGAAAGCCATGCAGATCGCATACCAGTCGCATCATGGTCAGAAGGATAAGAGTGAAATGCCCTATATATTCCATCCTATCCATTTGGCGGAACAGATGACAGATGAACCTTCAACCTGCGTAGCGCTGCTGCATGATGTGATCGAGGATACGGATATGACCATAGAACGGCTGAAGTCTGTTGGTTTTCCACAGGAGGTCTTGAAGGCGCTTCGGCTGATGACTCATGATAAAGCGGTAGAATATATGGACTATGTTGCCGAAATCAAAAAAGATCCCATTGCAAGGGTCGTGAAGCTTGCAGATCTGCGGCACAACAGCGATCTGAGTAGATTGGACATTGTGGACGAGGCTGCCCAAAAGCGTGTTGAAAAATATAAAGCGGCAATTGAATTTCTGGAAAAGTAAAAGCGGCT
>JAGBBD010000023.1 GCA_017938625.1 Oscillospiraceae bacterium | reverse complement strand
CCATGGAGATCATTGCCGATGCTCTGGAGCGCTGCCGCAAGGCTCGTCTGGAGATCCTCTCCGAAGTCATGCTGCCCTGCATCGCAGAGCCTCGCGCCGAAGTTTCCGAGTTCGCTCCCAAGATGATCTCCATGAAGATCGATGTGGACAAGATCCGCGAAGTCATCGGCTCCGGCGGCAAGACCATCCAGAAGATCTGCGCCGATACCGGTGCCAAGGTGGACATCGAGGATGACGGCTCCGTCTTCATCTCCGCTGTTGACTCCGCCTGCGCTTATGCAGCCAAGAAGATGATCGACGATATCTGCTTCGTTCCCGAGGTGGGCAAGCTGTACTTCGGCAAGGTCGTGCGCATCATCCCCATTGGTGCATTCGTGGAACTGGCTCCCGGCAAGGACGGCATGGTCCACATCTCCAAGCTGGAAAACCGCCGTGTGGAAAAGGTGGAAGACGTCCTCAACGTTGGCGACATGACCTGGGTCAAGGTCGTGGAGATCGACGAAAAGGGCAGAGTCAACCTCTCCCGCAAGGACGCCATGAAGGAAATGGAAGCTGCTCAGCAGTAATTGCATAACACAAAGCGGTCAGAAGTATTTCTGACCGCTTTTAAAATGTAAAAAAACCGTGAAGTCATTGGCAAGCACCTGCAGGTGTGGTAGAATAAGGGCAATCATCTATGGAGAAAGGAAATGCAACATGAAAAAATATTTGGGATTGTTGATGGCGCTGCTGATGCTGCTGTGTGCCTGTGCTGCACCTGCTCAGGTCGAGCAGCAGGAAGAAACTGTGGTGCAGGAAGAAACCGTACAGGAGACGCCGGAACAGGCAGAAGAACTGACCGAGGAGACCACCGAGGAGACTGCGGAGGAAGCAGCACAGGAGATCGCCGAACAAACGCAGGAAAACATCTCTGTTGCCGATGCAGCATATGAAGGCGATGGCTTTTATGGCTTCCCCATTATGCGATTTGAGGTGGCAGAGCAGCAGGAAGTGGATCTCGATGGCTGCGGACAGCCGGAGAGCGTAGCATTGCTGAAGCTCTTCGATGAGCACGATCAGATGTGCTATGCCCTGCGTGTGGTCAAGGGCGATGCGGTATATGATACGTCCTATCTGTACACCTGGCATGTGGGACTCTGGATTAAGGATCTCAGCGGCGACGGCTTGCCGGAGATCTATGTTTCCGGCGATATGATGTCATCTGATTATGTCACTTTCGGTTGGAAGCTGTCTCAGAACGGACTGCAGAGTCTGTCTGAAGATGCAAAGGGTGTTTTGACTAGCGGGCGTATCGCTTCCGTGGGTGAAAACAGTGTGATCATTGAGGAATACCAGTATGTGCTGGGCACATGGATGGCATCGAGAGAGTATGTCAGCAGTGAGCTGCGCGGACTGGAGCCGCAGGTCAGCACCCTCTGGACGATCGAGCAGTCTGATGGAGAGCGGTATCTCAGCGTGATTGAGCCGCTGCCTGTGACTGTGGATGGCGCGTCTGCGCTGCTTCCTGCCGGTACACAGCTTACCATCACAGCTTATGATGGTGAAAACACCGTGTGGTTTAAAACGGCAGACGGATTGGAAGGCTGCATTCATCTGCAAGATTCCAACATCCTGCCCGATGGCGTCTTTGCCATGTGGGCAATTGACGGACGTTCTGAGAACGATTTCTTTGAAATGCTTCCTTATGCAGGGTAAAACCGGAGTAGGAAAAGGAGACGTACTATGAAAAAATGGATCATTTTGATGCTGTGTCTGCTGCTGGCAGTCAGCTGTCTGACCGGCTGCAGCAAGGACACGGAGACAGAGGAACAGACCGAACAGACCGAGCAGACTGAGCAGACCGAGCAGGGACAGGAGCAGCCTCCTGCCGAGGAACTGGCAGGTCAGACCTTGATCGTCTATACGGCTCTGACGGAGAGTGACCCGGCTTACGCTGCCTATGTGGAGCAGGTGGCAAAATTTGAAGAAGCCACCGGTGCCACGGTGCAGGTCAGCCACTATGGCGAAAATCTGCCCCTTGTGCTGGATACTGCCCTGAAGGACGGCAGCACCGTGGATGTGTTTGAGGTGGAAACGCTTTCGCAGCTGAGTACCAGAACGACCTATGCCATGGATCTGAGCGACCGTGAAGGTCACAGCAATGCCTATCCCATTTTGCTGGACTATATCAAGAGCCTCAGCGGCGGCAATGCATTGTACGCTGTGCCCTACGGCGCCAATGTGACCGCTCTGTGGTACAACAAGGCGGCATTGGAAGCAGCGGGTGTCAGCGGCGATGTGGCGTCTGTCGAGGATTTTGAAGCCCTGTGCGACGATCTGGTGGCAGCAGGCTACCAGCCCATGGCGCTGGACAGCGCGTACATTCACTCCAACTTTGGCATCCATATGGAGCGTGCCCTTGGCGCGGAAACTCTGACAACTCTGGCGACAGCAGGCGGCTGGGCAGACAATGCAGATGCTGTGAAAGCTCTGCAGACGGTGATCGACTGGGTGGGCAAGGGCTACTTTGATGAAAACGCGCCTGCCGACTGGCCCTTCTCTCAGCTGAGCCTTGCAGACAGAACGGCTGTGATCTATGCCGATATGGAGGTCCTTGCCATTGCCGAGGAAATGATCGGGCAGGATCTGCAGTGGGACTGCTTCCCGTATCCCGGAAGCTCCAATACCGTCAAGGTGGACTGCGGCGGTCTGTGCATCAATGCCGAAACGCAAGTGGAGGAGCTGGCATGGCAGTTCGTGGATTTCATGACCTCCGGCGAAGCGGACAAAGCCGTCTGTGAGGCAGCCGGCACCATCCCCAATGATGTTGCCAATGTATCCGTTGCCTATGCAGGCGCACAGAAGCTCCTTGCAGACGCTGAGGGCATCTGCGATGCAGGCGCCATCGTGAAGCAGGGCGCCGATCTGACCGATGTGCTGAAAGCGCTCTACGCAGGCACCTATGCAGATGGTGCGGAAGCCGCCGCTGCGCTGGACGCGCTGTATTAAACAATTGTTTTTGAGGCGCGAAGGAGTTTTGAAACGGAGATTTTCTGACAAATGAATATTAAAAATTCCGTAATGCTGAACGCATTACGGAATTTTTTCTCTGCAACTTTGGAGGAAAAAGAGCCGTGTAAAACCGGTTTTGCCCTAACCACACCGTTTTATATGGTGATATTCTGTGTATTTCGCACAGAGTGATATGATCGCCGACGGCAATCGTGATATGAAAACCTGTGGTTTTCGTGGTATTTTATTCGCCCCAACTGCCGAAGGCAATATCACTTGAAGGAAGTTCAAATATCACTGCGAAGCAATATCACTCGCCATAGGCGAATAAAACTGCCCAAGTGTTCTTAAGAACACTTGGGCAGTGCATCGGAGTCTTTTTTGTGTATCTTAGTTTGCAGGCTGGTTTGCTGCTTCGATGATCTTGACGAACTTTTCGGGGACGAGGGAAGCGCCGCCGATCAAGCCGCCGTCGATATCGGGCTGAGCCAGCAGCTGGTAAGCGTTCTGGTCGTTCATGCTGCCGCCGTACAGGATGGAGGTAGCGCGGGCGATCTTAGCGCCGAACAGCTTGCGGATGACGGTACGAATGTGCTCACAGACCTCTTCAGCCTGCTCGGGAGTGGCGGTCTTGCCGGTGCCGATTGCCCAGATGGGCTCGTAGGCGATGACGATCTTACGGATCTTCTCTTCGGGCACACCGGCCAGCCCCATCTTGATCTGCATGGTGATCCACTCTTCGGTGATGTTGGCTTCGCGCTGATCCAGGCTCTCGCCCACGCACATGATGGGGATCAGGTCGGATGCCAGAGCAGCCTTGACCTTAGCGTTGACTTCTGCGTCGGTCTCGCCCATGGCGCGGCGCTCGGAGTGGCCGATGATAACATACTTGCAGCCTGCGTCAACCAGCATGTTGGTTGCGATCTCGCCGGTGTAAGCGCCGGAAGCGTTGGCGTTGCAGTTCTCTGCACCGATGCCCACGCGGGTCTCACGCATAGCGCGGACAGCAGCGGGGATGCAGACAGCGGGAACGCAGATGGCGACGTCGCACCAGCGGCCCTTGGGCATCAGACCCTTGAACTCGGTCATGAAAGCCTTGGTTTCGCTGGGGGTCTTGTTCATCTTCCAGTTGGCAGCAATGACTGTCTTACGATACTTTCTGTTCATGGTAAATTGCTCCTAAATATATGTTGATTTCTAAAAAGAGAGTTTTTACTTGTCTTCTAGGCAGGCGATGCCGGGCAGCTCCAGACCTTCCAGGAATTCCAGGGAAGCACCGCCGCCGGTGGAGATGTGGGTGATCTTGTCAGCGAAGCCCAGCTGCTCGCAGGCTGCTGCGGAGTCGCCGCCGCCAACGATGGTGGTAGCGTCTGCTGCTGCCAGAGCCTCGGCAACGGCGATGGTGCCCTTTGCCAGAGTGGGGTTCTCGAACACGCCCATGGGGCCGTTCCAGACAACGGTCTTTGCAGCCTTCACGGCCTCGGCGAACAGCTCACGGGTCTTTTCACCGATGTCCAGGCCTTCCTTATCGGCAGGGATCTGGTCGGCAGCAACGGTAGCCACGTCGATGGGGCCGTCGATGGGGTTGGGGAAGGAGTCTGCAACCACGGTGTCAACAGGCAGCAGGAGCTTGACGCCCTTTGCTTCTGCCTTTGCCATCATTTCCTTGCAGTAGTCGATCTTCTCGCTGTCCAGCAGGGACTTGCCAACAGCGTAGCCCTTGGCAGCCAGGAAGGTGTAAGCCAT
>JAGBBD010000022.1 GCA_017938625.1 Oscillospiraceae bacterium | reverse complement strand
CCATCGAGTCCGGCATTATGTGCACCATCCACGCTTACACCGGCGACCAGATGATCCTGGACGGCCCCCAGAGAAAGGGCGACCTGCGCCGCTCCCGCGCTGGTGCTGTGAACATCGTTCCCAACTCCACCGGTGCTGCTAAGGCTATCGGCCTGGTCATCCCCGAGCTGAACGGCAAGCTGATCGGCGCTGCACAGCGTATCCCCACCCCCACCGGCTCCACCACCATCCTGAACGCTGTTGTCGCTAAGGAAGTCACCAAGGAAGAGATCAACGCTGCCATGAAGGCTGCTGTGACCGAGTCCTACGGCTACACCGAAGACGAGATCGTCTCCTCCGACATCGTCGGCATGACCTTCGGCTCCCTGTTCGATGCTACCCAGACCATGGTCAACAAGCTGCCCGGCGGCATGACCCAGGTTCAGGTCGTTTCCTGGTACGACAACGAGAACTCCTACGTTTCTCAGATGGTCCGCACCATCAAGCACTTCTCCACTCTGCTGTAATTCTTACACAGATACAAAGCTGCCATCCTTCAGGATGGCAGCTTTTTTACGCACTTATACAAAAACTCCGCAGCAGCTGCTGCGGAGTTTTGCTTATTTTTTAAGAGACAGATCCAGCATATCCAAGGTGTCGCAGTAGTGGTCATAGAAGGCAGCTGCCGTGCCGGGAACGCCCCGGGCAGCTTCGTACCACTGGCAGGATTCCAGACGGCAGTCATGGAACAGATCCACAAAGCGCTTACCGAGACCCATGGCTTCTGCATAGGGCAGAAGCTTATAGAAATACTGCGGATCGCGTGCCTGCATCTGCAGCACATGATGCTCGGAAACATGGCGCAGGAAGCGGCGGAAGCCCAAGGTCTGACGAATGACTTCGTCACCATACTCACAGCGCATACCACCGTGACAGGTCTGAGCACCAATGAACAAGGTCACACCGATGGTGGGGATCATGGCAAGGGCATTTTCACCCACGATGCCAAGCACGAACAGCACCAACGCCGATGCCGCGCCCACACCGGTCTGCAGCCAGTCGCCCATATAATACGCACCGACCACCTTGCTGAGCATAATGCCCATAGCGGCACCTGCCACCAGAGCCAGCAGCAGGAAGAAGCCGTGTCCCTTGACGGGTGCGACCGCATCCATGGCGACCAAGGTGCTGAAAGCGCAGGCCAGCCAGCACATGGCTCTTGCCAGCACAGGCGAGCCGCTGCTGCGGACAAACAGACGCTTGCTCCAGTATCTGCCCACCACCTGCGCAGCCTTCTCGCCTACGCGCTTGTAGCGGACGCTGGCACCATCGCAGGTATCGCCGTCACCGAAGAGCATGGCAAACAGCTTCTGCTCCATTCTGCGGCGCTCATTGCCCATGTCCATTCTGCGGCGCAGGATCACATGGCCGGACTTGCTCACATAGATGGAAAGATAACCCATGATCGCCCAATGGCTGACTAAGAGATTGAAATCCATGGTACCGCCGGACAGCAGGAACGGCAGATCGCCGGGGTTGACACCGTCGGGCGGCAAAGTTCTTGCTCGGATCTTCAGACCGGGATTTCGCAGGGTGCGCAGCCAGTAGATCACAGCCAGAAGCAGCAGCGCCATTGCCAGAATGTTCATGACCGTCGGCATACTGCTGTCGCCGTGGCTGCCCACAAAGTAGCCCTCCGGCACGACCAAATTCATGGTCAGCGTGTCATTGTCGCGGATGATCTCATTCATGGCGCCGACCACCCAGATATCCTCCACACGGACGGTCATAACGTCTGCCACAAGGTCATTGTAGTAGCCGCTGGCAAATCGGGGCGTGGTGGTGAAGGCTTCAGGCATGGCAACGGCAAAGGTATATTTGCCGATGCGGTAATCCTGCAAAGACAGCAAAGGCAGGTTCAGCACCTGGCTCTCCTCACCCTCGGAGACCACATCCGCCATGGTGTAGTACAGCTCAAAGGTCTGGGTACCGGTGAATTTTTCTTTCTGCGAAACCACAAGGTAGCGCACACCGTTTTCCCGCTCCACCTTGCTTCTTCTGCCGATGATCTGGGTGCGCTTTGCACCGTCCGGGAAGGAGAAACGAAGCTCCTCCACCTCACCCACGATGCGCATTTCCAGCTTCTGGGTCACGGTGGCTCTGCCGGCTTCATCCATGGCAACAGTCACTTCCATGGAGCGGATGGCAGTTTCGCCGTCCAGCACGCTCAGATCCCGTTCCGTGATGACCACGGTCTGATCGGACGAATCCGTTTCTTCCGCAGCAGGCTGCTCGGTCTGCTCAGTCTGCTCTGCAGACTCTTGTGTCATCACTTCCGTGATCTCTTCCGCTGTTTCCTCTGCCGCAGGCTCTGTTGCCAGAGCGGCAGGCAGCAATATGGTCAAGCAGCACAGCACCAGCAGCGCCGCAAACAATCTTTTCATGTATATGCCTCCCAAAAGGACTTATGTAAACCAGTCGCAAAATAGTCATACAGATACAGAATAAGTATAGCACATACACTTCGAAAAGGCAAGGCGAACCATCATGGCTCGTTTTTCATGATTTTGATACTGGGTAGTCTAACACATCATATAAAAAGCGGATCGGGAGATCCCGATCCGCTCTTCGTCAGTTGTACAAAAATCCTGCAGGGTCTACAGGCACACCGTTTTTGCAGACCTCAAAATGCAGATGGGAATCAAGGGCTGTTTCGATCAGGGCTGTGCCGCCGATCTCACCGATGATCTGCCCTGCCTTCACCTGCTCCCCGGCTGCCACCTTCGGCTCTGCTGCCAGACCGCAGTAGGCTGTGGTGTAACCGTCCTCATGCTGCAGCGCCACGGTCATGCCGTAATAGTCATCCTCGTACACCGCCATAACAGTACCGCTGCGTGCCGCCTTGACGCTCTGCCCAAGCTCCGCCGCCAGATCCACACCGTTGTGGGTGCGCCAGTCTCTGGTGGTAGTGTTGTAGCTGAGCTGCTCCATGGAGTAAGGCTGCAGAACATCCCCGGAAACAGGCATGACCGTCTGCTCCGTCTGCGCCAAAGCAGGTGTTGTCTGCTCCGCCTGTTCCGGCTGCTTGGTTTCTGCACCGGGCGTCTGCTCCGCAGGCTCTGTCCGCACGGGAACAGACAGGCTGGCTTCTACCTCCTTCTGCTCCTGTGCGGCATCGGACAGGAAAATATATCCCGATACGCCGATGACCAGAACACACAGCGCCAGAAGAATGTAAAACCCTTTGGTTTTTCCGTTTTGATCCTTATGATTTTGCATTGTTTATGCACCTCCACAGGTAGTATTACCATGTTTTGGCACATTCAAACAGGAACTTCCGCAAAACAAAGACCTGCCAAGAAAATCTCTCAGCAGGTCTGTTTTACTTGTTCTGCATCGCGGAGGATCTGGGCTTTCAGTTCCTCCACCGAAGAAAATTTTTGTTCCGGACGCAGGAACTCCAGTAGCTCCACACAGATGGTCTTTCCGTACAGGTCACCTTCAAAATTCAAAAGCCAGCTTTCCACGGTGATGTGCTCGCCATCGTCCACAGAAGGACGCGTCCCGATGTTGGTCACAGCCAAATGACCGTCCACACGGGCAGCATAGACACCAAAGGCAGGTACCACCGTGCCCTCCGGCAGCCTAATATTGGCAGTGGGGATGCCCAGCCGTCTTCCCAGCTGTTTGCCCGGGATCACCTTGCCCTCAATGGTATGGCAGCTGCCCAGCATCCTGTTGGCAAGCGCCACCTGCCCTTGCTGCAAAAATGCGCGGATGGCAGACGAAGACACTCGCTGCCCGGACACCTCCACGGCGCCGATCACATGGCAGCATTCCCCAAAAACTTCCTGCAGTCTTTGGGCGTTGCCCTCTCCGCGGAAGCCGAAAGTGAAATCATAACCGCACACCACAGCTGCCGCATGATGGCGCTGCCGCAGCATGGCTGCAAACTCCTGCCACGGCATATGCATCATGTTTTCATCAAAGGGCAGAGTCAGAACTTCATCCATACCTAAGGTCTTCATAAGCTGTTCCCGTTGCGGCAAAGTCTGGAGCAAAGGTGTCGTTCTGCCAAAGATCACATCAGCAGGATGCCTGTCAAAGGTCACGGCACATGCCATACAGCCAAGGCGATCCGCCTCCTGCCGCGCCTTACGCAGAAGCGCTCTGTGACCCAGATGGACACCGTCAAAGAAACCCAGCGCTATGACTCGTTTCACAGATCCTTCACCTCAAAAAAACTTTTCACCGTTTTGAGCAGTCCCTTTTCCGCCTGTCCCACCATAAGGAATTCTCCGTCCGGTGCATAGACACGGTACTGCCCGTCTGAAAGCTGCGGCATTTTGACTGCCGCACCATTGTAGATAGGTTTGAGCTGAGTCACCGTCACCGCAGGAAGATGGGAAAACAGGCTATCCACAGGCAAAAGTTCCGTCTTGCCCTGCAGCACCTGTTCCATGGTCACGGCTTTGGACAGATCATAGCAGCCTGCCATGGTGCGCCGCAAGGATGACATACAGCCACCGCAGCCCAGAGCCTGTCCGATATCGTGGCACAATGTGCGGATATAAGTACCCTTGGAGCACTTGACCCGGATGAGATACTCCTCCATTTCGCCGGACAGCAGCTCCAACTCAAAAATATGGATCTTTCTCGGCTTGCGCTCCACAGTCTTGCCCTGCCGTGCCATTTCATAGAGCTTCTTGCCGCCAATCTTCACGGCAGAATACATGGGCGGAAGCTGCTCCTGCTCGCCCCGGAACTGTTCCAGCACAGCCAGCAGCTGCTGCCGGGTGACGCTGACAGGATGCTCTTCCTGTGTTTCCCCGGTGGTGTCCTGGGTGTTGGTCACAAGACCCAGCCGCAGACCTGCAACATATTCCTTTTCCGCATGCTCAAAAAATTCCACAGCCCTTGTGGCTCTGCCCACAAAAATGGGCAGGACACCTGTCGCCATAGGATCCAGCGTGCCGCCATGACCGATGCGCCGCTCGTGGAACACACCGCGCAGCTTGGCTGCCACATCCTGGCTGGTCCAGCCTGCAGGCTTGTCAATGATGATAATACCGTTTGGCAAGGTTTCCCCTCCCCTATAATACGCAAGGGCGGACGTCGCAGTCCGCCCTTACACGCTTAGATCACTTGTTCTTGTTTGAGAACTTCCAAAATGGCTTTTTTGCCGTCTTCCAGTGTGCCTGCAACAGCACAGCCTGCCGCAGCCTTATGTCCGCCGCCGCCAAGCTTGCTGCAGTAGGCAGAGGCGTCATAGCCGTTTGCTGTGCGCACAGACAGCTTAGCCTTGCCCGGCTCGGAATCCCGAACCATGATGCCCACCTGCACACCGTCGATGGTGCGGGGGAAGCCGGAAATGGAGTCCAGATCGTCCTCCGTCACTTCCAGTTCTTCCACCCAGGTCTGGGGCAGACACGCAATGGCAACTTTGCCGTCTGCGTAGAATTCCATATTCGCCATGATGCGGCTCTCCAGCCGCAGGCGGCCCTTGGATTTGATCTCAAACAGTTCCCGGTTGATGGGCGCAATGTCCGCACCGTGCTCCACCGCCTTGGCAGCGGTCATAAAGGTGTGGGCAGTGGTATTGGAAAAACGGAAGCACCCCGTATCTGTGGAGATGGCGATATAGATCGCCTCTGCCATTTCCTTGGTGATGGCAACACCCAGTTCCTCCAAAAGATCCCAGATCAGTTCCCCGCAGCCAGCGCACTGCGCCAGAACAAGGCTGTGCTGTGCATAGCCGGTGTTGCTGGGGTGGTGATCCAGACTCAGCAGGATCTTGCCTGCAAAGTCTTTTCCGTTGATGGGAAGCAGTCCTTCCGTTGCCATATCCACAGAAATAATCGTGGCATGTTCCGGCACGGTATCGATGACCAGTCCCTGCAGTCTTGGCAGATACCTCGGCGTAAACTGGGGATTTTTCCAGATATACGCAGTTTTCCCGATACTTCTCAAGCCGAGACACAGAGAGATGGCAGAGCCAACTGCGTCACCGTCGGGACGGCAGTGGGTCAAAATGACATAGGTATCATGGCTTTGCAGCCACAATGCCGCTTCATTCACCGTCTTCATGGTTTTCCTCTTTCTTTTCAAGGCTGCGCAGCAGGTCAAACATCCGTGCGCCGTATGCCATGGACTCGTCTTCCTCGAAGACCAGTTCCGGAGTATAGCGCAGACGCAGGCGGCTGCCGATCTCACGGCGCATAAAGCCTGCAGCAGACTTCAAACCCTTGAGCGTTTCCTTGCTCTTGTCCTTATCCAGAACACTGATATAGACCTTTGCGTAGCGCAGGTCGCCTGTGGCATCCACCTTGGTGACGGATACCATAGACTGCTGCACACGAGGGTCTTTCAAGGTGCGGATCAAGGCGCTCAGCTCACGCTGCAGATCCTCGTTGATCCGACCGATACGATTAGATGCCATAGATTACTCCTTGATCTGCTCCATGACGAAGCACTCGAAGATATCGCCTTCCTTGATATCGTTGTACTTGTCGATGGACATACCGCACTCGTAGTTGGCGGCAACTTCCTTGACGCTGTCCTTGAAGCGCTGCAGGCTGCCCAGCACACCTTCGTGGATAACGATATTGTCACGCAGCACACGAACCTGCGCGTCTCTTGTGATCTTGCCGTCCTTGACATAGCAGCCGGCGATGGTGCCGATGGCAGAGACCTTGTAGGTCTGGCGAACTTCGGCATGACCGATGATGACTTCCTTGAACTTGGGATCCAGCATGCCCTTCATGGCATCCTTGATCTCGTCGATGGCATCATAGATGACGCGGTACATACGCATATCGACCTTGGCTCTGGCAGCAGCTGCCTGTGCCACAGAGTCGGGACGGACGTTGAAGCCGACGATGATGGCATTGGAGGTGGAAGCCAGCAGCACATCGTTTTCGTTGATGGCGCCGACACCTGCATGGATGACCTTGACACGGACTTCCTCGTTGGTGATCTTCTCCAGAGATGCCTTGACAGCTTCCGCAGAGCCCTGCACGTCTGCCTTGACGATCAGGTTCAGTTCCTTCATCTGACCCTCCTGGATCTGTGCGAACAGATCCTCCAGAGAGACCTTGCCCTTGGACTTGTTGGCGGCAGCCTTGGCGTCTTCCTTACGCTGCTCCACCAGCTGACGTGCCATGCGCTCGTCTTCAACTGCATTGAAGATATCGCCTGCACCGGGCACTTCGGCAAGACCGGTGATTTCCACGGGCGTGGAGGGGCCTGCCGTCTTGACCGTTCTGCCCTTGTCGTCCGTCATAACACGGACACGGCCCACAGCAGTACCGGCGATCAGAATATCGCCCTGGCTGAGGGTACCGTTCTGCACCAGCAGCGTTGCAACGGGGCCGCGGTTCTTGTCCAGACGGGCTTCGATGACCACGCCCTTGGCGCGGCGGTCGGGATTGGCTTTCAGTTCCTGCACTTCGGCAGTCAGCAGCACCATTTCAAGCAGCTCGTCGATGCCCGTGCCTGCCTTGGCAGAGATGGGGCAAATGACGGTGTCGCCGCCCCATTCTTCGGGCAGAAGACCGTACTCGGTCAGCTGCTGCTTGATGCGGTCGGGGTTGGCGGTGGGTTTATCCATCTTGTTGATGGCAACGATGATGGGGATCTCCGCTGCCTTGGCATGGTTGATGGCTTCGATGGTCTGAGGCATGATGCCGTCATCGGCTGCCACCACCAGAATGGCGATATCGGTGCACATGGCGCCTCTGGCGCGCATGGAGGTAAAGGCAGCATGACCGGGGGTATCCAGGAAGGTCAGAGACTGACCGTTCACATCCACGGTATAAGCGCCGATATGCTGCGTAATGCCGCCGGCTTCGCCGGACACCACATTGGTCTGACGCACAGCGTCCAGAAGAGAGGTCTTACCATGGTCAACGTGACCCATGACGACCACGACAGGGCTTCTGGTGACCAGATCTTCCGCTGCGTCCTCGCTGTCGTCGATCAGGCGTTCTTCGATGGTGACGATGACTTCCTTCTCCACCTTGCAGCCCAGTTCTTCTGCTGCCAGAGCGGCAGTATCATAGTCGATGGTCTGGTTGACGGATGCCATGATGCCAAGGTTGACCAGCAGATACTTGATGACCTCGGCAGCGGACTTTTTCATGCGGGAAGCCAGCTCACCGACGGTGATCTCATCGGGGATCTTGACGGTGAGAGGTGCCTTCTTGGCGACCTCCAGCTGCAGACGGCGCATCTTTTCCTGATCCTCGTTACGGCGCTTGTTTCCGCCGAACTTGTTGCGGTTCTGCTGTTTGTTCTTGTTGCCGATCTTCTGCTTGCCGCCGGAATAGTTCTGGGCACGCTCGGAGACCAGTACATCCACGCGGTCGTCAAAGCGATCTGCATTGACGGTGACAGCACTGGTATCGATGACGCGGCGCTCACGCTTGCGTTCGGGCTCCTTGGGCTTTTCGGGCTGAGGCTTTGCCTCCTGCTTTGCTTCCTGCTTGGCTTCTGCCTTGGGTGCTTCGGCAGTCTTTTCTGCCTTTGCTTCCGCCTTGGGTGCTTCTTCCTTGGCAGGCTCTTCCTTGGGCTGCTCGGCAGGTGCCGCTGTGGCAAAGACCTGCTCCACAGATTCGATCTGATTACGCAGGGTCATCACGTCAAAGAGCACATTGAGCTGCTCTTCCGTCAAGACCTGCTGGCTGGACTTGGGCTTTTCATAAAATTCTGTGACCAGAGCGGTGATCTCCTTGCTGGGGACACCAAAATCCTTGGCCATTTCGCTGATACGATACTTCACAAGACTACTCATATAGTATAGCCACCTCCGTAGATAGAGATTTACGATTTCACGGGCTTTTTCTTGCCCTGACGAATGTTTTTCCGGTGCGCTTTTTCTTCCTTGCGGCGCTTGAGCACACGGTCTGTCTGCTTTTCAAGGGTCTCGAGCAAAGCAGCGTGTTTTTCTTCCTCACCCAGCGCTCTGACAAATGCCAGCGCCAGCGCCACATCGATAAATGCCGCCATGGCACAGGCATTGCAGCCCAGCGCCATACCAAGCTCATCCTTGGTGAAGGGCACTTTCAAAACAGGGGGCTTGCCGCCGCCTGCGAAGGAAGCCGCTCTGCGGCAGGTGTTGTCCGCCGCGTCTTTTGCCAGGATCAGAAGCCTTGCGTGGGATGCACGGCAAGCCGCGCCCACAGGCTCTTCGCCAATGACGATGTTGTTGCCCCGTCGGGCAAGACCGAGATAGCCGAGGGCTTTGTTATTCTCCATGGTCGCCCTCCTCCATCTTCCTGGTCAGATCTTCATAGATCTCGGCAGGGATCGCCGTTTCAAATCCGCGCTCCAGCGCCTTGGACTTGATGGCTTTTTTCAAACACGCACCATCCGGGCACAGGTAGGCGCCCCGACCGGGTGCCTTGCCGCGGAAATCAAGACTGATGCTACCCTCCGGGGATTTGACCACACGGATCAGTTCCTTCTTGGGCTTCATCTCACGGCAGCCGACACACTGGCGCATGGGTATTTTCTTCTGCATGGGTACCTCCTTGTGCCTTCGGGCTTATTCTTCCGTTACGACCTCTTCTTCAGACAGGTCATCTGCCTGAGAGGCAGGCTTGATATCGATCTTGTAGCCGGTCAGACGGGCTGCCAGACGGGCATTCTGACCTTCCTTGCCGATGGCAAGGGACAGCTGGTCATCGGGCACCACCACACGGCAGGCCTTGGTCATGCCGGGCAGAACGCTGACGGACACCACATCGGCGGGAGACAGAGCGGAAGCTACGAACTCGTCGGCATTCTCGGACCAGACAACGATGTCGATCTTCTCGCCGTGCAGTTCATCCACCACGGCGCCTACACGACCGCCTCTGGGGCCGACACAGGCGCCCACGGCATCGATGTTCTCTTCTGTTGCGCACACGGCGATCTTGGTACGGGAGCCGGCTTCACGGGCGATGGACTTGACTTCCACCAGACCGTTTTCGATCTCGGGCACGTTCAGCTCGAACAGACGCTTGACAAGACCGGGATGGGTACGGGAAACGATGACCTGAGGGCCACGGTTGCTGCGGCGGACTTCCACCACATAGACACGGATCATGTCGCCTTCCTTGTATTCCTCGCCGCGCACCTGCTCGGTACCTGCCAGCAGCGCATCGGTCTTGTCGTTGCCGGTACCGATGCGGATGGTCATATCACCGGAGGCAGGCTCGATGCGCAGCACCGTGCCGGTAAGGATCTCGTGTTCCTTGGAAGAGAAGCTTTCAAAGACCATGCCGCGCTCGGCTTCGCGGATGCCCTGAATGATGACCTGCTTGGCAGTCTGGGCGGCGATGCGTCCGAATGCCTGGGTCTGCACATCCACATTGACCAGATCGCCCAGTTCGGCACGGGCGGTGATCTTTCTGGCTTCGTCCAGAGAGATCTCGGTGGCAGGGCTGATCACATCCTCCACCACTTCCTTCTGGACATACATTTTCATGTTATTGTCCTGCACGTCAACAAATACGTTGTCGGTGTAGCCGTCTTTATCCTTCTTGTAAGCAGCGACCAGAGCCTGGGTGATCTTCTCCAGCATATAGGTCTGAGGGATGCCCCGCTCCTTTTCCAGCTGGGCAAGTGCGGCAAAAATTTCGGCGTTCATGTCTTTTCCTCCTTGTCAAAATTCCACGTAGAGCCGCACAAGGGCGACCTCTTGTTTTTTCAGCGTGATGGCAGTTCCTGCCTGTTCGATGGTCACATCGCCGTTTTCATAGGCTTTCAGTTCACCCTTGAGCTCCTTGGAGCCGTTTTTGGGCTGATAGAGCTTCACGAGCACCTTGGCACCCATGAACTTTTCAAAATCGGAAGGGCGCTTCAGCGCACGTTCCAGACCTGCGGAGCAGACCTCAAAATGGTAGCTTTCCGGAATGGGGTCCTTTTCGTCCAGAATGGGGTCCACAGCTCTGGACACGGCCTCACAGTCGGTGATATCCACACCGCCGTCTTTGTCGATATAGAGTCTGAGATACCATTCGCCGCCCTCACGGACATATTCCACATCCCACAAGGAGCAGCCTTTTTCTGTCACAATGGGCTCGGCAAACTGCCAGACTTGTTCTGTGATCTTCATAGATCCCGTCCTTTCCAACAAGAAAGACTGGGGAGCGTTCCCCAGTCTTTAGTCAACATACGATCAATTACCTACATTATAATGCCCAAAGTTGGAAATTGCAAGGGTTATTTGCGATATTTTTCCGAAATTTTCCCCTAATTTTAAACCAAGCAACCAATAATATTTGCCAAATTCGTATAAAACGCAGTTTGTGGGCATGGAAGTGCCTGCATTCGGGACATCGCAGCACAGCCGACACCACACTTATTTACTATTGCCTAAACAAAAAAGACCCCCGAGGGGGTCTTTTTTGTTGTTAGGGATTACTGTCTGGTCAGCAGGTATGCCTTTGCGGAAGTTGCAAACTTCATGATGGCTTCATACAAAGGAGCAGAAGCGGTGGCTGCGCCACGGTTTGCGTAGCTTTCCACGGAGTCGGTGCAGGATGCGAAGGGAGTCTCTGCGCCTTCCTCGTAGACTTCCACAGTCACAAGGCAGGATGCATCAGCCAGCACAATATCATCAACGGTGACCTTGTACTGATCGGCAGTCTTGTACAGTTCGAACTCGGTGCCGGGGATGATGACTTCCTTGGCTTCATTCTTCCAGTTGGTGAAGGTGACCTTGGCATAGGTCTTTGCCACGTCCTTACCGGTAAAGCCCTTGAAGAACACATTCAGCAGGATGCAGTCATCCAGAGCCAGGTTGGAGCCAATGGTATTGGCATCCTTGACCTGCTTGTTTTCGCAAGTCACAGCGCCGGTTGCCAGAGCCTTCTGAGCGTCGGTCAGCTGGTTGTTGGCAAGATCATCTGCCTTATAATTGAAGTTGGTCTGGGCGGCTGCGCCGTAGTTCAGCATATCGACCACCACAGTCTTCATAGCTGCGGAGGAGGTAGCAGCGACCAGAGCCTTTGCACCATACTCACGGACGGAGGTGATGTAAGGATCGATGATGTCTTCGCCATCAGCATTCTTGATGGTCAGAGTCAGCTTATCGGTCATTTCCATGGCGCGGACACGGACTGTGATTCTCTGACGAGTGGTGCCGAAAGCTTCCCAAGCTTCGTCAGCGATGGTATAGGTCACGCCGCCCTCAGCCTTGGTTTCCTGATGGACATAAGCAACATAGTCACCCTCCACAGGATTGTTGACAATGAAGTTGACCTGCAGCTCGTTACCCAGGTTCATGTTGGAGCCGGCAACGGTAGTCTTGATGACTGCCTTCTTCTGCACGGTGTACATGAGATCCACATTGGCTTCCACGCATTCGTAGCCCTCTGCCACATACTCGGTCACATCATAGTCGTAAGTACCGCCGGTGATGGACAGCGTTGCTTCGCCTTCCGCACCCTCGACACTATACTTTACCACAGGCAGCGCGTTCTTGGAAGTGAAGGTACCGCCGGAGATGTTCACCACGGGAGGTGCTGCGGGATAATCGCTGTTTTCCACGACCAGAGCATCGCCGGTAGCGGTGGCGCCGTTGTCGCCATGGACAAAGTCAGCCATTTCGCCGGTGGCTTCCAGCTTACCGCCGGAGATCTCCACTTCGCCGCCCTTGACATACAGAGCAGTGGTGCCGGTGATAGTGCCGCCGGAAACGACCAGTTTGCCGTCCTGGGGCCAGGAAATGGCAATATCGGAAGTATGGGTCACAGAGCCGCCGGTGATCTCGGCATCGCCCTGATACAGACCGTTGCCGGTGATGGTGGCAAAGCCGCCGGATGCCGTCAGCTTTGCTGCAGTCTTCAGCTTGCCGCCTCTAATAAAGACAACATAGCCGTTCTGGGAAGCAGCAGTCAGATCGTCAGCCAGAACCAGTTCGCCTTCCGTCATACGGAAAATGTTGTTGACAGAGGTGATCTTGCCGTTCTTCACAGTCAGAGCAGCCGCCACATTGACAGCGCCGCCGCTGCCTTCCACATTGATGGTCAGCTCCTTGCCGCCCAGATCCAAGGTGAATGCCTTGTCTGCAGTGATGGCTTCGGTGATCTCGGTATTCTTCAGCAGGGTCACGGTGCCTTCTGCGTCAACAGCTGCCACAGCGTCCTTGACGGAGCCGTAGAACTTGTTTTCGCCGGTGGTGGCGATAGCGGAGTTGTAGCCACATTCCTTACAGATGAAGTTTTCGTACTCGCAGGCAGTTGCTTCTTCCTTCACTTCATCACAGTAGTCGCACTTGACCTTGTGGGTACCGTTGTTGTTGGTTTCGGTGTAGTCGTCTTCACCATCGTGCATGCATGCCACGGTATCGCCGCAGTCATCGCACTTCTGGTCATGGTCTTCGTCAATACACTCGACTTCCACCTCAGTAAAGGCGCTGGCGCACTTTTCGCAGCCGGCTGCAGCTTCTGCATTGGCACAGGTATCGCAAGAGAAGATTTCCTTGTGGACTTCGCCGTCCATCTTCTCGTATTTGACCTCGGCATCCTTGTGCTTACACACAACGGCATCGCCGCACTTGTCGCACACGCCGTCATGTGCGGTGGTGTCTACACAAGCTTCTTCGGTGTTGATGCCCTGATCCTTACACCATGCGCAGACCCAAGTAGCCTTATGGGTCTCAGCATTTTCAACGATCTCATACGTATACTCGTAGTTATGATCGCAGGCTGCGCCACAGGCATCGCACTTGCCATCGCTGTTCTTGTCCTTGCAGTCCATCTGATCTTCGGTGACGTTCTTCTTACAGTGGGTGCAGTAAACGATCAGAACGTGCTCATAGATGCACTTGCCGTCTTCAGTCTTGACGATCTCATACTTGATCTCGGTGGTGCCTGCATGGCTGCACTCCAGATCCTGTCCGCACAGGTCGCAGACATCATCACTGATGGGATTGAGCTGATCATCAAATGCGCCCTTGACGTCCACGCAGTCCACAGCGGTCTTGCGGATCTCGGTGTTCAGAATGCCCTTTTCATCGGCAACATCACAGTCGTCCTTGGGGCAGTAGGTCACATCGGCTTCCTGATGGGTTCTGGTGCCGAAGCCGTTGCTGAAATACTCGGTCTGGGTGTACTTGCCCACATGGCGGCAGGGGATCGCTTGACCGCAGACATCACAGACGCTGTTGGAATCTGCATCCACGCAAGTGATCACGTTGCCGGTGGTGAGGACGGACTCGCCGCAGATCACGCACAGGTGTGCGCTCTGGTGGGTGTATCTGTCAGCAGCTTCGTCATACTTGGACACATAGCCCTGATACAGATAGCCGTTATGGGCACAGGCAAGGTCTGCATTACACTTGTCGCACAGATCGTTGTCGTTTTCATCCACACAGGGATTCTTGACCGTGCTTGTAGCATTACAGACGCTGCAGGTCTTGGTGGTGGTATGGGTACGGTCGCCGTTGGGCACGTTGGTGGTCGTCAGCGTGCAATTCTCAGTCTTGGAGGTGGTGACTTCGCCGCAGATGGTGCACTTGGTGACCACAGTATGGGTATCATTGGAGCCGGGCTCGTAGGTGGTCTTCACATCACAAGCCTGGTTCTTCACAGAGGAGATGACCTCACCGCAAGCATCGCAGGTCACGGTGATGTTGTGGGTACCATTGGCATTGGGAGTCTTGGTGGTAGTGGTCTGTGCATGACCGCAGGCGCCTGTCATGACAGCCTTGAGCAGAGGCTCGTTGTAGCTCTGGATGGAGATCTCATCCCACTGTGCCTCAGTACCGCCGTACTTGACAGAAGCCAGAATGTTGCAGCGATAGAATGCATAGGCGGCAACGGTCTTGACGCTGACAGGGATGGTGACCTCAGTCAGATTGGTGCAGTTATAGAACGCACGCTTGCCGATGTAGGTCACACCGTATTCGATCACAGCCTTGGTGATCTTGGCGCGCTGGTTATACCAGGGAGCGGTGGAATAGTCATCCATTTCGGTGTTGCCCCAGATGTACAGAGTACCGGTGGCTTCATCGATACGGTAGGCAACATAGGTCATGGCTGCCTCGCACTTGTCGCAGGCAAAGTCCTTGTCGCTGTCAACACACGCTTCGGTGGTCTCGGTGCCGACAGTCTGCTCACAAGCCTTGCAGACAGTTTTCACAGTATGGTTGGTGCCGTCCACTTCAACATAGACGGTTTCCGTTTCGGAGTGCTGGCAGGTGGTCACGTCGCCGGAGCCTTCGCCCTCGCCGGAACCTTCACCATCCCCTTCACCGGAGCCTTCGCCGCTGCCGAGGTTTTCACTCACAGCGCCTTCGCACTTGTCGCACACAAGGTCTGCATTGGCATCAACGCAGTTGGCGGTGCTCACATTGCCCTTCTGCTCACCGCAGATCTTGCAGGTCACGGTCACAGTATGCTTTTCTTCACCTTCGACCTGAACATAAGCGAAGTTCTCTTCACCGTCGTGCTTGCAAGCCACGGCATCGCCGCAGTTGTCACAAACAAGGTCCTTATCGCTGTCGACACAGTCACTGAGCGTATCGCTGATCTGCTTGTTGCAGGTCTTGCAGTTGACGATCACATTATGGGTCTCATCGTCCTTCTTGTTGTAGGTGGTCTTGGTCAGAGTATGACCGCAAGGCTCAGCAGGTTCGATATCAGCAGAGGTCAGGGTAGTATCGGCATTTTCGGTCAGAGCAACCCACTGATCGATGGAGCCGCCGTAGTAGACAGTCTCCAGACAAGTGCAGTTCTGGAAGGCATTTTCACCGATGGTGGCAACGTCCTTGCCGATTCTGGCAGTGGTCAGGTTGACACAGGATTTGAATGCACGGGCACCGATACCGGTCACACCGTCTTCGATGACCAACTCACGGATCACATTGCTATACTCGCTCCAGCCATAGGGATCCTGCGCAGTAAGGGCAGGGATGCTGCCGGTGCCGGAGATGGTCAGAGTCAGAGTGGCAGGATCCATGGTCCAGGTGTTGTCTTCGCCCACTTCACCGGACACATTGCCGGTCAGCTTCTCCAACACAGAGGTCAGAGCGCTGTTATCGCTTCCCACATCCACATTGTTCCAATCGGAAGAGGTGCCGATATAGAAAGCCTTCTTCAGAGAAGAGCAGCCGGAGAAAGCCTTGTCACCGATGGTGAGCAGGCCGCTGCCGAGGCTGATGCCCAGCAGCTTGGTGCAGTCCTTGAATGCCTGCGCCTTGATGGTCTGGACACCATTGCCCATGATCACAGTCAGCAGGGAGGTATCGCCTGCAAAAGCCTGTGTGCCCACAGAGGTCACAGAAGCAGGGATATCTGCGTGCTGCAAATTCGTCATACGGGCAAACGCATAAGCGCCGATGGCGGTGATCTCATCGCCGATCACGATCTTCTCGACTTCACCCCGATACTCGCTCCAAGGCACAGAATTCAGAGTATAGTCCTCCATGGCGCCGGCACCGCTGAGGGTCAGCGTCTTGGTCACATCGTCATAGCTCCACTTGACCGTAGCGTCGGTAACGCCGCAGTCACCGCTGGCGACCTCCGCAGCAGCGGCGGGCACGACCAGAGCGGTCAGCATGCAGATGACGAGCAGAACAGATAACAGTTTTTTCATTGTTTTCGTCTCCTCTTAAAATGGTATTTTTCGCGTACTAAAGGAATCTTAATCCATTGTAGCACATGGATTGTAAAAAATCTATACCTTTTGTAATAATTTTTTAAAAATTTAGTTACTATTTTGTAATTTTTCTTTATTTTGCCTCTTTCACATCCCGCATGGACAGGCTGATGCGTTTTTTCTTCTCATCCACATCCAATACAACCACATTCACCACATCGCCCACGGCGACCACCTCAGAGGGGTGCTTGATGAACTTGTTGCAGACCTTGGAGATGTGCACCAGACCGTCCTGATGGACACCGATATCCACAAACACACCGAAGTCGATGACGTTGCGCACCGTGCCCTTGAGAATCATGCCGGGCTTCAGATCCTTCATTTCCAGCACATCCGTCCGCAGGATAGGTGCAGGCAGCTCATCACGGGGATCGCGGCCCGGTTTGAGCAGCTCCTTGACCATGTCACGCAGAGTCGGCTCGCCTACACCGCAGCGTGCTGCGGCATCTGCCCAGCCAAGCTGCTCCACCCGTCCGGGCAGCTCCTTGATCTGTCCTGCCGCTACATCCTTCATTTCATAGCCGCACAGAGTCAGCAGCGTCTCTGCTGCCGCGTAGCTCTCCGGATGGACGGCTGTATTATCCAGCACCTGCTTACTCTCCGGCACACGCAGGAAGCCTGCGCACTGCTCAAATGCCTTGGGCCCCAGCTTGGGAACTTTGAGGATCTGCTTTCTGGTGGTAAAGGCACCGTTTTCCTCACGGTAGGTAACGATGTTCTTTGCTGTGGAAGCCGTCAGACCTGCCACCTGCCGCAGAAGGCTGGCAGAGGCAGTATTCACATCCACGCCCACGGCGTTGACGCAGTCTTCCACCACGCCGCCCAAAGCTTCATCCAGCCGTTTTTCCGGCATATCGTGCTGATACTGACCCACACCGATGGCTTTGGGGTCGATCTTCACCAGCTCTGCCAGCGGATCCTGCAGCCGTCTTGCAATGGAAACGGCGCTGCGCAGGTTGACATCAAACTGGGGGAACTCCTCTGCCGCCAGTTTGGAAGCAGAATACACGGAAGCACCTGCTTCATTGACGATGGCATAGCCCACACCGGGCAGGTTTTTGATCATCTCTGCCGCCATGGCTTCCGTTTCACGGGAGGCTGTGCCGTTGCCGATGGCAATATGGCGCACACCGTGCTTTCTGCACATGGCAGACAGCTTGACGATGGCTTCGTTCTTCTGCTTTTCACCGTAGGTGGGATAGACCACGGCAGTATCCAGCACCTTGCCTGTGGCATCCACCACAGCCACCTTGCAGCCCATGCGATACCCGGGATCCAGACCCATGGTCACAAAGCCTCTCACCGGCGGCTGCATGAGAAGCGGTTTTAAGTTCAGGGCAAAATTTGCAATGGCAGCTTCGTTGGCTTCGTCGGTCAGCGCGCTGCGCAGCTCCCGCTCCACAGACGGCTCGATCAGACGGTCGTAGCTGTCCTCACAGGCAGCGCGCACCAGCGCCGTGGCAGAAGAGCCGGGCTTGACCACGCGCTTATACAGCCGATCCATGGCAAGGTCTCTGGGGTTGTCCAGTTTTACCTTCAAAAAGCCCTCCCGCTCACCGCGGTTGAGTGCCAGCACCTGATGGCTCTGCAGCTTGTTTAAGGGCTGGGCAAAGTCATAGTACAGACGATAGACGCTGTCCTCGTCCTCCTTGGCGGCTTTGGAGATGGCTGCGCCCTTCACATTGGCGAGCATACGCAGACTCTTGCGGATATCGGCATCGTCGGAGACCATTTCGGCAATGATATCCGATGCGCCTGCCAGCGCATCTTCCACCGTTTCCACGCCCTTTTCCGCATCTATGTACGCCTTTGCCAGTTCCTCCGGAAGAGGAAGATCGGGACTCTGCTCCAGAAGCTGCAGCGCCAGAGGCTCAAGCCCCTTCTCCTTTGCCACCGTGGCACGGGTACGGCGCTTTTGCTTGTAAGGGCGGTACAGATCCTCCACCTCTGCCAGCGTCAGCGCAGCATCGATGGCAGCCGCCAGCTCTTCCGTCAGCTTGCCTTGATTTTCAATGGAAGTTTTGACCTCCTGCCGACGCGCATCCAGATTACGCAAATACTGGAGCCTGTCCTGCAGCGTGCGCAGCTTGGTGTCATCCATGCCGCCGTGCAGCTCCTTGCGGTAACGGGCAATGAAGGGCAGGGTGTTGCCCTCATCCAGCAGACGGATGACATTTTCAATGTGGCTTTCAGGGCTTGAAAGCTCTTGCGATAGGATTTTGATGATGGTTTCCATGGGTATCTCCTGTTTTCAAAAATTTAATCATATTATATCACAAAACCTTGGCATTTTGTGATACAATGTGGAAAACATTTCCCGGGAGGCACCTTATGGGCTATGAGATCATTCTGACCGACGTGGACAATACCCTGCTGGATTTTGACCTTGGCTCTGCCGCAGGTGTGGAAAACGTCATGAACTACTACGGCATCGAATACACACAGGAGTGCCTGCAGACATTCCTCACGCTCAATGACGCACTGTGGAAGCGCTATGAAAAAGGCGAAATTCCCAAGAGTTATATATTTGAGACACGTTTTGGGGAGCTTCTGGCGCGTTACGGTGTGGAAGCAGATTCCCTGTTTGCCAATGACCTGTATGTGGAAGGGCTCAAGTCCAAAATTTTCTACCGCCCCCACTGCATGGAGTTTTTAAATGCCGTCCGCGGCAAGTACAAGCTCTATGCCCTGACCAACGGCGTGACTCTGACCCAGCAGGTGCGGCTGGAAAAGTCGGGACTTTCCGCTTACTTTGACGGCGTGTTCATCTCTGAGCAGATGGGCTGCAAGAAGCCGGAAAAGGAATTTTTCGACAAGGTCTTTGCTGCCATCGGAGATGTGGACAAAAGCAAGTGTATCGTTCTGGGCGACAGTCTGACCTCCGATATGCAGGGCGGCAGAAATGCCGGCATTGACACCTGCCTTGTGGGCGATGCCTACGGTGACCCCAGATGTGACTATGTGATCGGCGACCTTATGGAGCTGCTGCCGATCTTGGAAGGTTGATTGCTTGAAAGAGAAAATCATCAAGATCCTGCGGTTTTTCCTCAATCCAAGACTGCTGCTGTGCCTCGGCATCGGCTGGATGATCACCAACGGCTGGTCGTACATTTTGTTTACGCTGGGTACTGCCCTGCAGATCGAGTGGATGATCGCCGTGGGCGGCGGCTATATGGCACTTTTGTGGATCCCGGCAACGCCGGAAAAGCTTATCACCTTCGCCATCGCTGTCTTTTTGCTCAAAAGGCTCTTCCCTCACGATGAAAAGACCCTGGGTGTTTTGAAAGACCTGCACGCAAAAGCCAAAGCACAATGGCAGAAGGTAAAGAATAAAAAAGCAAAGAAAAACTGACATACCATATATAATAAATAGAACACGCAGCAGGGATACCTGCTGCGTGTTCTATTTATCTTCGCACGGATTTGGAATACTCCGTAGGCGTCTTTCCGGTCTGCTTTTTGAACATGGCGGAAAAATAATAAATATTATCGTATCCCACAGCTTCCGCGATCTGGGTGAAGTTCAGCTCTCCCTCCCGGATGAGCTTCTTTGCCGCACGGATGCGCAGATCGATCAGGCAGGAGATAACAGATGTGCCGGTCTGCTCTTTAAAGATACGCTTGAGCTGAGAAATGCTGATATTATGGGCTTCCGAAATGACCTCCAGCGTCAGTTTTTCCGCCAGATGGTCCTGCATATAAGTCTTGACCCGCTCTGCCAGAGAGCCTGCCGGCTCCAGAGAGTCCGTCAGCACACGCAGATCCATGCCGATATTATCTCCACGGCGGCAGATATAGATCAAAAGCTGCTCCAAGGCGTTTTTGATGATCTGCTCCGAACCGAAGGGAGGGTTTTTCACCTTTTCCATGTTGACGAAAGGTGGAATGTTATCAAAATGGGCATAGGTCCTTGCGCCTTCCTGCACGATGGTGGCAAGGCAGCGCTTTTCCTCCGCGCCGAGGAAGAGGATCTTTTCCTGCACCATATCCATACCGGGGCTGTCACAATTAAAGGTCACCACGATGATGGTGGCAGGCTTTTTCTCCATCAGATGGATAGAGTGGAACTCTCCCGGCGTGTAGAACACCATCTCCCCTGCCTTGAGCAGATAGTTCTCTCCTTTGACCGAAATGACGATCTGCCCCCTGTCCACATAGGTCAGCTCCCAGCTGTCATGGCTCTCGCCGTCAAAGGCAAAGTCCGCCGGCAGATCGTACTGCGCCACGTTTTCCAGCCCTTTGACAAAAAACAGTGGCTCCAATTTGTGCATTTGGTACAAACCCATATGACTACCCTCCAATCATGCGCTTATATTATAAAATCATTGTCACAATTTATAAAGTCTTTTTTCAAAAATAATATTAAAATGGTAGTCAGAAAGTATAAAAAGTGAAAGGATGATCTACCATGAAAAAATCCATTAACATCTGGTCCTTCGTGGGCAAGACCAACCGTGAAGCCATGAAGCTGGCAAAGGATGCCGGTTTCGAAGGCATTGAGCTGGCTCTGGGCGCCGAGGGCGAGATCTCCATGACCTCTTCCGATGAAGAACTGCTGAGCATCAAGGCCTATGCCGAAGAACTGGGTCTTAAGCTTCCCAGTCTGTCCTGCGGCCTGTGCTGGGATAACTCCCTGACCTCCGACGATCCCGCCGAGCGCCAGAGAGCCTTCGATGTTATCGTTCGTCAGATCCACTGCGCCAAGGTTCTGGGCTGTGAGACCATTCTCATCATCCCCGGCACCGTGTCCGTGGAATTTGCCCCCCATCTGGCTGTCAATGACTACGATGTGGTCTATGACCGCGCTCTGGAAGCTGTGAAGAAGCTGGCTCCCATCGCCGAAGAAGCAGGCGTACAGATCGGTCTGGAGAACGTCTGGAACTTCTTCCTGCTGTCTCCTCTGGAATTCCGTGACTTTATCGACAAGGTCGGCTCTCCCAATGTGGGCATCTATCTGGATACCGGCAATATGTGCATCACCGGCTATCCCGAGCAGTGGATCAAGATCATGGGCAAGCGCATCTTCAAGGTACACTTCAAGGATTATCGCCGCAATCCCGGCGGCCTGAACGCCATCGTGGATCTGCTGGCAGGCGATGTCAACTGGCCCGCAGTCATGCAGGCTTTCAAGAATGTTGGTTACGAAGGCTGGGCTGCCGGCGAGATGATCCCCCAGTACACCTATGCTTCTGACCAGATCATTTACAACACCTCTGCATCCATGGATCGTATTCTGAAAGGAGAATTTTAATTATGATTAAAGTTGGTTTGATCGGCTGCGGCTTTATGGGCGGCATGCACGCTGCCTGCTACAAGGCTCTGGAAGGCGAAGGCGTCAAGGTGACCGCTGTTGCTGACGTGCGCCCCGATTTTGCAAAGAAGCTGGCTGACCTGTCCGGCGCTGAGATCTATGCCACCGGCATGGAGCTGATCGAGAAGGCCGATGTGGACGTCATCGACGTCTGCCTGCCCACTCATCTGCACGCTGCCCATGGCGTTGCTGCCATGAAGGCAGGCAAGAACCTGTTCCTGGAAAAGCCCGTGTGTCTGAAGGAAGAGGAAATGGAAGAGCTGCTCAAGACCGAGAAGGAGACCGGCGTCAAGGTTCAGATCGGTCAGGTCATCCGTCAGTTCTCCGCTTACATCTGGCTCAAGGGCGTTGTGGATTCCAAGGAGTTCGGCGAGCTCCGCTCCGCATCCTTCCGCCGTCTGAGCAACCTGCCCACCTGGGCTTGGGAAAACTGGCTGCACACCCCCGATCAGTCCGGTACCGTCACCGTGGATATGCATGTGCATGATGCTGACTTCGTCCGTTACATCCTGGGCGAGCCCAAGGCTATGCAGTCCATGGCAAACCGCGATGCTGACGGCGTGATCCAGCAGATCTACACCCAGTACGATTACGGCAACGGCGTAGCTGTTACTGCAGAAGCTTGCTGGGACTATCCCGCTGACTTCCCCTTCACCGCTGACTACATTGTCAAGTTCGAGAAGGCCACCGTGCAGCTGAAGGACGGCGTGGTCACCGTGTACCCCAAGGAAGGCGGCTCCTATCCTGCCGAACTGCCCAAGGAATACGAGGGTGAGAACGACATCGGCGGCAACATCTCCTCTCTGGGCGGCTACTACACCGAGCTGAAGTACTTCGTGGAAGGTCTGCAGGGCAAGAACGATCTGTCCATCGCCACTCTGGCCGATGCCATCGAATCCGTCAGACTGGTCAAGAAGGAAGTTGAGCTGGCCGGCGGCGCAGTGAAGAAATAAGAGGTAATCGCAAATGAGAGTTTTAGCAATCGGCTGCCATCCCGACGATCTGGAGATCGCCTGCGGCGGCACCTTGAGAAAATATGCCGATCAGGGCGCTGAGGTCTACATGGGCCACATCGCCAACGGCTGCCAGGGTCATGTGGTCATCGAGCCCGGCCCTCTGGCCGCCATGCGTACCCTGGAAGCTGAGCGCTCCGGTGCCATTCTGGGCGCCAAAGAAGTGCACAACTTCGATGTGGACGATCTGGAGATCAACTCCCATGATTTCGCCATCATGGACGCCGTGGCAGACTATGTCCGCTATGTGCGCCCCGATGTGATCATCACCCACAACGATGACGACTACATGCTCGATCACACCGAGACCAGCCGCATCGTCACCAATGGCAGCTTCTGCTCCGGCATTTCCCATCGTGAGAGAAAGTATGAGCCCTTCTCCAGCTTTATCCCCGTGTTCTTTATGGACACTCTGGCAGGCGTCAACTTCCAGCCCACCCACTATGTGGATGTGACGGCTCAGATCGACCGTAAGATGGAAGCCCTCAACTGCCACGAGAGCCAGCTGAAGTGGATGCTCGACCACGACGGCATCGACTTTGCCGACATGGTCAAGACCTGCTCCAAGTATCGCGGCTACCAGTGCGGCGCTGCCTTCGCAGAAGGCTTCAAGCCCTACAACGTGTATCCCAGATACTCCACCAAAAACCTGCTTCCCGATTAAATTACGAAAGGCTCCCCCTTCCGGGGAGCCTTTTTAAGGAGAATACTATGAGAGTTCTTTTTATGGGCTGCCATCCCGATGATGTGGAATGCTACGCCGGCGGCACAGTCAGAAAGTATGTGGAACAGGGTGCGGAGGTCTACACCGGTCATGTGGCAAACGGCTGTCAGGGTCATGTGGTCATTGAACCGGGCCCCCTTGCCGCCATGCGCGCCAAAGAGGCAGAAGCAGCAGGCAAGTTCCTTGGCGCCAAGGAAGTGTTCAATCTGGATATCGATGATCTGACCGTGGCATCCCACGATCCTGCTGTGATGGATGAGATGGCAGACATTGTCCGCTACGTCCGTCCCGACGTGATCTTCACCCACAATCCCAAGGATTATATGCGCGACCATGAGGAAGCCAGCGTCATCGTGACCAACGGCAGCTTCTGCTCCGGCATTTCTCACCGCCCCAGAAAATACGAGCCGTTTTCCAGCTTTGTCCCTGTGTTCTTCATGGATGTCTGCGGCGGTCTGGGCTTCCAGCCCACCCATTATGTGGACATCACACAGCAGGAGGAAATGAAGCTCAAGGCTGTGTGCTGCCACGAAAGCCAGGTCAAGTGGATGATGGATCACGACAATGTGGACTTCTGTGAAATGGTGCAGACGTGGGACAAGTACCGCGGCTACCAGTGCGGCGTAAAATATGCCGAGGGCTTCAAGCCCTACAATGTCTACCAGCGCTATTCCACCAAAAACCTGCTCCCCGATTAACCGGCAAAAGACTTTCGGCTTTGGTCGAAAGTCTTTTCTTTTCCGAAAACAACACACCTTATACCAAATCTTTCTCTCCAAAGCCCATTGACAGTTCTGTTTTTTCAAACTATAATAGCGACAAAATACAAAAAACGCAGTTTCGTCAGGAAACTGCATCTTTGTTTTTGTGAAAGGATGGTTTTATGGCACGCAAAGTAAAATTCGGTGTCTTCGCGGATCTGCACGTGGACATCATGCACGACACGCAGGAGAGACTGCAGCTTTTCCTCGACCACTGCCGCAAAGAGGATGTGGATTTCATCATCCATCTGGGCGACTTCTGCTATCCCGATGACAACCGCAAGGTCAACTGCACCCCGGAGCATCAGCCCGTAAACATCGCCAATGCGCTGAAGGTCAAGACCTATGCCGACAAGCCCGCTATTCTGAGAATGTTCAATGACTTTGAGAAGCCCTCTTATCACGTTCTGGGCAACCATGAGTGCGATATGTGCTCCAAGCAGGAGCTGCTTTCCTTTATCGAAGCCAAAAACGGCTCTTACTACTCCTTCGACATGGGCGGCTTCCACTTCATCGTGCTGGACTGCAGCTTCTTCAAAGATGCAGACGGCAATCTGCACGCCTACGAAAACGGCAACTATTTTGAGGTAGGTTTTGATGAGAACATGTCCCTGCCCTGGCTGCCGGAAGAGCAGATACAGTGGCTGAAGGAGGATCTTGCCAAGGCAGAAAACCCCTCGGTTATTTTCTCCCACCAGACGCTCTCCACCCTGCCCGAGAGCTGGGCGATCAAAAACTGGAAGGAAGTCCGCCAGATCCTCAAGGCCGCTCCCAAGGGCGTTGCCGCCTGCTTCAACGGTCATCATCACATGGATCTGTGCACCAAAGAGGACGACATCTGGTTTGTGCAGATCAACTCCATGGACTGCATCTGGCTGGATGTGGACTTCATTGTGGAGGGCCGTTACGGCAAGGAGATCGATGAAAAGTATCCCAATATCAAATATGTCGTTCCCTACATGGATCCCGTCTATGCCATCGTGACCATGGATGATGAGGGCATTGACATTAAGGGTACTCAGTCTCAGTTTGTCGGCATCACCCCCGATGAAATGGGCCTTTACACCAAGCCCAATAGCTGGTGGAAGGAAGTCTACGAGCCGGGCGTCGTCTCCACCGCCTCTCAGGAAGACCGCTATCTTCCCTTCAACTAAAAAATGTGCTCCCCTGCAAACGCAGGGGAGCACATTTTTATGCCTTGATTTTTTTGTAGTTCATCTCATACAGCGCTTCTGTGGCAAATGCCATTTTGGTGACCACGTTCTGCTTGGTGGGATAGCAATAGAAGCTGTCATTTTCTGTGGAAATATCCACGCAGTCCTCCGGACGCAGATAGCAGTAGTCGTACTCAATGTGCAGGCTGTTGGTCTGCATGGGGGTACGGCAGATGGTATAATCCTCGCCGCGGTAGTGTCCCGTCAGCCGGAAGCCCTCCCCGTCATGGCGCAAACGTGCCTTGCCCAGCTTTTCAAATTTCCAGCATCTGGGCATGGAGAAGACCTCCACCTCGTCTTCAAAGAAATACGTGCCATCCTGCACCTGCTTTCTCACCTGCTCCCGCTCCCAGCTAAACCAGTCGGGCACATGGGAAAACTCCGTCTCCCCCTCCAGCGCGGACAACGTACCATCCTCATTCAAGTTCCACCGCTTGCCGCAGCTTTGGCAGAAGATCTGCGTGCCCTCGGATGCCATTTGGCTCTCGGTCATGCAGTGGGGGCACTGATAGAGCACCTTGTGCAGTCCCTCGGCACGGTACGGCTCCGTGATCAGAATACCGTTTTCCTTCTGATAGCGGTAGTCGTCGTAATTCATGGCGTTTTTGACCGCTTCGTTGATCTCCTCCACGCTCATAGACTTGATCTGTTCGGCTGTGAGCACCTGGGTCACAGTGGTGTGCAGAGGCACCTTGCGCTTTTTGCGGAAGTTCCAGAACGGCGAATGGAGATGATTGCCATGATGGACGACTACCACGACCGGCACCTTGTTCATTTTGATCAGCTTGCCCAGGGACTCCGGCAGATAGCTCAGCGTTCCGCAGGGGGAATATCTGGCCTCCGGGTACATGGACAGAATATCGCCACGGCGCAGCACCTTGTTGATGGACTTGACCAGATGCAGATCCATGGTGAACTTTCTGGTGCAGATGGCGCCGATCAGCTCCATGAGCCACGGGCGGCGGTAGTAACCGTCGATGGATACCACATTGTTGACCCGGTAGGGCACAGTCGCCATGGCCGCCAGCTCAAAATCAATAAAATACATATGATTGCTCAGGAGAAGATAGGGCGGCTTCAGCCCCTCCATGTTGATCTTCTCCACCTTGTATCGTTTCCCCAGCAGGGCAAACTTGCTCAAGAGCCAGATCAGCCACACAATGATCACAGGCTGACGGATGGGATATTTCGCGGTTTTGTAACGTTTTTTGTTTTTGTAATTGACCTCCATGCCTCACACTCCTCTTCTTTCTTGGTGATATAGTACAAGATTTTCCTTATGATTGCAAGGAAAAGATCCCGGTGCTATAATAAGGAAAAGGAGACGATGATTTGAAACATATATTCTTAGTTTTCTGCTTAGTTCTCTGCGCCATACTGCTGACAGCATATGTGTGCTTCCGTCTGGCATTTTACGTGTCAAAAAAGCAGCGCAAAGATCCCGATCCCTACGCCATCCCGCCGGGGAAGATCTATGAGCCTCATCGGGAAATCATGGTCAAATGGATGAAGGAAGCGGACGCACTGGTCCACAAAGAGCTTTCCATCACTTCCTTTGACGGGCTGCAGCTTTATGGAAATTTTTATGAATATGCGCCCGGCGCACCCATCGAGCTGATGTTTCACGGCTATCGGGGCAGCGCCAGACGGGATCTGTGCGGCGGCGTGCAGCGCTGCTTCTCCCTTGGGCGCAGCGCTCTGGTAGTGGATCAGCGCACCAGCGGCAAAAGCGGCGGCAGAGTGATCTCCTTTGGCATCAACGAACATCGTGACTGTCTGGACTGGGTGCGGTTTATGATCTCTTATTTTGGCGAAGACGTTAAGATCTATCTGACCGGCATCTCTATGGGCGCTTCCACTGTGCTGATGGCAGCAGGAACCCCCTTACCCAAACAGGTCATCGGTGTGGTGGCAGACTGCGGCTATACCTCCCCCAGGGCCATTATCCAAAAGGTCATCTGTCAGCTGAAGCTGCCGGCGAAGCTGCTCTATCCCTTTGTCCGTCTGGGCGCCATTCTCTACGGTGGCTTCGACCCGGAAAGCTTCTCGCCCATAGAAGCCGTCAAAACCATGACCGTGCCGGTGGTGTTCGCTCACGGAGAGACAGACGATTTTGTGCCCTGCCGGATGAGCATAGAAAACTACGAAGCCTGTAGTTCCCCCAACAAGTTGCTCTTCACCGTGCCCGATACGGGGCACGGACTTGCCTACATCAAAGACCCGGAGGGTTACAAAAAAGCCCTGCAGTCTGTTTCCTGAAAGGAGAAAATCTATGAAAGCTTATACGTTTGACGCAGCACAGGTAAAGGATCGGTGTATTGCATGGATCCGCGACTTTTTTGAGCACAACGGTCCCGGCTGCAATGCCGTCATCGGCATCTCCGGCGGCAAGGACAGCTCTGTGGCTGCCGCCCTGTGCGTGGAAGCCCTTGGCAAAGATCGTGTCATCGGTGTGCTCATGCCCTGCGGTCAGCAGCACGATATCGACATGGCGCAGCTGCTGGTGAATCACCTTGGCATCCGCCACTATGTTGTCAATATTAAGGATGCCGTTGACGGTCTTCTGGGCAGCCTGCCAGAAGAGCTGGAGCTTTCCGCCCAGAGCCGCGTCAATCTTCCGCCCAGAATTCGCATGTCCACCCTCTACGCCGTGTCCCAGAGCTGCAACGGTCGGGTGGTCAACACCTGTAACCTGTCTGAGGACTGGGTGGGCTACTCCACCCGCTACGGCGATGCCGCCGGTGACTTCTCTCCCATGTGCAACCTGACGGTCACCGAGGTCAAACAGATCGGAAGACTTCTGGGTCTGCCGGACATCCTGGTGGACAAAGTCCCCATCGACGGCCTGTGCGGCAAAACCGATGAGGAAAACCTGGGCTTCACCTATGCGGAGTTGGATGTCTATATCCGCGAAGGCATCATAGAAGACGCTGCCAAAAAACAGCTCATCGACACCAAGCACAAAAATAACCTTTTCAAACTCCAGCTCATGCCGTCCTTTGACCCGGAGGTCTGAGAAAAACCTATAATGAAAGCGAGGTGTTCAACACCTCGCTGTTTATTTTGGATTTTATACACTTTCCACCAAGAGGCAATCATATCCAAAGGCTTTATCAAACATTGTAGCCTCACTCAGATCAACGAAAATATCATTTTCTTTGATCTGCTCTTCCAGTTCATCCACAATATAGAAAAACCAGCCATCTAAAAATGGAATATGCCGAAATGTATATCTTTTTCTTTCCGTTTCGATAATAATGTTACCGAAGTTTTTTCCTTTAACGGTATCTTCGCTTACCTCCACATGGCTCTAAGATATTGCAAACTCTTTCTTGTTGTCTATCCAGGGTGTATGATTACAGGAAGAAAAGTAAATCGGTATAATCTCTGCCTGCTTACAAATAATAGCATCGTAATTTGTAAAATGAGGAGAGATTGATATATGAAAGCAACGGGCATTGTCCGAAGAATTGATGATCTTGGGCGGGTGGTCATTCCCAAGGAGATCAGACGCACCCTGCGCATCCGCGAGGGCGACCCGCTGGAGATCTACACCGAGCGCGACGGCGAGGTGATCTTCAAGAAGTATTCCCCCATGGGGGATCTGACAGAGGCTGCAACGCAGATCTGCGAGTCTATTTCCAAGAACACCGGGCACATTGCTGTGGTCAGCGACCGCGACAGCATCATTGCCGTTTCCGGTACCTCCAAGCGCGATCTGATGGACAAGCGCAACTCCCAGGAGCTGGAGCAGATCATGGAGGGCAGAAAGACCTATCGCTACCAGTCCGGTGACAGCCGCATCCGGGTCAGCGATCATGTGGAAAAATATCACCTCGGCGTGGCGTCGCCCATTTTGTCCGAGGGCGATGTGATGGGCTGCGTGATGATTCTGCTGGAAGAGCAGGATCTTCCCCTGACAGAGCCGGAGCAGAAGCTGGTACAGACCGTATCCGGCTTCCTCGGAAGACAACTGGAAAGCTGACAAAAAGACCCGGTCGGAACGATCCGACCGGGTCTGTTATACTCAAACTCAGATAAACTTGGTAACGCTCTCGGGCAGCTTTGCGGGATCTTCGGAAACAGAGATGGTGAACTCCATCTTGTTGGCTTCACCGAAAGCTTCGCACCATGCCAGGAATGCGGCAGTCTCTTCGCCGTCGTTGGTGCCGGACAGCTTGAACAGACCGTCGATAAAGATGTGGGAAATATCAAAGTTACCTGCGTGCAGGCCGCTGATGAAACCCTTGAGGAAAGTGTAGCTGCCAATATCGTACTCACTGGCGTCGATGAGGCGGACACGATAGTCGATGTCGAAAGTCAGGGCGCTGCCCTTTTCGATGCAGACCATGCTGCCGGATTCAGTCTTGACTGCAGTGTTGATGGAATCGATCAATTTCTTAGTTTTACCGGAACCTTTCAGGCCGGCGATTACCTTAACCATAGGAAACCCTCCTTATTTGCCATGGGGAAGTCTTGTCCCCTTTGTAACATTCTATCAGTTTTGGCGCTTGAATACAAGTGTTAGTTTTGCCAAATTACAAACAAAAGAATCTACATCCCGATCAACAGGCGCCGCCCAGCAGCCTCATCGCCGTCTGTGCGACCGTACCGCCAAACGGTGCAAAGGGGTCATGGTCATTCATGACGGAATTCAGCGCGTTTGCCAACTCGAAGAAATAGACCATGGCACCGTAGTTTTCAGCCGTCAGCGTTCCTGCGTCCACATCCAGAATGGGAACACCGGCATCATTATGGACCGAGATCAGTGCCTGCACCATGCCCCGCTCCACATCCTCCACCGTTTTGCCGGAGAGGAAACCAAGACCGTCATAGTCCTTCCAGTCCATTTCCACGGGAACTCTTCTGGTCTCACCGGCAAAGTGCAAAAGCGTTTCAAAGGCACGGCTGCGCGGATCGGTCGCCATGGCATCCATGGCATCCAGATCTCCGGGAAGCAGCACCGTCTCCACAGACACATCCACCTGCCGCTGCCATGCCATCCGCTGCAGCCAATATCCCGATGCCTGCAGTCCCGGGTCGGTCAGACAAAGCAGTTCCCGGTTTCTGCCCTGCTTCATCAGCGCATGGCGAATCCCTGCATAGATCCATGCCGGATTTTCAAAAGCGCGGATATCCAGTTCCCAATGGCTCTCTGCCGCACCTTCCAGCACCGCCAGAGGATCGATTCCTGCCACCGCCATGGGCACGAACGCAGCAGACGTCAAGGCGCTTGAAGCACCCCCAAGCTGCTTGGGCAGCGGGAACAGGGTGTAGCCCTCCTCCTGCGCCATGGTGTGCATCTGCGTGCCCACCATGGTCGCCACGCAGATGCGCTCTTTTGCCTGTGCGCCGTATTTGCGCTCCATCATCCAGCGCAGGCTGCGCACCGCGATGTTGGTCGCCATGGCGGCGCCATCGGCGGAAATGATAAACAAGCTGTAATCCTTATTCTGCAAAACGCGCCCCAGCTCCAGAAATTCTGCCGAAGACAAGCTCTGTCCCACGAACAAAAGCCGTGTGTCCGTTTCATTCCCCAGCGCCTTCACCGCTGCTTTGGCACCAAGGTACGTGCCGCCGCTGCCGCAGACCACCAGAATATCAGAGTTCCCGCAAATACGCTTTGCCGCCTCCCGGATACCATAGATCATCCTGCCGCTGGCAGTACCTGGCATATTGAGCCAGCCCATATGATCGGGCCCCTCCGGCGTGTTGTCGCGCAGGCGCAGATGGGCATCAAACACCTCCTGCTCACTGCCCAAAAGATCCGGCAGCGACACGCAGGTCCATACATTGGAAATATCCACATTGATCATATCCGCACCTCCTGTTGTTTTTTTATTTTACCACGATTGGCGAAAGTTGACAACGGATAATCTAAAATGGGGCGCCTGCGTCTTCTCCGGCATCGCCAGACCGTCCTGCAGAGGCTCTGCGCATTGCCTTGACGGAGAAATCGTTCTGTGAGATAATGAAAGTTAAGGGGGTGACTATGTGAATGTATCAACGCTATTGTTATGCCTGCTTATTTTTGTGGCTGTCATTCTGCTTGTACCCATAGGTCCTCTTTGCTATTGGATCCACCACCGCATTCGCCGTGATCGTGCTCTTGCACAAATGGGCATCAAAAGGGATGATTTCCCCGTGTTTGTGGATGCAATTATTATGTATTTAATCGTAATCATTCGTTGGGAAAAATACTTCGACTATAGCGGCATCAACTCTATCGGGTCTTGGATCGAAGAAGCGAAAGAATTTCAGGCAGAAGTTGAATTGGAAGAACTCAAACGAAGAACCTGCCCGGGAAAACTGCCGAAAAAACCTGTTTGGAAGTGTAGCTGCAGCAGAATTAATCTCCCGTACACCGATACTTGTGTCTGCGGAATGAGCAAACAACAAGTCCCGATGGAAATCAGAGAGAATATCTCCGAGGAAGACGCTTATTGGCGCTGTCTGTGCGGCAGGGTAAATGCTGCCTATGCTCCCATCTGCACCTGCGGCAGAGAAAAACATCAAGTCCCCGCAGCAGTCCGAACACCCTCAATCAAAACCGCCGGAAAATGGCACTGTACCTGCGGCAGAGAAAACCCCAATTATACCTCCACCTGCGTGTGCGGAAAGAACAAAAGAGAGCTTCGTATATAAAAACGGAAGAAGCGCCGTGCAAATGCACGGCGCTTTCGCTTATTGATCGATCATCCTGCTTTCGCTCCAGTCTTCGGTTGAAATGGATATCCATCTTGCTTTTTCTTCAGGCAAACAGGTTTCGATTTGATAGTGATGTTCCTTTGACTCATAGACTTCTTCAAATTCATCGTAAACCAAGGTTGGATCTAAGCGCAAAAGATCGGCTTCATCTGTTGAAGTTCCAATTCTTCCCAAAACCAACCCTTTATAATCTTTTTCCGTTTCAATCGCCTTAAGTTTGTTTTGTTGAACGGAGAAAAACAGGGTGAGCGCGTCATCAATCATGTATTTTTTCCAAGCACCATTGTGCATGTTTTCGCCATCACCCAAGGGATATCCCAAAACTTTTTCCGCCTCTTGCTTTGACATATTCAATAAGAAGCCGCCCATACCCACACGGGGAATGATCGGGGCATAAATATCATACATATTCATTCATCTCCTCTGCAAAAATAATGGTTGCCTTTTCATTTCCGGAAGATACATATTGATATGATTTGTCTGAGTTCTTTTACTTTCATAGAAACCACACCTTGTCAAGTTATTCCTCAACCAATTCAAACCATTCCGAAGGAAATGCATAATCTCCCGGATCATCGTCTTCTGCAATATAAATTCCCCACCAGTTCCCTTTAATGTCGTCAAGGGGACGGAAGGCTTCGTAGATTTCTCCTTTCTTCAAATAAGCGCACCGCACATCGGCAATAAAACGTACCTTTACTCGTTTAATTTTCTTCATAGAAAAACACCTCATCATCTCTGACTTTTGCAAATGATTTTGTCAGAATGAGGCCACGGTGAACAAGTGAGAAAGATCGATGTCAGAGTCTACATAGACAGCACCGACATAGTAATCGTTGAATACAATAATTCTACCATGGGGTACGTAATATAGCTGAAGCAGAGAGCCGTCAACATCAACAGCAAGCTGCTCTTTTTGAAGATCGGTAATCCCCGCCTGTTCAATTCTTCTACAAGCCTGTAGAAAAGCCTCATTGTCTGCAAATTTCTCAATGTTGTATGAATATTTATACTTTTTCATTTACTTCACTCCTATTCCAAACATAGAATTGACATTCTGGTTAGTTGTAGTAGCTGTTATGTATATATCTTGAAGAGTCTCTTCTCTTGTCAAACCTTTTCTTTCCATCTTTGACTTTAGCAAATCATCAAAGCTGAGGTTTGGTTTATTTTCGTCCAGAATTTTTCGTGTTTTGGTATCTGCCATATGATCCCTTGCCTGTGTTCTAAGGCTGTTTCTTGCCTCAAATGCAAGCAAAGCCCGCTCTTCCAGAGGCAGCGACGGATCTATAGACTCATGTATTTTAGAAACCTGATCTACATACATACGACGTACCTCTTCGTTGCTGAACTTTTTTACCATACCATAGTCCGGTTCATCTGTCAAACGCACCCCTTCCACCAGTCTTGCCAGTTCACCGACGGACTGGTCGGAGAGGGTTTTGTTTGTGGCCTGCCCGATGAGTGCCGTCTGGTCTGCACGAGACATATGGTACCGTTCACTTGCATCCAGTCCCATTTCCGTCAGCGCCCAAAGCGATACAAGAAGAAAAGCGCCGTGCAAATGCACGGCGCTTTATATTAGCTGTCTTTACTCTAACTCATATTCAAAGGATTTAATAACTCCGGTATAAGCATCCACCCGGATCAATCCATATACGACCCAGCCTTTTTCCGTAGCTTTGCGACCGGGAAGGTCTTTGGAACCTTTTATTCCCAAAAACAACTGATAGGTATCATCTGTTACCATGCCTTCGCTTGTGCAGGACATCTTATCTGTTTCCTGTAAATATTTGAGCCCGAAAACGCGGACAATCTCATTTACCGCAATCCTTCTTAATTCTTTTTGCTCCAACATATTGCACATTCTCCTTATTCTTGAAATAATGTTTCGTAGTAGTTTTCGTCGCGGACAGTTTCGATGTTGAACATTTCTATAACGCCATCGGGGTTATATCTTGCACCTTTATTTGTTGGGTCAATTATAAGGCTATCTTTCTGCCATGTCAACATCCTCAAAAATTCTCTGTCTGTTTCTGAGGGGATTAAGTCACCAATAAACGGATGTGAATGACTGTCTAATGTGCCTCGTTTTTCTTTAAGTGCGATGAGCAAATCATTTGGAATAGTTGTGCTTTTTTCTGTTCCGCGGATAAGATAGGCATTGTTTCCGATTGTCAGAACCGTATATTCGACACCGGTTTCAGCTGTAAGAATAGCAAGGTCTTCATTTTTAAAAGAGCCTACTGCATTGCAGACGAAGTCTCCGTCTGCAATGAGCTCAGCTTGATACTTTTTCAAGCGTTCTCCAATATCGATATTGCGCGCTGAGTAAGGAACTGCTTTTTCTCCGTATTCTCCGGGAGTATTTAATGTTACTTTGTCTTGATAATATTCTTGATTTACCAACCTTGCCAGTTCGCCGACGGACTGGTCGGAGAGGGTTTTGTTTGTGACCTGCCGTATGAGCTCCGTCTGATCTGCCCGGGACATATGGTACAGTTCACTTGCATCCAGTCCCATTTCCGTCAGCGCTGTTTCCAACTGCTCCGAAAGCTGCTCGGCAAGCTGATGTGCCTGTGTCCCCTCCGGCATCGCCAGACCGTCCTGCAGGAGGTCTGCGGTTTTCCCGGAATCCCGTATGATCTTACCGGCTTGTCCATCCTTGGATGCTTGTGACAGTGCAGCTGCCACCGGAGATATTCCGTGATCGGAGATCACCTTGCCGGTATCCTCCGCGCCAATGCTGCTGTCGGATTTTGTGCCGAAATTGCTGTCGGACGTATTTCTCTTTCCGACTTGCCGTGTGTTGATGATATTGTTTCCTGCAGATGCTGCGGCGGAAAAGAGTGTTCCAAGAATCGTGCCGCCTGCAAGCTCTTCGGCTCCGGCTTTGCCGCTGAATACGGCATCGGAGTCTGACAGACTGAACACTTTTTTGTCCGGATCGTAAACAACTTTCTCTATGGCTCGTTCCGATACCCCTTGCGCTGCTTCTTCTACACCCTCCGCAACACCGGCTTTCAGCCAGTCAAGGAGCATACGGGGATCACGCAAGTCTATCTGCTGCAAGGACTTGGGCAGCTGCTCAAGTCCGCCGGACTGCTCAATGGTGGCATTGATATAAGCAGTAAGCACAGCCGCGGCGCATGCTTCCAGTTCCGATGCGCCGCTTGCTTTGGCATTGTTGTAAGAATTGCCGTAAGACTGGGCAAAGGAAACCTGCCAGGCAGGCTTGGTGACCATTTGGGAAACGGCACTTTGGGTCAGCTGTGACAAAGAAACATTTCCTGCACCGCTAAGAACGGTTGCACCATTCGCTGCTGTGGTGGTACTGCCTGCCACTGCCGCTCCGCCGCCACTGGCAAGGACGACCGCAAGGTAGGGAAGCGCCGCCATGGCAGACACGGCAAGCTTTGCTGATTTTTGCAGCAAAACAGGTTCGTCCGCCAGATCCTGCTGCCAGTTCTGCGCGGACTGATTTGTTTCTCGTTGTGTCCAATCGTTGAATGCCTCGGTCAATGTTGTAAGTGGTTGAAGGAGCTGCCCTGTGAAGGTCGCGGAAGGGTCATCCTCGCCCATAATAAAGCCTTCCACCGCTGGGATGAAATTTGCGGCACCCTCCAAAAAACCACTTACACCGGTAACAAATATTCCGGCAGCGTGATTGACCATATCAAGCACGGTATCGAAGCCGCTGCGTTTGGGCGTATCATTGACTGAAGCAGGATGGGCAAGAGAAAGCTGTGTGATGATATTTGGGGTTGGCATAACATATTTTATACTGCCATCGTCGTTTCTTTGGGGAACGGGAATGACTCCCGGTTGGGCTTTCAGCTGCTCCAGCTCCTGTTTGCGAGAATAATCCGACAACATGGGCGCAAAGGTTTGGCTCGAGGGGGTGTTTTTTGTATTGACCGAATTGTCTGTCAGCAAGCCGTTCTGATGGTCATAGATAAATGAGCCGGGGTTTTCTTTATACCTATTGAATGTGATGGAAGCCGGTGTTTCGGCTGCCATGATCGGCTTTTGCGACTGTGTCTGCTGAACGTATTCCTGATTTGCTGTCATACCGAAGCCCGGTAACGGTGGGAGGATATAACCGTTGCCGGTGCTTTGAGGGCGTTCTGCATATCCGTTCCGCACGCCGGTGTCATAGGCATCCCGATCGGTCAAACGCTGCGCAGTTGTGGGTGGACTCACAGCACTCAGCCCTTTTGGCAGACCGCCTGTGCCGGTCCTTCTGCCGCTGCTGCCGGTGCTTTTGGTTGGTGTCGGTGCCGTTGTGCCGGTACCGGCGTTCGTCTGCTTTGTGCCCCCGGTACTCGACTGGGTGTTGGACGTGGCTGTGTTTCCGGCACCGGTGTACAGGGCATTGGGGCCGTAGGTGGACACATAGCCATTGCTTCCGGTCGTCTTGGTTGAGGTCGTGGTGGTGGTCGGATTGTTTTTGGTCGTCGAGGTGGTGGTGGTCGGATTGTTTTTGGTTGTCGTGATCGTCCCGCCTCCCATCTCTGCCAGATAGGCATCGCGTCTGGCATCTCTTACCTTGGCTGTGGCGCTGGTGCCGGAGCTACCTATTGTGGT
>JAGBBD010000021.1 GCA_017938625.1 Oscillospiraceae bacterium | reverse complement strand
CCTGAGCCAGGATCAAACTCTCAATAAATGATATCTTAAAAGCCGAAGCTTCTAAAATCTTTATCAAGTATTTGCTCTAGCAATTACTCAAGAAATTCGTTGGCTATTCTCGCATTTTCAATCAATGATTGACATTCAAGAACAACTTGTTTAAAAATTGTCCAAGGTGTTTGTTCATGTTTACGTTGTTTAATTTACAAGGTACACTCCGGCGCTTTGACCGGTCACTCACAAAGTGAGCTTGCTCATTATAACTCAGCGATTTTTAATTGTCAAGAACTTTTTTCAAGTCTTTTCAATTATTTTTTCGCTTCGCTCCGCGTCCGCGGTGAGCTTGGATATAATATCAAAGCTTCCGCTATTTGTCAACAAGAAATCTGAGAAAATTTTGCACAAAGGATGCACAAATTTTCGCCGTTTTTCTTGACATGATTCATCTGCTTGTGTCCCGTTTTCCTCCCTTCCCCAAAATACGGAAAGGAGGCAGTTTTCACTGCCTCCTTTTGGTGATTTTGTATTTATTCGGCGTCTTCGATCAGACCATAGCCGCCGTCATTTCTCTTGTAGACTACGGCAAAGGCACCGTCTGCCTCTTCATCGCGGAAGGCAAAGAAGCTGTGCTCCAGCAGGTTCATCTGCAGAATGGCTTCTTCTCTGGTCATCAGCTTCATGTTGAAGCGCTTGATGCGCATGATCTGGAAGTTCTCCTCTTCCGGCTCATCGGGCACGAAGGAGGACATGGTGTCCACATCACGGATGAAGGCATCGGGACGGATCCGCTTGGCAAGTCTTGTCTTGTTCTTGCGGATCTGGCGCTCAATGGTGCTGACGCAGGCATCGATGGAGGCGAACATATCAGAGGTGCTTTCGCTGGCACGGAAGTATGTGTTGGAAGCATGGACTGTGATCTCGACCTTGTTGCTGTTCTTCTCAACACTGAAGGTGACAACAGCATCTGCTTCATCTTTGAAGTAGCGCTGCAGCTTTGTTACCTTCTTTTCTGCATAGGCATGGACATTGCCGGGCAGACTCACTTTCTTCTCAGCATAACGGAAATTCATAGACGTCGCTCCTTTCTATTGGGACGGAACTGTTGTTCCTTGTGCATATTATACCACAAATTCTGAAATAGTCCAGCCCCAATATATGCAAAACCGCCAAAGCCCTATGGGTTTTGGCGGCCTTTTTATACAATTTCTTCTCGTTTTACACGATTCTTTGCCGGTTGCACCGTGTTGTTTGTCTGAAAATGGAACAAAAATTTTTATGTACCTTCCGTTTCGTCATCCACAAGGCCAATGATCACAGCCTGGTAGACCAGCTCCGGATTGTTGCGGTAGGCTGTCTCCACTTTCTTTGCCTGCAGACGGGTGGGCATAGTCAGTTCCAGATGCATCAGCTGCCCGTGCAGATCATTCAGACGCATGGATACCACGTAGTCTCCGTTTTCCTGTGCGCGGATCTCCGTTTGGATAAACTGTTCCCGCTTTGCGGCACGGTTGAGTGCTTCCACCGCTGCCTGGGCGCGGTGGCGCACCGGAAATGCAATGGAGTCGTTGGTCAACTGCTCCGTATCTCTGCCCTTTTCCGTGATCAGGAATTTTCCGTCTGCCACACGCTGCAGGTGGCCTGTATCCACCATCTGCGGGATCGCCTGCTGCACATCCATATAACTCAGGCAGTCATCCTGCAGGCATAATTCATAAATCGTCTGTGCCGTCACCGGCAACTCCACCAAAGACATGACATACAGGATCAAAACCTTCACATCCAGCATGTCATGGATAAAGCCATGGCGTTCCATAATGTTCTCCTTTATCAACCGGCAATACAAGAACGCAAAACTGAGAACACGATCAAGAGCACGATCACATAGAAGAAGCTTGGGACGGATGCAGTGCGTCTTGTGTTTCCGGTCTGCGGTGTATAGTCTTTGTTTTCTTGTTCTCTTTTTTGCTGCACAGGCTGCTCCCGGTTGGGCAGCACGCAGTGCTCTCCCTGCTGGGTATGGCTGTGAGTCTGGACATTTCCGTGATAGGCAGTCATCCTCACACCGCACAGCGGACAAGTATGATCATTGGCTCTGAAGCCGCATTCGGGGCATCGTTTCATTGTTTTTCTCCTTTTACTTGCTGCCGCCAAGCCGGAACAGCAGGGCGATCAGCGTGTGCCACTTACGATCCATGAGCCACAGAAGCAATTTATGCTTCCGGGGCAAATCTGCCAGATAGGGATTTTTCTTCCAGTCCGGAAAATGAACATGCATATAATGTGCAAACTCTTTAACCAGGGGTGAGTGAGGATCCTGCCGTATGACACGGATACTGGCGGCAAGCCGGATGTGATCCACTGCCAGACGGCACAGTTCCTTATAATAACGCTCCAGCAAACCGTGCCCTTCAAACCACTGCAGGATATCATCGAAGGCATCGAGGATCTCACGGCAGCGCAGCAGATTGCCGCTGCGCATAATAGAGCCGGGTCGCGCCAGATAGTAATACAACGGCTGTTTCAGCACAACGATGGAAGATGCCGCTGCAAAGAGCTTTGTGGTGGTGCGGATATCTTCATACCAGACACGATCAGGATAGCGGATACCTGTATTGATAAACAGATCTCTGCGCCACAGCCGTGCCCACGCAGCAGGCAAGGACAGCAAAAAGTCAGGATCTTCTGCCAGCGTGAACACACCTTCCCGCCCGGCAGAAGCTTCCATCACAGTCTCGTTGCCCTGTCCGTCATGGGAACAGAAATCAAAGCTGTAAATATCAGCATGGGTCTTCTCCACCTGCTCGGTCAAGACCTGCAGTGTCTGCGGCGCGATGGTGTCATCACTGTCCACAAACAGGACATACTCCCCCTTTGCCGCTTCAAGTCCGGTGTTTCGCGCACCGCCCAGACCACGGTTTTCCTGATGGATCACCCGGATCAGATCCGGATGGCGGGCAGCATTCTCATCGCACAGGGCAGGACAGACACCGTCCGTAGCACCATCATCCACCAGAATGATCTCGCAGTCAGAGCAGTCATTGGCAAGGATGGAATCGATACACCCCTGCAGATATTCTTTTACATTATATACAGGGACGATAATGCTCAGGCGCATAGTTACCTCGTTTCTTGTCCGTAAGACTTGACCTTGGTCAGATAATATACAGCAGCAAGGGCTGCCGCCAGATAGAAGGACGAATTGGGACGGCGCAGGACACCTGCCGTGAGATAGACATGCATCATACAGCACACAAGTCCCACGCCCCAGCCCGCGGCATCCATGGTGAAATATGTTTTTGCATCCTTGCAAAGAGCACGGATGACCAAAAGCACAAAGTAGGCAAGGAACACAAGCAGCGCCCCCAGTCCCACAGCACCATACAAAAACCAGATGCCATGAAGATCGTTTTCCACATCATAATTGTTCCGCCCCACGGTGAAGCGCTGCAGCTCCACACCGAACAGCTTGGCAGAAGCAGGCGAGTTCTCCATGAGCATACTGCCGAACAGCAGTTTCTTGGGGCGCTGCGCCGTGATCTCCGCAACATTGGAAGAATAGTGATAGTGCTCCAGAGTCTGCTCCATACCGAAGATCTTCACAAAATCATAGGCATGATAATAATAAGTATCGTGCAGCGCCTCCGGGCAGGCAGCTTTTTCTTCTGCAGTCGCATCCTTGGAAAGACCGTAGGCTTCCAGTCTGTTGTCGGCAATGGTCTGACGGTTGGACTGCACATTGTCAAAAGTGCCTTGATGGCTGTTCATGGGAGACCAGGGCAAAAGCAGCACAAAGACCACTGCCGCAAGGATAAAACAAAGTCCTCTTTTCCAGAGCTTGGGCGCGATCAGGGTGAGCGACAGCCCCAATCCGAAGCCGGCGGCGACCATGGCAAACAGCGCCAGCCGTGTTCCCAGCAGGAACATGGCGCCAAAGCCAAGCAGAGCCGTCAGCCAGAACCACACGCTGTCTGTCCCCTTTTTTTCGTACACCCACACAAGGGCAGTCGGTACCACAAGGCACAGGATATTGCTCTGGGCATTGGTGGTATTGAACCAGCCGATATAGCCTTTGCCGTCCACATAGGTGTGCGGCTCCGTACCGGTCACAGATGCCAGCACCGTGACCAGCAGAATGATCACAAGGCTGCCCACCATACCGAGGCGGAGTTTTGCATAGCTGTCTTCGTTTTCCCGCAGGAAGGTGATCAGACACAAGGTCATGACCGGCAGCTGCACCACGCGGATATAGTTCGTCAGATCCGACACGATACTTGCAGGCGCACCGTAGTCATACAAGGCATACACATGCCCGGCGGCAATGGCGATGCACACAGCTGCCGCCACAGCATACACCCATTTGCGTCGGGAAAGCACAAAGCCAAGGAGCGCCGTCACAGCCAGCACCCCCAGACGGAGCACCAAGGTCAGAGAATTCCCCAGTTCCAGTCTGGTGAGCCAGAAGGAGATACAATCCAGAACAGGCTGGAACAGCACCAAAGCAAATACATACCATGGCAGTTTTTTGCGCAATGCGTCAAGTTTCATCTTGTAACCTCGTTTTTTGTGTCATGCCGTACGCCATCGCCAGCAGTACAGCCAGATAGAATGTCACATTGGGGCGGCGCAGAACACCTGCAGTCAGATAAGCATGAACAAGGCAGCACAAAAGTGCCATGCCGCAGCCCACCGCCTGCAGAGTAAAGACATGGGTAAAATCCCGCAGCAGCGCCAACGCGATGCGCACAAGAAACCACCCGAGGAACAGAATCATCAGCGTCAGTCCCACAGCGCCCGCCAGATAGAACACACCATGGAAATCGTTTTCCACATCGTAGGTAATGCCATTATGACTCATGTCCTCCCGCTCCATACCAAACCAGAAGCTCAGACCGGGCTGATCTTCCAGCAGCAGCTTGCAGAAATTCAGCCGTTCCCGACGCACATCGGCAATATCACCGGCATCGGTGGAGTTATCATACAGCTGTGCGGTTCGTTCCAGACCGAAGTGCCCTGTAGGCCCTTCCAGATATTCCTCATAGGCGCTCTCGATACGGGCAAGCTCCAACCGCTCACCCTCAAGACCTGCTTCCAGCGCCTCAGCTTCATCTGCAGCGACCATGGCATCGATATCCTGCTGTTTGAGGAGCTTGTTGCGCTCCACCAGCATGTTGTTCTTTTCCATGGGAGAAAGGCTGTATGCCCCAAGGCACACTGCCGTACAGACAAGCAAAATGGCAATGGGCTTTTTCACATCAAGCTTCTGCGTTTTTTTCATGATCAAAAGGCAAACAGGAAGTCCCACGCCCACACCGATCATGGCAACATAGGCAAGACGGGTGGCAAAAAAGTACAAAACACCAAAGCCCACCGCACAGGTCAAAGCAAAGACCTTCATGCTCTTCTTTTTTTCCAGCACCCAGCAAAGTGCCACGGGCACAAGCATAGTCAAAATGGCACTTTGAGAGTTGGCAAAATAAAACCAGCCGCAAATGCCAACCGACTTCTGATCACGATAGGTATAGGGATTGGTATCGGTCAGCACGCTAAGGATCTCGACGCCTGCACAGAGCAGAAGGCAGATGAAAAAACCTTTTTTTGCGCTCTCTATGCAAGCAGGCTCACGCCTGACCATGGTGATGAATGCCAACGTCATCATGGGAAGCTGGTAGATGCGCAGAGTATTGGCAAGATCCGTCAAGGGCGCACCATAGCCCCATTGGGCGCAGGCCAGAATGTGACCGGCAGTCAGGAGTCCAAGAACCGCCGCAAGAATAACATAGTATCCCTTCCGCTCGGAAAGCACAAAACCCAGCAGAACCACCACAGCCAGCATAGCAAACCGCAATGCCGTAGTGGGTGCGTTGGACAGCTGCAGGGCATCCAGCCAGAAGGACGCCACGTCCAGAACAGGCTGCAACACACACAAAATCAGTATGAACTTCGGCAAACAGGCCGCAAGCGACGACTGCAAATTCCGTAGCTTCATGGTATTCTCCCAAAAGTAGATTACATTTTATTATAAGCTTTTCATGAAACTCTGTCAACTCAGCCAAAAAGCCAAGCGGCACTGCCGCTTGGCTTTTGATGTTACAGGCTGTTCTTCAGAGCCTCGGTCATGTTGGTCTGCTCCCAGGGCAGGTCCAGATCCAGACGGCCGAAATGGCCGTAAGCCGCAGTCTGGGCATAGATAGGACGGCGCAGATCCAGCGTCTTGATGATGGCAGCGGGACGCAGATCGAACACGCGGCGAACCAGCTCGCTCAACTCTGCATCGGACTTGACGCCGGTGCCGAAGGTCTCCACCAGAACAGAAACAGGCTGGGCAACACCGATGGCATAGGCCAGCTCGATCTGGCACTTCTTGGCAAGACCGGCAGCCACCAAATTCTTTGCAACATAACGAGCCATGTAAGCGCCGCTGCGGTCCACTTTGGTGGGATCCTTGCCGGAGAAGGCACCGCCGCCATGGCTGGCGTAGCCGCCGTAGGTATCCACGATGATCTTACGGCCGGTCAGGCCGGTATCGCCCACAGGGCCGCCGATGACGAAACGACCGGTGGGGTTGACGTAGAACTTGGTCTGGGCATCGATCAGATTTACAGGCAGTGTGGGCTTGATGATCTCTTCCACAATGGCTTCGCGCAGATCCTCGATGGCAATGTTTTCGCTGTGCTGGGTGGAGATGACCACATTGTCAAAACGCTCCACATTGCCGTTTTCATCATACTGCACAGACACCTGGCTCTTTCCGTCGGGACGCAGCCAGTTCAGCTTGCCGCTCTTGCGTGCTTTGGACAGAGCAAGGCTCAGCTCATGGGCATAGGCGATGGGAGCGGGCATCAGGCTCTCGGTCTCGTCACAGGCAAAACCGAACATCATACCCTGGTCGCCGGCACCGGTCTGCTCGGCATCGTCATAGGAATTGTTGACACCCATGGCAATATCGGGAGACTGCTCATCAATGGCAGTCAGTACGGCACAGGTGTTTCCGTTGAAGCCTGCCTCGGCGCTGTCGTAGCCGATCTTGCACAGAGTCTCGCGGGCGACCTTGGGGATATCCACATAGCAGGAAGTGGTGATCTCACCCATGACCACCACCATACCGGTGGTGGCGGCGCACTCACAGGCAACACGAGCCGTGGGATCCTGGGCAAGGATAGCGTCCAGAACGCCGTCGGAGATCTGGTCGCAGACTTTATCGGGATGGCCTTCTGTTACGGATTCGGATGTAAAAATTCTTTTCATGCTCATATTTTGACATTCCTTTCATGTTTTTGACAAAGAAAAAGCGCCTCGTCCGCAGACGAAGCGATCATACGCATTTTCCTCATCTGCCGATTATCAACCGCCGGATTTGGCACCTTGCAAACGCAGGTTGCCGGGTTTCATAGGGCCGGTCCCTCCACCACTCTTGATAAGGTTATTGAATTGACAATGCCATTATAGACTTTTATCGTTTTTTGTCAAGAGGTTTTGTGTATTTTTTAGTTAAAAAGTTCATAATTCGTTTATGGACTTTTTATCCATAGTAGGCTACAATATCCTCATGACAAAAAGGAGGTCTTCCTCTTGAAAGATCTACGCAGAAATTTCGAGCGGTTCTGCTACAAGCACCGCTACAAGGGCATCCCAAATCTGATGCTGGTCATTGCCATCGGCATGGCTGTGGTATATCTGTTCATGCAGATCGATCCCAGTAATCTTTTTTACCACACGCTGCGCTTTGACAGAAACGCCATTTTGCAAGGGCAAGTCTGGCGGCTTTTGACTTACATCTTTATCCCGTCGTACGGAAATATCTTTCTCCTTGCGATTTCCATGTATTTTTACTTTTTCATCGGAAAAGCCATCGAGGGCAGCTGGGGCACACTTCGTTTTAACCTGTTCTACCTGTGCGGCGTGATCATTACGGACATCGCAGCACTTCTGCTGCATGTCAACGCCTCCTCCGCCTCACTGAATCTGAGTCTGTTGCTGGCGTTTGCCACCCTGTATCCGGAAAATCAAGTGCTGCTGTTCTTCATCATCCCTCTGAAGATGAAATATCTGGCATGGTTCTATTTTGCCATGACGATCTATGATGCGGTAAGGCTGAACTTCTTCCCGGTCTTCGCCCTGCTCAACTACTTCATTTTCTTTGGAGGCGATATCGTCAATGTCCTGCCGGACTTTATGAAGCCAAACGGTGGATACCGCAGAGCACAGCGCCCCAATGCCAACTGGGCAAAGGACTATCAGAAGAAGGCATCCAAGCCTCTGTACCGCCACAAATGCACAGTCTGCGGGCGTACCGATACGGAGCATCCCCATCTGGAGTTCCGATATTGCTCCAAGTGCAGCGGCTACTACTGCTACTGTTTGGATCACATCAATGACCATGCCCATATCCAATAAACGAAAGCACTCAGTTCTTGTGAACTGAGTGCTTTTTTGATCAGTACAGGACTAAGCCGTAGCGATACCACAGGCGGCGATGGAACGGTGCTTTTTTCACCTGTTCCGTCTGCTCCCAAACAGCCCGGGCGATCTGCGCCAGTTCTTCTTCCCCAATGCGGTGCTGGCTGAACTTTGCTTTTTCCGCAAGACAGATCCATTGCTCCGGAACGGCAAGTCCCTGCACCTTGTAAAGCTGCAGAAGTCTGTTCCACAGATCCAGCGTTTTTCTGTTGGGGTGTGCCCGCTTCTGCCGCATACGGCGGCAGAACAAGATCGCCTGTCTGCGAAGGAAGATCAGCAGCACAGCAGCAGGCATCATGAGCCACCATGCACCCTTTCCTTCACGCGCACCGGACTGAGGTGCCTCCGGCACGGAAGGGGTCTGTGTTTCCTCCCGCTCCGGCGGTATGGTCGGCTCTTTGTCCGGTGCATCGGGATCATCCTGTTCTTCATCCTGTGTCGGCTCTTGTCCGGGCGGCTGCGTCATCTCTTCCCGGTAGGCCGCCGGAGTGGGTTCCAGAGGGATCCACCCCATGCCGTCCACGTAGTACTCGACCCACGCATGGGCCTGATCCAGCGTGATGGTGTTCCACTGCCCCGCTCCACCATTTGCAGCATAGCCTGTCACATAGCGCGCAGGGTAGCCTGCACACCGCAGGAGCAATACCGCGGAAGAGGCAAAGTGGACGCAATAGCCCTGTTTGCTCTGCGTTAAGAAATACAGAACGAAGTCCTCTCCTGCAGGAACTGCCGGGGTATTGAGGTCGTAGACCGCATTGTTTTTTACCAGCTCACAGATCTCCCACGCCGCCGGCTGTGAAAGCCCCGCGTCAGCCATAAACTGCTGCAAAGGCGCCCTGAGTTCTTCCGGGACCTGCAGATAGGTATCATACACAAAGGCGCGGTATTCCTCGGAGCGGTAGCCTGTGCCTGTATGCTCCGGGTCAAAGGTCACGGTGTATTCTTTCACCTTGTCCTTATTCTTGATATAGCCGTCATCCACCATCAGTCCCTCAGACGGGACAGAAGAAACAAAATAAGGCAGATACAGCTGCGGGTGCTCGTAGGCTGTACGGATCTGCGCCACAGCCGTACCAAGTCCATCCGGCACAACTGTAAGACCATCCAGCTCCACATTGTGCCAGCTGTTGTCTTCATAGTATCCGAGACTGCTGCCGCGGAGATACTTGATCTCCACCTCGCTGCGGTACTCCATAACATAGGCGCCTGTTTTTATTCTCGGGCCGGCTCTGTCAAGATCTTCCTCCCTGAGTTCCCCACTCCAGCCGGCGCTGACCGCCGTTGCGATCTTGTCCTGCCAGACGGTGAAATCGAAGTTTCCTTCGGCAATGCGCTGCAGACTGGTTGCCCACTCGGAGCGGACATAGGTCTGCACCGGCGACAAAAGGGTCAGCACAAAGAACACGATCAAAACAGGGGGCAGCAGCCACCAGATCAGCTTTCCGCCGTCGTTGGCGCTGTGGGCGCGGACATGGCCGCTCATGATCAGAAGCAGCAGCGCCGCAGAAAGAAGCAGCAGCCAGAACACAGGCGCCAGATCCACAACGATCAGACACAGTACCAGTACCGGCGAACAGGCAAGGGCGACCAGGGCGGCATGCCCTTCCCGGCAGATGACCCAGACACTCAGCCACACAAGGGGCGCAGCAAGGACAGACAAAAGCCATTGCACAGAATTGCCCGGCATACCGAGCACCGCCACATTTTCAAAGCACAGAGAATAGGCATAGGTCACTTCATACAGAAGGCTCTGCACACCCAGAGAGATCTGCTCCAGTTTCCAGATGAGCACCGCAAGGTAAGCGATCAGCGCCAGCATAAAGGCGATCCACCCATGGCGCACACCCATAGCTGCCACGGCAAAGCCGGATACAGCGCAGCAAAGGAAGATCAACCGCTCCGGGCGGCAGTTCAGACCGAATGCCTGCACAAGACACATCATGCAGGAAAATCCAATGGCAGATGCCAGCAGCACTGCCGCGGAACAAAGGGCAAAGGTCATATGTTCCCGTTTCATGTCGCCACCTCCTGCCGCATCAGATGGTAGCGCCAGTCGGCACCGGGAAAACGGCGACCGGAAAGGCTGGGAAGATCGGACCGCAGCCGCGTGGCAAGCAGCTTTTCCATGACCTGCTCCAGCATTTCGGCAGATGAGATCTCACAAGTTCTGACCCGATAGTCCGCAGGATCGATCCAGATCAGCTGATGGGCGGTATCATGCTCCAGCAGCCACCCGGACAGCCACAAAAGGCGGCTGAGCAGCTCATCGATCTCATGCGGTTCTCCCACAAGATCCAAGGTCAGCAGGACTTTTGTGCGGATAGGCTCCTGTGCCTCCCGGATGATCAGCTCGTCTGTCTTGACCGACAGCTTCCAATGGATATCACGCATCATATCCCCGGGGCGGTAAGGACGCATCTCATGCTCCTCGGAAAAGCCGCCGCCCGGTTTGGGCCGGGTGCGTTTGGCGAGAAATCTGGTCAGATTTGGAAGCTGCGCCGGCCCTTCTGCCGCAGGCTTCACCATAATCTGCACCTCCTGCCCCGTGCGCATGGGTATGCGAAACAGCTTGAGGTAGTCATAGACTCTCGCCTTCTGCGCCTCAATGCGCAAAAGTCCCACATGCTCCGTATCCAACCGCACATACCATTCCTGCTTGCCCACACATTTCTGGCGAAGAACCTTCCGCTCCCCCGACATGACGTGCTCCACACGCAGGCAGAAACGACACGCAGGCAGAGGCAAAAAACCTCCGCCTGTCTGCACGGATATATAGGCGGCGTCCTGCCGCATACACTGCTGCGCCGTCTCCAGCCGCAGCCGCGCGCACAACATGGCAGGCAGACTAAGCAGCAAGGACAACAGCGGCAGCAGCACTGTCAGCTGCAGCACAAACCAGGAGTACCAGCCGAAATAATAGGCATGGAACACCAAGGCCGCCAGCAAAGACAGCAAATACAAGATCCAGCTTTTGATCATAGTTATCGAAGATGGGGCGCAGGCGTCTTTTTGAGAATCTCCTGCAAAAGCTTCTTTTCCGTAATGCGGCGCGCTTCTGCCTCCGGTGCCAGAAGCAGACGGTGAGCGATCACATCGGGGAACACAGTCTGCACATCGTCCGGTGTCACATAATCCCTGCCCTTGAGCAGCGCCATGGCTTTTGCCATGGATGCCATGGAAAGGGTGGCTCTGGGACTGGCGCCGCGCAAAATCATGGGATCTTTTCTGGTGGCAGCCACCAAAGACACCATATACTCCACCACCTGAGGCTTGATGTACACATCCTCCACCTGCTTCTGCAAGGCGATCAGCTCCTGCCTGGTGATGACCTGCTGCACCTGCTCCAGAGGGTTGCCGTGCTGACGCTTCAAGACCATGTCGCGCTCGTCATCGGGTGCAGGATAGCCGATGGACAGACGGATGGCAAATCGATCCATCTGGCTGTCCGGCAGCAGCTGGGTACCGGAGGCACCGGTGGGATTCTGGGTGGCAATGACAAAGAAGGGCTGGGGCAGCGCATGGGACTGACCGTCCACCGTGACCTGCCCTTCCTCCATAGCTTCCAGCAGAGCAGACTGGGTACGGGAGGTGGCACGGTTAAGCTCGTCCGCCAGAAACACGTTGGTCAGCACAGCACCGGGCTGATAGACCATTTTGCCCGTTTCCTTCTGGTAGACGCTGTAGCCCGTAATATCCGAGGGCAACACATCCGGGGTGAACTGTACGCGTCCGTAATCAAGACCAAGCGCCTTGGAAAATGCCAGCGCCATCGTGGTCTTGCCCACACCGGGGATATCCTCCAGCAGAATATGCCCCTTTGCCAGAATGGTGGTCAGTACCCACAAGAGCACACGATCCTTGCCCACGATGACCTTTTTCACTTCACCTACGATCTGAGAAACAGCTCCCATGATAATTCTCCTTGTTTTGTCCTCTTTTTATCAGACGACAAAATTCCTCATTCGTTGCATCAACCTTCCGCGCCCATGGCTTCATGGAGGGTGTCCGTAATGGCGCCGCGGAAGATCCGTCCTGCATGGTCATGGATGGTCTGCATGGAGGCAGCCGCTGCGTTGACCGGCACATTGCCGCCCATGGACACATCCAGATCCAGGATCATTTTTACTTCTTTGTCGGAAGTGTCCTGTCCGCGCTTGACCAGACCCGGCCCTGCGTGGAGCTTCAGGCGGCAGCCATGAGGCAGCGCCATCTCCACCTGCTGCGAACACTGGGTAAATGCCTGCTCCGGCACATCCTCCGAAGACAGCAATCCGAGATAGGCAGGCTCGATCAGCTCTTTCCACGAAAGATGCTCCAAGCCAAGATCCCGACGGGAAATGGCATTGAGATAGCGAAGACCCACACGTTCAAAGAAGGCAGGCTGGTAGATCTTGATAAAGCTTGCCAGAGGCTTATCCAGCATGGCGGCAAAATCCTCCCAGCATGTATAGGCGCTGCAGGTCAGAGAAATAAAATTCTGGGACAGGTTGATGCGATACTTGCCGTCCTGCGTGGCAAACTGGTGGTTGGCAATGGGCTTTTGCTGCTCCACCTTGGGCGGCTGCCCCGGGACTGCCGTCACCTTGGCAGGCAGACGATCCTGCCGGAGAAGATAATTGGGAAACACCGCCCGGATCTCCTCCTGAAAATCCACAGGCTCTCTTGCCCCGATGGCAAGAATGGTGGGAAAGCGCAGCTGACAGATCACATCCATCACCTGCGGGTGTTCATATCTGCAACGTTCCTCTTGAGAGAACATAGAAAAACTTCCTTTCTTTTGCCGATTTCTTTTTATTATACTCCCCTTCGGCGCAAATGACAAGACCGGGCGGCGGATGCCCGGCTTTGCAATCATGATCCCACACATAGTGAGGGGAATTTCATTCAGTTCTCCTCTTGCAGTTCCGTGTTCTCTTTTCTTCCTCGCCTGTCTCAATCCCTCCGGTTTCGCTTCGCTCAACCACCGCCCTTTGCACAAGGGAGGTGGCTTTATCTGTAACACAGAGAAAGACTGAGGGATTACCTATCTGCAACTGCCCCATGCCACTTTTTCCTCTCATCACCTTTTTGCATCACGTGACCATCGTATGGTTTTCGTATGCAATAAAAAAAGACGAGGTTTTCACCTCGTCTTTTTTATAGTTTTAGAACACGCCCTGCTCCATCATGGCGGTGGCGACTTTCTTGAAGCCGGCGATGTTGGCGCCTGCCACCAGGTTGTAGCCAAGACCGTATTCCTCAGCGGCTTCGGCGGATGCCTTGTGGATGTTGACCATCATCTGGTGCAGCTTCTCATCCACCTCTTCGGCAGTCCAGCTCAGACGCTCGGAGTTCTGGCTCATTTCAAGACCGGAGACACCCACGCCGCCTGCGTTGACAGCCTTGGAGGGAGCCACGATCAGGCCGCTCTGCATCAGGTATGCCAGAGCGTCATTGGTGGTGGGCATATTGGCAACTTCGATATAGTACTTGATGCCGTTGGCAACGATCTTCTGGGCGGAATCCATCTTCACGTCGTTCTGCATGGCAGAGGGCATGATGATGTCAGCCTTGACGCCCCAGGGCTTTTCACCGGGGAAGAACTGGACGCCGAACTTATCGGCATAGTCCTGCACACGGTTGCGGCCGGAAGCGCGCATTTCCAGCATATAATCGACCTTCTCCTGAGAAGAGGAGACGCCTTCGGGATCGTAGATGTAACCGTCGGGACCGGACAGGGTCACGACCTTGGCGCCAAGATGCAGCGCCTTCTGGCAGATGCCCCATGCCACATTGCCGAAACCGGAGATGGCGATGGTCTTGCCCTTGATATCCTCGCCCTCGTGCTTGAGGACTTCCTGCAGATAGTACACCGCACCGTAGCCGGTAGCTTCGGGACGGATCAGAGAGCCGCCGTAGGTCTGGCCCTTGCCGGTAAGGACACCGTTTTCCCAAACGCCCTTGAGTCTGCGGTACTGACCGAACAGGTAGCCGATCTCTCTGCCGCCTACGCCCATGTCGCCGGCGGGAACATCGATATCGGGACCGATGTAACGGTACAGAGCAGTCATAAAGGACTGGCAGAAGCGCATGATCTCTGCATCGGACTTGCCGGCAGGATCGAAGTCGGAGCCGCCCTTGGCGCCGCCCATGGGCAGACCGGTGAGGCTGTTCTTATAAGTCTGCTCAAAGCCCAGGAACTTGATGATGCTGGGGGTGACGTTTGCCTGGAAGCGCAGACCGCCCTTGTAGGGACCGATGGCACCGTTGAACTGGCAGCGGTAACCGATGTTGGTGTGCCATGCGCCGTTATCGTCCATCCAGCAGACGCGGAAGGTGAACATTCTTTCGGGCTCGACCATACGGTTGAGGATGTCGGCCTTCTCGTACTCGGGATGGGCGTCAATGACAGGTTCGATGGAGGAGAACACTTCTTCCACAGTCTGAACAAATTCAGGCTCGTGGCCGTGTTTCTTCTTTACGTTCTCAATGACACTTGCAAGATATGCATTCATGTTTTTTCCTCCTTTGTATCGCTTGGGGATAGAATCTATCTCAGATCAGAAATTGCGGATGATCTCCACGATCTCTGCGCCGATACGCTTTTGTGCCTCCACGGTGGCTGCGCCAATGTGGGGAGTGCAGGAAACATTGGGATGGCTGTAGAGCTCTGCGTTGGCAGAAGGCTCTTCGGCATACACATCCAGACCTGCGCCGCGGATCTTGCCGGAGTTGAGGGCAGCCAGCAGAGCTGCTTCGTCCACATTGTTGCCGCGGGAGGTATTGACGAACACAACGCCGTCCTTCATCTTGGCGATGTTCTCTTCGTTGATCAGGGGCTTGCCGTCAATGGCGGGCGTATGGAGGCTGATAAAATCGGACACAGCCAGCAGTTCATCCAGCTCCACATAGCGGATGCCCATTTCCTCTTCAATGCCGGGAATATGGAAGATGTCAAATGCCACCACATCCATACCCATGGCCTTTGCCATTCTGCCGAGGCTCTGGCCGATTCTGCCGAAGCCGATGATACCAAGCGTCTTGCCGAACAGCTCCACGCCCTTACCGTAGGCTTTCTTTTCCCACTTGCCTTCACGCATGGTGTGACCTGCAATGGACACATAGCGGGAGCAGGCAAACATATGCGCCATTGCCAGCTCTGCCACAGACTGGGAAGATGCCTTGGGGGTGTTCTTCACCGTCATGCCGGCAGCTTCTGCGTAGGCAACATCGATATTATCCACACCGACACCGCCGCGGATGATCAGCTTCAAGCTGCCCTTCTTGGCTTCGTCGATATGATTGGCGCGAACCTTGGTCTTGGAGCGAACGATGACTGCGTCAAAGTCCTGCAGAGCCTTGCCCAGTGCATCGGGCTCAAAATACTGCTCAGTGACCTGGTGACCGTCTGCCTGCAGGGCAGCCAGAGCGGTTTTATCCATACCATCGGTAACAAGAATTTTCATAATTATCCTCTCTCCTGTTCGAACTTCTTCAGGCATTCCACCAGAGCCTCCACACCCTCGATGGGCATGGCATTGTAAATGGAAGCGCGCAGGCCGCCAACGGACTTGTGGCCCTTCAGATTTTCAAAGCCGGCTGCCTTGGTGTAAGCCACCACTTCAGCGTCCAGTTCCTTGCTCTCGGTAACAAAGGGTACGTTCATCAAGCTGCGGTCGCAGGGTGCCACGGTACCGTTAAACATCTTGGAGCTGTCGAGGAAGTCGTACATGACTTTTGCCTTGGCCTCGTTCAGCTTTGCCATGGCTTCCAGACCGCCGATGGACTTAAGGTACTTGAAGACCTTTCCGCAGACGTAGATCGCCCAGCAGTTGGGCGTGTTATACATGGAGCCTGCATCGGCATGAGCCTTATACTGCATATAGACAGGCAGGCTCTCCAGATCGTCACGGATCAGATCCTCACGGATGATGGCGACCACCATACCGGCAGGGCCGACGTTTTTCTGCACACCTGCGTAGATCATGCCGTAGTCGGACACGTTGCAGGGTCTGGACAGGAACATGGAGCTCTGGTCGGAAACCAGGATCTTGCCCTTGGTGTTGGGCAGCTTGGAGTAGGTCAGACCATGGATGGTCTCATTCTCGCAGATATAGACATAGTCGGCATTGTCGGGAATGTCCAGATCGGAGCAATCGGGGATATAGGAATAGTTCTTATCCTTGGAAGAGGCAACGACCTTGACCTCGCCCACCTTCTTGGCTTCGGCAATGGCCTTCTTGGACCACGCGCCGGTCTCCACATAGCAGGCAACACCGTTCTTCATCAGGTTCATGGGGATCATGGAGAACTGCAGCGTCGCGCCGCCCTGAATGAACAGGACTTTATAATTATCGGGAATGCCCATCAGATCACGCAGATCCTGCTCGGCTTCATCGGCGATCTGCTGGAACATCTTGGAGCGATGAGACATTTCCATAACACACATGCCGCTGCCGCGGTAGTTCATCATCTCGTCACGGATCTCCTCCAGCACAGCTTCGGGCATAGTGGCGGGACCGGCGGAGAAATTATATGTGCGTTCGTACTTCATAACTTGGTCTTCCTCTCGATCATTTCTCTATCCGGGTGCTTTTTAAAGTTTACCCATGGTAGTTTTTTGTTATGAATAATATAGCACATCATATCGGTAAATTGATAGTAGAAGATTAGACAAATATTATCGGTCTGACAAAACTTTTTCTTCCAATATGCATAATTTTGTCCCTGCAGCAAGGATATTTGTACGTCTGTGACCGTCACTTCGTCATGTTTCACAGCTTTAGACACGTCTCCCCTCTTTTTGCAGGTATTTCTTTCTTGTGGCAAGACCGCCGCGGATATGGCGCTCTGCCTTGTTGGTCTGCAGCACCTGCCGTACCTGGGTGTACAGCCCAAGGTCACAATGCTTCAGCCGCTGGGTCAGATCCTTGTGCACCGTGGATTTGGAAATGCCGAACTGCTTCGCAGCAGCCCGGATGGTGGTGCGGTTTTCGATGATGTACACGGCCAAATCACAGGCCCTTTTTTCCATGTCGTCTGTCAAAAGGCAACACTCCCTGCACATCGTTCTATGGCAATGTATGTGCAGGGCCCCTTATTTATGCAATTGTCTTGACAAAGTCCACCGTTTTTTATACACTAAACTTGCTCATCGGAGGGCTTGCAGTCGCAATTGCAAAAGCCGGATAAGATGTCGGGTGCCGCCCGGTTCTTATCCGGCTTTTTTGACGGAGGACATATGCAGAAAAACACCATCAAACTATCGGATCATTTCACCTACGCAAAACTGCTGCGGTTTACCGTTCCGTCCATGTTTATGATGATCTTTACATCCATCTATGGCATTGTGGACGGGTTCTTTGTTTCAAACTACGCAGGAAAAACAGCCTTTGCCGCCGTCAATTTCATCATCCCCTTTCTGATCATTCTCAGCACTCCCGGCTTTATGCTGGGTACCGGCGGCAGCGCTCTGGTGGCAAAGCTTATGGGTACAGGGAAGAAGGAAAAAGCAAACAGTGTTTTTTCTCTTCTCGTATGCACTGCCCTTGTGGCAGGCGCAGTCATCAGCACCGTAAGCCTTGTGTTTTTAAAGGACATTGCGATCCTGATGGGTGCAGAAGGTCAGATGCTGGAAGATGCTCTGCTCTATGGGCGCATTCTTGTGATCGCTACCCCTGCCTATATTCTGCAGATGCTGTTCCACAATTTTCTCATTGCGGCAGAAAAACCCAAACTGGGACTTTGGATCACTGTGGTGGCAGGTGTCAGCAATATGCTCCTGGACTGGTTGCTGGTCGGTGTGTTCCCCTTTGGAATGGTGGGTGCTGCGGCAGCCACGGTAGTGTCACAGATCATCGGCAGTATCGTGCCACTCATTTACTTCCTGTGCCCCAACAAGAGCCTTCTGCGGATCGGCAGACCGCAATTTGACGCTTTGGCACTGTTTCATGCTGCAACCAACGGTACTTCAGAGCTCATGAGCAACAGTTCCATGTCTCTTGTCAGCATGCTCTACAACGTCCAACTTCTGGCATACGCGGGAGAGAACGGCGTTGCTGCCTACGGTGCCATGATGTATGTCAGCATGATCTTCTCGGCGCTGTTCCTCGGTTTTTCCATCGGCAGTGCGCCTGTGGTCAGTTTCCATTTTGGAGCCGCCAACCACAAGGAGCTGCAGAGTCTCAAGCGCAAGAGTCTGACCGTGATCACCCTGTTCTCGGTGGCAATGGTCATCGCCGCGCTGTTGCTGTCCAAACCGTTGGCGCAGCTTTTTGTTGGCTACGATCAAGAGTTGATGACACTCACCGCCCGTGGCATGAAATTTTATGCCTTCAGTTTTTTGTTTATGGGCTATGCCATTTATCTGTCCGGTTTCTTTACCGCCCTGAACGACGGTCTGAGTTCGGCCGCCATTTCGTTTTTGCGCACCGTCGTGTTCCAGATCGCCGCAGTCCTACTGCTGCCTATGATCTGGGGCATTGACGGTATCTGGTTCTCGTTGATCGTGGCGGAGGTCATGGCCGCCTCCGTAGGTTTTGTATTCTTATTTATAAAGAGAAAAAAATACCGTTATTGAAAAGGTGAACACATGAAGAAAAAACGCCTGCCCCTCTCCGCCATTTCCACTTTACACATCGTCAAACTGATCTTGCGGAGCTTGCTCTTTTTTGCCGTTCTTCTGGCATATATCTTTGAAAAGACAGAGCTGCTGACCCGCTCGGCTGTGCTCCCCGGTATTGTATGGGTCTTCTTTGTGGTGGAAATGACCTTCCGGTTTTTCCCCTCACGGCTGGAGAGCATGGGCTGCCAGAAGCAGTTTGCAAAAAACTATAAGCCTGTCAGCGACACCGCCGTGCCGGTCAACCAGCCCGGCAAAGTGACAGCTGCCGTTGCCCTTGTGTGGCTGGCGTTGAACGTTGCCATTGGCGGACTGTATTTTCTGCACATCATTGACGCAGGGATCCTGATCCTCATTGCCATTGCCTTCTCCGTGTGCGATATTATCTGCATTCTCTTCTTCTGTCCCTTCCAGACATGGTTTATGAAAAACCGCTGCTGCACCACCTGCAGAATCTACAATTGGGATTTTGCCATGATGTTCACCCCTTTGGTGTTCATCCCCAGCCTATACACCTATTCTCTGCTGGGCTGCGCCCTGGCGCTGCTGCTGCGCTGGGAGATCACCTACAAGCTCCATCCGGAGCGTTTTTCCGAAAAGACCAACCGCTGCATGAGCTGCGCAGAGTGCAAAGAGAAACTCTGCAGCCACAAAACCCAGCTGCAGAGCTTTCTGAAAAAATACAAGACAAAGTTTTTCCCACCGGAAAACAGAAAATAATGTGACGATCCCCGGGTCATGCGACCCGGGGATCTTTTGTTATGCCAGTTTTTTTCTGTAGATCAGAGCAAGGATCGTTGCCGCAAAGCCAAGTGCGCTCAGGGTCAGCAATGCGATCCACGCACCCACGCCCTCATCACCCGTGTCGGGGGAAACAGGCTCGTAGGGCTCAACGGGATCATAAGGATCGCCGGGATCGCCGCCGGCTCTGTAAATGTTGGTGAAGACGAAAGGCTCATCCTCATCGACCACGTCACCGTCCTTCACCAGCTCATAGGAGAGCTTGTTGGTGCTGCTGTCATAGTAGATGGTGATCTCCACCTCATACTCTCTGGTGCTGTAGGTCATGCCGGGGATATCGGTGTCCACTTCACGCAGATAGTAGGTGTAGGTCTTGCCGGCATGAGACTTTTTGAATGTTCCTGCATCCAGCACAGCCTCTCCATCTTCATCGGACAGGGCGGTATCCACCACATCGCCGTCTTCATCCAGCAGTTCGAAGCGGAAGCCCTCCGCACCATGGCGGTAATAACCCTTCACGATCTTTTCCACATACAACTCCACCTCGATGGGATCGGGCTGAGGATCGGGCTTGTTGTAGGCATTGGCGAAGGTGATCTCAGTCTTCTCTTCGCTGCCCACCTTGTACACAACGCTCTTTTCCAGAACACCTGCGTTGTTGGAAACTGTGACCGTCACATTATAGACCGTGGCGTCATAGGTCACATGGGCGGCAGTCCCCTGCTGCTCCTTGACCACAAAGTAGTACGCGCCGACCTTATCCAGTTCCACCGCATCGAAGGTGAACGTGCCGTTTTCATTCACAGCCGTATCGACAGGCAGAGTGCCTTCCGGAATCACATGGTCTGCACCGGTGCGGTAGAGCTCGAAGGTGAACTCGCCGTCAGTCATCGTTCTGCCGGAAAGCGTCTTCTTGCCTGTGAAGGTCACAGAGGTAGGCGCAGGGGTATAGACATTGGTGAAGTTGATGCCAACACCTACTGTATGCTCCGCTCTGTCGATCTGTGCCACGCGAGCGACCAGCTTACCGTCGCCGGGATCTTCCACCGTCACAGTGATATAGAACTCGTTGTCGTCATAAGTCACGGCGCTGTCGCTGCCGGCCTGTTCCTTGACAACGTAGTAATAATCACCGGCTGCATCATAGGTCATTCCGTCAAAGGCGAATTTGCCTTCCACGTTCTGCGCTTCATCCAGCTTGCTGCCTGCAACAAACTTGCCTTCTGCATCCATAGCCGCCTCATACAGCTCAAAGGTGAAGGTGTTATCCTGCAGGATGCCGCCTGTCAGAGCCTTGGTGCCTTCCAGCACCAGCTCTTCGGAAGGCGCAGCCTTGTAAACATTGGTGAAGGTCATGACCGCTTCGGTCTTGCCATCCTTGGTGTAGGTCACAACAGGCTCCAGCAGCTTGCCATTGCCGTCATGATCCACCTTGATCGTAACAGTATAACGCTCCTTGGAATAAGTGATACCTGCTACGGAGCCTTCCACTTCCTCCACCGTGTAGGTGTAGGTACCTGCCTTGTCAAAGACCAGAGGCTGGAAGGAGAACGTACCCTCATTGGAGGTGCCGTCGCCGTTGTTGATGACAGTTTCCACTTCCTTGCCGGATGCATCCTTCAGCACAAAGCTGAAGCCATCGGCATGGAGCATTCTGCCCTGCACGATCTTCTTGCCGGAAACGGTGGCAAGAACAGAGCCCTCCGTGGTGTAAACGTTGGTAAAGCTGATGCCGCCCTCGGCACCATCCACCACATAGGTCGCCTTCAAAGACAGCGGATCTGCAGGATCTTCTTCCACCGTCACGGTGATGTGGTGTTCCTTGGTATCATACACGATACCGGTGGCATCATCTCTGGGATCCTGCGCTGTCACACCTGCAGGAAGCTGCTCCTTGACCACATAATAGTAGGTGCCCTCTTCCTCAAAGGTCAGCTCAGAGAAGGTAAACTTACCTTCATTTCCAGCGTTGGCAGGATCGTTCTTTGCCACAGCCACAGCTGCAGCAGAGGTCACAAACTCTTCGTTTGCTTCATACAGCTCAAAGGTGAACTCGTGCTTTTCGCCATTGTGGATCCACTCATGATCCTGCAGCACCTTGTCACCGCCAAGGGTCAGCTTGGCAGGCGCGTGGGTGAACACATTGAAGAATTCCATAGAGGTCAAAGGTGCTGTAATGGTACCGTTGGCATCAATAGCATTGCCCACGGTAGTGCTTGCCACCAACTGACCTGCGCCATTGTCGATCACATTGATCAACACATAGAATACTGCCTCATCATAGTCCACCTGTCCGTCGCCGGTGTTGCGTTCCACAATAATGTAACGGTAACCGCCCACCTGATCGAAGGTCAGACCGCCAAATGTGAAGGCAAACTTACCATCTGCCACAGCGTAGTTGGAGGTGGTGTCATCTGCCACATTGTCCACAGGGACAAATTTGGCATTGGTCTCATACAGGTCAAAGACAAACTCGCCTGCTGTCTGCACTCTGCCGGACAGTGTTTTATCGCCGCCCAGCACCACAGGTGCAGTGGGATAAGGCGTGTAGTCGTTGACAAATTCTGCATCGCCGTCAAGATAGTTGACTTCCGCCACCAGCTCGCCTGCCAGATTGTCGCGCACAGTCACCTGCACACGGTAGGTGCGATCATCAAAGCTGACGCCTGCCAACTTGCCGTTTGCATCCAGATTGGAGGGGATGCGCTCACGGAGCACATAGTAGTACTCGCCAACAGCGTTGTAGTCCAGATCGAACAACACCTTGCCGTCGGCATTGTTGTAGACAGTCTGCACGGGATCGCCGGAGACAGCGAAGTCAGACTGGGTCTCGTACAGATAGAACTGGAACATATTGGCCGCCAGCATACGGGTGCCGGTCAGCTCCTTGGTGCCTTCGATCACAGCCTCTGTGGCGGCAGGCACATAGGTATTGGTGAAGTGCAGCGCCGCGTTGACGCCGTCTTCCTTGGAAACATTGACAGAGTTGACCGTAAGTACGCCCTGTCCGTTTTCGGCAACAACATGGACAGTCACATAGTAGACATTTTCGTCATAGGTCACGCCGCCCTTGTCACCGACCTGCTCCTTGACGGCGTAGTAGTAATAGCCGGTCTTGTCGTAGGTCAGCTCTGCAAGATCTTCAAAGACAAAGCCTTCGCCGTCATTCTGGACCTCGGTGATCTTGCTGCCCATAGTGAAGCCGCTGCCGTCTTTCTGTGCCTCGTAAAGCTCGAAGGTGAACTCGCCGTCTTCCACATCGCGGCCCGTCAAGGTCTTGACGCCGCTGATGGCAGCTTCTGCCGCAGCAGGCTCATAGACATTGGTAAACTCAGCAGCATATGCCAGCGTGGGAACCGTACCGGTCTGAGGATCGTATTCCACAGTTTCGCTGTACAGTTCGTTGCCGTCTTCATCGGTCACAGTGCCGGTCGCCATAAGAGCGGAAGTTGCAGGGTTGCTGGTGACTTCCACCGTGAAATAGTACTCGGCGGTGTCATAGTCCATGCCGGGCTGATTGCCTGCGGCTTCCCTGAGGACGAAATAGTAAGTACCCTCTGCGTCAAAGACCGTATCGCGGAATGCGGCAACGCCCTCTGCATTGGTGACGACCGTTGCTCTGGGAGCAGTGCCCACATTAAAGTCCTCATCGGCATCATAGAGCTCAAAGGTAAAGCCGGACTTGTCAATGCCGGTATCGGCTGCGTCTTCTACATCCTTTGCAACGCTCAGAGAGATCTGAACCGCGCCGGTGGAGGTGTAAACATTGGTAAATTCTGCTGTGACGTCCCAGGAATTCTCATTTGCGTCATAGGCAACATCCACATCCTGGCGGCCGATGACATCTGCAATGTACAGATTACCCTCACCGTCGTCAGCCACGACGATGTCAAAATAGCAGATGGCAGTATCATAAGCGATACCGGGCAGGTCACCGACCTTTTCCGTAATGCGGTAGGAGTAGGTGCCCACTTCCGTGAACCAGTCGCTGCTGTTGGAAGCAAAGTCTGCGATCTTGTCCGCGTCATCGTAGTCCACAGTCACTTCTTCGATCACTGTGTGCTCTTCCTTGCTCACGTGCTTTTCCAGAGTGAAGGTGAAGCTGTCGCCTTCCTCCCACTGTCTATTGTCACCGGTGAGGATCTTTTTCACATACAGATCCACATTTACGGGGCTGACGCCCTCGGGAGAGTAGGTGTTGGTAAAGGCGATGGAATTGGTCTCACCGACCACCACATCGGCAGAGGCGGTGTCTCCGGTCTGATCGGAAGTGAAGCCGGGCAGCAGATCTTCCGTGGCTTCCACACAAGCGCCCTCGGGGAGCTCTTTGATGATCCACTCCTGACCGTGAGAAAGGGTAACGGTAAAGACTGCCTCGCCGTTTGCGTCTGCAATGACATCACGGCCGGCGCTTTCGCTGCCATCGGCTGCCACAAGAACGGTCTCGTAGGTCTCGTTTGCATCCGCACCGGTCACAGTCACATCAAAGGTGAAACTGTAAGCATCGGTCTCATGGGGTGCAAAGGAGCTTTCCACCTGTTTGCTGATGGCAATATCGCCGGTAAAGACTGCAGAGTTGGTGAATTCCACATGGGAGATATGGTCATCCTCGATCTCTACAACAGCTTCGTCAGCTTCGTCACCGTCAATGGTGATAAGGCTGACTTCATATTCGCCGTCGATCTGCTCGGTGATGGTATACTGATTGCCCTCAGGCAGACCTGCCAGCCAGACGATATCGCCTGCTGCCAGTTCCACGGTGTAGCTACGGTCAAAGTCGATGCTCTGCCATGCAGAACGCACACCGTCTTCCTCCGTCACCATATAAATGGTGGCACCGTCATGGCTGCCTTGTGTCAGTTCCACGGTGAAGGTATAGGTCTGACCGTTGTCCAAAATAGTCTCGTCCAGAGCCTTTGTCAGCTTGATGCCCTCGGGAGGATCAATGGTCAGAAGACCGTTGTTGCCAAGGATGCCGTCAAGATGGTAGCCCTCCGGGGCATCGCTGTGCACGATGGCATACTCGGAATAAGGCAGAGTCCCGGTGGGATTGTCGGTCTTTTCCACCGCAGCTCTTGCCGTGTACAGATGGAGCGTGCCCTTGTTGATGACCCAGTTGCGGCTGCCTTCCACAGGCTCTGCATTGGCCAGCGCGGAGGCGGGAATGGGCTCATAGGTGGCTGTATGGGTGGCAGTGCCGCCATTTTCCTGCGCGGTGTAGGTCACATAGCTGCGATAGTAGGTCTTGCCGTCGCCCGCCGCAGGCTTTTCGCCGGAATAGCGGACATAGGCGCCATTATCTCCCACCACATAGATGGGCATATCCTCGTGATAGTAATAACGCTCATTTTCCTCAGAGGGGAAGAAGTTGACGTATGTATTGTGCAGCTTATTGGGGTGGTTGCCCTCTTCCAGACCGGCGGTATCCCACTGGTTGGTATAGAAGATGTAATCGCCGTCTGCGTTGGTCTTCAGTTCCTCCGCAGCAGTACCTTCCATGTTGAGAATATCGATCTTGCTGCGAAGGCCGACTTCATAGATCAGTCTGGTGGGCGCCTGCGCGCCTTCCTTTTTCAGGGTGATCTCCGTGGCAGTGGCAGGATCGTTGCTGTTGAGCTCCACATTATATTCCACCATGGGAATCAGGGAGGCAGGCAGCTTGCCGTAGACAATGTCTTCGATCACATTGCCCTGTGCATCCAACGCAGAACGAACCTGAATGGAAGCATAGAGCATATCCGTATCACGATGCCCTTCTCCCACATCGCCGAGAACCAGATAGGACTTGATGGCATAGGCGGCTTTGCCGACCATGTCTGCATCGATCCCGTCACCGTCCCAGAAGCCCAGATAGGTGTCGTTCTCATCAGCATACCAGCCAACCCAGTTGCTCCAGGAAACGTTGCCGTCATAATCTACATTGTAAGCCAACTGACCGGCTTGCCATGCATTGGTCAGCAGATCACGTGCTTTCTGTGCAGCAGTCGCTTCACCGATCTGCCCCAGCTTTAGCCGCGTGATCAAAGACCACACCAGTTCATTGCCGGCATCGGTGGGATTTTCCACCGTGCCCATACCGGTGGCGACCAGCTGTGCAAACTTTTCGCCGGTGTAGAGCGTATCGCCCAGCTGGACACCCTCCACCTGCTTGACCTCCATGTTGGGTCCGATATAATCACGGAACTCCAAATAACCGCTGTGATCCACATCGCCTTCGACCAGCGTGGGATAATACATGGTCTGCAGGATGATGGTGTCCACAATGGACTGGAAGGCGCTGGACAGCTCATTGGAAGTTCCTGCCGGGAAGTAACGGTCCACATAGTTCTGTGCCAGAGGCAGTTCATCCTTGCCGTCATTGACGCCATCGTTGAGCTTGACCACGGAGCGGTTGTTGTGGTTGTCCAGTCGGATCGTATCACCTTCCTCGGCATCCAGGAATTCTTTCCAGTATTCCTTGGCATCGGAGCTTGCTCTGGCATTCATGGGATCCATGATACCCAGTGCTCTGCTGTCGTTGCCCACACCCAGACCAAGGGTATAGAACAAAGGCTCAACTTCATCGCCGTACTTTTCGCCGATCTTCTCCTTGGCCCAGGAGGCGGTCAGCTGGGTCACGAAGGACATTTCATCCGTGGTGCTGTTGCTCTGACCGTTGCCCATGTTGCGGTTGACAAAGCTTGTATAGGAGGTGGTTGCAAGGGTGGGCGCGCCGTCACTCATGAGGACCATGATAGGGGTTCTGGTGGTACCGACCTGGAAGCCCTCTGTGATGACCGTATCCAAGTTGGGATCGGTCAGCTCCTGCATACCCACATAGATACCCTTCTGGATGTAGGTAGCACCGACCACTTCGCGGGATCGGTTGGGTCTTGTATTGTTGGAATTGCGCACACCGTTGCTGACATTGACATAGTCATTGCTGCTCAGATAGATGTAAGAAGGAATGGTCTGGTTATTCAGCACCGTGGTGGAGGTGGTGCTGTAGCGGTCCAGAGGCATCAGCAAAGTCGTCGCTGATGCACCGGAATCGCTATTCGTGCCGGAATAGAGTACCACGCCGATTCGGTTGTACTTATTCAGGGCCAGCAGATCGCCGATGGCCTTGTTGGCAGCTTCCACCATGCGGGCATCGCGGTTGGAGGTGTCGTCCATAGAGCCGGAGACGTCCAGCACGAACATGGTATCCGTAGGCAGGGTGGAATAGCCCACGATGGTCTTGGTGGATGCAATGGCAGACAGGGAGATCAGAAAATCGCGGGGATTTTCCAGCTCCATATCAAACGCTTCCACTTCGTGTGTAGCGTCAAAATATGCATCGGCGCTCTCAAATACAGACTTATCCGTCCAGACGCCGCCGGCGTAGGAGGTATCCAGTCCGCTGTAGAATTTCTCCCAGTCATTGACTGTGGCAGGGTCTGCCTGCTTCACACCCAGACCGCCGAAGACCGCGGTCTCCGCGCCGACAGGTATGGTCACGCCGGAGAGATTTCCCAGCATCAGAACAACAGCCAGCAAGACTGCACTCACACGTTTCAGCCATCCATATTTTTTCATGCTTCATTTCCTCCCAAGGAATCGGTTTCATCGTTGCGATGTGCTCTTATGTAAACCTTTTTTCGGAATTATGTAAACTTTTTTAATGCATTTGTCACACAGTTTTCGGAAAAAGGGCGCAAAAAGGGCATAGTTATACATCATTATTATATACCTCCAATGCAAGAAATGCAATAGGGCTGCCACTATTATTTGGGCGCAAACGCAGTCTTTTTTTGGCAATAACAAGAACGGATCTCTTAGCACGAGATCCGTTCTTGTTATTGTATTATTGCATGGGCACCGGCTTGCAGAACAGCACGAATCGGGCATCCTCATAGTCATAGGCACAGGTAGAAAGGGTCACGAGCCGATCCTGCATTCCCACCTCCACTGCAGAAGAAAATACCGACATGGTACGTATCTTTTCAAGATAGGCAGCAAAGTCCGCGTCGTCCCGGAAGCTCAGCTGATATACATCAGAATTTCCCGGCACCACGCAGCCGGCAAAGACCTGCAGACTGTAACTGCCGTTGGATGTCACCAGCAGCAGCTCCGGGTGCTGCTCATAATACCCCGGCTGGGCATACTTCTCCAGAGTGGCGAACATAGCGCCGTTGCGCATATTGTGCCCGTAAATAAAGGTATTGCGGTCTGTCAGATCCGAAGCGTTGCGGAAGTCCATAAAAATGGCACCGCTGCGGTTTACAGTCCCATCCACCATGTGATTCAGATAATACTCGTTATCCGTGCCCCGCACAACAGGATAGTGGATGGCACCGTTATCGGAGCTGATCCATGCCACGATCTGGGGATTGATCGCCTGCAGGGCATCGAAGTCTACCACCATGGATGCAGATGTCACATCAATGACAGTCTCTTCCTCCTGCTTATCTTCGATCACAGTGGTGGGCACCTGCTCCGGATCGGGCGCAGTCACCGTAACGGCACTGTGTGCCAAAGACGCATAGGCATCCGTGCCTGCCTGTTCTTCGTTCCTGCGCTCTGTGATCTTCCAGATGCTCAAGGTGATGGCTGCTGCGAACAGTACCAGCATGAGCCACAGCAAGCAGCCAACCAAGGGATTTTTTCTTTTTTTCTTCAGATATTTTCCTGCCATAAGCTCTCCTCCGCGAGGGTCACGGTCTTTTCTTCTTATAGAAGCAATTCCCCACGATCAAGACCACAGCAAACACGATCAGATAGAACAGCACGGGACAGGAGAACTTCCCCTCCGCAGCTGCGGCACGATAAGGCGCGATACCGTGGGCATAGACGGCGGCAAAGATCATAAAGACGGACGCCAGCACACCCAACAGCGGCAGGACCACATTTTTCAAAGCGCCTTCCCTGCCATGCAGCTTGATGATCTTGAAGAACACGGGGACATACAGCGCATAGATGGTAATAATGGGCAGTTCCGACAGATCGAAGCTGAACAGCCCGAACAACGGCGTTTCATGGAGCACCGCACCGTAGAAATAAAACAGCCAGAAGGAATTGATCAGAAGCGCCACAATGGCGGAATTCAGCGGCATATTGACGCTTTTGCTGACCTCCGAAAACACCTGCGGTGCAGGGCCTTCCTCGCGGACAGACAGGGAGTACAGACCTCTCTCACAGGCAAGCATCAACCCGTTCAGGGTGCCCATGCAGGAGATGACCACAAACACATACAGCAGCGTACCGCCCAGTTTGCCAAACACAGACAGAAACGCCGCATTGGCACCGCGCTCCATCAGCTGCTCCACAGGAGCCGCACCGGCAAGACCGATATAGTAAGTGATATAGACCACAATGATCACCACACAGCCGATGACCAAGGCAATGGGCAGATTGCGCTTGGCATTTTTCAGTTCGCTGTTGATGGTGGTCGCAATGATCCAGCCTTCATATGCAAAAGCAGTCGCCACGGTAGCGGCAAACAAGCCGCTTATCAGTTCACCGCCCTCCGGAGTGGGCGCAGTAAACTCTGCGACGGTCGTGCCGTTGGAAAGACCCACGATCAGTCCCACCACAGCCATCAAAACAAGAGGGATCAGCTTGAGGAAGGTGGTGCTGACCTGAAACTTGCCCGCCAGCCGGGGCGCAAGCGCATTGAAGGCAAAGCTCATTGCCAGATACAACCCGGCAAGAGCCAGACACAAACCGCCGGTCGAATCCATAGAGCCAAACAGTTCCAGCGTGTATCTGGCGCTGAGCCATGCCAGCGCACAGGTCATGGAAGGGTAATACAAAACTGTTGCGAACCACCCTGTCAGATAGGCATAACGACTGCCCATGGTGGCTTCCGTGTAATCTACAAGACCATTGACCTTTTCGTAACGAGCGCCGAGATTTGCAAAATTCAAAGCGCACAGGATCATCACAAGGCCGCCGATGATCCATGCCATGATACCCAGAGGCACATTTCCGCCTGTATGACGCAGGACGCTCTGCGCCTTAAAAAACACGCCGGAGCCGATGACGATACCGATGACCATACTGATCGCCGTCACAAGACCATAGCGTTTTTCCAATCTGTTATCCATATTTTCGCTTCCTTTTAAGCTTTTTTATTGTAAATATTATATGCCAATTCACAAGGGAAAGCAATCAAATAATTTGTTCCGCTTGTCGAGGATAAATTTTTATGTTATACTGTTGCAAAATGGAGATTTTTGCGAAATGGAGGGACGGATATGGCGGATCAGAACTTGAATATCCCGGAGCGGGACTGGCGAAAGCTGCTGGCAGGTGCCAACGGTGACAGCGCGCTGCTGTATCTGTACCTGCGTGCAGGCGGCAATGCTTCTCAAGCCCAGAGCGCGCTGCGGTTTTCCGATCAGAGAATGGCAATGGCAGAAGCATTTTTGAAGCAGTCCGGACTCTGGGCGGAAACCCCTGTGATCCTGCGTCCTGCCGAGCCGCCCACCTACTCGGAAGCAGATCTCATCCGCGCCCGTCAGGGCGATCAGTTCCCCCGTCTGCTGGGGGAAGTCCAGCGGCGCATGGGCAAGATCCTCAGTACAGAGGAATGTAAGGTGCTGCTTTCCATCCATGAATATCTGGGCATGAGCGAAGAGGTGGTCTCCATCCTGATCTGCTACTGCATCCAGAGAAACCGCGCCAAAAACAATCCGCGCAATCCTTCCATGCACGCCATTGAGCGTGAGGCATATCACTGGGCAGACCTTGGCATCGACACCATGGAAGAAGCTGCCGCTTATATGCAGATGCAGCTGGAGCGGCAGAGCAAAGCAGGCAGCCTCAAGCAGGTGCTGCAGCTGGGTGATCGCAAGCTGACTGCCGGAGAAGAAAAGTACATTCTGCAATGGATCGACTGGGGCTTTGGCGCCAAAGAGATCGAAAAAGCATATGAAAAGACATGCATGAACACAGGCGGTCTGAAGTGGCCCTATCTCAACTCCATCCTCAAAAGCTGGCATGAGAAGGGACTTTTGACCCTTGCCCAGATCGACGCCGGAGACCACGGGCCGGCAAAGCCCGGCTCCACCCCCCAGATGGGCTCCATGGAGATCGACGCCATGAAGCGAATGCTGGAACAGAAGGAGGAACCCTAAGTGGCATATTCCGCAGAAGTCCTGCGCCGTGCGCAGGCGCGCCTTGCACAGGAAAAAGCAGACTGTGAAGCGGAGAGCACCGCCCGTATCGAGAGCCTCTACCGGCAGTACCCCCGCTTGAAGCAGATCGACCAAGCCATGCGGCAGTCTGTGATCAAAGCTGTTTCCGCAGCATTTAAAAAGGGCGGCGACACCACCGCCGCCATAGAGACCATCAAAGAAGAAAATCTCGCATTGCAGCGAGAGCGTGAGTGGATCCTGGAAGCCAATGAGCTGGACGAAGCCGCGCTGGAGCCTTCGGTCATCTGCCCCCATTGCGGCGGCAGCGGCTACGTGGGCGCTGCCATGTGTGAATGTCTGCAGGAGCTGTGCCGTCAAGAGCAGAAAAAGGAGCTTTCCAGTCTGCTGGCAGGCAAAGAGACCTTTGACAGCTTCCGTCTGGATCTGTACCCCACAGAGACGGATCCCGTCACCGGTATCCGTCCCCGTGATCTGATGCAGAACACCTTCCAGCTTTGCAGACGATATGCAAGAGAGTTTTCAAAGCTTTCCCCCTCTCTGCTCTTCACAGGTGCTCCCGGTCTGGGCAAGACCTTCCTGTCTGCCTGCATCGCAAGAACTGTGGCGGACAGCGGCTTTTCTGTGGTCTACGACACGGCAGGCAAAATGTTCGCAGATTTTGAAGCCGCCAAATTTGGCGGTGAGCGCAGCGAGCTGACCGACAAGTATCTGCAGTGTGACCTGCTGATCATCGATGATCTGGGCACAGAGATGACCACCCAGTTCACCTTATCTGTTCTGTATCAGGTGGTCAACACAAGACTCATGGAGCACAAGCCCGTGATCATCTCCACCAACCTGCCTGCCGCAGCCATTTCTCAGCGCTACGCAGGCCCCATCGCCTCAAGAATCCTGGGCACTTATCAGCTTTGTCCCTTCCTTGGATTGGATATCCGCACCCTGCGGCGATAAAAACAAAAACTCTGTACACCCTAACTAATACGCTATCCATGGAGGTATTCATGCATCGCCAAACTGTTAATGAAATCATGCCCCTGCTGACGATCCTTGATCAGCCTGCCTTCTGCATCCGTGCCAACGGCGCACTGGTATTCAATCAGCGCGCGAAAAATGTGGTTCCATCCTGCGCAGCCGCGCTGCCTCAATGGATGGGACAAAGCAAGGCTCTGTATGACATGTGGGATCGCAGCGGCAATCTGCAGATCTGCGTTGACATCTGCGGCGTACTGTACAGCGTGACGCTGCAGGCGCTGCAGGACGGCACTTTGTTTTTGATGAGTCCTGCTGCTGTCGGAGAGCAGGCGCTGGATGTTTTGGCAGTCGCCTCTCAGATCATGCGTATGCCCTTGGCGGATCTGAGCAGCAGCTTTTCCCTTATTTCTCCCGATAAACCCATAGAGTCCACAGGTCCTTTGTATCGCCAGCTTTACCGCATGACCAGAATTGTCTCCAATCTGACAGATCTTGGCAGACTCAGCGCCAAAGAGCCCCATCTGGTTGTCGAGGATCTGGATACTGATAGCTTCCTCCTCCCCTTGCTGGACGAGATCGCGGAACTGTGCCGCAGCGCAGACCGGCAGCTGCAGTACGAACTGCCCAAAAAGTCCGTGACTTTCTGCGGCGACGGAGATCTTCTCCGCCGCGCCATTCTCAATCTGGTGTCCAATGCGCTGAAATACAGTCCTGCCGGAACGCCCCTCTGCCTGCGAGTGGAGGTCATCGGCACCCACATCACCCTGCGGCTGGAAAACACCTGCACCGATGATGGCTCCGAGCTGCTGCGCGCAGCATTCACCCGTCTGACGCAGCGCGGTTTCCTGCCCGATCCCAATTGGGGGTTAGGTTTGGGACTGCCTCTGGCAGCTGCCATTGCAAGACTTCACGGCGGCATGGTGGCTGTGGAGACTCTGGACGGCAAAGCTACGGTCTGCCTGTCTGTTTCCCGACGCAAGCCTTCCGTCAAACTGGCATCTCCCCTGCGTGTGGATTACACCGGCGGTATGCGACAGACGCTGCTGGAGCTGTCCGATGTGCTGCCCAGCGAGCTTTACGGCAAATAACGATAAAAAATATCTGCAGTTCAAAGAACTGCAGATATTTTTTAATGCTTTCTCCATGTAGAGGGCATGAGCATGATCAGAAGCGGGAACAGCTCCAGTCTGCCCAGCAGCATATCCATGGTCAGAACGATCTTGGAAAGAGGGCTGAACATGCTGTAGTTTCCGGCAGGGCCGACCATCTCCAATCCGGGGCCGATGTTGTTCAAGGTCGCCTCCACCGCCGTAACGGTGGTAACAAGATCATATCCGTCCAGACTGACCAGCAGGATGGAGATCACCGTAATGGCAAAATAGACCACGAGATAACTCTGCACACCTTGAATAGTCTCGCGGCTGACACGCTTGCCGTCAACAGTCAAAACCTTGACGCTGGCAGGATGCAGGAGTTTGCGCACCTCAAAGGCAGCTGTCTTGAACACAATGACCATTCTCGACACCTTGACGCCGCCGCCTGTAGAGCCTGCACAAGCGCCAACGATCATGAGCATCACTAAAATCAGACGGCTCAAGCCGGGCCATTGGTTAAAGTCCACCGTGGCAAAGCCTGTGGTGGTCATGATGGAAGATACAGCAAAGAACGCATGGTGCAGCGCATCATACACGCTGCCAAGAAGACCTGTGATATTTGCTGTGATCAAAAGGGTGCTGACGGCAATGATGCCAAAATATGTGCGTACTTCCGTTATATGCAGAGCATTGCGCCATTTGCGCATCAGCAGGAAATAGTAGGCATTGAAGTTCACACCAAAGAGCACCATAAACACGGCGATCACACCCTGCAGATAGTAGCTGTCATAGTAACCAATGGATGCGGCTTTGACGCCAAAGCCGCCGGTACCTGCCGTGGCAAAGCTGTGACACAGGCTGTCAAACAGGGGCATGCCGCCCAGCAGGAGCAGCATGATCTGCAGCAAGGTCATGCCCACATAGATGCTGTAAAGGATCGCTGCGGATTTTCGCATATTGGGCACCATTTTGCTGACAGTCGGCCCGGGGCTTTCCGCACGAAGCAGATGATTGCTCTGACCGCCGCCCAGATTGACGATGGCAAGCATAAACACCAGAATACCCATGCCGCCCAGCCAATGGGACAGGCAGCGCCAGAAGTTCATGCATCGGTCAAGCACTTCCACATTGGGCACCACGCTGGAGCCTGTTGTGGTAAAACCGGAGACCATTTCAAACACAGCATCCAGATAACTCGGGATCTGACCGGACATGGTAAAGGGCGCAGCACCGATCAGCGAGATCACGATCCATGCCAATGCCGTAATGACAAAGCCCTCTCTGGCATACATATCTCGTTTTTTAGGCCGCAGGAGCGTCAGCAGAAAGCCCGCCGCACCTGCCGCTAAAATGGTTATGAGGAAGCACCAGCCGGAAGCTTCTCCATAGATCAAAGCCACCAGAGCAGGCAGGAGCATAAAGGTCGCTTCGATCAAAATGATCACGCCGGAAAGATAGGCGATCATCCGATAGTTCATAGGTTTCTCCCTTATTTTTTCTCGAAAATATCATCCAGCGTAGCAATTCCGCTGTGGGTCGTGACCACGATGACGCTGTCACCGACCTCGATGGTATCGCTGCCTCGGGGGGTAATGGGCTTGCCGCTGCGGCTGATACAGCCGATGAGGAAATTTTTCCGCAGGCTCAGATCCTGCAGAGGAACACCGCAGTAGGCAGCTTCCTTGGTAACACGGAATTCCAGCGCCTCGACCTTGCCGCCTGAGATCTTGCACAGCGTTTCCATGCTGGCATAGGCGTTGGATGCCTGCATGGCGCGGACATAGCGCACCACATTGTCGGCACAGATCTTTCTTGGGTAGAACACAGAGCCGAGTTCCAGATCGTCGATGATATCCTCATAAGAACTGCGGTTGATCTTGGTAATGACCTTGGCATTGGTCGCACGGGCAGCATAAAGGGAAATGATGATATTCTCTTCATCAATGCCGGTCAAGGACACCACCGCATCCATATGCTCGATGCCCTCTTCCCGCAGCAGCTGCTGGTCTGTACCGTCGCCGTGGATCACCGTGGCCTCTGGCAGCAGCTCGCTCAGATCTTCACAACGACTGCCGTCTGACTCGATGATCTTCACATCCATACCGGCAGACAGCAGCTGTTTGGCAAGATAGAATGCGATTCTGCCGCCGCCGACGATCAAGCTCTGACGCACACGGCTCCTGGGGATGCCGGTCTGGCGGAAAAAACGGATGGCTTCCACCGGTGTGGCAACAAGAGAAATATGGTCGCCTGCCTGCAGGCGGAAGGTACCGGTGGGTATATAGACCTCATTTTCGCCGCGCTCTACGGCGCACACCAGAACTTTCGCACGCAGCTTGCCCAACTCCATCAGCGCCATACCGTCCAGCACAGAGCCTTCTGTCACAGGCAGCTTCAGGATCTCCACCTGCCCGCGGGCAAAGGTATCGACCTTGATGGCAGACGGAATACGCAGAACACGCGCCATTTCTGTGGCACACATGGATTCGGGATTGATGGTCATACTCAAACCCAGATCATCCTTGATCAAAGAAAGCTCTTCCACATATTTGTGCTCACGCACTCTGGCGATGGTATTCTTTGCGCCAAGTTTTTTGGCGATCAAGCAGCACAGCAGGTTGGTCTCATCCGCGCCTGTACAGGCAATGACAAGATCCGCGCTCTCCACACCGGCTTCCTTCTGCACAGCATGTGCCATGCCATCACCCTCGACCACCATAACATCAAACAGGTTGTTGGACTGCTCCAACGGATCGCCTGCACGGTCGATCAAGGTCACTTCATGGTTTTCTCCCGACAGCTGCTCGGCAAGGATGCTGCCGATTTTACCGTCACCGATAATGATGATTTTCATAGGTCTTTCCCCTATCGCTTACTTTTTTGCTACTGTATCACAAAGTGCTTCGTTTTTCAAGTTCAGACACAGTAAAGCACCGCATCGGTGATGCGGTGCTTTACTATGCCTTATAGTGTGACCAATTTCCCGGTCTTTAACGATTCATCAATGGCTGCCACGATCTTCACCGGCAGAATCAGCGCCTGCTCGTCAAGAGGCTCTGCCTCGCCATGGATCATTTGGGCAAACAGACCCGCTTCATGGGCATATGTATCATAAATATTGAAAATGTCCACTTCTGTATCCACACAGTAGTATTCTTTGGTGGTATAGAGCATGGTGCCGTATTTCAAGCCGTCACGGTTGAAGTGAAGGGCAACGGAGTCGTTTTCATACTGCATCACCACGATCATACTGCCGCCGTTGCGCACAGCCTGCAGCGCCTTGATGTCACTGCCAAAAGCAGCCATGCACATCTCAACCAGATGGGACGCATAGAAGAAAATACCGTCGTGTTCAGATTCCATGATCATAATAAAATTCATGGCGCCGCTGACAAAAGTGCCTTCCTCCCGCAGCTGCTTGACCAGCTGCGCCGTCTTCTCAATACCTTCCACATACTTCAGACCCGAGCCGCCCATGACCTTGCAGCCATGCGCCTGCATTTTGGCATACAGATCCTCAGCCTGCCGCACATCAGAAGTAAAGGGTTTATCCACAAAAATAGGCATTCCCTTTTCCACAAAAGGCATGGCATTTTCATAATGGACAGAGCCCTTCTGATTTACGATCATGACTGCATCCACCTGCTGTGCCATTTCCTCTGCCGTCCGGCAGCACGTCTGCACACCGGTCTTTTCCATGATCGCAGCGGTACTCTGTTCGCTTCCCATCACCGCCGTCACGCGGATGTCCTCAAAAGGCACTTCGCCCGTAACGGTATCCGGCAGATTGAAGTATTTTGCAAAGGCCATGGCATGGGAATTCTCCGTGCCGATAATGCCTATTCTGATCATATCCGTATCCTCCAATATAACGCCCAAATCCCGAATGCTTTTTTGGCATTCGGGAGGGTGGTTTCTATTTATTCACCACAGACGCGCACGACCACGTCCAGTGCCTTCTTCAGAAGGGCCATAGGGATGTTCAGAGCAGGCAGCAGACGTACCTTGCCATGGGCGCTGAGCACCAGAACACCGCTTTCCATACATGCTTTGATCACATCGCCTGCAGGCTTTTCCGTCTCGATGCCCAGCATCAAGCCAAGTCCCGTCACGCTCTTGATGCCCTTCTTTCCTTCCAGCGTCTTGAACACCAGTTCGGAGCGTTCCTGCACACCCTGCAGAAGGACGTCATCCAGACGGCTCAGTGTGGAGATAGCTCCTGCGCAGCACACAGGGTTGCCGCCAAAGGTAGAGCCGTGATCAGAGAAGCCCAGTACCGTTTCCACCTTTTCGCCCAGCATGGTGGCGCCCAGAGGCAAGCCGCCGCACAGCCCCTTTGCAGTGGATACGATATCCGGCTGCACATCATAGTGCATATATCCGTAAAGCTTGCCGCTTCTGCCGTTGCCCACCTGCACTTCATCGCAGATCAGCAGGATATCCTCCTGCCGGCACAGCTCGGCAACGCCCTGCACAAAGTCTTTCTCCAGCGCAATGACACCGCCCTCGCCCTGTACCACTTCCATCATGATGGCAGCGATCTTGTTTTCTTTGACCTTTGCCTTCACATCTTCCAGATCGTTGGCATTGGCATGGACAAAGCCGCAGGTCAAGGGCTTAAAATCCTTGTGGAACACATCCTGACCGGTGGCAGCCAGAGTAGTGATGGTTCTGCCGTGGAAAGAGTTCCAGAGGGTAAGGATGGTATAGCAGTCGGCGCCCTTCTTTTCTGCGGCGTACTTTCTTGCGACCTTGATGGCGCACTCGTTGGCTTCGGCGCCGGAGTTGGAGAAGAAGACCTTCTTCAGACCGGTGCGCTCACACAGCATCTGTGCCAGCTTCGCGCAGGGCTCGGTATAGTACAGGTTGGAGGTGTGCTGCAGCTTGGAAAGCTGCTCCGTTACCGCCTGCTGCCACACATCGTCTGCCACGCCGAAGGTGTTGACAGCAATGCCGGTGCCAAGGTCGATATACTCCTTACCTGTTTCATCTTTCATCACAGATCCCTTGCCGCTGACCAGCTGCAGAGGAAAACGATTGTAGGTATTGGCAACATAAGCCTTGTCCATGGCTTTGATGTCCATATATAACACTCCTTATTCCAAGGCGAATTTATCTTTTACCACCATGGTGCCGGCGCCTTCGTCCGTCAGCAGCTCCATAAGCACTGCGTGGGGCACTCTGCCGTCTAAAATGGTGACTTTCTTCACACCGTGGTTGATGGCATCAATGCAGCACTGCACCTTGGGGATCATGCCGCCGGAAATGATGCCGGTGTCAAACAGCTGTCGGGCATCCTTCAGATCGATGCATGGGATGACGCTCTCCGGCTCTTTGGGGTCCATCATAACACCGGTGATATCGGTCATGGTGATCAGACGCTCGGCACGCAGAGCACCGGCAATATACGCGGCAGCCGTATCGGCATTGATGTTGTAGGTATTTCCCTCCAGATCGCTGCCCACAGTGGAAATAACAGGGATATATCCCTTCTCCAGAATGTCCAGAACCGGCTGGACGTTGACGTTGGTGATCTCACCCACATAGCCAAGGCGCTCGTCCTTGACCTTGCAGCGAAGCATACAACCGTCAATGCCGCTCAGGCCCATAGCCATGCCGCCCTTGCTCTCAATGAGTTTGACGAGCGTTTTATTGATCTTGCCTGCCAGCACCATCTGGACGACTTCCACAGTCTCTTCGTCGGTGACACGCAGACCATCCACAAACTGGGCCTGCTTTCCGATCTTTTTCAGCATATCATTGATCTCGGGGCCGCCGCCATGCACCAGCACAGCCTTGACGCCGACCAGATGCAGCAGCACCAGATCTTCCATGACCTGCTGCTTGAGATCCTCGTTAATCATGGCATTGCCGCCATATTTGATCACAAGGATCTTGCCGTTATATTTTCTGATATAGGGCAGGGCTTCTACCAGAACTTCCGCCCGATGCAGATTGGAAATATCCATAATAAAAGTGCTCCTTAGGTACGGTAGTCACCGTTGATCTTCACGTAATCGTAGGTCAGGTCACAGCCCCATGCGGTGGCTTCGCCGCTGCCGTCGTGCAGGTCGATGACGATCTCGATGGAAGGCTCCAGCAGCACCTGCTTGGCAAGCTCCTCGGAGAAATCCACGCCTGCGCCGTTTTCGCACACCAGCACATCGCCCTTGGCAGAGTGGAACTTCACTTCCACCTTTTCCACATCCACATCGGCACCGGAGTAGCCGATGGCGCACAGGACTCTGCCCCAGTTGGCATCGGCACCGAACATAGCAGCCTTGGTCAGGCTGGAGCAAATGACACTCTTTGCAACAGTCTTGGCGTCCTGCTCGGTCTTGGCGCCGCTGACACAGCACTCCAGCAGCTTGGTGGCGCCTTCGCCGTCACCTGCGATGCTGCGGCACAGATACACGGTAACGGTGTTGAGCGCCTTCATGAACGCATCAAAGGCAGGGCCTTCCGCCGTGATCTCGGGGTTGCCGGCCTTGCCGTTGGCAAGAACGGTGACCATGTCATTGGTGGAAGTGTCGCCGTCCACGGACATCATGTTGAAGGTATTCTGAACATCATGCTTCAGTGCCTTCTCCAGCATCTGGGAAGAGATGGCGCAGTCGGTGGTGATGAACACCAGCATCGTCGCCAGATTGGGGTGGATCATACCGGAGCCCTTGGCGATGCCGCCGATCTTACACTCCACGCCGTCCACCTCGAAGGAGACAGCCAGTTCTTTTTTCTTTGTATCGGTGGTCATGATGGCTTCGGCAGCCAGATCGCTGTGGTCGCCCAGACCCTTGACCAGCTCCGGGATGCCCTTTGCAATGGGCTCCACATTCAGGCGCTGACCGATAACACCGGTGGATGCCACCACCACATCGGTCGACTTGATTCCCATTTCGTTGGCAAGAAGGGTGCACATCTTTTCAGCCACTTCCACACCGTCTGCATTGCAGGTGTTGGCATTGCCGCTGTTGCAGATGGCAGCCTGTGCCTTGCCGTCGGCAATGTGGGCCTTGGTCACGGCAATGGGCGCGCCCTTGACCAGATTGGAGGTATAGACCGCCGCTGCGGAAGCAGGGACCTCAGAATAGATCAGCGCCAGATCTCTTTTTGTTTTATTGTGACGGATCCCGCAATGGATGCCGTTTGCAGTAAAGCCCTTTGCGGCGCAGATGCCGCCGGAAATAATGTTCATCATATTTGCTCTCCTCTGTCGTTCTTTTTATTCTACCATTAAATGGCCCTTGTTCGCAACCATGATTTTACTTATTTTCAAGGGTTTTACAGTTCCAGCCCCTCCGTCAGATCGCAGCCGAGGACCATATTGAGGCATTCCACCGCAGCACCGGAGGCACCCTTGCCCAGATTGTCATAACGGGCAAGGAGCAAAATACGCTCGTCATTGCCGCAGACAGTCACTTCCATGGTATCCTTGCCGGACAGACCTGCACCGGACAGGAAGCCGCCTTCGTCCATGGTCTCCTTGTAGGTGACCAGAGGGCCTGCGTACATGGACTTATACAGCGCTTTGATATCCTCTGCCGTCTTGCCGGGCATCAGCTGGCTTGCAAAGACGGGAACAGTCATAACCATGCCGGAATAGAAGTCCGACACGATGGGGCAAAATACAGGAGCAGCCTCCAGACCACAGACAGCCTTGATCTCCTTGAGATGCTTGTGCTGCTGGGTCAGACCGTACTGACGCGGTGCGTCCAAAAGGCCGTCACGATCATTTGCCTCATACTGGGCGATCATCTGCTTGCCGCCGCCGGAATAGCCCGTAATGGAATGGGCGCTCAACAGCGCCTGCTTGGGCAGGATGCCGTTTTCTACCAGAGGTGCCACCAGAGCGATAAAGCCGCTGGCGTGGCAGCCGGGAACAGCAATGCGTTTGGAAGAGAGCACCTTGTTTTTGAAGCTCTCGCCCAGTTCCGGGAAGCCGTATGCCCAATCGGGGTTCGTGCGGTGGGCGGTGGAGGTATCCAGCACGGTCACATGATCATTTTCGATCAGACTGACCGCCTCCATGGCAGCCGCATCGGGCAGACACAGGAAGGCAATATCACAGCTGTTGAGCGCCTGCTTTCTGGCTTCGGGATCCTTACGCAGCTCCTCGGGAAGCTTTACCAGTTCCAGATCTTTTCTATTGGACAATCTTTCAAAAATTCTCAAACCGGTGGTACCGGCGCTGCCGTCGATAAATACTTTTTTCATATGTGAATATTCCTTTGCTTTTATAAATATGCACCAATTATACAGCTACATTCACAAAAATTCAACTCATATTCGTTTTTGACTGAATATTTATCAAGCTTGCACAAAATGCCGCCAATTTCCTCCCGCTCCTTGGTCACAATTTCCGCATCCTCTCCCGTATTGCTTTCCGAAACAAGTTTTGCTATCATAGATACCATATTCACAGACTTTGTATGGAGGTTCATAGTTATGCAAAAAACAAGACTTCGCAAGTATGCCCGGCTCATTGCCCGTATGGGCTGCAATGTGCAGAAGGGGCAGGATGTGCTGTTATATGCCGATCTGGACCAGCCGGAATTTGTGGTCATGGTCACAGACGAACTGTACAAGGCAGGTGCCAGAAAGGTATTTGTAGACTTTAGCTACCAGCCTCTGGAAAAATACCATGTGCGTCACAGAAGTGTCAAAGCCATGTCCACGGTGGAAAGCTTCGAAAAAGCCAAGATGGAATATATGACTCAAAATTTCCCCTGCCGTCTGTTTTTGGAAAGCTCCGATCCCGATGGTCTCAAGGGCATGAACATGGCAAAGATGGTCAAGGGTCAGCAAGCCCGCTACCCCATCATCAAGCCCTACCGCGACAAGATCGAAGGCAAGCACCAGTGGTGTATCGCCGCCGTGCCCGGTGCTGCCTGGGCAAAAAAGGTCTTCCCCGGCGAGAGCAAGGGCAGAGCCATGGAAAAGCTGTGGGAAGCCATTCTCTCCACTTCCCGTGTGGATGATGATCCCATCGCCGCATGGCAGGCACATAACAAGGATCTGAAAGCACGGTGCGAGTATCTCAACAGCCTTGGTATCGAAACGCTGGAATACAAGGCATCCAACGGCACGGATCTGCGGGTGGGCATGATTCCCGAGGCCATCTTCTGCGGCGGCGCAGAGACCACCCAGAGCGGTGCGGATTTCAATCCCAACATTCCCTCCGAGGAGTGCTTCATCTCCCCCATGAAGGGCAAGGCAGAAGGCATCGTCTATTCCTCCAAGCCTCTGAGCTATCAGGGTCAGCTCATCGACAACTTCTGGTTTAAATTTGAAGGCGGCAAGGTCGTAGATGCCCATGCCGAGGTCAACGACGATCTGCTGCAGAAGATGCTGAACATGGATGAAGGCGCAAGATATCTGGGCGAATGTGCCCTTGTGCCCTTCGACAGCCCCATCAACCGGACAGGTCTTCTGTTCTACAACACCCTCTTTGATGAAAATGCCTGCTGCCATCTGGCACTGGGTATGGGCTTCCCCGACACCATCCGCGACCATCACAGCAAGACTCTGGAGGAATGCCGCGCACTGGGCGTCAATGATTCCATGATCCATGAGGACTTTATGATCGGTACCGAGGATCTTTCCATCGTTGCCCACTGCCGTGACGGCAAACAGGTGCAGATCTTCCAAAACGGTACCTGGGCATTCTGAGGAATCGGATATGATCACAAGGATTCCCGATTATTTTCATGATTTCCGCTGTCTGGCAGGCGCTTGTCCCGATACCTGCTGCGGTCAATGGGAGATCGTGGTGGATGAAGCGGCAAAGGCACGGTATCTTTCCGTGGAGGGAGAACTGGGTGAAAAGATCCGAAATGCCATGACCGTCATGGACGGCGAGGACTGCATGGCGCTGGAAGACGGCAAATGCCCCCTTCTTGACGAAAACGGACTTTGCCCCATTGTCAGTCAGCTGGGCGAGGAATTTTTAAGCACCACCTGTCACACCCACCCCAGATTTACGGAGATCTATGGAGGGCTGCAGGAGACCATGCTCTCCATCTCCTGTCCGGAGGCGGCAAGACTGCTGCTGACAAAACAGGAGAAGCTGACCTTTTCCATTGAGATGGACAGCATCCTGCCGGAGCCGGACGATCTGGATGCCGATGAATTTGATCTGCTGCTGGACGCACGGCACATTGCCTTTGCTTTGGTGCAAGACCGCAGCAGACCCCTGTCCGACCGTCTGGCGCTGCTGCTGTGCTTTGCCAAACGGCTGCAGGACAACCTGGAAGAGCTGCATATCTGTCAGGCGCTGTGCCGCCGGTATGAAAACAGAGCTTATCAGGATAACGTCCTGCGCCGCATCCGCAGAAAGCGTCACGGCGGCAGCATGACAAGGGCAAGACAGCTGTATCTTTCCATGGAGCATCTGTCGGAGCAGTTCCCGAAAGTCCTGCAGGATCTGGAACGGACAGATCTGACAGGCGACGAGATCCCACTGGAGCAGCTGACGGTCTATTTCCTCTTCCGCTGGTGGCTGAAGGCGGCCTGCAACGACAGAATCTGGCAGCAGGCAGCTGCCGCCGTTCTCAGCGTTCTGACTGTGGCAGGGCTGAAAAAGCCCGTGGGCAGTCTGACGGAGGCGGCAAGGTTATACTCCAAAGAGGTGGAACATTCGGAAGAAAACCTTGTGCTGTTAAAGCAGGCATCGGAGCTTCCCATGTTCAGCCTGCCGGAACTTCTCAAGCTTTTGGAGGTACATCATGCAATTTGACGCCCACTGTGTGGAATGTCTGATCCACCGTCATTACAAGTTGGCAATGGCGAAAAACGATGGAGAAAAGGCATTTTCTTACATAAAAGATGTGATGCAGGTCATGCTGGACGCACCGGAGGGTGTGTCCGCCCCTTGGCTGACCGGGCAGTTCGGCAAGCTCTATGCCAAATACTGGCCCGGTGAGGATGCCTACGGCACATTAAAAAAAGATTCCAATGATCTGGTGCTGGAGCTGCTGCCCAAGATCCGCCCTCTGGTCGAGCAGGCGGACGATCCGCTTGCCATGGCGATCGCCTTTGCAAGAACAGGAAACTTCCTGGACTTCGGTATTTTGACCCCGGACATTGCCCACAAAGCCCTGTGGGAAGCTGTGGAAAAAACGCCCCGGGAAAAACTGGAGCCTGTGGCTTACGCCGCCCTGCGGCAGGATCTTGAAACGGCAAAAAGCCTTGTGATCTTAGGTGACAACGCAGGTGAGATCGTCTTCGATCTGCTCCTTGTGGAGCAGCTGCAGAAGCAGTACCCCAAGTTGGAGGTCATCTACTGCGTCCGCGGCGAAAATGCCCTCAACGATTCCACCCGTTCCGATGCAGCCTATGTGGGCATGGACAAGCTGTGCCCCGTCATCGACAATGGCAGCGGCATCTCCGGCACAGAGCCGGATTATTTGGGAGAAGAGCTGAAACAGGCGCTGCAGAAAGCAGACGTTATTCTCTCCAAAGGCAGCGGCAACATGGAATCGTTGGTCGGCTGCGGTCTGAATGTGTATTACATCTTCATGTGCAAATGCAAGCGTATGAGCAAAGTTCTGGGCTGTGAAAATATGTCCGGTCAGTTTCTACGCGAAAAGACGCTGCCGCCTCTGCAGCCCTATGCAGGCTGTCTGGATCTGTATTGACATTCTTTCGAAAAACTGATAATATGTAGCACGCTACAGGTATCTGTAGCGTGCTACATTTTTTAGAAAGAAGGCGATGGTGTTGACGAAAGAGCGCCCGTTGGGCGGATATCTGCGTGCCATTTCCAATGCCATGGCGCAGGATCTGCAGCAGCAGACCGAGCAGCTGGGACTGACCTGTTCCCAGGGGATGTTTCTGCACCACATCTGGAAGCGGCAGACACAGGAACATCTGGATACCTACCCAAAGGATCTGGAAGAATTCTTCTATGTCAAGCATCCCACCGTATCCGGTATTCTGCAGAGAATGGAGGCATCCGGGTTTCTGACGCTGGAAGCCAGCGCCGAAGACAGGCGCTGCAAAGTCATTCGTCTGACAAAGAAAGCCATGGATGCCCACAGCACCATCGCTGCCCATCTGGAAGCATCCGAAGCACAGCTGACCATGGGCATGGATGATGCGCAACGCACACAGTTCAGGGCACTTCTGCAGCTTGCCGCCAAAAACCTGGGCGTGTGCTGCAAACCGCCCGTCATCAACGAAAAGGAGGTCTCCCTTTGATCAAACGTCTTGCATCCTGTGTCCGGGAGTATAAGCGTGACAGCATTCTCTCACCTATCTATATTTTTATGGAAGTACTTCTGGACATTTTTATCCCTCTGTATATGGGTGATCTTATCGACTACGGCATCGACAAGGGTGACATGGGCTATGTGCTCAAAATTGGGCTTTTGCTCATTGCCCTGTGCGTCGTTTCTCTGATCTTCGGTGCCCTGTCCGGCAGAAGTGCCTCGGTGGCTTCCGTGGGCTTCGGCACCAATCTGCGCCACGATATGTTCCACCATGTGCAGAGCTACTCCTTCTCCAACATCGATAAATTTTCCTCTTCATCCATCGTCACCAGACTGACCACCGATGTCAGCCGCATCCAGATGTCCTACATGATGATCATCCGGGTGGCGGTGCGCTCCCCTGCCATGCTGATCCTCTCCATGATCATGGCATTCAGAATCAACAAGACCCTCGCACTTGCGTTCCTTGTGGTGCTGCCGATCCTTGCGCTGTCCATGTATTTCATCATGACCAAGGTGCATCCCATTTTTAAGCGCGTATTCAAGACCTACGACAAGCTCAATCAGGTGGTGCAGGAAAATCTGCGCGGTGTGCGTGTGGTCAAATCCTTTGTCCGCGAGGATCACGAGGAAGATAAATTCAATACTATTTCCGACACCATCCACCGTGATTTCATCAAGGCAGAGACCATCATCGCTCTGAACTCCCCCATTATGAATATCTGCACCTATGGCTGTATGATCCTTGTGGCATGGCTGGGCGCAAAGCTGATCGTCACAAGTCATGAGACTGTCATGACCACAGGCGATCTGACCAGTATGATCACTTATGTGATGCAGATGCTCATGAGCTTTATGTTCCTGACCATGATCTTTATGCAGATCGTCATGTCCCGCGCCTCGGCAGAGCGCATCGTGGAGATCTTGGACGAAAAGAGCGATCTGGAAAGCCCGGCAGATGCCGTAACAAAGGTAGCGGACGGCTCCATCGTCTTTGAAAACGTCACCTTCTCCTATGACAGAAAGGCAGAGAAGCCCGTACTCAAGGACATTGATCTGACCATAAATTCCGGTGAGACCATCGGTATCCTCGGCGGCACAGGCTCCAGTAAATCCAGTCTGGTGCAGCTGATTCCCAGACTGTACGATGTGCAGGAAGGCAGCGTCAAAGTGGGCGGTGTGGATGTGCGCCGCTATGATCTTGATGTGCTGCGCGACCAGGTCGCCATGGTGCTGCAGAAGAACGTGCTCTTCTCCGGCACCATCAAGGAAAACCTGCGTTGGGGCAATGCGCAGGCAAGCGACGAAGAACTGATCCACGCCTGCAAACTCGCCCAGGCAGATGACTTTATCCAAAGCTTCCCCGATGGGTATGATACCTATATTGAGCAGGGCGGCTCCAACGTTTCCGGCGGTCAGCGTCAGAGATTGTGCATTGCCCGTGCTCTGCTGAAAAAGCCCAAGATTCTCATTCTGGATGACTCCACCTCCGCGGTGGACACCAAGACCGATGCGCTGATCCGCAAAGCATTCCGTGATGAGATCCCGGACACCACCAAGATCATCATCGCACAGCGTGTCACCTCCGTGCAGGATGCCGACAAGATCATCGTCATGGTGGGCGGCTGTGTGGACGGCTTCGGTACCCATGAAGAACTGATGCAGACCAATGAGTTCTACCGTGAGACCTATGAACTGCAGACAAGAAAGGAGGAAGACTGATGCCTCCAAGACCCGGTCCCGGGACACAAGGTCCCGTCAACATGAAAGCCTTTAACAAAAACACGCTGAAGCGGCTGTTATCCTATCTGAAGGCATATAAATTTTCCTTCGCCATGGTCATCATTTGCATCGTCGCCGCGGCGCTGACCAGCGTCCTCGGCATGACGTATCTGGAAACCATCATCGATGACCACATCCGCCCCCTCCTTTTATCCGGCAGCGAGGACTTTTCCGATCTGCTCATGGTCATTGTGGAGATGGCTGCGGTGTTTATGATCGGTGTCGTCGCCAATCTGGTGCAGGGACTGCTTATGGCGCGGGTCGGTCAAGGTGTGCAGACCACCATCCGCAATGATATGTTCCGCCATATGCAGCGCCTTCCCATCCGCTATTTTGACACCCACACCTTCGGCGATGTCATGAGTCACTATACCAACGATGTGGACACTCTGCGGCAGATGCTCTCCCAGAGCATTCCTCAGACCCTTTCCTCCGTTGTGACCATCGTATCTGTCTTTGTGACCATGATCGTCACCAGCCCCGTGCTGACGCTGTTTGTCCTTTTGACCATGACAGCCATGCTGCAGGCCACCAAATCCATCGGCGGCAACTCTGCCAAGTATTTCAAGGCACAGCAGACTTCTCTGGGCAGCCTCAACGGGTATATCGAAGAAATGATCCACGGTCAGAAGGTGGTCAAGGTCTTCTGCCACGAGGAGAAAAACAAAGAAGAATTCGATCGCAGAAACAAGGAACTGCAGGAAAACGGCACCAAGGCAAACATCTATGCCAACATCCTCATGCCCATTATGATGAACTTGGGCAACCTGCAGTATGTGTTGGTCGCCATGCTGGGCGGCACGCTGGCAGTCGCCACCAAAGAAAGCTTCATCACTTTGGGTGGCATCACCGTGTTCCTGCAGCTTTCCAAAAACTTCACACGTCCTGTTTCCCAGATCTCTCAGCAGCTCAACTCCATCATCATGGCAATGGCAGGTGCGGAGCGTATTTTCAAGCTTCTCGATGAGCCTGTGGAAGAGGACGAGGGTTATGTAACACTGGTCAACGCAAAAGAAGAGGCAGACGGCACTTTGACGGAAAGTACCCACCGCACCGGCATCTGGGCATGGAAGCATCCCCACAGAGGCGGTACCGTGACCTACACCAGACTGACCGGCGATGTGAGAATGTTCGACGTGGACTTTGCCTACGAAGAGGGCAAGACCGTGCTCCACGATGTGAGTCTTTACGCAAAGCCCGGTCAGAAGATCGCCTTTGTGGGCGCCACCGGTGCAGGCAAGACCACCATCACAAATCTGATCAACCGGTTCTATGACATTGCCGACGGCAAGATCCGTTATGACGGCATCAACATCAACAAGATCAAAAAGCCGGATCTGCGCCGCTCCCTCGGAGTGGTGCTGCAGGACGTCAACCTGTTTACCGGCACAGTTATGGACAACATCCGCTACGGCAAGCTGGATGCCACCGACGAAGAATGCATCGAAGCTGCCAAGCTGGCCAATGCCCATGACTTTATCACAAGACTGCCGCAAGGCTACCAGACCATGCTTTCCGGTGACGGCTCCGGGCTGAGCCAAGGTCAGCGTCAGCTTTTGTCCATTGCAAGAGCCGCTGTGGCAGATCCCCCTGTCATGATTTTGGATGAAGCCACTTCTTCCATCGACACCAGAACGGAAGCTATCGTTCAGCGCGGCATGGATCAGCTGATGAAGGACAGAACGGTATTCGTCATTGCCCACCGCCTTTCCACCGTGCGCGATGCTGCTGCCATTATGGTGCTCGACCACGGCAGAATCATTGAGCGCGGCACCCACGACGACCTCATTGCCCAGAAGGGCACTTACTATCAGCTTTACACCGGCGCATTTGAGCTGGAATAAAAGAAAAAAGCTGTCCCAATATAGTTGGGACAGCTTTTTGTTTAGTACAATCTTCTGCGCATGATGATGGGAATCGCCACCAGCATCAAAACAGAGCCAATGCCGACAATGGTCCAGGTGACCTTCTTTTTGCGCTGCTTGCGCAGTTTCCGTTCTTCCTGTTCCCGACGGCGCTGATCCTCTTCCGTTTCTTCGGAAGGCTCTTCCTCCTGCTGTGTTTCTTCCTCAGAAGGGGCTTCCTCCACAGGTTCTTCCTCTGCAGGAGTTTCTTCTACGGGAGTTTCCTCCACAGGGGTCTCTTCCACAGGAGTTTCCTCCTCAGGAGTTTCCTCCACAGGAGTTTCTTCTACAGGAGTTTCTTCTACAGGAGTCTCTTCTATAGGAGTCTCTTCTATAGGAGTCTCTTCTATAGGAGTCTCTTCTACAGGAGTCTTCTCCGGCAAAAGGACTTCTTCACCGCCCACAGGCACAGCTTCTTCCGGCACAGTCACTGCCGCGTTGCCGCCCTTCCAGACCGTATAGTTGGTCATAAGACGAGCTGCCTGCGCACAGACACCGGTACCATGGATTCCCTGGGTGTACACCGCCAGCAGGAAGGGCTGGGGCGTATAGAAGATGGCAACATCATTGACAAATTCATTGATCTCGCCATATTTATGGGCGACCTCATATTCCTGCACACCCGCCTGGAAATACTGACCGGGCATAGCATCTTTCATGTAGCCGATCAGTTCCTCAAAGCGGTCGCTGTTGGCATACAGATACTTCAGCGTATCGATCATCAGTCTGGTACAGGAGGTATTGGTCAGATAGAAGCTCTCATCAATATCCTCCAGCGGCATGGTGGAATACTTGCGCATATTCTCTTTGTAGATATAATAATTGTTCCAGTAGCCGATCATGGCTTCGGAAACTTCATTATTGGAAAACAGGATGCTCTGACGATGGACCTCTGACAAGCTCATCCCCGTCCACCGGAAGGTTTCGTTGGGATCGATCTTGCCTGCCTGCTCCATCTCATAGAAGCACATGTTAAGGGGCAGCTTGTAGGTACTTGCCGCAATGGAAAATTTGTTCTCGTTGAAGTCGTAGGACTCCCCCGTGACCGTGTTGTAATAGGACATGCTGAAGTTATTTTCAGAAAGCTGATAATACTCCATCAGATCCGCCACGGCCTCTTCCAGCGTGATCCCCGTGAAATCCACAGGCGCTTCATAGGCGGCAGCACTGATACATAACACTGCAACGATCAAGCACAGTATCAGCAGTTTTCTCATAACAGCTCCTTCAAGTTGGGCAAGTCACGAATGTGTTCCAGATAATACTCAGGCTCCACCTGCTGCAGCTGCTGCAGGGTGAAGGTCGTGGGGACAACCGCCGCATCCATGCCGCCTGCATGGGCGGCCTTGACGCCGCTGATGGCATCTTCCACCACAAGGCATTCCTCCGGAGCAAATCCGACACGGCGTGCGCCCTCCAGATAGATATCGGGGAAAGGCTTCTTCCGTTCCACTTCAGAGCCTGTGATGAAAGCAGCAAACAGATCCTCGGTTACACCAATGGCCTGCAGGTTATACAGCGCTTTTCGGCGGTCTGCCGCAGTACAAACTGCCAGCTTCAGACCTCTGTCATGAAGGGTATGGAGCATTTCCTTCACACCTTCCGGCACGTAGGTCTCCCCCATCACGCGCTGACCAAAGAAGTCATAGGCACGTTCTTTCATATCCGTGTGGTACACAAGACCGTACTTCTCCGCCACGCCGCCGATAAAACGATCCTCGCCGCAGCCGGTAAATTCCAGAAAATCCTCGTGCTTTGCCTGCACACCGTGCTCTGCCAAAGACGCAATTGCGGTATCGCGCATAAGCCACTCGGATTCGATCAGTACACCGTCCATATCAAACAGTATTGCCTTGTAGCGCATAAGCTATCCTCCACAGGGTCAAAAAACAGGATGCAGTATCAGCCGCATCCTGTTTGTTTTAGGTATCTTACAGAGCCTTCTTAGCAGTCTCGACCAGAGCTGCGAAAGCGGCGGAATCGTTGATGGCCATTTCAGACAGGGTCTTGCGGTTCATCTCGATACCGGCCTTCTTCAGGCCGTACATAAAGCGGGAGTAGTTGATGCCCATGGGAGCAACAGCTGCGGAAATACGGGAGATCCACAGACGGCGGAAATCTCTCTTCTTCAGCTTACGGCCCACATATGCGTAGGTGCCGGACTTCATGACAGCCTGCTTGGCCATCTTGAAGTGGGTGGACTTGGAGCCCCAGTAGGACTTAGCCAGCTTCAGGACTTTATTTCTTCTCTTGCGCGTCATCATTGCGCCTTTAATTCTTGCCATTTCGTTATCCTCCTATCTAAAGTGACCGATTATTTGTAGGGAATCATCTCGCGGATCGCAGCGCTGTTGGTAACATCAGCGTAGCCGTTCTTCCGCAGATTTCTGGTTCTCTTGGTGGTCTTCTTGGTGAGGATGTGGCTCTTGAATGCGTGGGCTCTCTTAACCTTACCGGACTTGGTCAGGTTGAATCTCTTCTTAGCGCCACTGTGGGTCTTAAACTTGGGCATGGTGGTTTCTCCTTCCGTATATTACGATTTTATTTTGCCGTTTTGGGGCTCAGGAACATGGTCATATGACGGCCGTCCAGCTTGGGGTTCTTTTCCACGGTCGCCACTTCGGCGCACTGTTCGCCGAACTGCTTGAGCAGGGTCTCGCCAATGGAGGTGTGTGCCATCTCACGGCCGCGGAAACGAACCGTCACCTTGACACGGTTGCCTTCTTTCAGGAACTTCATGGCATTCTTCAGCTTGACATTGAAGTCATTGGTGTCGATATTGGGAGACATGCGGACTTCCTTGATCTCCACCACGTGCTGATTTTTCTTTGCCTCTTTTTCCTTCTTCATCTGCTCGAAGCGGAACTTGCCGTAATCCATGATCTTGCAGACCGGAGGTGTCGCATTGGGTGCGATCTTCACCAGATCCAGATCCTTTTCAAACGCCAGCTTCAGGGCGTCTGCAGAAGACATGATGCCCAGCTGGTCGCCTTCGGCGCCGATGACGCGGACTTCTTTATCACGAATTTCCTCGTTGAGCTGATGTTCTAATTTAGCGATGTGAAACACCTCCAGAAAAATACAAAAAACGGATGCCGCCATGGCACCCGCACACAAACAAACCAAGGCTGCGCCTCAGCTTGAAACCTTGTTGACCTCTCAGCTTGCTCGCGCGAGGTGAGGGCGGTGCCACCGCTCCTTCTTTGTTTTGCCCATGTATTCTATCACACAGGAGTGTGCGTGTCAATAGGAAATTTCACTTTTTTCTGTTTGCCGCACACATTGAAAATATTAGCAAAACCAAAGGCTTTTGTCAAGATTGACACAATTTTTACGAAGGGTTATGATAGATGCAACCAAAGTCTTGTTTTTTCGTCAGCTATGGTAAAGGAGGGATGCCCATGACTGCTGTTTATGCGTTTTCTCATTTCGCCGTGGATCTGGGCTGCGCCTTTGCCGTGTTTTCCGCAAACCACCGGAGCGCTTTCGGGTTTTTACTCTATAACTTCTTTGCTTTCGCCATGCAGATGCCTTTGGGGCTACTGGCAGATGTTCTGAGAAAGAATAAATTTTTTGCCGTATCGGGTGCGCTGCTGGTAGCTGTGTGCTGTCTGCTCCCTCAGCCGGGGCTTTGGAGCATCTGCCTGCTGGGGCTTGGCAACGGACTGTTTCACATCGGCGGCGGTCTGGAAGTGATGCACGCAGCCGAGGATCGCGCTGCCCCGCTCGGTATTTTTGTCTCTCCCGGCGCATGGGGCATCTGGCTCGGCACCATGCTGGGAAAAGCGGCTTCTTCTCCGCTTCCCGTCGTCTTGCTGCTTTTGCTATCCTGCGCCGCCATGGTGCTGCGCAAGTGCCGCCGGCAGCCGGCACTTCCGTCTGCGCAGCTGCCGGACAAGACTGCACTCTTTCCCGGTGTGCTGCTGTTTTTTGTGGTCATCCTGCGTTCCTTCGGTGGCATGGCAGTTTCCCTGCCGTGGAAGACCGGATTTTTGTCCTTCGCAGCTGTCAGCTGCGTGGTCCTCGGAAAGGCGCTGGGCGGCATTCTGGCTGATCGTTTCGGGCTGAAAGCCGTCGGTTTGGGTTCTCTGCTTCTGTCTGCCCTACTGTTCCTTTTTTCATCCTCTGCCCCATTGGGACTTATGGCTCTGCTGCTGTTTAACATGACCATGCCCATTACCCTGCACTTGCTGGCAGACAGGATGCCGGGCGTCAAAGGCTTTTCCTTCGGACTTCTGACCTTTGCCCTGTTTCTCGGCTTCCTGCCCGGGTACTTTGGCGCATCATCCATCAGCGGTGCTGCCATGGCAGCAGGATCTGCCCTGTCGGCCGCCCTGCTTCTGCCGTGTCTGAAAGAAGGTGATGCGCCATGAATCTTTTGTTCTCCATGGCAAAAGCGCTGGCAGTCACGCTGGCGCTGGAGCTTGTCTTCGCCCTGGTCTGGGGACTGCGAAGAGAAAAGCTTTGGATGGTGGTATTGATGAATGTTCTGACCAATCCTGCCGCCAATCTTCTCTACAGCTTTATGACCCTGTACCTCGGCTGGCAAGGGTTTGTGCCGGTATTTTTTCTGGAAGCTGCCGTGATCCTGACAGAAGGACTTTGCTGCAGAGATTTTATAAAGGCTCCATGGACATTCGTGATTTTGTGCAACGTTTTTTCTTATGCGGCAGGGGTTCTGCTGCAGCAACTGTTTTAGGAGGAAATGTTATGAAAAGAATACTGTCTTTATGTCTGATCGTCCTTTTGCTGACTGTGACAGCTTCGGCAGATGTGCTGTGGGAGCCCTATGACAATGACTACTACTGGGGCAATTCCGAGAAAGTCACTTCTGTTGCAGAAAAGTACGAAGTGCCTGTCGGCTCCACAGTCAATGTCTACACAGCCCCCGAAGGCGGCGAACTGATCAAGACATTGGAGGGCGGCACCGTGGTCTATGTTGGCTTCAGTCTGGAGGAAAACGGCGAACTGTGGGCAACCGGATATCCCCTGTATGACTACGACACAGAGGGTTGGTTCCGTCTCGGACGGCTGCAGAAGCAATACAGCCATCAGGATTTTGTCAATGATTACGCAGATCACATCAGCGCCCAGGAAGCTTATCTGACTGCTTCGGACATCTCCGGCACGGTCTATACCTGGACCTATCCCGGCTCCGGTGTTTCCGACGGCACCATCCCGCCGGAGGCTCTGGATACGGATTACAATGACGGTCAGCTGTCCTACGGCCTGGTCTACACCGATCCCGAGGGCGGACAGTGGGGCTATAGATCGGAAGAGCACACGTCT
>JAGBBD010000020.1 GCA_017938625.1 Oscillospiraceae bacterium | reverse complement strand
GCTGCGCACTTTTAAGGCTTCTCCTCTTAGGAGAAGCTGGCAGCCCACGGGGCTGACTGATGAGGTGTGTGCAGGCAGTTTTTAGATTGCCACAGTCGCTGCGCTCCTTCGCAATGACAGGACTATGATCGGCAGTGCGTGACTGTTTGTAGGGACACCTGCCCTCGGGTGTCCGTGTGCAGGAAGTTCGTACCTGCAGCATGACAGAAATCAGTCTTTCTCGATGCTTTGCACGTATCGGGAAGGGGGACAGCCTACCTCTTTGCGGAACTTGTTGGCAAAATACTGAGGGGATGGATAGCCCAGTAGATCGGAGATCTCCGCCATGGCAAGCTCTCCTTCCTGCAGCAGGAATTTGGCACGGCGCATACGCTCCGCGGTGATGAACTCATTGATGCTGCTGCCGGTGGCTTGTTTAAAAATGGTGGAAAGCCGCGCTCTGGAATAGTGGAACCGTTCTGCGATCAGCTCCACCGTCAGCTTCTGATGCAGATGATCGGCAATATAACCTCGTACCTGTTCGATCAGATAGTCCTGCATGGCATCTTTAAAATGAGCGGCGCGTATGATCTCACCGTCACGCATGGTCACGTTGCGCAGCATGGTGATGATGATCTGCTCCAGATAGTTGCAGATCATTTGCTCAGCGCCAAAGGGAGAATTTTCCGAAGGGGAGAAGGACATGAGCCGCAGTCGCTTGCCGCCCTGGGCAAAGCCACGGTCGATCTCGTGGATGATCTTGTAAAACAGACGAAGCTGATCGTCTGTAAACGTCATGACGCTGTCCTGTACGGAGCGCAGCTGCTCTCCGGAGCAGGTGAAGGAGATGACGAACACCACGGCGGATTTCTGCCGCACGAGGATACCGTGGCTGATTTCCGGCTGCACCAAGGCGATGTTTCCTTTTTTGAGAGAGCGCTTTTTTCCGTTTTTGTACAGCGTCATCTCGCCCTCCAGACAGCAGCACAGTTCCCATGCATCTTCATGGCTGTGCAGAGATGTGTTGGGATGGGGGCCTGTCAGATAGTCTGCCGTGACAAGTTCTTTGATGGAAATGGCGCGGGAAAGCCGATAGCCTTCGTTGCTCATACGATCACCTCCGTGAGTATGATACATCAAACGGAAGTGAAATTCAATCATTGCTGTTTTGATTCTTGCTGTCAAAGAGAATAAAACAAAAACGTAAGTTTTGTGAAACATTATCATATTTACTTTCGGCCTGTTTGCGTATAACATAAAGACAGAAAATGCGGCACTTTGCGCCGTAAAAAAGACAGGAGGAGTTGCCATATGGCATATTCAAACGAATTCAGTTTCGCCCCCGGTCCCTGGCTGCCTGTTCGCGATCAGGAAGCTCTGGATCTGCTGCCCGATCTGGACATGGCTACCAAGCAGGGCAAGAACTTTGAAAACCCCGATTTTGAGATGAAGGTCGTTGTTGACGCAAACAACTACTTCGCTACCGATCTGTTCTACAGACTGCGTCTGGCTGCTATGAAGGACGAGAAGCTGGTTCTCATTCTGCCCACTCCCGAGAACGCTGTGTTCATGTCTGTTGTGGAGAACCTAAATAAGTTCCGTGTTTCCTGCAAGAAGGTCCACGTGTTCTTTACCCACGAGTTCGCCAATGAAAAGGGCGAAGTCGCTCCCTGGCAGAGCCCTTACAGCCGCGCCGGTCACTTCATGCGTTACTTCTATGACCGCCTGGATGCCGAGCTGCGTATGCCCATGGAGAACATCCACTTCTGGACCAAGGAAAACGCTGACAAGTATTCCAATCTGATCGCTGCCGAGGGCGGCGCTGACGTGTGCTACACCACCATGAGCTGGTCCGGCGGCATCGGTGCCATCGACGCTGAGTCCTTCCCCGCTGAGACGATGGAAGAGTTCATGGCTATGGGCAGCCGCATTGTCACTCCCATGCCCGAGTTCATCACCCACGAGTCCATGCGCGGCATGTTCGGCTGCTCCGGCGACATCGGCAATGTGCCTCCCTGCGCCGCCACCATCGGCCCCAAGGATATCGCTGCTGCCAAGGATCGTGTGGACGTGGAATATCTGGTCGGCTGCGGCAATGGTCAGACCTTCCAGAAGTTCCCCGTGAAGATGGCATTCTGCCTGCCTGTCAGCCCCAAGAACCCTGCTTCCATGCTGCGTACCCTGTCCGGTATCTGCTATGTGGCAGAGGCTGTGGCAGCTCCCTGCATGAAGAAGATCGACAACCCCTGGCTGGCTGACACTCTGGCCGAGATCCGCGCAAAGGAGGGCAACTGATTATGAATAGATCTTTGTTTGATTTCGCTCCCTCTATCTGGCTGCCTACGCAGGACAAGGAAGTGCTGGAGCGCTGCCGTAACATCCGCCGTGAGGAAATGGAGATCACCAACGAGAACGGCTACTCCATCCGCGTCGTTCCCCATCCCTGCTCCGCCATTACCGCCGAGCTGTTCAACTGGATCTGGCGCTCCGATGTGGAGGACAAGAAGACCGTTATCGTCTTCCCCAACTCCTGGAGAACCGTCTATACCGCAGCTGCCGAGATGTGCAACCGCTACAACATTTCCGCCCGCAATATCCACGCTTTCTGCATGGACGAGTATGCTGACGAAGACGGCAATGTCGCGCCTGTGACCTGGGGCGGCTCTCTGGGCGGCCACTTCCTGCGCGAGTTCTATCTTGCCTTCCGTGAGGACCTGCGTCCCAAGCTGGAGCAGATCCACTACTACACCAACGACAACATCGACCGTTACTCCGATCTCATCGACGAGACCGGTGACGGCGGCGCTGACCTGATCATCTCCGCTACCGGCTGGGTCGGTCATACTGCATTTATCGATCCCAAGACCAAGGCTTTCAAGGCCGACAATCTGGAAGACTTCCTGAAGATCAAGGCAGGCTTCGTGGACAACCATCGTCTGACCATCATCCAGAACTCCATGGGTTCCTGCGATATGTACCACACTGCCGCTTACTCCGTGTCCATCGGTCCCTGGGACGTGATGCACGCAAGAGATCATCTGGAGCGTCACGATCTGGGCGCCATCGGCGGCTACTCCTCCTGGGAGCGCATGATCTCCCGTCTGCAGCTGTACGGACCTGTCACCCACGAGGTGCCTGCTTCCATCTATCAGCTGACCAAGGGCACCATGTACGTGTCCGAGGAGATGGCAAGACCCATCGAGCCTCAGGATCTGTACGCACTGTAATGTAATACTTTGCCGCCCTGTTTTACGGGGCGGCATTTCCCAATAGGAGGGAACAGCATGAAAGCAATTGTCAATACCAAACTCATCATGGTGGACGGCATCATCTGGGATGGCGCTCTGACCTATGAAAACGGCCGTATCGTGCAGGTGGGCAAGCGCAGTGAGGTCAACATTCCCGAAGGCTGCGAGATCATCGATGCCAAGGGCCTGTATACCGCACCCGGTCTGATCGATATCCACAACCACGGTGGCGGCGGTGACGGTCTGTTCTATGAAGATCCCGTGGGCTGCTGCGAGTTCTTCATCAAGCACGGTCAGACCACCGTTCTGCCCACCTTCTATATGAACATGAGCCCTGAGAAGATGCGCGAAGGTGCACAGCGTGTGCGTGAGCATATGCATACCGGCGTGGGTCGTGTCATGGCAGGCCTTTATATGGAGGGCCCCTTTATGCGCAACTCCGGCTCCTTTGCCTATGAGATGCGCTTCTGGGCAGGCAAGATCCCGGAAGATGTCTATAAGCCTCTGATCGACGATCTGAGCGACATCGTCAAGGTCTGGTGCATTGATCCGCAGCGTGAGGGCATTGATGATATCTGTGCCTATGCCAAGCAGGTCAACCCCAATGTGGTCATTTCTCTGGGTCACTCCGGTGCGCTGGCTGAGGAGTGCCGCAGAATGGAGAAGTACGGTCTGAAGCTGCAGACTCATCACTCCAACGCAGGCAAGGCTCCCGGCCGCTGCCAGGGCAGCCACGGCGCAGGTGTGGATGAATATACCCTCTATAACCCCGATATGTTCGCCGAGCTGATCTGTGATATCACCGGCATCCATGTGGTGCCCGATATGGTCAAGATGGTCGTCCGCATCAAGGGCGTGGAGAAGATGATACTTATCACCGACCATATGCAGAGCGATCAGAACTATCCCAACAACGAAGCCGACGGCATCTGGTATGGCGAAGATCTGAACTATGATTCCAACGGCTATCTGGCAGGCAGCCATCTGACGCTGGACAACGCTGTGCGCAACATGATGACCCATACCGGTTACGGTCTGTGCCATGCCATCCGTATGGCGACCTATAACCCTGCCAAGCTGCTGGGCATGGAGTACGAGATCGGCTCTCTGGCTCCCGGTCTGAAGGCAAACCTGATCATCATGGACGATGCGGTCAATATCAAGACTGTCATCCTCGAAGGCGACACCATGGTGGAAAACTGAAAATCCAAGAAACAGCAAAAAGACTCCGCAAGGAGTCTTTTTGCTTTGGGTATCGCTATTTTTCCTTTTGTCATTGTCTGAGCTGCCCCAAAACATTATGCCGCTTCAAGCTCCTTAAGAAGATTTCATTGAAGGAAACTTTGGCTGCAATAGACATTAACGCCGGATGAGGCGTAACGAAAAAGGACTGCCTTTGGCAGTCCTTTTTGTGCGCTTTGCCCACAATTTTGGGCTGCGCAGCGTCAAAATGTTGGAAAAACAATGGTATTTTTTAAAAACACTTACATTTTACAACAATCAAAGGGAAAAAGGAGGTTGAAAAAGAAATTTGGCAGGCTTATAATAAGACCCGTTGGGAAAATGATCCCGAAACACAACACTTAGGAAAGAGGTAAACACAATGAAGAAACTCATCGCCCTGCTTCTTGCTCTGGTTCTGGTTCTTGGCCTCGTCGCTTGCGGCGCCAAGGAAGAGACTGTGGAAGAAGTCACCGAAGAAGTCGCCGAAGAAGTCGCCGAAGAGACTGCAGAGCCCCTGCCCTATGAAGGCACCGAGCTGGTCTACTGGAGCAGCCTGTATGCAGGCACTCCCCAGGCTGATATGTTGCTGGAGCTGACCGAGGAATTCATGGCTCAGACCGGCTGTGTCATCGATATCCAGTTCAAGGGCAACGAGCGCCGTCAGATCATGCCCACCGCTCTGGAGAGCGGCGAGAAGATCGATATTTTCGACTCCGCTTCTTACTATGAAAGCAAGACCATCACCGACTATATGCTGGATCTGACCTCCTACATCGAGGAGTCTGACTATCTGGCAAAGACCTATCCCATCATGATGAACGATTTGGTCGCCCAGTGCGGCGGTCTGGTCGGTGTTGTCACCGCTCCTTCCATGAACACTGTCTGGTATGACAAGGCTGCTTTCGAGGCTGCCGGTATCACCGAAGTGCCCGTGACCATGGAAGAGTTTGAGGCTGCCTGCGATAAGTTGGTCGCTGCCGGCATCGCTCCCTGGGCTCTGGATGATACCTATGTTGGCAACTTCTTCAGCCAGCAGATGCAGCGTTACTGCGGTCAGGACGCAGTTGCTGAACTGTCCATGAACGGTGGCTGGAGCGAGAGCGAAGGCGCTGTGGCAGCTGCTCAGCAGCTGATCGACTGGGTCAACAAGGGCTACTTTGCTGAAGGCGCTCCCGATGTTTTCCCCGCTTCTCAGAACAAGATCGGCCTCGGCTTGGCTGCCATGGTCTGGTGCGGCTCCTGGGTCGGCAATGAAGTCGAGTCCGCCATGGGTGTTGACATCGAGTGGGGCTGCATGTCCTATCCTGTCATCGAAGGCAGCACCATCGACGTGGGCGTCAACTCCGCATATTCCGGCTACATCCACCTGCACAAGGATTGCGAGAATCCCGATGCAGCTTATGAGTATCTGATGTACATCAAGACCGGCGAAGGCGATCAGAGATACACCGACGCTGTCAAGCTGCCTCCCTGCGATGTGAACAACGTTCCTCCCGCAGACTTTGAGGGCTCTGTCGAGTACCTGTCCAATGCTACTGTTTGCCTCAACGCAAACTGCGCCATTGCCAATGCCGACATGAAGGCTGCTCTGACCGATGTCATGCTGAAGATCTTCGGCAATGAGTATGCTACCGGTCTGGAAGCAATGCAGGCTATGGATGCTCTGTACGAATAATTCTCTGAAGCTCTTTTGACGATAAAAAAGGTATCCGAGATCTCGGATACCTTTTTTTATGATTTTTACATAACTTACATTTTACCATTCAATCGTTGACAAAATACAATTGCAAAAGGAATGCTATGGAATTATAATAAAAGCAAGCAGGGGAAAGGGGCGTCTTTCCCCACAAAATGCACAAAAACAGGAAAGAGGTAAACACAATGAAAAAACTGATCAGTTTGCTGCTTTGTGTTGCCATGCTGGTCTGCGTTCTGGCAGCCTGCGGCACCGCAAAGGAAGAAGTGACTGAGGTCACCGAAGAAGTTGTTGAAGAAACCACCGAGCCTCTGGTTTATGACGGCGTTGAGCTGGTCTACTGGTCCGGCCATGTCGCCGGAACTCCCGCTGCTGTTGTTCTGGAAGAGCTGGCTGCCGAATTCAAGGCTGAGACCGGCTGCACCATCAATATCCAGTTCAAGGGCAACGAGCGTCGCCAGATCATGCCCACCGCTCTGGAAAGCGGCGAGGACATCGATGTGTTCGATTCCGCCGGCTTCTATGAGCTGCGTACCTTCGATCCCGCATGGATCATGGATCTGACTCCTTACTACGAAGAGTCCGGCTATGCTGAGAAGACCTACGGTCTGATGATCAAGGATCTGACCGACAACAGCCCCGAAGGCGGCCTGCCCGGTGTTGTCAAGACTCCCGGCATGAACGGTCTGTGGTATGACAAGGCTGCTATTGCAGCTGCCGGCATCACCGAAATGCCCAAGACCTTCGACGAGTTCGAAGTTATGTTTGATGCTATCCTGGAGACCGGTGTTGCACCCCTGTCTCTGGACAGCGCTTATCTGGCCGGCTTCTTCGGCACTGTCCTGCAGCGTCACTGCGGTCAGGATGTTGTCCGCGAGCTGTCCCTGAACGGCGGCTGGAGCGAGAATGAAGGCGCCATCGCTGCTGCACAGAGAATGATCGACTGGAAGGCAAAGGGCTACTTCGTTGACGGCGCACCCGATGTGTTCCCCGCATCTCAGAATAAGATCGCTCTGGGCCTGTCCACCATGGTCAACTGCGGTGTCTGGGTCGGCAACGAGATCGAGACTGCCATGGGCGTTGACATCGACTGGGGCTTCACCAAGTTCCCCATTCTGGACGAGACCATCGACGCTAACGTTGACTCCGCATACTCCAGCTACATCCACGTCAACGAGACTTGCAACAACCCCGACGCTGCCTGGGATTGGCTGATGAAGATCGTCACCGGCGACGGCGACAAGAGATACTCTGATGCCGCTATGACTCCTCCCGCCGACAAGACCAACGAAGCTCTGCCCGATTTTGACGGCACTGTGGAGTATCTGGACTCTGTCGAGGTCTGCCTGGATGTCAACTGCGCAGTTGCCAACGCCGATATGAAGGCTGCTCTGACCGATGTTATGACTCAGATCTTCGAAGGCAAGTATGCTACCGGTCTGGAAGCAATGCAGGCTATGGACGCTCTGTACAACTAAGATTTAGAAACATACCGGTTTTGTAATCACAAGGACGGGCGCCCGAGCCTTCGGGCGCCCTGCTTTCGGAAAGGGTATTGTGATGAAAAAAAGTAAAACATTTATTGCTTGTTTTATTGTCCCGTGCTTGATCGTTTTGGCTGTGACATATTTCTATCCTGTGGCAAGAACGCTGTTGATGAGCTTCTTTAAGACCGGTTCCGTTACGGCGCCCATCTCCACATGGACTTTCGCAGGTTTGACCAACTTCAAGCGTATCGCCATGAGTCCCGACTTCCGTCAGGGCCTTGTCAATATGCTGAAGATCTGGATCATTGGCGGTATTTTCGCCATCAGCCTGTCTTTGTTGTTTGCTGTGATCTTGTCTCACAAGAATATCCGCGGCAAGCATTTCTTCCGTGCAATCGTTTATCTGCCCAACGTTATCAGCGCTGTTGCCATCGGTAACGCATGGCTGTACTATGTCTACAACTATGATTTCGGTCTGATCAACACTGTGCTGGGCTGGTTCGGTGTCGAGCATATCAAGTGGCTTGGCCCTGATCTGAAGTTCGGCGCCATGCTGGCTGCTATTATCTTTGGTGTGGTCGGCTATTACATGATGGTTTTCATCGGCGGCATCGAGCGCATCCCTGAGGATGTGATGGAAGCTGCTACGCTGGACGGCGCTAACGCATGGCAGAAGCTGACCAAGATCACATTGCCTTTGCTGAAGGGCACCACCAAGACCATTATGACCTTCTGGACCATCGTGGCTGTCCAGTCCTTCGTCTGGACCAAGGTGTTCTCTCCCATCACCACAGAAAGCTCCACCATCGTGCCCATCTCTTATATGTATGAGATCCTGTTCGGCTCTCTGCAGTCGCCTGAGGTGGATATCGGTACCGGTGCGGCGGTCGGTGTTCTGGTTGCGATCATTATCATGATTATTACATCTGTTATTAACCGCTTGTTTAAGACAGATGATCTGGAGCTGTAAGGAGGTGCTGAGAATGAAAGACGTCAAAAAAGTGAAGGGCGATACTCTGAACGGCCCCAGCCCTCTTGTTTACATTCCTCTGCTCCTTTGGACAGCCTTTATGGGCGCCATGCTGTTTTACATCTTCGGCGCCAGCCTCTCTGTTCCCAGAGATGTGTTCACAGGCAAGGTGTTCAAGTATGAAACAGGTTTCCACTTTGAAAACTATGTAACAGCATGGACCACCCAGAAGCTGTATGCATACTTTATCAACTCTCTGATCTATGCAGTCGTGGCTTGTGCCGGTGCACTGCTGATCGCCTCTCCTGCAGCCTATGTGCTTTCCCGCTGCAAATTCAGAGGCAATGAGCTGATCAAGAGAATTCTGATCCTGGTCATGAGCATCCCCACCATCCTGATCGTGCTGCCTATCTACGGCACTTTGGTCAAGCTGGATATGAAGGGCAGAATCCCTCTTTGCATCGTCTATATCTGCGTCCGTGTGCCTTATACCACGGTGTTCCTGCTGAACTTCTTTGAGTCTATCTCCAAGACCTATGAGGAAGCCGCTGCCATTGACGGCTGCACGGATCTGCAGACCTTTGTGAGAATCGCTCTGCCTATGGTGCGTCCCGCTATGACCACCATTACCCTGTTCAACTTCCTGAACGTTTTGAATGAATACTTCATCGCACTGCTGCTGATCACCGATCAGGCGGCCACATCGCTTGGTGTCGGATTGACATCCATTGTCAGCGCGCTGATGTATTCTTCCAACTACCCTGCAATTTTTGCGGCAGTCGTCATTGTTATGATGCCTTCCATTTTGATCTATTGCTTCACTTCCCGCAAGATCATGTATGGCGGCATGGGCGGCGGCATCAAGGGATAAAAACAGAAAATCAAAACGGAAACACGATAAAGAGCTTTGGTACTCTTTATCGTGTTTCTTCCATGGAAGTTCCCTGCTGACATGGAAGCACTTTTTCATTTTTGAAAAGGAGTACGGCGATGAAAACCTATCTTTTGCCGGCAGGCGGCAGCTTTTACAAGGCAAACCTGCATATGCATACCACCGTTTCCGATGGCAGAATGACACCGGAAGAAGTGAAAGAGGAATATAAAAAGCAGGGCTATTCTGTTGTGGCTTTTACGGACCATGAGGCGCTTGTTCCCCATGCCGGGCTGACGGATGAGACCTTTGTGGCGATCAACTCTTATGAAGTGGCGACAAACTCCGGGGTCACACCGGCTGACTTCCGCTTTGAAAAGACTTACCACATGAACCTCTATTCCAAAGATCCAAACAAAGATGTTTCTCCTGTTTTCAACATGGCGCTTTTGTGGATCGAGAAAGTCGCACAGTTTATGTCTGACGAAGCCAAAGCTGTGGACTGGCCCCGGGAATATACCAACGAATCTATGAACCGGCTGATCGCCTGCGCCAAGGAAAACGGCTTCCTTGTTTGCCTCTGCCATCCCAACTGGTCCTTGCAAAATTACCCGGACTATGCAGAGCTGAAGGGTCTGTGGGGTGTGGAGTTCTATAACACAGGTGCCGTCCGCCTCGGTTATCCCGATACGATGCAGCCGATCGATGATCTGCTGCATCTGGGTGAAAGAGTGTTCCCGGTGGCTGCGGACGATAGCCATGGAAGCAAGGAAGATCATCAGGATTGCTTCGGCGGCTTTGTGATGATCAAAGCGGAAAAGCTGGACTATGACACGATCATGGATGCGCTGGAGAAGGGTGATTTTTATGCCTCCTCCGGCCCGACCATTGAGGAACTGTACCTGGAAGATGGCGTACTGCATATCAAGACGAGCCCTGCTGCTGCGATCGAGGTGATCACCGAGCGCCGCGTTCGTTGGCGCACAGAGGGAGAGGGAATGACCGAGGCGGCCTTTGATCTTTCTGATTACATGGCAAAGTCTCATGCCGTCAGCGGACAGCATTGGCCCTCTTATATCCGTGTGAACGTATATGATGCGGCAGGCGAGCAGGCGCATACCCGTGCCTTCTTTGAAGAAGAGTGGGATCAATGAGTGTTTCAAGATTCTTTGCATCAAGCAATAAGAAGCTCCGGACATCCAACGGATGTCCGGAGCTTCTTTGTTTATGGGATCTGCATATCGGGGTCATCTGCAAAGATCTCGTTGTTGCAGTCCTTGCAGTAGATGAGCCAGTCTTCGGTCATGTTGGAGTCGGCGTCGACCTTGCACTCCACACCGCAGCCGTCGCAGTGGAGGATACGCTTTTCTCCGCAGGCGCTCATGGTGAAAAGCATCAGCAAAACCAGCAATAAAACAGCAATTCTTTTCATGGTGATCTCTCTTCCTTTATAATTCCTCAAATTCCGCATCCATGGCATCATCATTTGCGGAATGCGTTCTGTTTTCGGTGCAGCCTGTCTGCCGCAGCAGCTGCTCCAGGTCATTTGCGGCATTGTTCATGGCAGCGGGATCTTTGCTCTTGACTGCCTGCCGCGCAGCCTTGACTGCTTCGGCAAGGCGCTTTTTTTCGTCCTTGCCCACCTTGGCTGCCGCTGCTTGATAGATCAGCTGTTCGCAGCGATCCTTGGCAGTGGCTTCTGCCTTTGTTCTGGCATCCTCGTGAGCATATTGCTGCGCTTCACGGACGGCGCGTTCAATCTCTTCTTTGCTCATGTTGGAGGTGGCTGTGATGGTGATATCCTGCGCTCTGCCGGTGCCCAGATCCTTGGCAGATACATTGACGATGCCGTTGGCGTCGATGGCAAAGGTCACTTCGATCTGTGGAACACCGCGCATGGCTCTGCGGATGCCGGTCAGCTGGAAGCGTCCCAGCTCCTTGTTCTGCCGTGCCATGGGGCGCTCGCCCTGCAGCACGTGGACATCCACGGAGGTCTGGAAGTTGGAAGCTGTGGTGAAGATCTGGCTTTTTTTGATGGGAAGGGTGGTGTTGCGCTCGATCACTCTGGTGCACACACCGCCCACAGTCTCAATACCAAGACTCAGCGGTGTCACGTCCAGAAGCAGCAGCCCCTTCAACGCACCGGACAGAACACCGCCCTGCAGGCAGGCACCCATAGCCACACATTCATCCGGGTTGATACCCTTGAAGGGAAGCCTTCCTGTCATAGTGTGTACCAGCTCCTGCACAGCCGGGATTCTGGTAGAGCCGCCCACCATGAGCACCTTGCTGATCTGACTGATGGGAACACCGGAGTCGTTGATGGCTTGATCCACAGGGCCTCTGGTCGCCTGTACCAGATGCGCGGTCAGTTCATTGAACTTGGTGCGGGTGAGGGTGGTCTCCAGATGGAGCGGGCCATCCCTGCCGGCTGTGATGTAGGGCAGAGATACGGTGGTTTGCGTCATGGAGGAAAGCTCAATTTTGGCTTTTTCAGCAGCTTCCCGGATGCGCTGCATGGCAACGGAATCGCGGCTCAGATCCAGCCGATGCTCCCGTTTGAAGCATTCCACCAGATAGTTTGTCACACACTCGTCAAAATCGTCGCCGCCAAGGTGGTTATTGCCGGCAGTTGCCAGCACTTCAATCACATGGTCGGAGATATCCAGAATGGACACATCAAACGTACCGCCGCCAAGATCATACACCATGATCTTCTGGCTTTCTTCCTTGTCCATACCATAGGCAAGGGCGGCAGCGGTCGGCTCGTTGATGATGCGTTTGACTTCCAGACCGGCGATCTTGCCGGCATCCTTGGTGGCTTGCCGCTGGGCATCGGTAAAATAGGCAGGCACGGTAATGACCGCTTCCGTCACGGGTGCTCCGAGATAGCTCTCGGCGTCTGCCTTCAGCTTCTGCAGAATCATGGCGGAGATCTCCTGCGGTGTATAACGCTTGCCATCAATATTTACTTTGTAGTCTGTTCCCATCTCACGTTTGATGGAGCAGATGGTGCGCTCGTGATTGGTGACGGTCTGCCGCTTGGCAAGACTGCCCACCATCCGTTCGCCGGTCTTGGAAAATGCCACCACCGAGGGAGTGGTGCGGCTGCCCTCTGCGTTGGGGATGACGACGGCCTCTCCGCCCTCCATGACGCACACGCAGCTGTTGGTGGTGCCAAGATCGATGCCGATGATATGACCCATAAGAAACTCCTTATTCGCAGTTTGCCACGATCACCTTTGCGTGGCGCAGAACTTCATCGTCCATGAGAAAGCCGACCTGCAGAACTTCTGTGATCTCTTCTTTTCGGTACTTCGGATCGGTGATGTGGCTGACTGCTTCGTGATAGGTAGGATTGAAGATCTTGCCTTTGGAATCCATGGGAACGATCTTTAGCTTGGAAAAAGTCGCCAGCAGATTTTTGAAGATCAGCTCCATCCCTTTGCGGCAGCTCTCGTCGGAGCAGGGAGCGGCAAGGGCACGCTGCAGATCATCATACAGCGGCAGAAACTCTGCGGCAGTTTGCTGCGCGGCACGGTCACCGGCAGTCTGCAGTTCCTGCACCGTTCTGCGGCGGTAGTTTTCATATTCTGCATTGAGTGCCTCCCACCTTGGATCGGCGGCAGGTTTTCTTTGAAACAGTCCCATGTTAAAACTCCACCTATTTTAATTTGTATGGAGTTATTGTACATGAGAAAACTCAAAAAAGTGTGAAGCTTTTGAGAACTTTTTTAAGAAATCGCCACTTTTCTTCCCGTTGCAGGCACTTGCCCGTGCTGTGGGTGCTGTGATACAATAGAAAAAAGGAGCGTGATGGACATGAAGACCATATGGGCAGAAACTCTGCGCCCGGAGGCGGTGCTGCAGGAATACCCCAGACCGCAGATGAAAAGAGAAAGTTATGCAAACTTGAACGGCCTGTGGGATTATGCCATCACGCAGGAGGACACCGTGCCGCAAAGCTGGCAGGGGCAAATTCTTGTGCCCTTCTCACCGGAGTGCGTGCTGTCCGGTGTGGGTAAGACCTTGCAGCCGGGGCAGTATCTGTGGTATCGCAGACAGTTTGCTGCACCGGAAGGGGAACGCGTTGTGCTGCACTTTGGCGCTGTGGATCAGGTGGCGCAGGTGTTTGTCAACGGTATTTCCGTTGGCGGTCATGCAGGCGGCTATACCGCCTTTTCCTTGGATATCACCCATGCGCTTCAAAGTGAAAATGAGCTGCTGGTCAAGGTACGCGATGACTCTGATGGCAGCATTTATGCCACAGGCAAGCAGCGCAGAAAGCATGGCGACATCTGGTATCCGCCTCAGAGCGGCATCTGGCAGACTGTATGGTTGGAAGCAGTGCCGAAGGTTTACATAAAACGGTTGCTTCTGCTGCCGCAGTATGACAGCAGCTGTCTGCAGCTGACTGTCTTTGCAGAGCAGACCCTGCCCTGCACGGCGGAGTTTGGCGGCACGACCTATGAAGGTGTGACCAACGCACCCATCACCGTGCCTGTGCCCAACTTCCGTCCATGGTCGCCGGAAGATCCTCACCTGTATGATATTTCCGTGACGCTGGGTGAGGATCGGGTGGAGAGTTACTTTGCCATGCGCAAGGTGGAAGTCCAAAAGGATGAGCACGGGATCAAACGGATCTTCCTCAATGGCAAGCCTTATTTTATGAATGGACTTTTGGATCAAGGCTACTGGTCGGACGGAATGTACACCGCGCCCAGCGATGAGGCTTTGATCTATGACATCAAGACCATGAAGGATATGGGCTTTAATACCTTGAGAAAGCATATTAAAGCAGAGCCCCTGCGGTGGTATTATCACTGCGACCGTCTGGGTATGCTGGTGTGGCAGGATATGCCAAACGGCGGTACGGAGCCGTACCGCTTTTCCACCATCAGCCTTCCTCTTGTGACAAAATGCCACCATAAAGATGACCGCTATGGCTTATTCTCCCGCCTGTCCCGGGAGGGCAGGGAGCAGTTTGAACGGGAACTGGAGGAACTGATCGTGCAGCTGCGCAATGTGCCGTCGATCGTCCTGTGGTGCCCCTTCAATGAAGGCTGGGGGCAGTTTGACGCGAAAAAAGCGGTGGAGCGGATCCTTTCTCTGGACGCGACCAGACTCATTGACCATGCCTCCGGCTGGCACGATCAGGGAATCGGAGAATTTCAAAGCATCCATTCTTACTTTGTTAAATACCGCTTCCGCCCGGATAAACGGGGCAGATGTGTGATCTTATCGGAGTTTGGCGGGTATAATCATCAAGTGACCGGTCACTGTATGACAGGCGGCAATCGCTATGGTGGCTACAAGACACGGGAGGCGCTCCTTGCCCATTACGAAAGCCTGATGCTGGAGCAGATCCTGCCTGCCAAGGAGCAGGGACTCAGTGCGTGTATTTATACCCAGCTTTCCGATGTGGAAAATGAGGTCAACGGACTTTTGACCTATGACAGAAAAGTTGTGAAGCTGCCTGTGCAGGCAGTACGTGAGATCAATGGGAGATTGCGATGAACGGATGGGAACAGTATCTTGACCTGCAAAAATTTGCACCCTTGTTTGCCCGCGTGGACGAGGTCTACCGGCACAAAGAGGTCTATCCGCCCAGAGAGGATCTGTTTGCGGCATTTGCGCTGACGCCGCCGGAGAAGACAAGGGTGATCATTCTGGGGCAGGACCCCTACCATGAGCCGGGGCAGGCCCACGGTCTGGCCTTTTCTGTCCGTCCCGGTGTGAAGCTGCCGCCGTCTTTGGTGAATATTTTCAAAGAGCGGGAAAGTGATGTGGGTGTGCCCATGAGCCAAAACGGCGATCTGACGCCGTGGGCGCAGCAGGGTGTTCTGCTGCTCAATACGGTTCTGACGGTGGAGCGCGGCAGCGCCAACAGTCACAAGGACTTTGGCTGGCAGGCTTTTACGGATGCTGTGGTGGAAGCGGCTGCAAAGCTTCCGCAGCCTGTAGCATTTGTCCTGTGGGGTGCACAGGCGCAGAAGAAAGCGGCAGTTGCTGCTGCCTCGGACTATCCGAGACTGGTGCTTCAAAGCCCACACCCCAGTCCGCTTTCGTCCTACCGCGGCTTCTTCGGCTCCAAGCCTTTCAGTAAAATCAATGCGTTCCTGGAAACGTACGCAGAAACACCGATCCAATGGTGATCAAATCTTGCCAAAAGATCTTGGATATGCTAAAATATATTAGTTTGAGAGAATTTGCAAATGGGAGGAAACCATTTTGGGTAATATGCGTGAAGAGATCAGCCGCCGTCGGACGTTTGCGATCATTTCTCACCCCGACGCCGGTAAGACCACACTGACTGAAAAATTCCTGCTCTACGGCGGTGCCATCGCCCAGGCGGGCGCGGTCAAGGGCAAAAAGAACAGCCGTGCTGCTGTGTCTGACTGGATGGAGATCGAAAAGCAGAGAGGTATTTCTGTTACTTCCTCTGTGATGCAGTTCCAGTATGACGGCTTCTGCATCAACATCCTTGACACCCCCGGACATCAGGACTTCTCTGAAGATACCTATCGTACCTTGATGGCAGCCGACTCTGCTGTCATGGTCATTGACGGTGCCAAGGGTGTGGAGCCCCAGACCAGAAAGCTATTTAAGGTCTGCGCCATGCGCCATATTCCGATCTTTACCTTTATCAATAAGATGGACCGCGAGACGCAGGATCCCTTCGATCTTCTGGAGGAACTGGAGCGGGAGCTGGGCATCGAGACCTATGCCATGAACTGGCCCATCGGCTGCGGCAAGGAGTTCCAGGGCGTCTATGACCGCGAGGGCAAGCGGATCATTTTCTTCTCCGGTGTCTCCGGCAAGAACCGTGCCGATTCGCTGGAAGTGGAACTGGAAGATCCCAAGGTCGGTGAGATCATCGGTGAGCGCCGCCACAACCAGCTGATGGAAGAAGTGGAGCTGCTGGGCGCCGGTCGTGAGTTCAATATGGACGAGGTGCGCAACGGCACCCTTTCTCCTGTGTTCTTCGGCTCTGCTCTGACCAACTTCGGCGTCGAGCCCTTTCTGGAGGAGTTCCTGCGTATGACGCCTCCTCCTCTGGCAAGAGAAGCAGACTGCGGTGTGATCGATACCTTTGAACCGGATTTCTCCGCCTTTGTCTTTAAAATTCAGGCAAATATGAACAAGGCACACCGTGACCGTCTTGCCTTTATGCGTATCTGTTCCGGCAAGTATGAGCGTGAGTCGGAAGTGTTCCATGTGCAGGGCGGCAAGAAGATGCGTCTTTCTCAGCCGCAGCAGCTGATGGCATCGGAGCGCGAGATCATCGATGAGGCCTATGCAGGTGATATCATCGGTGTGTTCGATCCCGGTATCTTCTCTATTGGCGATACCATCTGTATGCCGGGCAAGAAGTTCCGCTTTGCTGGTATCCCTACCTTCGCTCCGGAGCACTTCTCCCGTGTCAGCCCCAGAGATACCATGAAGCGGAAACAGTTCATCAAGGGCACGGAGCAGATCGCGCAGGAAGGTGCTATTCAGATCTTCAAAGTCCCCAATACCGGTATGGAAGAAGTCATCGTCGGTGTCGTGGGCACTCTGCAGTTTGATGTGTTCCAGCACCGCATGAAGAGTGAATATGGTGTGGATCTGCGTATGGACGGTCTGCCTTATGAGCAGCTGCGTTTTATCGTGGAAAGCCCTGTGGCGGATCTGAAGGATCTGAACCTGTCTTCTGACGCAGAGCTTCTGGAAGACTACCGCGGCAACAGCCTGCTGGTTTTCTCCAGCCTGTGGTCTATCGACTATACCATCAAGCGCAATCCCGGACTGGTCTTGTCCGAGACTTTGGAACGATAAGCATAAAATACGGCGGCAGATGTTTACTGACATCTGCCGCCTTTTTATATGTATGAAACTTCCTGTTTTGCCCAAACTATCCCAAAGAGGTGATTTTGTGGAATATCCCAAGGAGATCTCGTCTTTGGCGGTAAAGGAGATCTTTGGCAATGCTGCAGATCTGGTGGTACGGCCTGTGTCTGTGGGAGAAACTGTGGCAACGGTCTTTTTCATCGATGGTCTGACCTCCGGTTCCGAGATCGCAGAATATGTGCTGCAGCCCATGTCTCAGGCGCTTCGGGGAACGGAAACGCAGGTGTACGAGGGATGCCTGGATGGCAGAGTCTATTCTGCCGTGGCAAAAGCGGTGGAGGATCTGCAGCAGCTGAGCCTGCTTCTGGTCAACGGCTTCTGTGTGGTGGTGTTTGATGGCATCGGCAAAGCAGCTGCGTTTGAAGCCAAAACAGGCGAAAAACGATCTCCGGCACCACCGGAGGTGGAAAACACCGTCAAAGGCCCCAAGGATGCCTTTACGGAGACCAACCGCACCAACACCAGTCTCATTCGCCGTCATCTGCGTTCGCCGCAGCTGCGGATCTATGAAACACAGGTTGGAAGACGCAGTCAGACCAATGTGTCTCTTATGTGGCTGGATGGGGTCACGTCACCAAAGATCGTCAAGCGCATGAAGGAACGTCTGGCGCAGATCGATGTGGACGGCTTTTTGACACCCTCTGCCGTGGAGGAATATGTGACAGGCTCCCGTGACACGGCATTTCCGCTTTTGCAGTACACCCAGCGGACGGATAAATTCAGCCGCGGTATTTTGGATGGGCGCGTGGGACTGCTGATCGATGGCCTGCCTTTGGGCTACCTTGCCCCTGCGGAGCTGACAGGCTTTCTGGTGTCACCGGAAGATCAGGGTATGGATCATATCTCCGCTTCCTGTGTCAGAGTGCTGCGGTATGTGGCGCTGCTTGCAAGTCTTTTGCTGCCGGCGCTCTTTGTTGCCATGGCAGCGTTCCATCAGGAAATGATCCCTACAAAGCTGCTGCTGTCCATCATCGAGAGTAAACAGCAAGTACCTTTTCCCACAGTGGTGGAAGTGTTGGGGATCTTGATCGCGTTTGAGATCCTGCAGGAAGCAGGCATCCATCTGCCCCAGTCCTTAGGGCAGACTGTTTCTATTGTGGGCGGTCTTGTGGTGGGCAGCGCGGCAGTGGAAGCTAAGATCATTTCCCCTGCGGCTCTGATCGTGGTGTCTGTGGCGGGGATCTGCGGCTATGCCATTCCGGGACGGGAACTGGCAGGGGCGGTGCGTGTCTGGCGCTTTGGACTGACTCTGTGCGCGGCAGCGGCAGGTCTGTTTGGTGTCAGCGTAGGCGTGATCGCGCTGCTGATCCATCTGGCAGGATTGGAGTCTTTTGGTCTTTCCTATCTGCGTCCTTTTGACCGGGGAGAGACCGGCGGCGTCGTTCTGCGCAGAAAGCTTGTCAAAAACAAGTTCCGCGACCCGGCATTGGGTGTGGAGGATCTACGGAGGCAGAAATGATAAAACGATTACTATTGCTTCTGGCTGCTGCGGCAGTGCTGCGTGTGACAGGTCTGCTGCCGTTTGAAAGCAGCGATGTGGCGCAGCTTGTGCCGGTGCAGGCACTGGTGGTGTCAATGGAAAACGGCAAAGTTGTCATGGATGGCGGAGAATGTCTTGGTATTGGTGAGGATTGGGACAGTGCGTGGCAGGATCTGCGCCAAAGCGCAGACGGGCACGTGTTTCTCGGCACGGCAGACCATGTTGTGCTGTGCGGCGATGCGGTGTCTCTTCTGCCGCAGTTGGTAGGAAGCGAGGCTGTCCGACCTGCCGCATCGGTCTGTGCCTGTCCGGACAGCACTCCCGATGCCGATGACGTGGCTGCGTTTCTCTCTGCCCACGATGGCGGTGTGACCTTGCAGCAGATACGAGCCTTGCAGCTGCGCCCCGGAAAAATGCAGCTGCCACAATTGGTCGAAACACAAGGAGGTTTGCGGTTGTATGCACAGAGCCATCGGTGAACGTCAGCGGTGGGCTTGGCTGGCGGCAGGAACTTCTGCTGTGGTCGCTGCGCAGCTGAGTGGTCTGCAGTGGCTGTGGGTGCTGCTGGGCGGCGGCGTGGTGACGGCGTACTATTTATATATAGATAAGCAGCTTGGCTGCGAAGGACTTGCAGACCGGCTCTCGTCTGTGTTTGGATTTTCGGGAAAGGTCATAGCGGTGCTGTTCCTGTTCTGGCTGATCTTGACTATGGGACGATGTGCCTGCCTTGCAGATCTGGCGTTTCCGACTGTGGATGGATTTCCGGGGCTTGGATGGGTGCTGCTCGCACTTGCTGCATGGGGCAGTCGAAAGGGCTCCGCAGCCTGCGCAGGCTGCGGAGGTGTCCTGTGTCTGTTTTTGCTGGCGCTGTATGCTTTGATCGCGGCATTTGCTGCGCCAAATGTACAGCTTGAATATCTGAGACCGTCTGCGGATTACAAACAGGGTATCTGCGCGTTAGGACTTTTACTGGTGCCGGCTGTGGTCTGGTGCATCCCGGTCAAGGAACAAAAAGGCTCCTGTCGGAAGCTGTTCCTGCTTCTGCCTGTGGCGGCGGCAGGGTTGTGTGCGGTGACATCCGGTGTTCTGTCTCCGGAGCTGGCAAAGACGCGGGCTGTTCCTGTGTATGATCTGGCGCGGTCTGTCAGCATTCTTGGTGTGGTGGAGCGCATTGAGCCGCTGCTGTCCGCTGCCATGACCATGGGGATCTTCTGCCTGCTGTCTGCGCTTGCTTCAGCATGCAGAGTATTGGCAGATCAGCTCGGGCAATGGCAGTGGTCGGGAAGTCTTTGCTGTCTGGCTGCCGGAGCAGCCATGTACCCGGTCAAAACACTGCCGCAGGATCTTTTTATTGCAGGAAATACCATATTTTTCCTAATTTTGCCTGCTGTGATCGTCATGGCGCAAAAAAAGTTGAAAAAATGAAAAAAAGGTGTTGACAAATAAAGGGGGTGATGTTAATATATGCAAGCGCTTTGCGAGAGGCGCGGATATGACAGAAAAAATCCGAAAGAATTTGAAAAAAGTTCTTGACAAGATAAAAAAGCTGTGATATCATAACCGAGTTCGCTGCTGAGGCGGAAACGTCGATGAAGGGTGAACAAAAACCGGTCAAAAGCACCGGAGTGTACCTTGTAAATTAAACAACGTAAACATGAACAAACACCTTGGACAATTTTTAAATAAGTTGTTCTTGAATGTCAATCATTGATTGAATGCGAGAATAGCCAACGAATTTCTTGAGTAATTGCTAGAGCAAATACTTGATAAAGATTTTAAGAGCTTCGGCTTTTAAGATACCATTTATTGAGAGTTTGATCCTGGCTCAGG
>JAGBBD010000019.1 GCA_017938625.1 Oscillospiraceae bacterium | reverse complement strand
CCTACGAGATCCCCTCCTCCGATTGGGAATTCTTCAGCACCGGCAGAAGCAAGGTCGGCGTCCGTGTCCGCGCCATGGAAATGACCGACACTCTGACCCTGACCATCAAGGATGCTGAGGGCTACGACGTCATCGACGCTTACGAGACCTCCGTCCGCGCCTACGCCGCAAAGGCTCTGGTGGCTGCTTCCTCTTCCGCTGAGATGAAGACTCTGGTGGTCGACATGGTGAACTACGGTGCAGCAGCACAGACCAACTTCAGCTACAAGGCAACCGATCTTGCCAACAACCAGCTGACCGACGCTCAGAAGGCTCTGGCAACCGGCGACATCACCTGCGCCAACAACCAGATCAAGGGCACCAACAACCTGGGCGCCAACCTGGCTCTGGATGACTGCATCCTGCTGAACGTGTTCTTCTCCGGCTTCAGCAAGAGAGACGTGACCAAGACCTACGCAAAGGTCACCTTCACCAACTGGAAGAACGAAGCCAAGGAAGTCATCATCCCCGGCAGCGAATTCAGCATGTACGGCACTGCTGACCGCTACAAGGTCACCATTGACGACATCGTGCTGGCAGACGCCTACTGCCTGGTCACTGTGGAAGTCTATGACGAAGGCGCTGAGACTCCCTTCGCTTACGGCTCCGACTCCGTGGAGAGCTACGCAAACCGTGGCTCCGCCACCGCTGCTGCTCCTCTGTACAATGCCATTATGAAGTTTGCAACTTCTGCCAAGGCATACCTGCTGAGCAGACAATAAAAGAATTTCAATGTAGGGCGGTCAGACCCCTGACCGCCGCCTACAGGCAATCAAAAAAGACCCCCTCGGGGGTCTTTTTTGCGTTTAGGAACTTACAGATTACGCTCAGAGCCTGCTCATCTTCTTGACCATCTGTCCCGTACGAACGATGACATTCCACCGCACGGACAGAACGGCAATGGGGCATGAATTGGCTGTGAAGTACATAATTTCGATCAAGGTATAGAACATCTGACAAGGACAAATGTATTCGGTATAGAACAGGGAAAGAAAGTGGGATATCCGAATTATACCATATTTTGCACAGGGAGCACAATGGACAAGCTTTAGGACATATTGTATGATAAAAACGAGGATCCGTAGAATTCATGGTAAAATACGGTCTTTTGAATTGTACCCTGCGGATTTTCTACATGATGAGAAAGGAAGTACACAAATGAAAAGATTAGTTGCTTTGTCTCTGTGCGTCCTGATGATCGCTGCCTGCTTTGTTGGCTGCGGCAAGAAGGAAGCGGAAGTTGATCTGGTCGTCTGGACGGGATATGAGGTCGGAACTCCCACCTATGATGTGGCTGTGGAAAAGATCGAGGAGTTCAAAGAACTCACCGGCGCAAACATTGAGGTTATGCACTATGGTCGCGACCTGAACACTCTGCTGGGCACCGCTCTGGATTCCGGTGAACGAGTGGACGTTTTCAGCGTTGGTTCCAATCTTGCGCTGAGAGCCAATTTTAAGCATACCATGGATCTGACCAAGTATGTGGAAGAAACTGATATTCTGGATCGTGCCTATCCCATCTGCATGGATATCATCAAGGGCGAATCTGAAAATGACGATGAGTATCATGCGATTCCCACAGTCTCCTCTTTCAATGCCTTCTGGTACAATGCCGCTGCCTTTGAAAAGGCAGGCATCACTGAGAATCCCGAGACCATAGAGGAGTTTGAGGCTGTGTGTGATGCGCTGGTTGCAGCCGGTTACTCTCCCATTGCACTGGATGCTGCATATGCCACTGCCACCTTTGGCGCTTTGGTCGAGCGTATGGTCGGCACCGAGACAGGCACGCAGCTGGCACTCAACGGTGGCTTTGCTGAGAATGAAAAGTTTGTTGAAGCCTGCCAGAAGATCATCGACTGGAAAGCCAAGGGCTACTTTGATCCTAATTCCCCCTCCGAGTGGCCTGCTTCTCAGAACAAGATCGGTCTGACTGAAGAGAATGTCATGGTTTATACCGGTATGTGGGCATCCGGCGAGATCGAAGAGATGACCGGTGCTGATCTGGAGTGGGGCTCTTTCAAATTCCCCTATGATCCTGAGGGCAATGGCACCTACGGTATCCCTGTTTCCAGCACCTGCCATTGTGTCAATGTAAACTGTGAAAACCCTGATCTGGCATGGGAATACCTGTATTTTATGAACACCGGTGAAGTCAACAAGGCAATTACCGATGCCGATGTCTATCTGGTTGATGACAGAACGCAGGAGCCTCTGCCCCAGTTTGTCGATACCAAGGTGATCATGGAAAACACCACCGAGGTCACGCACTATGCCGGCGGTCTGACGGAGAACGCTGACATCAAAACTGTTATGTCCGATGTGATCGTGCAGCTGTTCTCCGGTGCCTTTGCAGATGGCGCGGAAGCTGCTGCTGCCTTTGATGCTCTGCTTGCCTGATAAACCATCAATAAACTGCAAACCCCCGAAACGCATTGCGTTTCGGGGGTTTGCAGTTTTAATCGTTATTCTTGTTTCTGATCTCATCATAGCGTTTCCAGTCTTTGGGGCATATGCCATGCAGTCGCTTGAACTGCTTGGAAAAATTGGACACATCCTTGAAGCCGCTGAGATTGGCGGCTTCTTTGACGGGATATCCCATGTAGAGATAACGGATGGCCTCTGTATATCGTGCATTGCTGATCCGCTGCTGGATGGTGATGCCGGTTTTCTTTTTGAACAGTTTGGAGATGTAGTCCCGGTTGAGGCCCACATGATCTGCGATCTCCTGGATACTCAGATCCCGGGTGAAGTTATCAAGAATGTAATCCACGATCTTTCGGATGTGATCCTGCCGCTCTTTGCCATCATTGAGCAGGAAACCATACAGATGGAACAGATCCCCTGCCAGCATATAGCACAGCGTGTCTTCCGGATCGCGCAGATTGGTGTTGACATGGGAAAACATCCCTTCCGGGGCGGTAAAGACAGGGGTGACGCTGGAAAAACCGCCTGCCAGCTCTCCGGTAAAGCCCACCCACTGATATCCCCAGGGGTCTGTGGAGTCCGATACCCATGATGCAATCTCACCGGGGGCAAGAATAAATGCCTGCCCTGCCTGCAGATGATAGACCGTATCTCGGATATACAAGGTGCCCTTGCCTTTGATGATTTTATGGATCAGGTAGTAGTCAATGGTTTTGGGTCCCCATACTTGATTGGGCGACACTTCTGCCTCTCCTACCAAAATGGGGTTGAGCTCTTTCAGATGTTTGTTCATCATCAACTGGAACAGTTTTTCCACAATAAGCACCTCTTTGTATTCATATCCGAATTATACCATGTTTTGCACAGGTGGCGCAATGGACAAAGTATCAGAGATACTTTATCATAAAATGGTAAAATACAGATATTTTTTGTGGATTGTACACAAAGGAGGGCACGGAACATGAAGAATAGGCTTATCAGCGTGCTTTTGGTGTTGATCATGCTTTTTGGCATGATTCCGACAACCATGGCGGTATCTGCCGAAGAGATGGAAGCACAGCAGCTTACCATTGATTTTCAAGACAGTGCCGCGCGAGCGGCTGAGCAGGATTTTTGGCCTGGGCTCAATGCTGTGACCATGGCAGATGGCAGCAGTGCTGTCCGTGTGGGTCAGGCTTATGGCAGTCAGGATGCAGAACAAGTGGTACAGGCATTTGATGCTATGTGTCAATGGTTGTGGGAAAACGAGGGATGGACCATAGAAGAAACGCTTTGCGGATTTACAGGCAAGGGCGGCAATCTGGTCTATTTTTCCTCTGATGAGATCCTCAACTGGGGTTTGAGCCATGCGTGTTATTTCTTAGATCATGCAGACGGGCGCTCTGATCTTGCCTTAATGGTGGATGTTCCTGCCGAAGGCTGGTACAACCTGAATTTGGAAGCGAGCCTGTCCAACTCCAAAAACACGGACTATGCTGTTGACGGATTGGGTACTTCCGGCGGCGCGTATGTGGATGTGATCGTCAATGGTGAAACGATCTATGAGGAGTACAGCACCGTAGGCGAAAAGAAACTCGTCTCGTCTTCTCTTGGTCAAGTGTACCTGCGCGAGGGTGAAAACTCTGTGGTGCTGCATACGGCAAAAAACTATTGGGCTATGACCAACTCTGTCTACCGCACCAATGTGAATTTGCGCAGCATGACCTTTACTCCCTTGCAGGGAGTGGAAACCATGGAGGGCATGGAGGTTACGGTGGATCTTTGCAGCACCTATCTTCCCTTTGATGCCGAAGTGACTTCCGATGTGTACACGGTGGTGTGTGAAGACGAGACCGTAGCTGCGGCTGCAGTGGAAAACGGCGGTACGCTCCGTATCACAGGTCTGTGTGAGGGTGCGACTGCGGTGACGGTGCTCAAGGAGGACAAGGAACTGTGCACCATCGAGGTGACTGTTTCCGCGCCCGGAGCACCTGCAGAGGGGACACGACCCATTGTTCTGGACTTTATGTCCTTTGCGCGGTATGCCTCCCAACAGGATTGGTGGGGGGAACTGGATGCATCCAATGTAGAGAATATGCGGATCCTTGGCAAGGTCTATGGTCTTGGCATGAACTCCGACCAGTATGATACGTTCAAAAAAGTACAGACCCATCTGGATGAGAATACCTGCTGGAACATTTTGGAGGGTAATACCAAGTTCAGCTCCAGCGCCAACGGACGCCGCATTTTTATCAATAATAACCCTGACTATGATTATGGCATCCGTTTCCATCCCGGCATGCTGACCACGGCGGATGACCGCACCAGCCTTATTCTGACTGTGCAGGCACAGGCTGCCGGTCTGTATTCCATGGATCTGGATGTATTTAATGAAGCCGCCGGTACCAAAGCCGTCAGCGGCACGGTGGCAGGCGGTGTGGGCAATATCTATGTCAATGGCGAAAAAATCTATGACAGCTATGAATTCTATTCCGGTCACGATACCTGCCACAGTGCGGAAAGCACCTGCTTTGGTAAGGTCTATCTGAATGAAGGCGAGAATGTGGTGGAGATCGAGGTCTACACCACCAGAAACTATACTTCCGATCACTACCGCGCCATCAATCTGCGCAGCATGACCTTTACGCCTCTGCACCCTGTACAGGTGGCAGAGGAAACGGTGCTGGATCTGCGCACAAGCTATCTGGCATTTGATGCAGATGTGTCGGCACTGCGTGTGGAAACTGCAAATGCGAGCATTGCCGATGCAGACATAGACGGCGGCATCCTGACCATTATGGCAGGGGAGGTCGGCGAAACGAATCTGACCGTATACAAAAACACAGAAAAGCTCTGCAGTATTGCGGTCACAAGTGTGGAGAATGGGCCTGTTGCGTGTGACTTCTCCCGCGTGTGGAGTGAAGAATTTGACGCAGCCGTTCTGGAGGGAGCGGGCAGCGAGGAAACCTTCGCCATTACTTTGGAGGAAGACGGCTGGTATGAGCCTGTACTGCAGGTGGTGAAGCAGCCGGACGGCGGTAAGCTGCACCTGTATCTGGATGCATATGACTTGGGTGAGGTCAATACCTATGCCCGGGAAACCTGTGTGGATGAACATACACTTCGCCCTGTGCATCTGTCCGCGGGAGAACACACCCTGCGAGTGGTTCTGACCGGCGCAAATACGATCGTCACAGATGCCACGGCCATGTGGAAGTCCTTGACATTTGCCAAAACGCAGGAGCCTGTGCTGACTATTTCAGCTCTTGGACTTTCCGGTAAGCGCAGCAGAACGTTGGAAACGACCATCTGCGGCAGCTGGGACAGCGGCTGGGGCGATACGCTGCAGGGCGCTGTTTGGAGTGTGGAGCTGTCAGATGAAACCTTGGCGGAAGCGGCTGTTCTTCCTTCGGACGGCAAGTCTATGCCTGTTCTGCAGGTCGTGGGACTGAAACCCGGTGAGGGGACTGCCACTGTGACCTGCTCTCTGGGCGGCGCGGAGGCAAAAACGCAGGTCCCTATTTCCATCAGCGAGCTTGTTCTGACAAGTTTTGACGTGGACATCCCCTGCGTCACCACAGGACAGATTCCGCGTCTGGCGCCTCAGAAACTGCATTTTACCATGACTGCCAACGATGGCGACTCGCTGACCCCGGATGAGGTGCAGATCACCTATGCTGTGTCAGACGAAAGCATTCTGCAGCTGGATGCGGAAAACCACATCATCACAGGTATTTCTGACGGAACGGCAACCGTGACCGTGACAGCGGAGCAGGGCGGAGCATCCTTCTCCAAAACCTTGACCTTCCACGTAGGTGATGCAGGCGAAAATCTGTTTGATCAGGAAAGTGCCTCTTTTGACGGCGGAGAGCAGGGAAAGTGGATCAATCTGCAGGGTAAGGATATTACAGATGCCAGAGCATGGTCGGAAATTGCTGATGACGGCACCGGAAATTATGCGCTGAAGATCACTGCCAACCCTGATACCACAGATGCCGCCGGCAGAAGCACTACCCTGACCTTTGCCAATGGCAATATGGTGAAGATCCAGCCGGGACATCTGTATGAACTGTCCTTCCGCATGAAGGCGGAAAATTATGTGGAGCCGGAGGGGGCACAGAATCCTTGGGCGATCACCCTGCAGATGTATGACTATCTGGGCAACACGACCTCCAGCTCTCTTCTGCGGGAATATCTGGCAGGTGTGAGGGTCTTTGCCGATACGCTGACAGATGAGTATGTGGAATACACGGTGCCCATCCAGGCGCCGATCGACTACAAAGGCGATGTCTACCTTGTACCTAGACTGACCTTCAATGCCAACTCCGGCTATGCGCCGCTGAACAAGGAGTTGGCGGGATTTGAGGGCACTTTCTGGCTGGATGATTTCCGGCTTTGTGAAGTGGGCTATGAAACTGTGACTCTGACCCCTGCTGCGGGACTGAACCAGATCGGTGTTCCCACTGTTGTGACCATGATCCCCACCACGACCACCGGCAAGGCCATTGGTCTGGATAAGGGTGTCTATGAAGGAAATGTTACAGTACATTCCACCAATAAAGATGTGGTTTCTCTTGGCTCTTCCTTTGGGAAAACCACAATAAACAGCTATGAGTATCCCACCGTCAGCGCACAGCTGGTTGGTCTGAACGCCCCGGCACAGATCGTGGCGGAAATGACCATCGGCGATCTGACGAGAGAAGGTATGCTGGAACTTTCACCCACAAATCTGCCCAATGTACTGCGCGATATTGTCTACACTCTGGATGGTGCGTCATCTGCCGTGCTGTCTGTGGGGCAGCTGGCAAAAGGTAGTGTGACTGGCAGAACTACCCAATTGGATGAGATTCCGGAGGAAACCATCCGCGCAGGCGGTATTTACTTTACCTCTGCCGATCCCCAAATTGCTTCTGTGGATGCCGTGACCGGTGATGTGACCTGTCATAACGAAGGCACGACGACTGTGACTGCCTACGTTCTGCTGGATGGTCTGACGAGAAAGGCATCAGCGACCATCACCGTGACGGATGATACAGACCTTGCTGCCATTGCCGTTACCGCACCTGTCAGCTTTTTGGGAACAGGCGGCTTTGTTCAGTTGGAAACGACCGGTACCAAGGCTTCCGGTGTCAGCGCTGATATGAGCCTGTATCCTGTCGCTTGGTCGCTGGATGAGGCATCGGTGCTTGACGGCATTGCCGAGATCACGGAAGACGGCATGCTCTATGGCTGCAAGGAAGGTACTGTTACCGTGACTGCCACGGTCAGCGTTCTGCATCGTGTTCTGACGGCCGCCATGGAGGTGGAAGTAGTACCCAACAAACTGCTTCCCGGTTCTTCGGTGTTCTATAACTTCTCCCACGGTGATGCAGAAGGCTTTATGAACTTTACTGTGGAAGAAGACGGCATTGCTCTGAATAGGGAAAAGACCTACCTTGGCGGAAAGGAACTTGACGTCCTTGCTGCCGGCATTCAGGGGGTGATCCCTGTGGGAGAGAGTATGGCATTTGATCTGGTCATTCCCAAGGATGGCTGGTACCTGGTGGAGCTGCGCGGCGGCAGAACGTATGCCGGCGCTCATGCGGCAGGCTTTGTGGATGATCAGTATATTGGTCATATCTATTTTGATGTGACAAATACCACTCAGTATAACAACTTCGGTGGCAAAAACACCGTGTATCTGCAGGCAGGTATTCACACCTTCCGTCTGACGACGACCTACCGCAGTTCCGGACAGCAGACCCTTGGTGGGATCCGCTTCTATGCTGTGCCGAATCCCATACCGTTGGATGTGTCTCTTCATGCGGAAAAGACCACCTTGGTGGCAGGGGAAACGCAGGACGTGACCTTGTCTGTTCTGACGGCATCTTTGCACCGTCAGACTCTGATGCAGGTCACGGAAGTGCCGGAGCACACAAATTACTATATGATCTCATCATCCAATGAGGCGGTGGTATCTGTTTCCGGCATGACCCTGACTGCCCATGCTGCTGGTACGGCACAGATCATTGCTCTGTGCAGCATCAATGGCGAAACTGTCAGCGTGCAGCTGCCTGTTACCGTGGAGGGCGGCAGGATCGCAAAGGCGGAACTGACGGCAAAAGATACGACAGTCCGTCCTGATGCAGAGCCCTTCCCGACAGAGCTTACGCTTTATGGCGCTGACGGTGCGGAACTGGCAGAGGATGTGACAGCTGTTTATGAAAGCAACGATCTTTCTGTGGCAAGTATTGGGATTGACGGAACTATCACGCTGACCGGCTCTGTCGGCTCAAGTCTGATCAGTGCAAAGGTCACAGAAGAAGGGCGCACTTTGGAAGCTTCCTTCTGGCTGTCTGTCACCGAGGGTAAGCTGAAGCCTTCCATTTATACCTATGAGGAGCGGGAAAACGCACAAAACAATGTTTTGAAGTACGATTGGGCATGGAATGAGAAGGAGGCTGCCGTCAACCAGGCAGACTACTATGTGCAGCATCTTGAGACCATTTACAATATGTGGGTCAGAGAGGGCTTCCCCAGAAGCAACCAGGTGGGCTACAACGGCGACACCGGCTACCGTTATTGCCGTTACTGTGGTGAGGATATCGTGGCGCTTTACGGTCACTACCCGTGGATCGTAGATCCCATTGAGAATCCGTGGAAGATCACCTGTCCTGTGTGCAGAAGGGATTTCCCCTCCAACGATTTTGCCTCTTACTATGCATCCGGTCTTGATGAAACGGGTCACTTCCACCCGGAGAATGCAGACCCTCAATTCCTTGTCAATGAGCTGTATCCCGAGAAGGGTGACGGCTGGGGCGTGGATGACGGTTGGGGCTATGTGACAGGCGCCACCGACGCATCCGGCAAGCCGGAAACCCATACCTACATCAACTACTATATGCTCGCTATGATCGACGGTCTTGGTGACAGTAAGCATGATATGTTCACCATACTTGATATCATCCGTGATGCGTATTTGTATACAGGTGATGACAAGTATGGCAACGCAGGCGCCATTCTGACAGACAGGCTGGCAGACATTTATCCGGAATACTCTCTGGTATCTCATGAAAACTGGTCTTGGTATGCACCCTGGTCCGGAAGTGACGGACGCGGCAAGCTGTCCTACCAGACGTGGGACGGATCCTACGGCGATTCCTTTGCCAAGGCGTTTGATGCCTTCTGGCCCTGCATGGAGAATGAAGAAGTCATTGCATTCCTGCGTGAACACGCGGCGCTGAAGGGGCTTACGGCAGAGGATATTACGCCCACCTATGTGCGCAAGCATATTGAAGATGATCTGATTCTCGGCTTCTTTGAAGCCCATAAACAGTGGCAGGCCATGGGCAACTTTGGTATGAGTCAGCAGTCGCTGGCAGCCTGTGCTGTTGCCATGGACCGTCTGCCTGAAAGTCAGCAGATCGTGGATTACCTGTTCAACACCCAGCAGGCAGGCTGGGAGAATGGGAAGCCCTATTCCACCGGCGGCGATGTGCTGCGTGTGATCGTGAATAGAGTCTGCCGCGATGGTATCGGTGACGAGGGCTCTTTCCAGTATAACGGTATCTGGACAAGAGATATGCTCGACACGGCGCAGGTCCTTGCAGGCTTTGATCTGGTAGAGAACGCGGATCTGTGGAAAAACCAGAAATTCTTCAATATGTACCTTGGCATGATGCGGCTGACGGTCTGTGGTCATCTGACCCCACAGTATGGAGAAGCAGGCTTCATCCAGACCACCTGGGGTGCTTATGACCGAGACCAGATGCTGGCGGCATTTATTGCCACAGGAGCTTCTGAACTTGCCAAGGCGGTCTATGCCGTCAACGGCAATTCTGTGGAGGGACTGCGAGGCGATATTTTTGAAGCAGACCCGGAAGGTGTTGGCACAAAGATCCTGCGCATCGTGGAGCAGGAAGGACAGTGGGATATGTCCAAGTCAGATCTTTTGGCAGGTCACGGCATGGCGATCTTGCGCAAAGGCCCACAGATCTACACCACAGGTGTCAATGATGAAGAATTCTCGGACTACAATATGTACTTTGGCTACACCAGCACATCTCATGCCCAGCGTGAACTCCTGCGTCTTGATCTGGAAGCCTTCGGTTTGAATCTCTCCGGCTCTATGGGCTATCCGCTGCAGGTGTCCGGCTCCGATGCCATGCGTATGCAGTGGGTGCAGCACACGGTTTCTGATAACAGCGTGCTTGTCAATGACCGCGGACAGCTGTATGTCGATGAAGGCGGCTTCCCTCTGCACTTTGAAGATGGAGGAAAGGCCAAGGTCATGGATGTTGAGGCATCTCATGCCTATGAGGAAACAGACATTTACCGCCGTACCGTGGTGACAGTGGAAGCCCCAGGCGGCGTGGACTATGCGGTGGATTTCTTCCGTGTATTGGGCGGCAGTGAGCATGTCTATTCTTTCCATGGCGCAACAGGTATTGACCCTGCCGTCACAGGACTGGAAATGGTCAAGCAGCCCTTTGGCACTTACGCAGGCGCCGATGTGGCATTTGGCTATGAAGGCACCGGCTCAGAGGGTGCGCTTACAGGCAGCGGCTACAACTGGCTGAGAAATGTTTCCCGTGACGATGCACCTGATACTACCTTTACTGTAGACTGGCAGATCAAGGATTTCCACAACAGACTCGTCACTTCTGCGGGCATCCATCTGAAGCTGACCATGCTCTCCCGTGAGCCAATGACCGAGGTGGCTCTGGCGGAAGGTGTGCCGCCCCAGAACGGAACCAACCCCGATCATCTGGAGTATGTGCTCATCAGAAGAAGCGGTGAAGAGGGCATGGACACCTTGTTCACGGCGGTTATTGAGCCCTACAAGTTTGATCCTTACATCGCATCGTCCGAACTGGTAGATGCTGTGCTCCTTTCGGGAACCGAGGGGATAACAGATACTGTGGCGGCCATCAAGGTCACCATGCAGACAGGCCGGATCGATTATATCGTCTATGCTACCAACCCTGATTGTACTTATCGAATCGATGACCTGTTTGATTTCCGCGGCTTTACCGGTGTGGTGTCCTATGAGGGCGGAAAGATCACCTATGCATGGGGCAGTGAAGCTTCTCGTGTGGCAGATGTGATCGAGAACGCGCAGGCGGCTGTTACAGGTACGGTCACTGACTTTACCCGCGGGCTTTCTATGGATGGGTATTCCATTACCGTGGAAATGGAACAGCCTGTCACGGCAGAAGAACTGACGGATCGCTATATCTATGTCAGCAATGACGGTTGGGAAAATGCGGTCTATCCTATTCGCAGCGCGGAAGTGACAGGCAGCACAGCGGTGCTTGATTTGGGTGACAAGACGCTGGTGCGGGGATATGTGGACGAGCTGGATCTTGGCAAAGGCTTTCAGCACAACATTGCTGAGGGGCAGACCTATACCATTCCCTTGTCTGCTACATTTGATATTACCTCCCTGCTGAACTACACCACAAATCAAGTCGTGAAGACAGGCTACCGCATGGATCTGCAGGTGGGCGTGGATGGCTCCGGCATGACCTATGAGCTGGAAGGCTCTGTGCAGGGCATGAAGTTTGATCCCGAAACCGGCAGGATCACCTGGACGCCCTCCAAGACCCAGATTGGACGCTATCCTGTTGCGGTCAAGGCTGTGAACAAGACCAGCGATACCGTGGCGACCATGGAATTTGTGGTCTATGTTGTGGCTTACACAGGTGCATCCTACGATCCCTCCGCCTGTAAGCACGCCAAGGCGATTGCCTACGATGTGGACGGCATCACCGAGACTGTCTGTCCTGCCTGCGGCCTGATCACAAAGACCGGCGGCGAGGAAGAACCTGAAGAGAAGCCCATTGAGCTGATCGATATCGCAGGCACCAACATGAACTTGGGCAACGAACTTGCTGTCAACTTCATGTTCCCCAAGACGCTGGATACTTCCAAGCCCTACACCGCCATCATTACCCAGACCTGTCAGGGTAAGATGGTCAAGACCACGGAAGTCAAGTCCTCTGACTGGGCGTCCTTCAGCAACACCCTGTATAAGGTGACCGCCAAGGTCCGCGCCATGGAGATGGCAGATGAGCTGAGCATCCGGATCGTGGACGAAGAGGGCAATGTGTATAACAATGCCTATACCACCTCCGTCCGCGCCTACGGCATGAAGGCTCTGGCAGCAGCATCTTCCACCGATGAGATGAAGACTCTGGTGGTGGATATGCTGAACTACGGCGCGGAAGCTCAGACCAAGTTCTCCTACAACACAGGTGATCTTGCCAACAAGGAACTGACCGAGGCCCACAAGGCACTGGCTACCGAAGAGGTGGTCTGCACCAACGGTCAGGTAAAGGGCAAGAACTATGTGGGTACCAACCTTGCTCTGGAAGACAAGGTGGAGCTGAACCTGTTCTTCAAGGATGTCACCACCGATATGTACGCAGAAGTTTCTTACACCGACTTTAAGGGCAATGTGGTCAGCTACATTGTGGACGGCGAGGACTTCGTTCTGTACACAGGCACGACCTACAAAGTGCCCGTCGATAAGATCGTTCTGGCAGATGCCTTCAGCCCTGTGACCGTGACTGTCTACAATGCAGACGACACCGTTCACGCTACAGGCACAGACTCCGTGGAAAGCTACGTTGCAAGAGCGGCAGAAAACGCCCTCAACGAAGCCATCATGAAGTTTGCCTACTCTGCAAGAAACTACTTGACTTAATTTGACGGTTTCCTTTCTTCCTTCCGGTCGGGGCAGAAGCTCCGCTTCTGTCCCGACCACTTTGAAACTCCCGTAGATCGGCATTGTTCTGATGCAATGCTAAATTATAAAAGGAGGCACCCCTATGAAAAAAACCATCAGTTTGCTTCTGGCAGTTTTTATGGTGCTGGGCATGCTGCCCATGACCGTACTGGCTGAAGAAGCAGCCGCGTGTACCCATGCGGCTACCACCGAGACCGTGGCTGATAACGGCGACGGCACACACAATAAGACGGTTGTCTGTGATGACTGTGGCGAAACAGTCGCGCTGGACACCATTCTCATCGACTTCAAGTCTGATTTTGCCGATGCTTCGTCCCAGACCTTCTGGGAGAGCCTGCCCACGGCGACCCTTGCCAACGGTGGCGAAACCAAGCGCGTCGGCAGCGTCTACAACGGCGTTCTGGAAGAGGGGAGTGCCGATGCATTCCGCTCGCTGGATAGCTGGCTGGCAGAAAATAAGGACTGGAGCTTTGATGACACTACAGTCAAGCATGTGACCGGTAAATCCGGTCAGAAGCTGTACTTCAACACCGATGATGATACCCTGTGGGGTCTGAGCCACAACGGCTATTTCATTGCCATGGAAGACGGCAGATCTTCTCTTGGCCTGACTGTCAAGGTGGAGGAAGCAGGCCTGTATGATCTGTCTGCAGCATTTGTCCTGTCCAATTCCTCCAGCAAGGACTATGACAGCGGGGTTGACGCAAACAACAAGCAGCTGGCTGACGCAGGCGGCTGTAAAAATATCCATGTCATCGTCAATGGCGAGACTGTCAAGACCGGCATCGACACCGTAGGTGCTACGGCTCTGACAGATATTGAGATTGGTCAGGTGTATCTGAATGAGGGCGAAAACTCTGTGGTCTTCTTCATTGCCACCAATTATTGGAACCAGACCAACAGTGCATATCGCAGCAATGTCAATCTGAGCAGCATGACGCTGGAGCAGAGATCCGCAGCAGAAGAATGCGTGATCGAAGAAGAGATCACCTTCAACGAGGGAAGCAAGACCCACACTGTGGCACTGGCATGTGCCTGCGGCGCTGCGGAACTGGCAGCGCCTGAAATCAGGGCGGTAGCCATGGACTTCAAAGCCATCGCCAAGGAAATGGCAAAGCAGGAGTTCTGGGCAGCTCTGCCTTCTGCCACCACCGGAAACGGCGTGGAAGTCCGTTATGTGGGCGGCGCCTACGGTACGTCCATGACTGCAGAGCAGAGTGCCGCTTACGATGCCATGAATGCATGGCTGTCTGAGACCTACGGTTGGAGCATCGATGATGCCTTTGAGACATTCAAGGACTCCGACGGCGGTCGTCTGTTTATCAGTGACAGCGATGATATCGCATGGGGCTTCAGCCACAACTCCTACTACACCGCCTTTGCGGCTGATACCAGAGATTCCTTCGGCGTTGTGCTCAATGCACCCAAGGCAGGCTGGTACAGAGTGGACATGAATCTGAGCCTGTCTACCTCCAGCTCTGTCGATAATGCCGTCAGCAATGGCGGTGGTGCCTACATGGACATCAGCATCAACGATGAGCTGTTCTGCGCCCATCTGGGCAACGTGGGCGCCAACGCGGTGGTCAGCCATGAGTTGGGTGCCGTCTGGCTCAACGAAGGCGAAAATACCCTGCGCATGGAGCAGGTCGGTAACTACTGGAACCAGACCAACTCCGCATACCGCTGCAACTTCAATATGGTCGACCTGTCCTTGACCATGGTCGGTGCCTATGTGCTGCCCGGCGGCACAGTCACTGTGGATGCCAATGACTATGTGGCATCGGATGTGGTACTGTCTGCCGATACCCATACCGTTGTAGTCAGCGGTGCCGTGACAGAAGCGGCCATTGACGAAAACGGCGATCTGACTGTAACGGCAGGCGAGGAAGAGGGTACGGGCAGCGTGATCGTTTCCACTGTCGCAACTGATGAAGCGGAAGCTGCCGAAGTCCTGACTGTCTCTATCAATGTGGTCACCGCTATGGAATATGACTGCACCGATGCAGACGCCAACGGTCTGTGTGACGTCTGCGGCGGCAAGATCGGTGAATGCGCACATAAGAACACCACTGCCGAGATCACCTCCAACGGCAATGAGACCCATACCACCCAGGTTACCTGTGATCTGTGCGGTGAGAAGACTCTGGCAGAGGAAACGGATCTGAACACCATCAAAGTGGACTTTGCCGACTTTGCTGATCAGGCGGCACAGCAGGATTTCTGGGCACAGCTGCCGGACGAGACCACGGTTTCCGGTGCTGCTGTGAAGCGTATCGGTGTGACTTATGACACCGAGGTGGACGATGCCATGACTGCCGAAGAAGATGCAGCCTATGATGCTCTGCGTGCATGGCAGGAAGATACGCTCCATTGGAGTTTTGACGAGAGCTTGATGAACATCAAGCACGAGTACGGCAACATGATCTTCCTGGCAAATGACGCTGTTCTCAAATGGGGCGTCCTGCATCATTCTTACTTCTTTAACATGACGGACTATCGTTCTGATATGGCGCTGACCGTCATTGCTGACAAGGCGGGGTACTATCAGCTGGATATGAGCTATGTTCCCCAGGGATCTACCGCCACAGATTACCCCGGTTATGCACTGATCGGTGCAGGCGGCGGCTATGTGGATATCTACGTCAACGGCGAGCTGGCAGTTGATAACTTCAGCTTCAAGTGCGAAAACACCAAGAATAACCAGCTGCACGCAGCAGACCTTGCTACGGTCTATCTGCAGGCAGGTGGAAACTCTGTTGTGATCAGAAAGGCAGCCAACTACCACGGCACTTCTTCCGGTGCATATACCGGTCGTGCTAACGCAGCCATTACCGATCTGACATTTACCGAGATCGATACCCCCAATCTGAAGAATGGTACAGTTATCGTGGCAGCTGCCGATGTGACGGGCAGCCATGTTGCGGTCACTGCCGAAACGCACACCGTGACCTCCTCTGATGAACAGGTCGCAGCTGCGCAGCTGGATGCCGATGGCAATATTGTTGTCACAGCTGTTTCCGATGGCATTGCCGAGATCGCCATTACCACCATTGCGGCAGAAGGTGAAACTGCCACCGTAGTCGGTCAGTTCTGTGTGGAAGTTGGCGAGGCTGTAACAGATGATTGCCGGGACGCCGATGCAGACGGTGAATGTGATGTTTGCGGCGGCGATGTTTCCTGCAAGCATGTTTATGCCGAGAAGAATGTTGACGCTCTGGGCAATGAGACCCACAGCACCTATAGCAAGTGCAAGGCTTGCAGCGAAGTTCTCACGGAAGCTGTGATCGAAGACTGCGCCGACAGCGATGCCGATGGCAAGTGTGATGTCTGCGGCGGCGATGTTGTCTGCAAGCATGCGGATACTGCTCCTGCCTATACGGATCAAGGCGATGGTACGCATATTAAGACCGTTAGCTGCTCTGCCTGCGGTGTGGAAGTATCTTCCAAAACAGAAACTTGTGCAGATGATGATGGCAACGAGCTGTGCGACGGCTGCGGCGCAGATCTGTCCTGCAAACATGAAAACCTGTCCAACTCCTATATCGACAATGGCAACGGTACTCATGAAAAGTTTGATAGCTGCACTGTTTGCGGCGAGGCACAGAGTGATGCTGTGATCGAGAACTGCGCCGACGAGGATGCTGATGGCTACTGCGATCTGTGCGAAGGCGTGATGCCCGAAGACACCTGCGATCATGCAGAAACCACTTCCGAGACCGTTTACAACGGCAACAAGACCCACACCACCACTGTTACCTGCGTCTGCGGCGAAGTCGTTTCCACCGAAACCGCTGACTGCGTGGACGAAGACAAGGACTGCGCTTGCGACACCTGCGAAGGCGTCATCAAGACTGTCACCCTGACCACTGTTGCCGGCTCCAACATGAACCTGGGCAACGAGCTGCAGGTCAACTTCATCATCAACGATCCTACTG
>JAGBBD010000018.1 GCA_017938625.1 Oscillospiraceae bacterium | reverse complement strand
CGGACACCAACCTTGCTTCTGCCGGTGCTGAAGAATTCCCAATCGGAGGAGGGGATCTCGTAGGTCACGCCGCCCTCATCGTCGGTATCCTGATGGATGTAAGCAACATAGTCGCCTGCCACCTTGGGATCGTTGATGATGAAGTTGACCTGCAGCTCGTTGCCAAGGTTCATGTTGGAGCCGGCAACGGTGGTCTTGGTGACAGTCTTGATGACGCCTTCGCAGGTGTCGCAAGCGCAGTCCTTATCCTCGTCCACGCAGTCAGCGGTTTCGGTGGAAACGACTTCGCCGCAGACGCAGGTGACGGTGGTGGTGTGAGTCTTATCGCCGTTGTAAACGGTCTCGGAAGTGGTTTCTGCATGATCGCAGGCAGCTTCCACAGGATCTTCACAGCCGTCGCAGTAGCCGTCTTCATCCTCATCAACGCAGGTTTCGGTGGTCACATCGACTTCCTCACCGCAGATGCAAACTTCTGTCTTATCATGGGTGCCATTGCCGTTGGACACATAGGAAACCGTGGTCTGGGTGTGGCTGCAGGACATGGTGCCGCCGCACAGATCACAGGCATCATTGGCATCCTCATCGATACAGGTCACCACATCCTGGCTGACCGTATTGCCGCAGCTGCGGCAGACAACGTTCTTGCTGTGAGTACCATTACCGGCTGTCACATAGCTGACTTCCACAGCCGTGTGCTTGCAGGCAACACCACCGCCGCACAGGTCGCAGACACGATCCTTATCGGCATCGGTACATTCTTCCGTCCATGCCAGTTCTTCACCGCAGGTCTCGCAGACACCGCTGACGTTGTGGGTCTCGTTTTCTGCAGTCTCATAGGTCTTTTCGGTATCCAGATGCTCGCAGACGAACGCACCGCCGCAGACATCGCATACTTCGTCGCCGTCAAAATCACAGCAGGATGCTGCCTTGCTCATGCTCATGCCGCGCAGAGGCACATTGACACGGTTACCAAAGGGGCTGGTTGTGCCTGCCCAGTTGGTGACGATGAAGAACTTGATCTCGTTCTCCGCTCCCTTTTCCAGATACACATTCTCAAGGGTCAGCTGAGTACGCTCTGTCCCCTTGCAGATGTCGCTGTTTTCCAGAATCGCGGTGCCGTTGGCATAAACCGTAATGGTGGCGCCGCCGGGGAACACAGAGGTATCCTCCACAGAGTCGGTGGATTCGTTGGTCTGAGGAATGACATCCAAAGTCAGATCATAATAACCTGTCTCGGGAACGGTCACATTCAGCGCCAGATCGCTGTAGCCTTCCGTACCGATGACAAAGGTATGCAGGCTCAGGCCCCATGCCACATCCTCGTCTGCACTCAGATAAGCACGTCTGCCGATCTGAGTATCTTCATTGGCATCCCATGCGGGCATATGGAAACTCCAGCTTTCGTTTTCAGCCAGCCATGCCTGCATATCGTCATAGGCAGCCTTTTCTGTTTCGGACATGAGAGAGTTCCACATGACGCCGACACGCTTGGCATCATTGCCGTTCAGGGTGGAAACGGAGCTCAGGTCATTCCAGAAATCCTGCTGTGCCATGGCCTTGGCAGCTTCCTTGAAGTCGATCTGCACCAGCTTTTCGGTGCTGTCTTCTGCTGCGGTCTCGCCGCAGTTGGCGCAGGTCAGAACGGTAGAGTGGGTGCCGTTGCCGTTGCTGACCACCTGGGAGGTAGTCTCGCCCTTATGCTGGCACTGGCCTGTCACATAGGAGCAAACATCGCACTTGCCGTCGCCGTCTTCATCGGCGCAGGCGGCAGGTTTGGAGAAGCTCATACCTGCCAGAGGCACATTGACACGGTTGCCGTAGCCGGAAATATTGGCGTAATTACTGACGATATCGATGGTAACGGTGTTGCTTCCCGCTTCCAGATACACGTCCTGTGCCGTGGTCTGAGCACCCTCTTCTCCCTTGGGGGCAGTGCTGTCATCCAGAACAAGAGCGCCGTTTACATACACATCGATGGTGGCGCCGCCGGGGAACACGGCAGTATCATCGGGGCAGTCGGTAGATTCGTTGGTCTGGGGAACAATGTCCAGAGCCAAATCGTAATAGCCTGCCTTCTGTGCACGCACATTCAGTCTGATCTGACTGCCGGAACCTGCATTGATCACATAGGTGTGCAGGCTCAAGCCCCATGCCAGATCTTCATCGGCACTCAGATAGGCACGCTTGCCATCGGTGGCAGACTGGTTGGTGTTGTCTGCCCACTCGGGCATAGAAAAGCTCCAGGCGGCATTTTCAGAAAGCCATGTCTGCATGGCATTGTAAGCAGCTGTTTCTTCATCGGACATGGTGCTGTTTCTCATAGCGCCCACTCGTTTGGCATCATTGCCGTCCTGGGTGGACACAGGAGACAGTGCGCTCCAGAAGTCCTGCTCCGCCATGGCCTTGGCATCTTCCTTGAAGTCAATGGCGATCACATCGGCAGAGGCATCGGCATTGACCACCGCGCCGCAGCCTGCACAGGTGACAGAAGTCGTATGGGTACCGTCATTGTTGGACACGGTGGAGGACACCGTATCTCCCATATGCAGGCACTCACCGATCACAGTGCCACACACATCGCACTTGCCGTCGCCGTTTTCATCGGTACAGTCGGCAGGCTTGGAGAAGCTCAGACCTGCCAGAGGCACGTTGACACGATTGCCGTAACCGGAAATGTTGGCGTAGTTGCTGACGATATCGATGGTAACGGTGTTGCTGCCCTCTTCCAGATATACATCCTGCGCTGTGGTCTGAGCGCCCTCATCCCCCTTGGGGGCAGTGCTGTCATCCATGACCAGAGCGTCATTGACATACACATCGATGGTGGCGCCGCCGGGGAACACGGCAGTATCATCGGGGCAGTCGGAGGCCTCGTTGGTCTGAGGAATGATGTCCAGAGCCAGATCGTAGTAACCGGCTTCGGGAACCTGTACGTTCAAACTGATCTGACTGCCGGAACCTGCATTGATCACATAGGTGTGCAGGCTGATACCCCAAGCCAGATCCTCATCTGCGCTCAGATAGACACGCTTGCCGGTGGTGGCGGACTGGTTGGTGTTATCCTCCCACTCGGGCATGGCGAAGCTCCAATTGGAGTTTTCGTTCAGCCATGCCTGCATAGCATTGTAAGCAGTTGTTTCTTCGTCGGACATGGCGCTGTTTCTCATAGCGCCCAGACGCTTGGCATCGTTGCCGTCCTGTGTGGACACAGAAGACAGTGCGCTCCAGAAGTCCTGCTGCGCCATAGCCTTGGCATCTTCCTTGAAGTCAATGGCGATCACATCGGCAGATGCATCAGCATTGACCACCACTCCGCAGTCATCACAGGTGACTGTGGTGGTATGAGTCTTGTCACTGCCGGCAACCACCTGAGACGTGGTGTTGGCATGCTGACAGTCGGCAGCCAGCGCAGCAGGCATCAGGCTCAGCACCATCACCACTGCCAGCAGCAGACTTACGATCCGTTTTTTCATAGTGTGTTCCTCCTTGTAATATCGTACAGGAAAGTGACTTTTTGCCGCCCGGATATTTTCGCGGCAAATCCATGAATTTTGCCCAAGAAGTCTGCAGTACTTTCATGGTGTTTCATGGATGTGTTACAAAAATGATACAATAATCCCGTTGTTTTTGTCCATTGCATAAAGTGCCTTGGGCGTGATATATTGTAACCATCTTAGAAAGGCGGTGTTCAAATGTATTACGCCCTGCAAAAGCGGCTCAACCCACATCTGCACGATCTCAATCCCATTTTCACAGGAGAGGCCGCCTGTCCCCCGGAGGAAACCCACACTTCCGCCAAAGACAATTATCAATGCATTATCATTCACTATGTCCGCAGCGGCTGCGGCATCTTCTATTTGGATGATACCGCCTATCCTGTTCATGCCGGTCAGGCATTTATTATCATTCCGGGTACAAACGTTGCCTATGTTGCCGACAAGAAAGACCCCTGGGTCTACGCATGGGTTGGTTTCACCGGAGCACTGTCTGATAAGTTTTCTTCCCTGCCGCCTGTATTTGATGTGCCGGAGGATATGTTCCTCCATCTGCGCACACCCTTTGACTGGACACAGATGGATGAATACTGGGGCTACCAGCTCGCCACAGATCTTTTGCTGTTTTATGCCAAAGTTCTGCGTCCGCAGGCAAAAAAGGTGGACTATGTGCAGGAGATCCTCGACCATGTACAGCTGTTTTACATGGAAAAGCTCTCTGTGGAAGCCTTCGCCCGGCAGTATGGTCTTGACCGCAGACATCTGACACGGCAGTTTAAAAAGAAGATCGGCTGCACCATTCAGGATTACATTCTGCGTGTGCGGATGTACGAGGGCTGCCGCTATCTGCGCATGGGGTACTCTGTGAAAGAAACAGCCACCTTGTGCGGCTACAGCTCCGCCCCCATTTTTTCCAAGCTCTTTAAACGGGAGCACGGGTTCAGCCCCACAGACTGGAAGGCAAGAACCGACCAGAATGTGGTCAAGCAGATCGGCCTGATGGGAAGAACTTAAAATACGAGATTGCCTTTTCCGGCATTTTCTGCTATAGTAACGAAAGTCAAGGCAGCTTTTCGTGTTTCTGTATCAAACACGGAAAGCTGCCTTTTGTTTGGAGGAAATATGAAAAAATCTACCTTTTACACAGAGCTTGCCTATGTTCTGGGCATTGTGATCCTTGCCTTAGGCACAGCCCTCATGGAACGCGCCGATCTTGGCGTTTCCATGGTGGTGGCACCTGCCTACCTGCTGCATCTGAAACTGGTGCAGATCTTCCCTTTCTTTAGCTTTGGCATGGCGGAATACACCTTGCAGGCTGTGGTGCTGCTGCTTATGATCGCCGTACTGCGGAAGGCACGGCTGTATTATCTGTTTTCCTTTGTCACCGCGGTGATCTACGGTTTCACCCTGGATGGCGCCATCGCCCTGGCGGCGCTGCTGCCTGTCCCTGCAGGTCTTGTGGGTCAGCTGCTCAATTTCCTGCCGGGCATGCTTCTTTGTTCCATTGGTGTGTGTCTGCTGTTTCAGACTTACATTCCCCCGGAGGTCTATGAGCTGTTCGTCAAGGAACTGTCTGCCAAATTCGGTTGGGATATTCACAAGTGCAAGACCTGTTATGACTGTGTCAGTTGTCTGGTAGCTGTGGTGCTCTCCTTCCTGTTCTTCGGTCTGTGGCACTTTGAAGGCGTAAAGCTGGGCACAGTATTCTGCGCCCTGTTCAATGGGGCACTGATCCATGTGTGCACAAAGTTCTTTGACCATTTCTGGGCCTTCCGAGACCGTTTCCCTGCCGCAAGGAACAAACTAAGCCACACCCATTGAGAAAATGCCTGCACACGGGACGTCGAAGATGCCGTCCCCTGCAATACCCCTTTGAGAATTCTTCCTTTACACGGTCTTTGATTTCTGATATCATCATGCCATGCATAATCTGAATTTTCCATTGTCACAAATAGGTGTTTCCTGATATATTTAGAAGCTCAACGCATACCGGGGATACACCGTCTGATCTACAGGAGGTCTTATGATGGATTTTATGACCATTGCAAAAAACCGGCAGTCATGCCGGAAGTTTGACACAGACAGAGCCGTGGAGGACAAAGTGCTGAACGCGGTGCTGCAGGCAGGCAGGCTTGCACCTTCTGCCTGCAATGGGCAGCCCTATCACTTTACGGTCTGCCGTGGAGAAGCCGCCGAAAAAGTCGCGGCCGCCTGCGGCGGCATGGGCATGAACAAGTTTGCCAGGCAGGTGCCTGTCATGCTGGTCATTTCTGAAGAGCCTTACGTCAAATCGGCTGCCGTGGGTGCCAAGCTCAAGGGCAACGACTACCGTTCCATCGACATCGGCATTGCCGCTGCCTACCTCACCGCGGAAGCCGCCGCGCAGGGGCTTGGCTCCTGCATTCTCGGCTGGTTTGATGATGAAAAGATCCGCGCCATCTGCGGTCTTTCCCATCCCGTGCGCCTTGTGATCGTGCTGGGCTACGCCGCAGAAGATGACAAGCTGCGGGAAAAGAAGAGAAAAACCACGGAAGAACTTGTAACTTTTATTTAAAAAGGAGACATACTATGCTTACGATGGATCGCGCTGCAGAGCTTCTGCGCACCACAACCACGGAAGATCACCTGTTTTTGCACGCAAAAAATGTGTCTGTCGCTCTGGGCGGCATGGCAAAGCATTTTGGTGAAGATGCTGCCCACTGGGAGGCCATCGGCTACCTGCACGACTATGATTATGAGCAGCACCCGGAGGAGCACCTGCAGCACACGGAAAAGCCCCTTCTGGAAGCAGGGCTGACCGCGGAGGAAGTCCGCGCCATCCTCTCCCACGGCTGGGGACACTGCAACGATGTGGAGCCTGTGACTACCCTTGAAAAAAGCCTGTACACCGTGGACGAGCTGACCGGTATCATTCAGGCCGCTGCCAGAATGCGTCCCGCCGGCATCACCGATATGGAAGTTTCCAGCTTCATGAAGAAATTTAAGGACAAGAAGTTTGCGGCAAAGTGTGACCGGGAGGTCATCAAAAAGGGCTGTGAGCTGCTGGGAATGGAAGTGCGTGACGTTGCCGCCATCTGCATCGAAGCCATGAAAGCCCATGCAGACGAGCTGCAGCTTGGTGCAAAGGAGTAAGACATGAGCGAAAAAAAGAAAGAACTCATCCGCGCTGTGAAGTTTACCCTCTTTTCCATCAGCGCAGGTATCATCCAGACTGTCGTCTTTACCCTTATGACGGAACTGACCCAGCTCAATTACTGGGTGTGCTATCTGACGTCCCTTGTTTTATCCGTTCTGTGGAACTTCACTCTCAACCGGAAGATCACCTTCCACTCGGCCAACAATGTGCCCATTGCCATGCTGAAGGTGGCTGCCTACTATCTGGTCTTTACACCGTTGTCCACATGGGGTGGTGATAAGCTGATCGCCATTGGCTGGAATGAATACGTGGTCTTTGTGATCTCCATGCTGACCAACTTTGTCACAGAATTTTTGTATCAGCGCTTTTTTGTTTTCGGCAGCAGCATCGACACAGCCAAGAAGAAGGAAACCGTATGAAGAAGATTTTGATCATTGCCACAGGCGGCACCATCGCCTCCCGCCAGACGGCAGAAGGCTTGGTGCCCGGGGTGTCCTCGCAGGCGCTGCGTGACAGCGTGCCGGAGGCAGGCGAGTTCTGCACCCTGGATGCCATCCAGCTACTGAATATTGATTCCACCAACATCCAGCCGGAGCACTGGCTCATGATGGTACAGACTGTGGAAAAACACTTTGCCGACTATGACGGCTTTGTCATCACCCACGGCACCGACACTATGGCATATACGGCGGCTGCCCTGTCCTATCTCATCCAAAATCCGGGCAAGCCCATCGTCCTCACCGGCTCTCAGAAGCCTCTGCTCTCCCCCATCACCGATGCCAAAAAGAATTTGATGGACGCGCTGCGCTTTGCCTGTCAAAAGGATGTGAGCGGTGTATATCTGGTGTTTTCCGGCGAAGCCATTTTGGGCACACGGGCAAAGAAGGTACGCTCAAAAAGCTATGCCGCCTTTGCCAGCATCAACTATCCTGTGGCGGCATTTATTGACGGCTCCCGTGTGATCCGCTATATGGATCAGTCCTCTGCCGAGCAGCTGCCTAGGTTCTATCACACGCTGGTGCCCCGCGTGTTTGTTCTCAAGCTGATCCCCGGCATGGAGCCGGATATTCTGGACTATATCTGTGACCACTACGACGCCATCATCATTGAAAGCTACGGTGTAGGCGGTCTGCCCTTTATGGATCAGCGAAACTTTCTGGAGAAGCTGGAAAACCTGTCCAAAAACGGACGGATCATTGTCATTGCAACACAAGTACTGCGGGAAGGAAGCGATGCTGCCACCTATGAGGTAGGCAGACGCGCCATGAGCCGTTACGATCTGCTGCAGGCCTACGACATGACCATCGAGGCAGCCGTCACCAAGCTTATGTGGCTGCTGGGACAGACAAAAGATCCCGCGCTGATTCGGGAAGGCTTCTATACCCCGGTGGCAAAAGACATTCTCACCGGCGACACAGAATAAAAAACACAAAAAAGAGGTGTTCACCGTGGTGAACACCTCTTTTGGTTATTTCTTAATACATGCCGCCCATGCCGCCGCCTGCTGCGGCTGCCATAGCAGCGTCTGCTGCGGGATCGGGCTTGTCGGCCACCAGAGACTCGGTGGTCAGGACGCAAGCTGCGATGGAAGCAGCGTTCTCCAGAGCGGAGCGAGTGACCTTGGTGGGATCCAGAATGCCGTTGGCGATCATGTCCATGTAGGTCTCGGTGTAAGCATTGTAGCCATAGCCGACCTTCTTGGAAGAACGGATCTTCTCAAAGACAATGGAGCCGTCCACACCGGCATTGTCCGCGATCTGGCGGATGGGAGCCTGCAGAGCCTTGGCGATGATCATAGCGCCGGTCTTCTCGTCGCCGGACAGCTTAGCGATCAGCTTCTCCACGTTGGCAATGGCGTTGACGTAAGCGGTGCCGCCGCCTGCCACGATGCCCTCTTCCACAGCTGCGCGGGCAGCGTTCAGAGCATCTTCCACGCGGAGCTTCTGCTCCTTCATAGCGACCTCAGTCTGGGCACCGACCTTGATGACAGCCACGCCGCCGGACATCTTTGCCAGACGCTCCTGCAGCTTCTCCTTGTCATACTCGGAGGTGGTCACAGCCAGAGTGGCCTTGATCTCACCGATACGGGCAGCGATGGCATCGGGGTTGCCCATGCCGTCCACGATGACGGTGGCATCCTTGCCGACCTTGATCTGACGGGCATGGCCCAGATCGCTCAGCTGCACATCCTGCAGGCTCATGTTGAGCTCGGAGGAGATGACAGTACCGCCGGTCAGAGTGGCGATATCCTTCAGCATTTCCTTGCGGCGATCGCCGAAGCCGGGAGCCTTGACGCACACGCAGGTGAAGTTGCCACGCAGACGGTTGACCAGCAGCGTGGACAGTGCGTCGCCTTCCACATCCTCAGCGATGATGAAGGGCTTCTTGCCTGCCTTGACCAGCTGCTCCAGAATGGGCAGGATCTCCTGGATGGAGGAGACCTTCTGGTCGGTGATCAGAATATAGGGATCGTCGATGACAGCTTCCATTTTCTCGGTATCGGTGACCATGTAGGGAGAGATGTAGCCGCGGTCGAACTGCATGCCTTCCACAACTTCCAGACCGGTCTCGGCGGTCTTGGATTCCTCGATGGTGATGACACCGTTGGCGGTGACCTTCTCCATGGCCTCAGCGATCAGCTCGCCGACGGAATCGTCGCAGGAAGAAACAGCGGCGACTCTTGCGATGTCCTTGGAGCCGTTGACCACCTGGGAGTTTGCCTTGATAGCTTCCACAGCTGCCACAACAGCCTTCTCGATGCCCTTGCGCATGACCATGGGGTTGGCGCCTGCGGTGACATTCTTCAGACCCTCGCGAACAATTGCCTGTGCCAGAACGGTAGCGGTGGTGGTGCCGTCGCCGGCAGCGTCGTTGGTCTTGGTAGCGACCTCGCGGACCAGCATGGCGCCCATGTTTTCATAAGCGTCTTCCAGCTCCACGTCCTTGGCGATGGTCACGCCATCATTGGTGATCATAGGTGCGCCGAACTTTCTGCCCAGCACAACGTTGCGGCCCTTGGGGCCCAGAGTAACTTTGACGGTGTCGGCAAGACGGTCAATGCCTGCCTGCAGAGCCTTGCGGGCTTCTTCACCATAAATGATCTGCTTTGCCATAATGAATGATCTCCTTTCCTTATTCCACGACTGCCAGAATGTCGGCGACCTTGACGATGGAATAGTCTTCGCCGTCCAGCTTCAGTTCCTGACCTGCAAACTTGGCGACGATGACTTTATCGCCTGCTTTGACGGTCATGGGATTCTCCTCGGTACCGGGGCCGACGGAAACGACTTCGGAAACGATGGACTTTTCCTTGGTGGCAGTAGCGAGAATGATGCCGGATGCGGTGGTTTCTTCTTCCAGTGCGCTCTTGATCAGCACATTGTCAGCCAGAGGGGTGAGTTTCATGTTGATATCCTCCTAATATACGAGATGTGACTCGTTGATGTCTGTCGTTTTAGCACTCTTTTGCTTTGAGTGCTAACACGGTATATCATAGACCACTTGCTCCAATTATGCAAGAGGTCAAATGTAACAAATTTATGAATATTTGCCCTTGGGCTCTTGTAGCAAACAGGGAAGGGATCTTGCCTTATTTTGCACTTGCCGCCATTTCCTGCCCGCAAACGCGGTAGGATGCACCCCTGGGATAGAAAAATCGCAGCTTATGTTCCGAGATCTTCATGGTGATATCCGACGCGCACAGGGCTTCGCCGTCCAGCTGCAGCACGGATTCTGTCGGTGTTACGATCTCGATGCAGTCGGTGCGGATATGGCGGATCAGATCCGGGAATTCCCGGTATTTGCCTGCCTGATACTTGCCGATGATCTGCGCCACCTGCACCACATTGACCTTCTCCACAATCAGCACATCCAACATCCCGTCATCCGGCTCTGCGTCCGGCACCGGATTGAAGGAGCCGCCGTAAAAACGTCCGTTACAGACGCTGACCATGGTCTTTTCACCGGAAATGACCTCACCGTTCACCATGATCTGGAAGGGTCTGCTGATGCCCTTGCACAGATTGGAAAGGATGGACATATAATAGGCGCCGTTGCCCGTGACCAGAGGAAGGCGGCGGTATTGCCCCATCTGAGCCGCTATTCTGGCATCCAGACCAATGGATACGATATTGGCGCAGTAGCAGGTGTGTTCATCGGTACGGCACTCGATCAGATCCAACTGCGCTGTTTCGCAATCAAGCAGATTTTCAAGGTTTCTGAACAGCTGCGGACGGTCAAAAAGCTTGACGAAATCATTGCCGGAGCCTGCCGGGAAGTGGGTCACTTCCACATTGTCATAGCCCACACTGCCATTGATGACCTCGTTGAGCGTACCGTCACCGCCGCAGGCATACAGGCGGATCATTTCCCCTGTTTCGGCAGCTTCTTTGGCAAGACGGATGCAGTCACCGGGACCCTTGGACACCAGCACCTCATAGTCCAATCCCCTGCCGCCCAGCAGCTGCGCCACAGTTTCCTTGATCTGCACTGTGCGATCACACTTGCCGGCAGCGGGATTTACGATAAAAATATGCTTCATAGTATCTCCAAATCAGTAATACATATACACGTTGCACTGCAGACGGCCATTGTAAAGCTTTCTCTTTTTGGTCGCCTGTTTGCCAAAATAGTGCTCAAATTCCGGCTCGGAAGAAATGATATACTTTTTCCAGCCATCAGCAAACTTCAAGTGCCTGCCCAGCTGCTGGTACAATCTCTGGGCACTGCGCTGCTCCAGCATACGCTCACCGTAGGGTGGGTTGGAAACGATCAGCCCCTGGTCACAGGGCAGAGGCAGCTTGGTGGCATCGCCCTGACGGAATTCGATATACTTGGCAACGCCTGCTTTCTGGGCATTGGACTTGGCGATCTCCAAAGACTCCGGATCGATATCCGTTCCGAGGATGCGGTATTCGCCGCGATATTCCAGATCCTTTGCCTCTTCCCTTGCCTGCGTCCAGACCTCCTTGGGCACCACTTCCCAGCGTTCTGCGCCGAAGCCTCTGCCAAGACCGGGGGCGCGGTTGATGGCTGCAAGTGCCGCCTCGATGCAGATGGTACCGCTGCCGCAGAAGGGATCCCAGAAGAACTCTCTGCCGCGGTATCTGGAAAGGTTCACCATGGCAGCTGCCATGGTCTCATGGAGCGGCGCATCGTTGCCCACGGCGCGGTAGCCGCGCTTATGCAGGCTCAAGCCAGAGGTGTCGAGGAATACCTCGCAGATATCCTTCATCAAAGAGAAACGGATCTGATAGATATGGCCTGTTTCCGGCAGCCAGCTCAGACCGTACTTGGCACCAAGACGATCCACCGCCGCTTTTTTCACGATGCTCTGACAGTCCGGCACAGAGTGGAGCTGACTGTCAAGGCTATAGCCCTTGACAGGGAACTGCCCCTCCTTGGGGATCACATCCTCCAGAGGCAGCGCCTTGACTCCCTGATATAGCTCTTCAAAGGTCTTTGCCGGAAACCGCCCCAACAGGATCATCACACGCTCACCCATGCGAAGGCGCAGATTTGCCTTTGCCATGGCATCAAAACCGCCGGTAAAGAAGGCTCTGCGGTCTTCCACACGGACATTATCCAGCTTCATTCTCCGAAGCTCATCACCCACCAGTCCCTCAAGACCGAACAGGCACGGTACTGCAAAAGTAAAATGTTCCATACTATCACCATTATATTTGATCTTTTGACATTATATGCGATAGTTTACAAAATAGCAATGGATTTCCATCAAGAAAATGCTATAATGGAGATATTTTCAGGAGGTGTCTTTATGTCCCATGATTTAGGCAGCGGCAGCGTCAAGAAACTGCTGTTCCGCCTTGCCGCGCCTGCCGTTCTGGCTCAAGTCGTCAACCTGCTTTACAACATTGTGGACAGGATCTATATCGGTCATATCCCCCGGATCGGCCCTGCCGCTCTGACCGGTGTGGGGCTGTTTGCTCCCATTCTGATGCTGCTCAATGCCTTTGCCATGCTCATCGGCTCCGGCGGCGCACCCCTGGCTGCCATTGCCATGGGAAAGGGAGACAAAGAAAAAGCGCAGCGCATCATGGGCAACTGCTTCACCGCGCTGTTTTTCCTCTCCTTGGTGCTGACGGTGGTATTCTATATATTCGCGCCGCAGCTTCTGATCTTTTTCGGAGCCAGTAACGACACGCTGCCTTACGCGCTGGATTACAGCAGGATCTATATCCTCGGCACCATCTGCGTGCTCATGGTCATGGGTATGAACCCCTTTATCACCACACAGGGCTTTGCAAAAATCAGTATGCTCACCACGGTCATTGGCGCTGTGATCAACATTGTTCTCGACCCCATCTTTATGTTTGTGTTTGATCTGGGTGTCCGCGGAGCCGCCATTGCAACGGTGCTCAGCCAGCTGGTCAGCGCCCTGTGGATCCTTCGCTTTTTGACTTCCGACCGCACAGTGCTACGCCTGTGCAGGCAGGATCTTCGACTTTCCTCCGCCACGGTGCTGCCGTGTCTGGCGCTTGGTGTTTCCACCTTTGTCATGCTTTCCACAGAAAGTCTTTTGTCGGTCAGCTTCACCAATTCCCTTGCCAAATACGGTACTGATCTGGATGTGGGCGCCATGACCGTGCTCAACAGCCTCGTCATGCTGATCACCATGCCCCTGTCCGGTCTTTGTCAAGGCTCTCAGCCTCTCATCAGCTACAACTTCGGTGCCGGCCGGTATGACCGGGTGAAACAGACCTTCTACACCATTTTTGCCGTCTGTGTGGGTTACTCCACCTTGTTCTGGCTGGCGCTGCTGGCTGCGCCTTCCCTGTTTGCCGGGCTGTTTGTTTCCGACGAAGCCTTTGCCCAGCGGGCAGTCTGGGCGATCGGCATCTATTTTGCCTGCGCCTTTTCTCACGGCTTCCAGACCTGCTGCCAGCAAAGCTTTGTGGCATTGGGTCAGGCCAAGATCAGTCTGCTGCTGGCATGCCTGAGAAAGATCGTGCTGCTGATCCCTCTGATCTTCATTCTTCCCCATTTCTTTGAAAACAAGGTCTTTGCCGTGTTTTTTGCAGAGCCGGTCAGCGATGTGATCGCAGCCGCCATTACCACCGTTGTGTTTTTCACAAGCTTTGACAAGATCCTAAAACAAAATGAGATCCGTTGACAACAACGGATCTCATTTTTTAATCTCTGCGCCGTCCAAACATGGACAGCACCCAGAAGAAAAATCGCAGCAGATATACCAAGGATGTCAGCAAGGACGCAAGATAGGTCATAGCTGCCGCGGAGAGCACCTTGCGAACGCCGGGAAGCTCGGCTTCGTTGACAATGCCGGACTGTAGCAGCAGCTTTTCCGCTCTGCGGCTGGCATTGAGCTCCACAGGCATGGTCACAAGCGCAAACAGGAAGGACAGCCCATAGAGGATCACACCCAGCATGGCAAGGTCAAAGCCAATGCCGCTGTTCTGCGTGGCAGACACATAGACCTCCAAAAACACACCCAGCAGCACCAGAGGGAAAGACAGGCGGGAGCCGATATTCACCACCGGCACGATGGCTGTGCGGATGCGGTAGAACAGGTAGCCTGTTTTATTCTGCATCACATGACCGATCTCGTGAGCAGCCACGGCGACTGCCGCCACAGAGGCGCTTGAATAGGTTGTTTCGGAAAGATTGACCACTTTTTTTGTTGGGTGATAGTGGTCGGAAAGTGTGCCGCCCACTTTCCCCACGGAAATATCCGTCACACCGCCCATGCGCAAAAGACGCACTGCCGTATCATAGCCTGTGGCACCCAGACGATTGCGCACCTTGTCATATTTGGCATAGGTGCTTTTCACACGACTGCTTGCCCACACCGACAGCAGCATGCACACCGCTGCCGCCGCATAAAATCCCAGATATCCCATACGCGCATCTCCTTTATATTACAGTACCTGCAGGATATAGCCCTTCAGATACAGCGCCTGCTCGGCATTGAGGCAGGCAGGATGATCTCTGGACTGCACCAGAGTTTCCAACAAACGAACCTGTCTGCCGCAGTCCATGGCAGCCTCTTTGAGCATCTGCAAAAACAGTTCCGGCGTCATGTACTGGCTGCACGAACAGCTGACAAGGAAGCCGCCCGGCTTCGTCAGCTTCATGGAGCGCAGATTCAGCTCCTTATAGCCGCGATAGGCTGCCTCCAGCGCCTTGCGGCTCTTGGCAAAGGCAGGCGGATCGCAGATGACAAGACCGTACTGTCTGCCTTCTTCGCTGTAGCGCTTGACCAGATCAAATACATTTTCGCAGGTGGTGGTCACTTCTACGCCGTTGCGCGCGGCATTTTCCCGCACCATGGCAAGGGCATCTTCCGATACATCCACCGCTTCCACCCTTGATGCGCCGTAGAGGGCTGCATGGATGGCAAAGCCGCCTGTGTGGCAGCACAGATCCAGAACGCTTCTGTCCTTGCAGTAGGGCTTGATCCTGCCTCGGTTCTCCTGCTGGTCGAGGAAGTGACCCGTTTTCTGTCCGTTGGGAATATCCACCAGCATTCTGGCATCATGCTCCAAGATCTCCACCTGCTGCGGCACAGTACCATAGACGCAGCCTGTGATCTGCGGAAGCCCTTCCTTTTCACGGACAGGCACATCGCCGCGCTCATAGATGCCCTTGGGCGCAAAGAGCTCGATCAACAGCTTTATGATGGTCTGTTTCCAGCGCTCCATTCCGAGAGAAACGATCTGGAAAGACAGGTAATCGCCAAACTTATCCACCGTCAGTCCCGGCAAGCCGTCGCTTTCACCAAAGACCACACGGCAGGAGTTTTCAAATCCAAGCTGTCTGCGGAACTGCCATGCCGCCTCCAGCTTTCTGCGAAAGAAGGCTTCATCAATATCCTCATTCTGATCTCTGGTCAGAATACGAACCACGATCTTGGAGGCAGGATTAAAATACCCTCTTGCCGCAAATTTCATACGGCTGTCGATCACATCCACGATGCCGCCATAGGGGCAGATATCATCGTACCAGTCGATCTCGTTGTCAAAGATCCAGAAGCTGCCGCCGCGTACATCCTTTTCTTCTCCGCGGCGCAGGCAGACTTTTCCGTATTCCATGCTTATCCTCCGATCGCTTGTTCCAAAACTTCTCCGATGCTTTGGCGGAAGATCAGATCCGCCCGGTCATCATAGGGTGTTTCATCACGATTGATGAGCACCAGCTTGTTTCCGCGGTAGTAGCGCAGCAGACCTGCTGCCGGATACACCGTCAGACTGGTGCCGCCGACAATGAGTACCTGTGCCGCCGCAATGGCATCCACCGCGCCCATGACGCAGTCATCGTCCAGTCCCTCTTCATACAAGACCACATTGGGCTTGATGATGCCGCCGCAGCTGCACTTGGGAACACCCTGTGTCTGCAGGATCCTGTCCACACCGTAAAACGCACCGCAGTTCATGCAGGTATTGCGGTGGACCGAGCCGTGAAGCTCATAGACCGTCTTGTTCCCTGCCATTTGGTGCAATCCGTCAATGTTCTGCGTCACCACAGCTTTCAGCTTGCCCTGCTGCTCCAGCTTTGCCAGCGCTTTGTGGGCGCGGTTGGGCTGCACATGGGGCGCAAGCATCTTTTCTCTGTAAAAATCATAGAAATACCCGGTATTGCGGAAGAAAAAGCTGTGGCTGAGAATCTCTTCCGGAGGGTAGTCAAATTTCTGGTGGTACAGTCCATCCACGCTGCGGAAGTCTTTCAGTCCCGACTCTGTGGATACACCGGCACCGCCGAAAAATACGATATTATCACTTTCCCTGATCCATCTTTGCAGGGTCGAGAGGCTGTCCATACTCTTCCTCCATTTCACGCAGGAGTTTTTTCTCCTGCTTGGTCTCAAAGCGGAGCTTGCGGTACATATCGGGTCTGCGTTCAAAGGTTCTGAGCAGACTTTGCTTTCTGCGCCAGCGCGCCACATTCTGGTGGTTTCCGGAAAGCAGGATCTTGGGCGCGGCAAGACCGTGCCACAGCTCAGGTCTGGAATACTGGGGATATTCCAGCGTCCCGTCCCAATGGCTCTCATCGGTGAAGCACTCCTCGTCCCCCAGCACACCGGGCACAAGACGGCACACCGCATCCGCCACCGCCATGGCGGGAATCTCACCGCCGGTGAGAACAAAGTCGCCGATGGAGATCTCTTCATCCACACATTCATCGATAAAGCGCTGATCGATGCCCTCATAATGACCGCAGACCAGAATGATGTTTTCATAGTTGTCCCGCAGACGTCTTGCGTGGGACTGGTCAAAGGTCACACCGCAGGGAGACATATAGATGGTATGCACCGGTGCGCCCACCTCATCGCAGATCGCCTGCCAGCAGTTATACAGAGGATCGGCCTGCATCACAGCGCCGTGCCCGCCGCCGTAGGGATAGTCATCCACCTGGTTTTGCTTGTTGGTGGTATAATCCCGGATCTGCCACGCTTCGATACGGATCAGATCCCGCTCCTGGGCTCGCCCCAGAATGCTCTCATTCATCATGTCCCCCACTGTATCGGGGAACAGGGTCATAATATCAATCCGCATCGGTCTGCATCCCTTCAATGAGGTGGACTCTGATCACGCCGTCGCCTGCGTTCAGAGGCTCCACATATTCCTGCACGGCAGGGATCATGTATTCATGCTCGCCCTTTACCACATACACATCGTTGCCGGGCATGGTGAGCACATCGGTCAGCTTGCCGATGACCACACCATCTGCCTCCACAGGCAGGCCGATCATATCGGCAATGAACATGACGCCTTCTTCCAGCTCAATGTCATCGCGGCAGATCATCAGCTCCTTATTGCGCAGCTTCATGGCATCATCGATGCTGTCCACGCCCTTGAGCTTCAAAAGAATCATAGACTTCTGACGGCTGCTGTGCTGCACGGCATACTCCTTGCCGTCAATAAAAAATCGATCAAAATCCAAAAGGTCATCCGGATCATCTGCCCACGGCATGACCTTGACATCGCCGCGCAATCCGTGGGTGTTGACGATCTGACCGGTGGGGAGAAAATTATCTTTCATATAAAACGCGCTCCTGCACAGAGTATTTTTCTTATTGTATCACACAAACGCGCCGATGTAACCAAAATTTTAATGCCGGCGAACAAGATCGTTCGCCGGCATTTTCTTCAGTAGCCGATCTTTTCCAGAATCTGCTCCAGCAGCTTTGCGTTTTTGAGGGAAAACTCCTTGGTCACATGAGGCTTCGCCTTTCCCATGGCGCACAGACTCATGTTTTCTGTTTCCAGCATATAGTTGTCCGGTGTGGGGACCTCCCGGACGGTACGCCCCTCATCCGTGGTGATGGAATAGGTCAGATCGCCGGACTGGTTAAACCGGCAGTGGCAGACGATCTTGCCCTTTTCACCGTGCAGCTGCAGACGGTCGATGCGCTTGTCCTGCTCCGTTGCCAGCACCATACCGCTTTGGAGCATGGCATGCTTGCCATCGGGATAGGTCAGAAGCGCCGCTGCAAAGTTATCGATCTTCTCCTTGGTAAAGGTGCCCATAGCCTGCACAGCCTCAGGGGTTTCCTCCAGAAGCCACAGGATCTGGCTTGTGCAGTAGCAGCCAAGGTCATAGACGCTGCCGCCGTAAGTCTCCCGGCGCATACGGATGTTGGAAAGATCATAATCGGAGGTGATGAACGCACTCTCTGCACGCAGGAGCTTGCCCAGAGAGGGCAGATCCTCCTTGATGGCAGCCATCAGAGGGCTGTGCAGATAGGCAAATGCCTCCATGAGATACACGCCGTTCTCCTCCGCCACGCGGAACATTTCCTCGATCTGGGCGGCTGTGGGGGCAAGAGGCTTTTCGCACAGAACGTGCAGTCCTGCCTGCATGGCTTTGATGGCCCACTCATAGTGCAGCTGGTTGGGCAGCGGGATATAGACTGCCTCCACAGCCGGGTCTGCCAGCAAGGCCTCGTAGCTGTCATAGGCTACTTCAAAGCCAAACTCTTCTTTATAGGCCTGTGCCTTTTCCATGCTTCTTCCGGCAATGGCATACAGATTGCAATGCTCTGCCTGCTGCATACCCGGAATGGTACAGCCTCTGGCAATACCGGCTGTGCCAAGAACGCCCCAATTGACCATACTCATGCTTCATTCTCCTTGTTTGCCAGCTTGTAGATCTCAAACAGATCCTCTTCATACAGAACTTTAATGGAGCCCTGCTGTCCGCCGCCTGCTTCGGCGCAGCCCTTTGCCATCACGTGCATCTGCTCTTCGGTGGGGGCGACGCCCAGCTCCTTCAGATTGGTGGGCATGCCGATGCTGCGATAGAAGTCTTCCTGTGCCTCGATGCCGCGCAGAGCGGTTTCTTCGTCGGTAGCACCCGGCTCTACACCCATCACATGGAGGGCATACTTGACAAATCTGGGCAGATTATATTTGCACACATATCTTGCCCAGCTGCCCCAGACAGCTGCAAGACCTGCACCGTGGGCAACATCGAACATACCGCCCAGCTCATGCTCCATATTGTGGCAGGTCCAGTCACCGCCGTCATTGCCGAAGCCGGTCAGACCGTTGTGGGAGATACTGCCGCTCCACATGACCTCGGCACGGGCGGCATAGTTCTTGGGATCCTTGTACAGGATCTTTGCATTTTCCATGACCGTCTTCAAAACAGCCGCTGCCACACGATCGGTGATCTCCATGCACGGCGCGCCGCTGAACCAGCGCTCCATGGTGTGCATGAGGATATCCACGCAGCCGGACTGGGTCTGGTAGTCGGGCAGGGTCATGGTCAGCTCCGGGTTCATAATGGCAAATTTGGGGCGGCTCAGATCGCTGTCATAGGCTCTCTTTTCGCCGGTCTTCTCGTTGGTGATGACACTGCCGTTGCTGGTCTCGCTGCCGGCTGCCGCAATGGTCAGGACGGACGCCACAGGCAGGCATGCCGTTGCATGCTTCACATGGCGGTACAGATCCCACACATCGCCCTCATTGGCAAGACCGTAGGCAATGGCCTTGGCGCTGTCGATGGTGCTGCCGCCGCCCACGGCAAGGATAAAGTCCACCCCCTCTTTTCTGCAAAGCTCGATGCCTTCATAGACCTTGCCCAGTCTGGGGTTTGGCACGACGCCTCCCAGCTCCACATAGTCAACACCGCCCTCGCGGAGGCAGTTTTCAATGGTATCGAGAAGTCCGGTCTTTTTGGCGGACTGGCTTCCGTAGTGCAGCAGCACTTTTTTGCAGCCCTGTTCCTTGATCAGCTGCGCCACCTGCAGATGGGCGTCCTTTCCAAAGACCACTTTGGTGGGAGAATAGTATCCGAAAATGTTGCTCATAGAAATTCCTCCTTATTCCTGTGCCGCAGCTCTCTGGCGACAGATGGCTTCCCAACTGGGAATGCGTTTCATTGCCTGGGTGATCTGATCCATGTACTTGGGGATATCAATATTCTGGGGGCACATCTTTTTACATGCGCCGCAGGCGATGCATGCCTGAGGCCGCTTGTCCTCCGGCAGTGCCTCCACCGCCATGGTCACGTTGAAGCTCTCCTGCACCTGCAGGTCGTTACACACATTCATGAGCAGCGGAATATCCAGCCCCTGGGGACAGCTGTCGCAGCAATAGCGGCAGGCGGTACAGGGAATGCTGCCCTTGATGCCCTCTGCCAGCTCCAGCAGCACCTGCTGCTCTTCCCGGGTCAAAGGCTTTGCCTCTTCATAGGTCGCAATATTTTCCATCATCTGCTGCATATTGGACATCCCGCTCAGGGTCATTTTCACTTCATCCAGACCCTGCAGGAAACGGAATGCCCATGCAACCGTTTTTTCCTCGGGACGCAGGGCATGGAGCTTCTCCTCTCCCGGCAGGCTCACCAGCTTGCCGCCGCGGACAGGTTCCATGACCCAGACCGGGATGCCGCGCCGACGGAGCAGAGCACATTTGGACTTTGCCTTCTGCAGCGTCCAGTCCACATAGTTGAGCTGAATCTGGCAGAACTCCATATGCTCACCGCAGGCATCCAGGAAGCGCTCCAGCGTATCCAGTCTTGCATGGGTGCTGAAGCCAAGATGCTTGATGCGTCCGAGGCGCTTTTGCTCCACAAAATACTCCACGATACCCCACTGGGGATCCAGATACACATCGACGGATTTTTCGTAGATATTGTGCAGCAAATAGAAGTCAAAATACTCCACACCGCACTTTTTTAGTTGCTTTTCAAAGATCTCCGCCGGATCGTACCGCTCGGCGATTTGATGACCGGGATATTTGGTGGCAAGATAGTAGCTGCTTCTGTCATACTTGGCAAGACACCTGCCGATGACCCGCTCCGACTCACCCTCGTGGTAGGGATAGGCCGTGTCAAAATAGTTGACGCCATTGGCCATGGCATAGTCCACCATCTGCTGCACCTGTGCTTCGTCTATTTTCCCGTCTGCCATAGGCAGGCGCATGGTGCCGAAGCCAAGCCGAGACAGGGACAGTCCCTTAAAATCATTGTAGATCACAAGATCGCCTCCTTTTACTTATAGTGTACGCGCCATGCCCTCTATGGTCAAGAATTTTTTGTTTCCAGATTTCCAAATTTATACTTTTGTTTCACGCCTGCAATGACACCCTGCAAACTTTCATAAAGAGCAGCAATTCCGGAGTAGATTTTTCTTTGGATCTTTGTTTTAATTACAATTGGAGGTGTCCGTATGTTTGAAGTGCTGAAATATATCCACGATCATATTGGCGATACCTTGAATTTGACAGAACTGGCTGACCGTTTCGGCTATTCCAAGTGGCATTTTTGTTCGAAATTCCATGAATACACCGGAAAGTCCTTTGTAAAATACGTGCGGCATTACCGCCTGCAGCTGGCTGCCGTGGATATTCTCTCCGGCAAAAAGGTGACGGATGTGGCCACGGCCTACGGCTATGACACACTGGGCGGTTTCGACAAAGCGTTTCTTGCCCAATACGGCTGTCTGCCCCGGGAATACAAACGGCTTGAGCAGCAGACAAAGCAATATTACGAAAGGAGAAAGGATACCATGTACCCTCTGACAGACCGCTGTGAGCTGCTGCGGCAGCTTGTGACCTCATGCAATGACTATGAGGACAAATACTGCATCCAGCGGCAGGTATATTCCACCCTTGGCAGGATCCATGCCGCAGAGCGCGGCTGCACGCAAATGCAGATCATCGGCGAAGGTCTTTGCAGCATTTTGCGGGAGTTTTCTCCTGTGATCATCCCCGGTGAGCTGATCGTCGGCTTCAACCACCCCGATACAAAATATGAAGAGCGCTTTGCCCCACAGGATACACCGGAGCATCGTGCCCTTGCCAAAGAAAACGGCATCAGGGAGCAGGTGCTGGAGGAATACTTCCAATATCAGAAAGACCCCAGTAAGGAGCTGCTGTTTGAATACAGAAAGCCTCTGATCGATTTTGCTCATACGGTCAGTACCCCGCCCACGCAGCAGGAACTGGATTCCACCGAGGATTTTTCCTCCATCGTGCGAAACATCGATTCCAACCACACAGTCATCGGCTATGAGCAGGTGCTGCGGCTCGGCTTCCGGGGCCTTCTGGAAAGGGTGGAAGCATTCGAGGCGAAGAACGGCGAAAATCCCATGTACGCCACCATGAAGTGCATCTGCGAAGCTGCCTGCCAGATGGGCCATAAGTACGCACAGGCTGCAAAGGAGCTGAAAGATGCCGGCAGCGATGCCTATCAGCAAAAAGATCTGGAGCAGATCATAGAAACCTGCTCCCGTGTTCCGGAGCATCCTGCGACCACCTTCCGGGAAGCTGTGCAGGCTCTGTGGTTTGCCCATATCGTCAACACCTGGGAGGACTTTATCAACGCCAACTCCCTCGGCAGACTGGATCAGATCCTCTACCCCTACTACAAGCGGGATCTGGAACAAGGAATCCTGACAAAGGAAGAAGCCTTTGAGCTGATCTGCTGCCTGTGGCTGAAGCTGTACCGGAACTACGACGTGCAGCAGTCCTGCGTGGGCGGCACAGCTCCCGACGGCAGCAGCGATGTCAATGAGCTTTCCTACATGATGCTGGAAGCCACAGAACAGCTCAACATCATCCGGTGTATGTCCGTGCGTTTTTCCAAAAACACGGAAAAGGAATTTATCAAGCGCGCGCTGGAGGTAGTCGGTCATGTACAGAAGGGTGTTCCCTTTTTCTTCAATGACGACGTGATGATCCCGGCGCTCATGAGTAAGGGTATCAGCAAAGAAGACGCCCATGACTACACCCAGATCGGCTGCGTGGAAACGGTGATCCCCGGCAAGTCCAACCCCCATGCCGTCACCGGCGAAGCCAATGTTCTGAAAACCCTGGAATATGTTTTCTGCAACGGTCACAGTATGCTGCACCCCGATTTGTTCCCCGGCGCGGAAACAGGCTGTCTTTCATCCTTTGACACCTTTGAGAAATTCTTCACTGCTGTCAAAGCACAGATGTATCATCTGCTGGACCTGACCTGCTCCAAGGTGAAAAAATACAGGGAATACTCTGTGCATCGGTCCCCCAAGCCCTATAAGTCCCTGCTGACCCGGGGGTGTCTGGAAAGCGGACGGGATTTCAACGATGCAGGCGCCGTCTACGACTACTATCAGATCATGCTTGACGGCATCCCCAATCTTGCCGATTCGCTGGAGGTCATCCGGGAATTTGTATATAAGCAGAAAACATACACCCTGCAGGAGCTGAAGGATATTTTGCAGCAGAACTATCCGGACGAGCGCGTTCGGATGGAGTTTATGAACAAAGCAGCAAAATTCGGCAATGACATCGAAAGTGTCGATTCTCTTGCCACAGAGCTGATCCATACGGCCTGCGACGCGCTGGATGAACTCTCCCGCAAATATGAGCTGTCCTTCCACGCCCAGCCCTTTACCTTCTGGTGGATGGTCGATCGCGGCAGAGAAACCGCCGCCACACCGGACGGCAGACGCAGCGGCGAGATCATTGCTTACAGCGTCTCTCCCATGCAGGGGCGGGATTTCAATGGACTGACGGCTCTGCTCAATTCCATCGCAAAGCTCCCCACCACACGCACACCGGGCACGACCTCCGCCATTGTGGAAGTGGATCCAAAACTGTTTACAGACAGGAACATCCCTCTGCTGGCCGACATTCTCCTTGGCGCGGCGGCAAACGGGCTTGAAAATGTGCAGTTTAACACCATTGATGCAGACACCCTGATCGACGCCAAAAAGTATCCGGAAAAATACAACAATCTGGCTGTCCGTGTTTCCGGCTTCAGCCAGAAGTTCAATCTCCTGTCGGAGGAGCTGCAGGATCATATCATCGGAAGGACAAAGCACACATGTCTGTAACCGCCCTGATCACCAACATCTCCCGCGGTTCTTTGCACGATGGGCCGGGCGTCAGAACTGTGATCTATTATAAAGGCTGCTTGCTCCGCTGCAGCTGGTGCCACAACCCGGAGACTCTGTCACCGAAAAAGGAGCTTCTCTATCACCCAAGCAAATGCATCCACTGCGGCGCCTGCGTGGAAATCTGTCCCGCCCATCACACGGTGGTCGGCAATGATATGGTCTTTTCCCGCGATGGCTGCGCCCGCTGCGGCAGCTGCGCCGCCTCTTGCCCCTCTCTGGCGCTTACTGTCTGCGGGGAGGAACTGACCACAGAGGAATTGCTTGCAGAGATCCAAAAGGATCGCGCCTATTATGAAGCCTCCAGCGGCGGCGTGACCTTTTCCGGCGGTGAATGTCTGCTGCAGGCAGATTCCGTGGCACAGGCAGCCGCCAAGTGTCACGACCTTGGGATCTCCACCGCCTTGGAGAGCGCCTTGTTCGTCCCGTGGGAAAACATCCAAAAAGTTCTGCCCCACATAGATCTGTTCTATGCTGATCTGAAGCTTGCTGATGCAGAAAAGCACCGCCGTTTCACCGGGCAGTCCAATGGGCTGATCCTGGAAAACCTCCAAAAGCTTTCAAGGTGTCACCACAATATCATCGTGCGCATCCCGGTCATTCCCGGGGTGAATGACACAGAAGCGGATTTTATGGGTTTTGGGGAAATCCTCCAATCCCTTGGCCCCGGTGTCAGGCAGGTGGAGCTGCTGAAATACAACTTCCTTGCCGCCTCCAAATATGAGGCTCTGGAAAAACCCTTTTCGGCATTTTCCGATCACACCCAGTCCGATGCACAAATGGAAGCGCTCTCTTCTTTTCTGGAGCGCATCTGCGGCATCCCCTGCAGTTTTTAAAAAAGCCACGGATCAGGCGGTTTATCCCTAAGCGTAACCGCCTGATCCGTGGCTTTTTCTTATTCCGTTGTGTGCTCTTCCACCAGAGGGCGGTCATGGAGAGAACGGTTCTGGGCGTAATGGGATGGCGCAACGCCCACCTTTTTGGTAAACTTTCTGGAAAAATACTGAGGCGAAGAGAACCCCAACTCCTCCGCGATCTGGGTAATGGATTTATCCGTGTTGGTCAGCAGGATCTTTGCCTGCCGCAGCTGCTCCTGGGTGATGGAGTCATTGATGCCGATGCCCTTGATCTGCTTATAGACCGTGGATAGCCGTGTGCGGCTGTAGTGAAAATACTCCGCGATCTCCTCCACGGTCAGCCGCTTTCTGATATGCCGGACGATATAATCATCCACCTGCTCCACAAGATAGCCCTGCATGGCTTTCTTGAAATAATCCGTGCGCACCACAGCGCCTTTTTCCATGGTCACCTGCCGCAAAAGCAGAATCAGAAGCTGCTCCAAATAGCAGCAAACCAGCTGCTCCGCTCCAAGGGGCGTATCCAGACTCGGCACAAAGTGGAGTAAATGCAGCCTATAGGCCCCGCGGTTGTGCATAAAGGACGCTTCCAGCTCCGCCACGATCTTGTTGGCAATGGGGATGCTCTCCTCTGCCATATCGGAGATGACTTCCTGCAAAGGGCGCAGGTGCTCTGAGTTGGTGCAGGTGAAGGACACCACCAGCGCCACATCGCCCTTGCATTTGGTGACAGGGGCATGCTCCACACCGGGAGAGATCAGAAGAACTTCTCCCTCCTGCACAATGGTGACCGTTTCGCCCCGCTCCACCTCCATCTGCCCGCGGATGCAGCAGCAAAGCTCCCAGGCCTCCGCATGGGTATGGCGCAAAGAGCGCTTCCTCGGCACACGCATCAAGTCTGCCGAGACGATCTCCTGCACGGTGACTATTCTGGAAAGCTTGTACTTTTCATACCCGAACATAGAATCACCCTCGCCCGCATTATACCCTTCGTTTTGACTTCCTGCATTATATTCCGTCAATTATTGAACAAAAGTATAAATTCATGCGACAAAAAAGCATATACTTGCCAATGGGAAAAGAGTAGTATATAGTTAGATTATGATCGATTTTGGAGGGAGCTTTATGAAGTTTCATCATTTGGTAGAAAAGCACCGCGATACCATTCTGGAAACAGAGCGCTATGTTTGGAACCACCCCGAAACAGGCTTCAAGGAATGGGAGACCCAGAAGTATCTGGCCAAGGTCTTTGAAGATGCCGGGTATGAGCTGACTTATGCCGGCAACATTCCCGGCTTTTACACCGATCTTGACACCGGCAGACCCGGTCCCAAGATCCTGATCATGGGCGAAATGGACGCACTGGGCGCGCCCAATCATATAGAGTGCACCAACGGCAATGCCCATGCCTGCGGCCACAATGTGCAGTGCGCCGCCTTGGTGGGCACCGCCCTTGCACTAAAAGAGCCGGGCGCTCTGGACGGTCTGTGCGGCTCTGTCCGCCTCATGGCTGTGCCTGCCGAGGAACTCATCGAGATCTCCTTCCGCGAAGGTCTGCGCCGCGACGGTATCATCCGCTACATGGGCGGCAAGGTGGAATTCCTCTATCGAGGCTACATGGACGGCTGCGACATTTCCTACATGGTCCATGCCACCCCCAGACAGGACGGTGACTTCTTTATTTCCGCAGGCAGCAACGGCTGCATGGCAAAGGAGATCCATTACGAAGGCGTCGCTTCTCACGCAGGCGGCAGTCCTCAGAACGGCATCAACGCTCTGTATGCCGCCAACATGGGGCTCAACGCTCTCAACGCCATCCGCGAGACCTTTGTGGATGACGAACATGTGCGCGTGCATCCCATTATGACCGATGGCGGTCAGACGGTGAATATCATCCCCAGCGCAGCGTCTCTTTCCACCTTCGTCCGCGGCAAGACGCTGGAAAGCATGAAGAAAACCAACCGCAAGCTCAACCGCGTCATGGCAGGCGCTGCCGTGTCTCTCGGCGCCAAGGTCAAGGTGGTGGACAGACCCGGTTACTCCCCTCTGATCAACGACGCCACCTTGATCCGGCTGACAGAGGAAGTGGCAAGCGAATACTTCGGCGCAGACCGCGTCAACAACCACGGCAAGTGGGGCACCGGCTCCACAGATATGGGCGATCTGAGCTGCGTCATGCCCTCCATCCATCCCCATATGGCAGGCTGCTCTGGCAACAGCCACGGCGATGACTATCTGGTCACCGATCCTGTGAAGGCCTGCCTCGGCGCCGCCTCCGTGCAGGTAGGTCTGGCACAGAAGCTGCTGTCTGACGATGCCAAGCTCGCCAAGGAAGTCATTGCCAATGCAGATCTGCGCTATCCCAGCAAAGAAGCCTTCTTTGAAGATATCGACCAGCTGATGAACGACAAGGATCTTGTTTCCTACGAAAATGACACGATCACCGTCACCCTGTAAAGGAGAACACCATGGCACTGTTTGAAGTTACCGAATACGACAAAAAGGTCTATGAGGAAGAACTGAAAGATTTTCTTCCCGACAAAATGCTGGATGTCCATACCCATGTGTACAAGGACTCTCTGCGTCCGCAGCCCTGGGTGGTAGACGGTCAGATCAAGCGCACCTCCAACACCTGGGTGGCAAGAGTCGCCATCGACAATCCCATTGAGGATCTGATGGAGACTTACGCCCTCATGTTCCCCGGTAAGGATGTAAAAGCTCTCATGTTCTGCAACGGGCTGTCCGACGCCAACAATGACTATGTCCGCGACGTCTCCGCCAAGCACGGCTGGCCTGCTCTGTACTATTCCAAGTTCCACCAGTCTGCCGACGAGGTGGAGGACTATATCCGCAAGGGCGGTTTTCTGGGGCTGAAGTCCTATCTTTCCCAATCCCCTGCCTACATCCCTGTAAAAGAGCGCCGCATTCTGGACTTTTTCCCCAAGTATCAGTTAAAGCGCATGGATGAGATGGGCGCCATTGTCATGTGCCACATTCCCCGTGACGGCAGACTGAAGGATCCCGTCAACCTGTATCAGCTGGTGGAGATCGCCAATGAATTCCCCAACATTCGCTTCATCGTTGCCCATGTGGGCAGAGCCTACACCGAAGAGGATCTGGGGAATGCCTTTGAAGTGCTCAAGGATGCACCGGGACTGCTGTATGATTTTTCCGCCAACTGCTGTGACGCAGCCATTGAGGCGGTGATTCGTCATGCCGGAACAAAAAAGGTCATGTTCGGCACAGACATGCCCATTCTGAGAATGCGCACCCACCGCATTGAAGAAAACGGCACCTACATCAATCTTGTCCCCCCCGGCCTGTACGGCACGGAGCAGGACGATCCCCATCTGCGGGAGGTCAGCGAGGAAGAAGCCAAGAAGATCACCTTCTTTGCCTACGAAGAACTGCTGTCCTTCAAGCGTGTGGCGCAGAAGCTGCAGCTGACAAAGCAGGATGTGGAAGACATTCTTTACAACAATGCCATGGACATGGTCAAGGCAGCAAGAAAGTCGATTTACGGTGAGTGATATGAAACAAAAAAAGAGGCTCCATTACGCATGGGTCATTTTTGTGGTCTGTTTCCTGATGGCAGGTTGTTCTCTTGGTTTTATCAGCACTCCCGTCGGGCTGTATCTCAAGCCGATTTCCGACTCACTGCAAATCTCCCGCGCCGCTTACGCCGTCCGCAACAGTATGCGGTTTATTACCACAGCGCTGGTCAATATTTTCTTTGGCAAACTGATCACAAAATTCGGCGCAAGAAAGTTGGGGACTGCAGGTCTTTTGGCTTTGGCAGCATCCTGCCTCGTCAGCGCCCAGGCCAAGGGTTTGTTTATGCTGTATTTGGGCGGCGTTCTCCAAGGTATCGGCTTCAGCTGGACTTGTACCACCATGGTGGGCTATGTGGTTGAAAAATGGTTCTCCAGCAAAAAAGGTACCATCATGGGTCTCATTCTTGCCTCCAACGGGCTGCTCGGTGCCATTTCAGTGCAGATCCTTTCCCCCATGATCTATGGCCCCAACGAAGCCTGGCGCACCTCCTATCTGGTATGCGCCGCCATCATGACAGGCCTTGCGATACTGGTCGTGCTGTTTTTGCGCACCGAGCCAAAGGACAAAGGCATGACGCCCTTGGGTTCCGGACAGGTTCAGCCCCATAAGCAGCGCGGCAGAGATTGGGCAGGCGTTTCCTCAGAAGAAATCTTCCGCAGTTCCTACTTCTATGTGTGCGCCGTATGCGTGTTTCTGACAGGCATGCTACTGCATGCAACCGGCAATGTTTCCGCTGCCCACATGGAAGACCGTGGGATTTCCGCCGCGATCATCACCAACATTTCCAGCATCAGTTCTCTGGTACTGCTGTGCTCCAAAATGCTCACCGGTATCAGCTTTGACAAGTTCGGGCTTCGCTTCACCATGACGATCTGCAACTTGTTTGCTGTTGTTGCCATCGTCCTGCTGGCATTTGTTCAAGGCCCCGCTACGGCGTATGCCTCCGGCATCTTCAAGGCGCTCTCTCTGCCGCTGGAAACCATTATGCTGCCGCTTATCGCAGCGGAGCTGTTCGGCAGAAAGTCCTATGCCCACATGATGGGTCTTCTGGTATCGTTCAACACACTGGGTTATGCTGTAGGCGGCCCGGTCATCAATCTGTTCTACGACCTGACAGGCAGCTATGTTTCTGTTATGCTGGCACTTGGCGGCATTATGATCGCTGTTTCCATCGCCATGCAATACTGCATCAGTACAGCCCATAAGATTCGCAAAGAACAAGAAGCATAAAAAGAGAAGTGGATTTCCCACTTCTCTTTTTATTTACAGAATTTGACGTAAGTAATTCAGCAGTTCTTCCAAAAGCTCCGCACCTACGATTGTATGGAATATTCCTACAAAAATGATTGAAACGGTTAGTGTCACAAGGCAAAGAATCAAACCAATTACACAACAAACTTTCCCGGCTTTTGCTGTTGCCGCTTTATCTGCTTCTTTGTTTTTCTTGCTCAGCACTATACCAATCACCGCAAGAACAATACCACCAGGCTGCATCCCAATTCCTATTGTTCCGCAAAGAATGGATAATATCCCTAAAACTAAGGATGCCGTTGCCATAATTCTACCTCACATAGTACGGATTAGGCTTGCACAGTAACACAATGCAATCGACAAGCCAACCAATACCAAATAACCCACCGGTAAACAGGTACAGAATTCCCATACCGGCTCGCCCCTCATAAAACTTATGTGCCCCCAACATACCAAGGAAGAAACACAGGCAGAATGCCACCCACTTGTTTTTCATGCGAGCCATATATCCCATACCGTTCATGTTCGTGTTGGTATTGGTATTGGTGTTCGCATTGTTGATCACTATACTGGGTTGCTCCGCTTTCTTCATTTCTTCCACTTGACATCCACAATGGGGACAGATGACTGCAGCTTCCGCAATTTTTGTGCCGCAGTGTTTGCAGAATTTTGTTCGTTCCTGCACTTCATTGGGTGTTACCGTTGTATCCATCTTCATCTCTCCTTTAACTATAATTTTATAGTTTTGTAGTGACTATAAAATTATAATATATAAAAGCCAATTCTGTCAAGCTAAACTATAACTGTAAATGAGGTGATAGCATGGCAGAAGAAATTCGTATTACAAAAAAACGCCCCAATAAAGGTGACGACGGATACAAAGTCGTATCTGTGAGAATGAAAGACGAACTTATTGAAAAACTTGATGATTTGTCAATCCGTTCAAATCGTTCCAGAAACGAACTAATCAATCTCCTGTTGACCGCCGCTGTAGATATTGTGAAAATAGAAGAATAAAACAAAAGGAAGTGCAACGCACTTCCTTTTGTTTTATTCTTGTTCTTGAGCAGGTTTTTTATTTACATGTTCGCGGATGATACGATAGACTGCCGCGGCTAAGGGGACGCCCAAAAGCATACCACCGATCCCCATCACGCTGCCGCCCACGGTAACAGCTGCCAGCACCCAGATGGAGGGAAGTCCCATGGAAGTGCCCACCACCTTGGGATAGATGATGTTGCCCTCCAGCTGCTGCAGGATCACAAGGAAGATCAGGAACACCAGCGCCTTTACCGGGGACACGGTCAGGATCATGAACGCACCCACAGCGCCGCCGATGAATGAACCTGCTACAGGGATCAGCGCCGTAAATGCGATCAAGGCTCCCACCATGGAGGCATAGGGCAGACGTAAGATCCACATACCCAGCATACACAGCACACCGAGGATCATGGCTTCTGTGCACTGACCGACGATGAAGCGGCGGAAGCACTTGTTGACGATGACGGCAACATAGTCGATCTTCTCACACCAGGAACGCTTCAGATAGCGGCCTGCCAGCTTGTGGTACTGGCGCTTCAGTCTATCCTTGCCCATAAGCAGGTACACAGAGAAGATCACGCTGATCACAGCGGTGACGATGCCGGAGAACACAGACGATACGGCAGAGAACACCGCCGTTGCCACATCCCCGATTCCGGAGGTGATGATCTGGGCAAACTGTCCCAGTTTTGAGGGCCAGTCGATATTTTCCAGCATACCGATGGTCTCGGGAGAGAAAATACCAAGCTCCTTTGCCCGTGCCACCTGACGATTGATAAAATCGGGCAACTCATCAATGATCAGCTGAACGCACGACACCAACTGGGGCACGACCAGCCAGACCACCAGCGCCACAATGGCGATGAGGGACAGCACCGCACCTACCAGGCACAGAGGTCTGCGAAGCTTTTTGACTGCCTTCTTTTCACTTTTGGGAAAGAAGCGCCGCTCCATGGCACTCATAGGGATATTGACGATATAGGCGATCACAAAGCCCACAAACAGAGGCGTTGCCGCGCTGAGAACGGTACCCAGCAGAGTGACCGCCGCAGGCCAGAAGTGGATACACAGATACAGCGCAAAGGCGCTGACGCCCACCTTGAGGCATGCATTCCAAGTCAGCTTCACAGCAATTTCCTTTCTTACAGATGATACTTCTTAGAGAATTCTTTATAGATTTCGGCAAATTCATCGCTGCCATACTTAACGTTGTTCAGATACTGGTGGGTATCGAAGCTGTTGTGCTCGACCTCGATGACAGCGACTGCTACGTTGGAGCAGTGGTCGGAAACACGGGAGTAGTTGTTCAGCAGGTCAGAGAGGATAAATCCCATGACGATGCTGCATTCGCCCTTCTGCAGACGGGAGATGTGGTGTGCCTTGATTTTGGTGATCAGCTTGTCCACCACCTGCTCCAAAGGCTCGACCTGAGAAGCAGTGAAGGTATCGTTGTCTATAAAGGCCTTTTCTGTCAGGGACAGGATCTCTGTAATGGCACCGGTGAGCACATTCAGCTCTGCCTGTGCATCCTGGGAGAAGAACAGGGACTTTTCACGCAGTTCTTCCACAACATCCTTGATATTGACCGCATGGTCGCCCATACGTTCAAAATCACCGATGGTATGGAGCATAACAGACACTTCGTTGGCTGCCTTCTGAGAAAGCGCCTGAGAGGACAGCTTCACAAGGAAGGTGCCCAGACGGTCTTCATACAGGTCCACGGTGTTTTCCAGATCCACCACTTCCTGCGCCACAGCTTCGTCATAGTTGTCGAACAGGCTCATGGCCTTTTCCAGCGTAAGCTTGGTCAGGCGGCACATCTCCACAGTATATTCCGCACATTCCTGCACGGCGATGGAGGGAGAACGAAGCAGTCTTTCGTCGAGCATACAGACCTGCTCTTTTTCCGAAGTCTTCTTGGTTTCTTTTTCTCTGCTCAGCCACTCGGTCAGACGGATGATCAGCTTGCCGTTGGGCATGAGCAGCGCCGTGGCGAGCAAATTGAACAAGGTATGGCACAGAGCGATGCCCATGGCATCGATGGGAGAATTGGTGATGGGGAAATGGAAGATCGCATTGAGGATCAGATACACGGGCAGGATGATGACGGTGCCCAGCATATTGATCAGCGTATGCATGATCGCCACACGCTTTGCGCCGGTGTTGGCACCGATGCAGGAGATCACAGCTGTGATGCAGGTACCGATGTTCTGACCCATGATGATGGGGATCGCCATGCCATAGGTCACAGAGCCGGTCATAGCCAGCGCCTGCAGAATACCCACAGAGGCGGCAGAGGACTGGATCAAAGCCGTAAACAGAGCGCCTACGATGACACCGATGGCAGGGTTGTTGAACTTGACCATCAGAGAGCCAAACTCCGGCATATCTGCCAGAGGGCTGACAGCATCGGACATGAAGCTCATGCCGTACATCAGAACAGCAAAGCCCACAAGGATGTTGCCCAGAGATTTGTTGCGTTCCTTCTTGGCAAGCATGGTCATAAACACACCGATGACTGCCAAAATGGGAGAGAAATTCACAGGCTTGAGCATCTGCAGGAAGAACGCATCGCTCTCAATGCCGGACAAGCTGAGGATCCAAGCCGTCAGCGTGGTGCCGATGTTTGCACCAAAGATCACGTTCAGCGTCTGGGAAAAATGCATGATGCCGGAGTTTACAAGACCCACCAGCATGACCGTACAGGCGGAGGATGACTGCATGGCAATGGTAATCACCGCGCCGAGGGTGCAGCTGACAACGGGATTAGCGGTCATTTTCTTCAAAGAGCCTTCCAGCTTACCGCCTGCCAAGCGCTCCAGATTGTTGCTCATGGTCTGCATGCCAAAAAGGAAGAACGCAAGGCCACAGCAAAGTGTCAGTACATTAAAAAAATTCATCTCTTTTACTCCTGTTCTTTTAATGTAGCATCTTGGGGCAGCGCCCCATTTCCTCTATTTTAGCATACCACATGAGCAGGGCCTTCGCAAGAAAAATAATTGCATTTTGAGGGCAATTATTATATAGTATCTCCATAGCAGAATTTACTCGAAACAAGGAGTCTTGCACATGAAGCAGCTTCCCAATTACTTTGGCTCCATGGTCTTCAATGAAGACGCCATGGAAAAATATATTTCATCCTCTGCGCTGGCAGCATGGAAAAAATGCCTTGCTGATGGCACGGCTCTGCAGCTGGACACTGCCAACGACATTGCCGAGGGTATGAAGACCTGGGCATTGGAGCACGGCGCGACCCACTTCACCCACTGGTTCCAGCCCATGACCGGTCTTTCCGCAGAAAAGCATGACAGCTTTGTCAGCCCCTGCGGTCACGGCAAGGTCATGATGGACTTCTCCGGTAAGGAGCTTGTCCGCGGTGAGCCGGACGCCTCTTCCTTCCCCTCCGGCGGTCTGCGTGCCACTTTTGAGGCACGAGGCTACACTGCATGGGATCCCACAGCATTTGCCTTCATCAAAGACGGCAGCCTGTGCATCCCCACGGTGTTCTGTTCCTACTCCGGCGAAGCGCTGGACAAGAAAACGCCCCTGCTCCGCTCTCTGGATGCTGTGGGCAAGCAGGCGCTGCGCGTACTGCGTCTGTTCGGTGACACCCAGACCACTAAGGTCATTTCCAATGTAGGCCCCGAACAGGAATACTTTTTGGTAGACAAAGCCCTCTATGACCGCAGAGAGGATCTGCGTTTGTGCGGCAGAACGCTGTTTGGTGCCAAGCCCCCCAAGGGGCAGGAGCTGGATGACCACTATTTCGGTGTCATTAAGCCCCGTGTGGCTGCCTACATGAAGGATCTGGACGAAGAGCTGTGGAGCCTCGGTGTCTGCTCCAAGACCAAGCACAACGAAGCCGCACCTGCGCAGCACGAAATGGCACCGGTATATACCGAGTCCAATATCGCCTGTGACCACAACCAGCTGACCATGGACATTATGAAGCGTGTTGCGTCCCGTCACGATCTGGTGTGCCTGCTCCATGAGAAACCCTTTGCCGGTGTCAACGGCTCCGGCAAGCACAACAACTGGTCTCTGGCGACCGATACAGGCAAAAACCTGTTCTCTCCCGGCAAGACCCCCAGCCAGAACGCCCAGTTCCTGCTGTTCCTTGCTGCCTTTATCAAGGGTGTGGACGATTATCAGGAGCTGCTGCGCACCTCCACCGCTACTGCAGGCAACGATCATCGCCTCGGCGGCAACGAAGCGCCCCCTGCCATTATTTCCATTTACCTTGGCAAGGAGCTGGACGACATCATCCATGCCATCACCGAAGGCATCGACTATGTGGAAGTCAGCAAGCGTTCTTTGCGCATCGGTGTGGATATCCTGCCCACCATCCCGCAGGACACCACCGACCGCAACCGTACATCGCCCCTTGCCTTCACCGGCAACAAATTTGAATTCCGTATGCCCGGCTCCAACCAGTCTGTTTCCGGCCACAACGTGGTGCTCAACACCATTATGGCGGAGGCTCTGTGCTGGTTTGCTGACCGGCTGGAAGGCTCTACAGACTTCCAGCACGACCTGCATGAGCTGATCCGGCAGGCGCTGACCGATCACAAGCGCATCATTTTTGACGGCAACGGCTACGATGAAAGCTGGGTGCAAGAAGCCAAGCGCCGCGGTCTTGCCAATCTGCCCAACTGTGCAGAGGCGCTGCCTACCTACATGCTGCCTAAAAACATCGAGCTGTTTACCAAGCACGGCGTTTACACGGAAAGCGAAATGCGCGCCCGTCATGAGATCCATATGGAGAGCTACTGCAAGGTGGTCAACATTGAAGCCAACACCTTGATCGACATGATCCAGCACCATATCCTCAATGCAGCCAGCCACTACTCGGCAAAGCTGTGCGCCACCATCAACGACAAGCGCAAAGCCCTGCCCGACATCTCCTGCCGCGTAGAGGAGGCTTTGGCTGAGAGCATCTGCCATCTCAACGCAGAGCTTCTGGATGCCTGCACAGATCTGAAGACTGCGGTCAACACCATTCCTGCCGATGCCGTGGGTGAAGCAAGACTTCGCTACTTCCACGATGTGGTCTTCGTGCAGATGGAAAAGACCCGCGCCATCATTGACCACTTGGAAACCTTGGTTGCAGCCGACTTCTGGCCCTTCCCCACTTATGTGGATCTGCTCTTTGGCGTATAACAGACACATATGAAAAAGGACAAGTTTCGACAGAAACTTGTCCTTTTCTGATTATGGCCAGAATTCATCCTCACCGGGCCAGGGCAGATCGTCATCCTCCGGATCGTAAGAGCCGAAGGGATCGTCCGGGTCAAAGTTGGGATCATCCGGATCAAAACTGGGATCGTTGGGGTCGGGCAGTTCCTCTTCTTCCTCCGTGGGGCCTACAATGTAGATATTGGGTCTTGACTTATAGGTGCTCTTGATGGTGTTTTCCTTGATAAGCTTCCCATCACCGTCAAAGACCTTCTGATAAGCTTCCACCTTGGCGCCCACATATGCAGTCTGCTTCAGCTCGCGGAAGCCGGGTTCCTTGGTTTCATCTACTTCCTCTTCATCCTCAGAGGTAAAGGTCTCCAACACCTTGTATGTCATTTCCACATAATTGTCGTTTTCCTTGACACCCCAGAAGGTGATGTTCACATGACCGCCGTCCACATTTGCCTGAATCTTGATGGGGTTTTCCCGGTTGTTGCGGAACTTGTAGTCAAGACCGCTGTCCCAGTAAACGGTGGCATCCATGCCGCTGGGCACATAGGTGACCTGATACATATGAGGCTCGCGCATGACCTGCTCAAGGTCCATATACAAGGTGGTATAGTAGATGGTGGACGCCACCTGACAGATGCCGCCGCCAATGCCATCCACGCTCTCGCCCTCGCCGCCATAGATGGTGGCAGGCTTGAAGCCGCGCTCTTCCGTGCGCTCCCCTACTGCCGTGTTGAAAGAGAACACCTCGCCGGGATTGATGATCATGCCGTTGATGCTCTCACAGGCGATGCGCAGATTTTCCGTGCGGTTGGCATTGTTGACGTAAGGGCTGGAACGGCTCTCCAGCTTTTCACCGAACATCTCGGCATTGAGCTGCTCCGCCGTCACCTCCGGCAGGATCTCCTCCAGCATGATGGTCAGCTTTTTGCCAGCTTCTGCGGCAGCCAGCTTGGCTCCCTGTGCCACATAGTCAAAGCCATGACCGATCACTTCTTCCACGATCACATGGTTTTCCTCGTCATAATAGGCATCCTTGGTCTGCTGGGATATGGATTCGTAAAGTGCCTCCAGATCTGCCTCCACATAAGGTGTGTGCTCGTACTCCCAGTCAATGGGGGTAAAATCACAGGTCTCAAAGGCGGTGCAGACAGCTGCCACCAAACCTTCTTCATCCAGCGTCACACCGTGGGCGCCCTTGGTGAGAACGATCCTGTCCTCTTCCACCTCGGTCTTGGTGTTCTGAGGCTTGGTGAACACGTCCTTCGCCGTCACGGCAGCCACATCCTCAATGTGCTCCCTGTCCAGCTCCAGCGCCAGCTCCAGTTCAATATCATGCTCCTTGAACGCAGCAGCCAGCCAGTTTGCCCATGCACGCAGAGCGCCCTTGCCACGTCCATAGCCCATGGCTTTCTCCACAGCCTCGCCCACATCGATGGACACATTCACATCATCGGGCGCAAACTGCAGCGTTCTGTCCGGCAGACGGACTTCCAAGGTCTGATCGTATGCCTCTTCCAGAACACCCTCCACCTCACCGGTGGCAGCGGACAAGGTCATGCCGCCCACTTCCACACCTGCTACGCGGACATTGGGATAGATCTTCTTTCCGCCATTGAGCACAGCGCCCCAGATGAGCACCGTCAGAAACAGCGCTAAAACGGTACCGCCGGAAATGGCGGCAATGATCCATGCGCGTTTTTTCCCTTGTGCGCCGGATCGTGCCACTGCCTTGGTCGCGGCAGATGCCTTTCCTTTTTCAAATTTTCCTTTTGCCATGTATGTACCTCTTTTCGAGTGCGTACTTCCCTCTCGTATTTCATATCATACGCTATTTTCTTCCTTTTTGCAAGTCGGCGGTAAGAATGTTAAAAAAAGCCGTGCAGGAAAACTTCCTGCACGGCTTCTGCTTGCCAAAAAGTATTTTCGGCAAGCTCAAAAAATATCAGCGATATTTTTTGAAAAGAAACTCGCATCGTGCTGCGCGCACGCCTTTCAGTCGCACACTTGCACGATAGAAGAAAATTTTCCGAGGCGCATATCCCCGGAAAATTTGATTTTCACTTTTTTCCGCCACTGCGGTGGCGGAACTCTGCGAGGCTTTGTTTTCCGCATCGCAAAGTTTCTCAACAGTCAAAAAACCGTGCAGGAAAACTTCCTGCACGGCTTCTGCTTGCCGAAAAGTATTTTCGGCAAACTCAAAAAATATCAGCGATATTTTTTGAAAAGAAACTCGCATCGTGCTGCGCGCACGCCTTTCAGTCGCACACTTGCACGATAGAAGAAAATTTTCCGAGGCGCATGTCCCCGGAAAATATGATTGTCACTTTTTTCCGCCACTGCGGTGGCGGAACTCTGCGAGGCTTTGTTTTTCCGCATCGCAAAGTTTCTCGACAGTCAAAAAACCGTGCAGGAAAACTTCCTGCACGGTTTTTTAAATACTCTGTTTACTTCTTCAGGCTGACAGCCTTCTTGGCACATTCTGCGATCTTCTCGGCGGTGATGCCGTAAGCTTCCAGAACGGCGGGAGCCTTGCCGGAACGGCCGAACTCGTCGTTGACACCATGACGCACAACGGGAACGGGGCAAGCTTCTGCCAGGTACTCACAAACAGCAGCGCCCAGACCGCCCATAACGTTGGCTTCTTCGGTGGTGACGATGCAGCCGGTCTCCTTGGCAGCCTTCAGCACCAGCTCAGTGTCCAGAGGCTTGATGGTGTGCATGTCGATGACACGGGCGGAAATGCCCTCTGCCTTCAGAAGCTCAGCAGCCTTCAGAGACATCTGCACATTCATACCAACAGCGATGATGGTCACATCGGTGCCGTCGACCAGGGTGCAGCCCTTGCCGATCTCGAACTTGTAGCCATCGATGGTATCGGTGACAGTATCCACAGCCAGTCTGCCCAGACGCATATAAGCAGGGCCGTCGTAGTTCAGCAGAGCCTCGGTAGCCAGACGCATTTCGTTGCCGTCACAGGGGCACAGAACGGTCATGCCGGGGATGGCACGCATGATGGCGAAGTCCTCGATGCACTGATGGGTAGCGCCGTCTTCACCGACGGACAGACCGCCGTGAGAGCCGACGACCTTCACATTCAGGCCGGGATAGCAAACGGTGTTGCGCACCTGCTCCCATGCTCTGCCTGCAGCGAACATGGCGAAGGTGTTGACAAAGGGCTTGAAGCCGCAGGTAGCCATGCCGGCTGCAACGCCGACCATGTTGCACTCTGCGATGCCCATGTCGAAGAAACGCTCGGGATAAGCCTTCATGAAACCATTGGTCATGGTGGCGCCTGCCAGGTCAGCATCAAAGACCACCAGTTCGGGGTACTTCTCAGCCAGTTCTACCAGCGCTTTGCCGTACGCGGCACGAGTTGCAATATTTTCACCCATGATTTAACCCTCCAGTTCCTTGATCGCTGCTTCCAGCTCGGCCTTTGCCTGAGCCATCTGCTCATCGTTGGGGGCCTTGCCGTGCCAGCCGGCATTGTCTTCCATGAAGGAAACGCCCTTGCCCTTGACAGTCTTTGCCAGGATCATGGTGGGCTTGCCCTTGGTGGCGGCAGCCTCTGCGTAAGCAGCAGAGATCTCGTCGTAGTTGTGGCCATCGACCTTGATCACATGCCAGCCGAAAGCTTCCAGCTTCTTATCCAGAGGCTCGGAGGGCATAACATCGCAGGTGCGGCCGTCGATCTGCAGACCGTTGACGTCGATGCAGGCGCACAGGTTGTCCAGACCGTACTTGGCAGCGGACATGAATGCCTCCCAGACCTGACCTTCAGCGATCTCGCCGTCGCCCAGGATGGAGTAGACACGGTAGTCCTTCTTGTTCTGCTTGCCGGCAAGTGCCATGCCGACAGCAACGGAGATGCCCTGGCCCAGAGAGCCGGTGGACATATCAACGCCCTTGACGTGGTTCATTTCCACGTGGCCGGACATATGACCGTCGATACGGCGGAACATCTTCAGGTCTTCCACAGGGAAGAAGCCCTTCAGAGCCAGCACAGGATAGACGGCGGGAGAGCAGTGACCCTTGGACATGACGAAACGGTCACGGTCCTCCTTACGGGGGTCGTTGACGTCCACATTCATGACGTCAAAATACAAAGTGGTCAGCACGTCCAGACAGCTGAGAGAGCCGCCGGGATGGCCGGAGGCAGCGCCATGGACCATCTGCACAGCCAGCAGACGAGCCTTGGCGGCATTCAGTGCAAGGAGTTTGCGCTTGGATGCATCCATAAGTAAAATCCTTCCTTTGCTTTTTATTGTTTTCCACTTAGTATGATACCGCATACGGCGCAATTTTTCCAGTCCTATTTATAATTTTCTGCAAAAAACTATTACAGCAGTTCCTCCGGCATCAGCTCCATATCCAACACACGCTGCAGCAAAGCCCTGCGCAGATACTGTCTGGTCACGTAATGCGCTTTCTGTTCCTCTCCGGGCAAAAACTCCTCACAACTTTTTCTGTCCGGTTTTCTGCATTTCAGATGTGCTTTTAAGCAATGCCCACAATAGGCAGCCGCCAGTTTTCCTTCATTTGTCAGTACATAGTGCTGAATAAAAAACCTACATTGTTTACAGACTGTTTGTTCCAAAATGTGCCGCCTCCTTGTTGATACGCAGATTGTAGCACATAAAAAGAAGATGTGTTGAAATTACTCAAACACTGAGTAATTTTTCTTGATTTATGCGTGCATACAGAGTAAGCGGGCGACCATTGGTCGCCCGCATAAAATGTCGTCGGCGCCGCCGGCCCCCATTTT
>JAGBBD010000001.1 GCA_017938625.1 Oscillospiraceae bacterium | reverse complement strand
TATGTACGCAGAAGTCAGCTACACCGACTTTAAGGGCAACGTGGTCAGCTACATTGTGGACGGCGAGGACTTCGCCCTCTACGCAGGCACGACCTACAAAGTGCCCGTCAGCCGGATCGTTCTGGCAGATGCCTTCAGCCCCGTGACCGTGACCGTCTATAACGCAGACGACACCGTTCACGCTACAGGCACAGACTCCGTGGAGAGCTACATTGCAAGAGCAGGGGAGAATGCCCTCAATGCAGCTATCATGAAGTTCGCAACTTCTGCTCTGAATTATCTGACCTAACGCAAAACACAGGCAGCATCCGAAGATGCTGCCTGTGTTCTTTTACTGCCTGGCAGATATTTATTCATCGATATGATCCAGTTCTTTGGAGAACAAAAAGCGCTTGAGCATATCTGCCGCGCCGGTGGTGTGATGCTCGCAGTCTCGCGGCGCGAAGGACAACGGGATCGCGCGGTGATACATGGTCTTCAGTTGCTGACCGATCAGTTCCCGGATCAGCGCATCGTCTTCTGAGATGGCACCGCCTACCACGATCTTGTCCGGGGAGAGCAGGGCGCTGAGATTGATGATGGCAGCAGCCCAAGCCCGGGAGGCCTGCTGCAGGAGAGCCAGAATGTCGGGGACATCCGGTGAGAGCTGCTCCAGCATGGGCAGGGTGACAGGTTCTTGTGCACCAAGGATGTTTTTTGCTTTTTTCAAAATGGTGACGATACCGGAGCTTGCCTCCAGCGCGCCCTCTGTAGGCAGCTTTTCCTGATTGCCTTCGTCCAGCTGCACGATCATATCGCCCACCTCACCGGCAAGGCCCAACGCATCTTCATAAAGCTTGCCGTCCAGCACCAGACCTGCACCGATGCCGCAGTCTGCGGTGATCTCCAGAAAAACCAGATTTCTGACCCGTTCCTGCCTTGCAAGGAAATGACCCCATGCGGTGATCCTTGCGGTGTTGACGATGATACAGGGCAGCTGCAGCGTCTGCTCCATGGCGCTTTGCAGCGCAGCGCCTTCAAAGGCGGGGAAATTGGGGATGCGGCAGACGGCACCGCTGTCACGATCCTGCTGACCGGGAAGGGTCAGGCAGACTGCCAGAGGGGTGGGCTGTCCCCGGGTCAGCTGTTCCTTCTGCTTCAAAACAAGGCGGAGGAAAATCTCAGTATCCAGACTTGCGTCTACACCCAGGCAAGTTCGGGCAAGGACTTTGCCGCCAAAATCCAGCAGATACCCCTGCAGGCAGCCGCTTTTGAGATCAAAATACAAGCTGCTGCCGTAGGCGGCATTGAGCCGATAGATCTCCGGTTTGCGGCCCGGATCTGCAGTCTTTTTTCGTTCTTGCTCAATGAGACCTTTGGTTTTCAGCTGTCCGGTCACACGGCTGATGGTGGCAAGACTCAAACCGGTGTGCGCTGTCAGATCTGTGGTGGTGGCAGCGCCCAGATGATCGATGGTCTCCAGAATGGCCTGCAGGTTGTTTCTTCGCATGATGGTGGTATCCGCCATACAAATTGTCCGCCTTTACTTTTAATGTCTTATACATTATCCGATATCCTGCCGTGATTGTCAATTTGAAACAGGTAAAATTGTGCGTTCCGACGAAGTTTTCAGTGTGAAATAATAGTCTTTGACTTTGGGGCGTTCTTGTGTTATTGTGATAGTATCCAAAATAATGCAATTGGAGGAATTGTTGTATGAATATGCTCGACACCTTGAAGGGTTCCTATTTTTCCGAGATCGTTCCCAAGGGCTGGGACATCGAGAAGATCAATGCCTGCGTGAGCAACGCTCCCGAGTCCGTCTATGACCGTCAGGACTTCTGGAACGAGGGCTTTGAGCCTGTCAAGTGCACCAATCTGGAAGAGTTCGGCGCTTACATGGGCCATGAGATCGCCATGCAGATCAAGATGACCAAGGAAGAAGGCCGCAAGCTGATCATGATCCTGCCTGTCGGCCCCATGGGTATGTACAAGTGGGCTGTCTATTTCCTGAAGCAGTGGAATGTGGACTGCAAGCACGTCTATGGCTTCAACATGGACGAGTGGGCCGATGCCAACGGCGACACCCTGCCTGCTTCCGATCCCGCCGCTTTCCAGAATGCCATGACCGAAGCATTCTATGGCCCTCTGGGCGAGCTGACTGTTCCCGAAGATCAGCGCAACTTCGCCACCAAGGAAAACCTGCCTACCTACATGGCCAAGATCGAAGCTCTGAAGGCCGAAGGCGCCAAGCAGGTGCTGGTCTACGGCATCGGCCGTATGTGCCACATCGCTTTCTGGGAGCCTCACTTCGCTGATGAGTTCGATACCGTGGAAGAGTGGATGAACCAGTCCCACCGCATCGCTGCCCGTCTGCATCCGTTCACCATCGAGCAGAATGCCATCACCTCTTTCCGTTCTTCCTGGCCTCTGATCCCCTGCTTCGCCAACACCATCGGCCCCAAGGTCATCTTTGGTTCCGACTATGCCATCGGCGGCGCAGACGGCGTGCTGTCCCGCGGTATGCAGTGGCAGGGCATGAGCTTCTGGATGACTCTGCGTCATGGTCCCTGCAAGGCCATCACTTCCAGCTTCATCCCCACCATGCCCGGTAAGCTGTTCTTTATGGAAGAGCTGGCAGGCCCCCTGGTTCCCGATACCAACTAATGCAATCAGGTCGGCCGCCGGCATCACCGGCGGTCGACATTTCTTTCAGAAAGGAATTAACCCATGAAAAAAGGTATTTGCTGCGCAGGCAACATGATCGTGGATATCACCTATCCCATCGAGACCTGGCCCAGACAGAATGAGCTGACCCACATCACCGAAGGCATCCAGTCCTCCACCGGCGGCAGCGTGTGCAACACCATCGTGGATCTTGCAAAGCTGGATCCTCAGATGCCTTTCCTGGCATCGGGCTTTGCCGGCTATGACGCAGAAGGCGACTTTATGCTTTCTGAGCTTTCCAAGTGCAAAAACATCGATCTTTCCATGGTCAAGCGTGACGGCAGAACATCCTTCACCGCGGTCATGAGCAACAACCAGACCAAGGAACGTACTTTCTTCCAGCACGCAGGCGCCAATGCCTACTATGGCGAAGAGCACATTGACTGGGACAAGCTGGATGTGGATATTTTCCACATTGGTTATATTCTGCTGCTGCCCAATTTGGATGCTGAGGACGCAGAGTATGGCACCAAGATGGCAAGACTGCTGCACCGTGTGCAGAAAATGGGAATCAAGACCTCCATCGATGTGGTCTCCGAGACCGGCGATCGTTTTGCCAGACTGGTCACACCTGCCCTGAAGTACACCGACTACTGCGTGATCAATGAGCTGGAAGCCCAGCAGACCACCGGTGTGATTCTGCGCGATGAGGATGGCACGCTCCATCCGGAAAACATGAAGCAGGCGCTTTTGAAGCTGAAGGAACTGGGTGTTTCCACCTGGGCTGTGATCCATTGTCCCGAGATCGGCTGCGGTGTGGACGAAAACGGAAACTACTTTGAGCAGAAGAGCCTTGTCCTTCCCAAGGGCTATATCAAGGGCACCGTGGGTGCAGGCGATGCATTCTGCGCAGGTGTCCTGTATGCCGCAGAGACCGACATGGGCATGGCAGACGCTCTGAAGCTGGCTGTCTGCACCGCCGCTGCCTCTCTGAGTGAGGTCTCCGCCTCCGACGGCGTGAAGACCGCAGCGGAAGTTTTGAAGCTGTACGACCTTTACAAAGCAGAATAAGGAGAAAAAACATGAATGCTGTTATGTATGGCGGCGGCAATATCGGCCGCGGCTTTATCGGCGCGGCGCTGAGCCAGTCCGGCTACCGTGTCACTTTCATCGATGTGGCAGAGCCTGTGGTCAAGGCGCTGCAGGAAAAAGAATGCTATCCCATCCGCTATGTGGCATCCAATGGCCATGAGGATGTGATGATCACCAATGTCACAGCCGTCAACGGCAACGATGCCGAGGCTGCTTCCGATGCCATCGCAGGCTGCGATATCATGGCAACTGCTGTGGGCGCCAGAATCCTCAAGTTTATCGTGCCCAACATCGTGGCAGGTCTGCGTAAGCGCTGGGCTATGGGCGGCAAGGCTCTGAACATCATCATCTGCGAAAACCTCATGGATGCCAACAAGGTCCTCGAAGGCATGCTCAAGGAGCAGCTGACGGAAGAAGAGTGCAAGAAGTTTGACGAGACTGTGGGTCTTGTGGAAGCTTCCATCGGCCGCATGGTCCCTGTGCAGACCGAGGAAATGAAGGACGGCGAGCCCATGCGTGTCTGCGTGGAGCGCTATGGCTTCCTGCCCACCGATAAGGCTGCCTTCAAGGGCGAAGTGCCCGATATCAAGAACATGGTTCCCTTTGAGCCTTTTGATTTCTACATCAAGCGTAAGCTGTATGTGCATAATATGGGCCATGCCACCTGCGCCTATCTTGGTGACCTCTTGGGCCTGGAGTACATCTACCAGTCCATCGATGTGGCAGAGATCCGCGTGCTGGTGCAGAATGCCATGACAGAGAGCGCCATGGCGCTGTCTGTGAAGTACGGTGTGGAGCTGGATAAGCTGATGCTGCACATTCAGGATCTGCTGGGCCGCTTTACAAACGCTGCCTTGAAGGATACCTGCGCCCGTGTGGGCGGCGACCCGGGCAGAAAGCTCTCTCCCGAGGATCGTCTCATCGGCTCTGCGTCTCTGGCTCTCAAACAGGGCATCACCCCTGCCTACATCGCTGTGGGCGCTGCGGCAGGTCTGAAGCGCTACATTGACGAAGCAGAGGGCATGGTGCAGGGCATGGAGACTGCCGAAAAGGTTTTGGCAGAGGTCTCCGGTCTGCAGAGCGCCGATACGCTGACGCAGATGATTCTGAAGATGTACGCCCTCATTCTGGGCGGTGCGGAGCTTTCCACCCTGCGCCGCGCTGCCGACCGCGTCAAGGCAGAAAGTCTGAGCAACGTCATTTAACTGAAAAACGACGAGATCGCCGCGTCGGGCTACGCCCTCCTCGCAATGACAGAATTCTTGTCATTGCGGGGGAGCGGCAGCGACGCGGCAATCTGTTTTAATACGTAAAAGGAGTAGTCTATGAAAAAGATTCGTTGGGGCGTGATCGGTGCAGGCGGCATTGCAGAGCGCCGTACCATCCCCGGTATGATGCTGTGTGAAAACGCGGAGCTGGTGGCTGTCATGGAGATCAGCGCCGAGCGGGCAGAGGCTTGCCGCGCCAAGTGGGGCTGCAAAAGAGCCTATGATACGGTAGAGGCTCTGCTGGCAGATCCCGAGATTGATGCGGTCTATATTGCAACACCCGTGACCTTCCATGCGCAGCAGGCCATGGCTGCTGCGGATGCAGGCAAGCATATCCTGATCGAAAAGCCCATTGCCATGTCCTCAGAAGAGGGTCAGAAAGTGGTGGACTATTGTGAAAGCAAGGGCGTGAAGATCGCAGCCGGTCTGATGATGCGCTTCGGCTCCTATGTGCAGGCCATGAAAAAAGCTGTGGCAGAGGGGAAGATCGGCAAGCCTGTTTCCGGATACGCCCAGTTCACCTGCTGGTATCCCGACACCCCCGGCGCATGGCGGCAGAGCAAGAAGATCGCCGGCGGCGGCGCCATGATGGATATGGGCGTGCATTGCATCGACCTTCTGCAGTATATTTTAGGCACATCTGTCAAGCAGGTGGCTGCGTTCCACGATACCATCAGCTTCTCCTATGAGGTGGAAGACTCCTCCATGGTCATGCTGCGGATGGAAAACGGCTGTCAGTGCGTGGTGCAGTCCAACTTCAATATTCCCGATGATGCATCCCTGTGGCGCATCGAACTGTTTGGAGATCAGGGCAGACTCATCGGCAACGGCGTCATCGGTCAGGTGGACGGCGGCGAATTGGATGCCATGTTCCTTGGCGAGCAGGGCGGTTACGATGCTCAGCAGGACAAGAAAAACATCACAGGTCAGACCATTGATGTGACCTTCGGTGACTGCTACGAGCGCCAGATCACCAGCTTCTGTGACAGTCTGCTCACCGGAGCGCCTATGGAAGTGCCTGCCGAACAGGCGGTGCAGGTGCAGCGCATCATGGAAGCGGCTTACCGCTCTAATGACGAGAAAACCATTGTGACCCTTTGATCAAAAGCTCCCGAATCCGTTGGGATTTGGGAGCTATATTTTATATCAAAAAGACCTATATTTGGATGCTTGACAATGAAAAACGCCTATGATATATTCCGACTTACTTTAGGAAGAAAGGATGAATTTTATGTCTTTGTACGAAGAATTCCGTTTCAAACCGGCGCCCTGGCTGCCCCACAGTGATCTGCCTCTGGAGGAACTGGAGCGCATCCGCAACATCAAGCGCGAGGATATGGAATATACCAACGAAAACGGTTATTCTGTCAAGGTGGTCATGCATCCCACCATGCACATGGTGCAGGATATTTTCTACCGTATTCTCATGTCCGACAAAGAGGACAAGCCCTTTGTCATGATCTGCCCCAATCAGGAGCCGGATACCTACGGCGCCATTGCCAATATGATCAACAAGTTTAATATCAGCTGCCGAAACGTCCACGCTTTTGCTATGGATGAATGGGCGGATGAGGATGGCAATGTGGCGCCTCTGACCTACGGAGCGGGCCTTGGCTACTCCTTTATGAATCATTTCTACTATCGCATCCGGGAGGATCTGCGTCCGCCGCTGAGCCAGTGGCATACCCACAACAACGAGAACAAGGCCACCGGTGTGTACTCTCAGCTGATCATGGATGCCTCCGAGGGCAAGGGCGCGGATATGATCTATTCCGCCACCGGCTGGCCCGGACATACGGCCTTTATCGATCCCGGCACGGAGGAGTTCCGCGCGGAGACTCTGGAAGAATTCTGCACACTTACCTCCCGTGTGGTCACAACCACGCCTCTGACTGTGGCGGAAAACTCTCTCTTTGGCCCCATGGGCGCATCCGGCGATGTGTGGGCAACGCCCTACCGCGCCGTCACCATCGGACCCTACGATGTGGTCAATGCCAAAGAGCGCTTTGAGCAGCACTGCATCCTCAACTCTGAGACCGGTGCCACCTGGCAGAGAATGGTCTCCCGCCTGCAGCTGTACGGCCCCATCTGCATGGAGATCCCCGCCTCCATCATGCGCCTTGGTAAGGGTACCTGCTATGTGTCCGAGGCCATTGCCAAGCCCTTCGCCAGCTGGTACTGCGGCCAGCCCGACTGGGAACTGTAAGTAAAAAATATCTTCGATATTTCCGGAAAAAAGAATTGTCATCGTGCTGCGCGCGTCTGTTGGACGCACTTGCACGATTGCGGTAAAAGATCCGAGGCACACGTCCTCGGATCTTTTATTTCTGCGGGGCCAATGAACGGTCATTTTGCATCAAATGAACGGATCTGTTTTGTATGTATTTTCGAAAAATGGCAAAATATAAAAAGCAACAAGACAAAAACAAACGTTTTGCGAGCAAATTTTATACGCACCTTTGTCTGCAGGCATGATATAATCCGGATAGATAACATTAAAAAGAAAGGATGTATCACTATGTCTGCTTACAAAGAATTCAAGTTCAAGCCCGCACCCTGGCTGCCTCACAGCGACCTGCCTCTGGAAGAACTGGAGCGCGTCCGCGATATCAAGCGTGAGGATATGGAGTACACCAACGAAAACGGCTTCTCTGTCAAGGTCGTTATGGATCCCACCTTGCACATGGTGCAGGATATGTTCTATCGCATCCTCATGTCCGACCTGCAGGACAAGCCCTTCTCCATGATCTGCCCCAACCAGTGGCCTGCTGCTTACAGCGCTGTTGCCAACATGATCAACAAGTACAATGTCAACTGCCGCAATGTCCATGCTTTCGCCATGGACGAGTGGGCTGACGAGGACGGCAATGTGGCGCCTCTGACCTACGGTGCAGGTCTTGGCTATTCCTTCATGCATCACTTCTACTATCGCATCCGCGAGGATCTGCGTCCCCCCGTTGAGCAGTGGCACGTTCACACCAACGAGAACAAGGGCACCGGTGTCTACTCCGGCATCATTGCCGACGTGACCGAAGGTCAGGGCGTTGATGTGGTCTACACCGCCACCGGCTGGCCCGGACACACCGCTTTCATCGACCCCAGAACGGAAGAGTTTGCAGCTTCTTCTCTGGAAGAATTCTGCCAGCTGACCTCCCGTATCGTTACTACCACTCCTCTGACCGTGTGCGAGAACTCCCTGTTCGGGCCCATGGGCTCCTCCGGCGACGTGTGGGCTGTGCCTTACAGAGCTGCCACCATCGGTCCCAAGGACATCGTGACTGCCCGTGATCGTTTTGAGCTGCACAACATCCTCAACTCCGAGACCGGTGCTACCTGGCAGAGAATGGTTTCCCGTCTGGAGCTGTACGGCCCCATCACCCAGGACTTCCCCGCCTCCATCCTGCGTCTGGGCAAGGGCACCTGCTATGTGTCCGAAACCATTGCCGCTCCCTTCGATTGCTGGACCTTCGGTCAGCCCGACTGGGCAATCTAATTCCCCAAACAACAAATTATCCGAAAAGGCAAAAAAACAACCGTCGAAAGACGGTTGTTTTTTTAGCTTTCCAGAAAAATTCGGAACGCGGTGGGTAGGGCATAGTCGGATGGGACTGACCATGTGTAGGGGCCACCTTTTTGGCAGGAGAGAAACACTCCTGTCATATGCCATTCCTTGTGGGTGAAAATATGGACTTTTTCTATCGTTTTTTCCACATCTGAAACAGTGATTCCTTGTTGTTCTAAGTATTCCAGAATTTGCGCTATGGAATACTTGCCATCCAGATGCGGGAACTCCCAAAGACCTGCCAGCAGTCCTGTTTTAGGTCGCTTGCGCAACGCAAAGATATCGCCGTCGTGGAGCAAAAGGACAGTCATTTCCTGGATGACTCGTGGTTTTTTCTTGGCTTTAACCGGGAATTGAGTCTCTTTGTCCTCTTTGTGGGCAAGGCAGATATTGTTCAAAGGACACTGATGGCACAAAGGTGCGCCGTTTGGCACACAGACTGTGGCGCCAAGCTCCATGAGTGCCTGGGTGAAATCGCCGCTTTCCTTGGGATAAATGGCTGCAAGCTCTTCCGTCAGCGCCTTTTTGACTGCGGGCTGATCGATGGGAGAGGGATCTGACGTCAGACGGGAACAGACACGCAGCACATTGCCGTCCACGGCAGGGGTAGGCAAGTCAAAGCAAATAGATCCAACTGCACCGGCGGTGTAATCCCCGATGCCCGAAAGGGCGCGGATGTCCTTGGGATCTTGCGGGAATGTGCCGCCATGACGCTCCATGATCTGTACCGCAGCTTTGTGCAGATTACGGACACGGGAGTAGTAGCCAAGCCCTTCCCACAATTTATAAAGGGTCTCCTCGTCTGCCTGTGCCAGATCCGCAATGGTGGGCAAGCGTTCCAGAAACCTTGTGTAATAGCCTTTCACAGCCTCCACCCGTGTCTGCTGCAGCATGATCTCCGAGAGCCACACATGGTAAGGCTCTTTGTCTTTTCTCCACGGAAGATCACGTCGGTGCTGCCTGTACCACGGCAGAAGAAGCTGGGGCAGAAGTGAAAACAGATGTGCCATATTTCATCCTCCTGCAGCCATTATACCACTTGTGTCAAACGCTGCGGTCTGTTATAATATACCAAAAAGGAGTGTGAAAATATGGGAAATTTAGCTGAAAAGAAACTGTTTTTGCTGGATATGGATGGTACCATCTATCTGGATGAGGATCTGTTTGACGGAACCATGGACTTTCTGGCGCACGTCAAGAAGATCGGTGGCCGCTACCTGTTTTTGACCAACAATTCCTCCCGCAGCGTGGATGCTTACGTGCAGAAGCTGGGGCGCCTTGGCATTGAGGCACAGAAGGAGGATTTCCTCACCTCCACCGATGCCACCATTTTATATCTGAAAGCCAACTACCCCGACGCCAAGGTCTATGCCTTCGGCACCACCACCTTTAAGGAGCAGCTGGTGCAGGGCGGCATCCGCATTACTGACAGGCTGGAAGATGATATCGACCTGCTGCTGTGTGGTTTTGATACGGAGCTGACCTTCCAGAAGCTGGAGGACAGCTGTATTTTGCTGGGCCGCGGGGTGCCTTTTATCGCCACCAATCCCGACTGGGTCTGTCCCACTTGGTACGGCTATGTGCCCGACTGCGGCAGCGTCTGCCGGATGCTGACCACCGCCACAGGCAGAGAGCCTCTGTTTATCGGCAAGCCTCAGCCCGAGATGGCGCTGCTTGCCATGGAGCGCTTCGGCTATGAGAAGCGCCAGACCATGATGATCGGAGACAGACTCTATACAGATATTGCCTCAGGCATCAATGCCGGCATCGATGCCTGCTTTGTCCTGTCCGGCGAGGGAACCATGGAAGATCTGAAGACCAGCGATGTGCAGCCCACCATGATCTATGAAAACATCCGTGCTCTGTACGAAGATCTGAAAAACGCATAAAAAAGAAAGCTTCGGCTTGAGGGAAGGAAGTAAAGAAATGCAGAGCCAACAGACCGTGCGTCAAAAACTGGAGCGTGCGCTGCTGGAAGACACAAAGCCTTCCGCGTATTTTCGGGCGCTGCAGGAAACAGGAAACCTAAAGCCCTGGTTTTCTGAGATCGCTGCCTTGATCGGTGTGGAGCAGGATCCTGTCTTTCACCCGGAGGGCGATGTGTGGGAGCATACCCTTCTGGTTTTGGATGCCGCTGCCGAAACAAGACAGCAGGCAAAAAAGCCTCTTCCCTTTATGCTCAGCGCCCTTTGCCATGATCTGGGAAAGCCCACGGCGACACAGTACATGGATGGCAGGATCCGTGCTTTGGGACATGAGGACGAGGGACTTGCTCCGACCCGTGTATTTTTGATGCGCTTGGGTTATGACCAAGAGGTGCACGACTACGTTCTCAGTATGGTGCAGCTGCATATGCGTCCCAACCTTCTGGTGGCACAGAAGTCCACGGACAAAGCCATGTTCCGCCTCTTCCGCCGTTCCCTTTGCCCGGAGGATCTGTGCCTGCTGGCAAGAGCTGACCATCTGAGCCGCCCCAATGCCTATCCCTACGAAGCCACAGAGCGTACGCTGCAGGAAAAACTCAGACTATTTTACGAAAAGAATTAAAACCAAGCAGGATCGTACACTACAGTGTCGATCCTGCTTGGCTTTTGACCGGGGGATGTCTGTTTTGTGCCGCTTTTTGCCGTTTTTGACAAGCTGCAAAATAAAAACACTGCGTTTCGGAAGAACAAAAGACCAAAAAGTACATTTTGGAAAAATAAGCGGAAAAGAAAACTATAATGCAGACAGAAGCAGCGCAGAAAACAATAAAAAGTGAAGGAGAAATTCTTATGAAAGTAATGAAAAAACTGGTAAGTCTTCTGTTGGTTTTAATTCTGTGTTTGGGCACAGTAACACCGCTGGCAAGTGCAGCGGTGGTGACAAAAGGAAGCTCAGGCTCTGTTGTGAGACAAGTGCAGTACAATCTGAACTTTTTGGGGTTTAATGTGGGCTCGGCAGATGGCATCTGCGGCAACAATACTGTAAAGGGCATCCGGTCTTATCAGAGTGCCCGTGGCTTGTCGGTGGATGGTATGGCAGGTCCCGAAACGCAGGGGAACCTCAAGAGCGAAGTAAAAGCCATCCAGACTCTGCTGAAAAATAAGGGCTTCTATTATGACTCCCTTGACGGAATTGCCGGTCCCAATACAGTTGCGGCGGCAAAGAGCTTCCAGAAGGCAGCAGGGCTGAAGCAAAATGGTGTTGTGAACAAGGATGTGCTGAGCAAGCTGAAAAACTGGAACAACACACCGTCGCAGGGTGGCTATGGCAATATGATGAAGCCTTATACTGACGGTGGATATTCCAATTACTATGTGGTCAAGGGCTACAATAAGAACTATCGCTTCAATCAGAACAACTACAGCAGATTTATTGTTAGCGGCAGAAACCAAGGCTGTACGGCAACCAGTGCCTGCATGGTCATCTCCATGGCAAAGGGTAAGACAGTATTTCCTAAAAATTACCCCTGGTATTCTGATGGCTGCCATTGGGAGAACACAAAGTATATCACTTCGGAAGGTAGATCTACCAAGCTCCTGCAGATCGCCAATCAGCTGAAAAAGGGACGCGCCATCGCACTATGGGCAAATGAGTATCATATGGTCTGTGTCATCGGTTTGAGAAGCGGTGCCAATATGAATAATCTCAAAGCCAGTGATTTTCTGATCATCGATCCCTACGGCGGCTATGTGACGACCCTAAACAATGCCAACCATGGTGGATACTATTACACAACATATCGGATGTATTACGCAGCTTAATACAAGAAAGACTGTGCCGGAATCCGGCACAGTCTTTCTTGTATTATTCCGTTTCCGCGGCGTCGCATTGTCCGTCGCCGTCTGCGTCGGGGTGATCCACCGCATGACCCATGCCGATGATCTCTCTGCCCTTGACGCCGGTTTCCGTGCGCTTCTTTTCCACAAGCTCACTGAGGAAACGGCGCACCTTTTCATATTCCTTGATGTTTTTCAGTTCCAAAACACCGCTGGATTTGTCGCTGCAGTACAGGGTCACCGTGCCCACACCGCACAGGCGCTGCCCAAGGGTCTGGCTGCTCTTGATATCCATGACGCGGTACAGGAGCAACTCGTCGGTCTGGGTCTTGAGGAAGCCATCCTTACAATACAGACGCTCTTCATCTACACGGTACTTGGTAAAGGTCCACGGCAGACCCATCCAGCGCTTGGTATCAGCCCACAGGATCTCGTCCTCGGTCAGGTTATCCAGAACGGTATTCTTTTTTGCCATATTACAACACTCCTTCGTGAATGGCTGCTTTTAAAACAGCGATCTGTGTTTTCGCATCCGGGATCTGTCCGTCCAGCACCTGTCTGACCAGATCCTTCAGAGGAATCAGCTCCACATCCAGAAATTCGTCCTCATCCGGGTGGCGGTCACCGCGGGTCAGACCTTTGGCAAGATACATCCAGATGGCTTCATCGGAGTAGGCGCAGGCAGGGTAGAACTTGCCAAGCGGGATCATCTGCTCCGCCCGGTAGCCTGTTTCTTCTTCCAGTTCCCGACGGGCGGCTGCCTCGTGATCTTCGTCACGGCTGTCCAGTTTTCCAGCCGGGATCTCCAGAATGACCTCTGCCACCGGGTAGCGGTACTGCCGCTCCATGACAGCGCAGCCGTCATCGGTCACAGGAATGACACACACAGCGCCGATATGACGGATGACTTCGCGCTCGGCAGGCTTGCCGTTGGGCAGGGCAATGTCATCGCGGTACAGATGCAGGATCTTTCCGTCAAAGATCAGTTGGGAGCTTACGGTCTTTTCCGCCAGCTTTTCCATAAATACCACCTCTTTCTGTGTTTAGTTTACGCGCTGGGAAGAAAAAGCGCAAGTGCTTTGTAAAAAATCTCTATACACTTTTGGCCTGAAGTGCTATAATATAGTAAATATTATGAAAAAGAGGGGATCACTATGGACGCATTGAAAGAATACAGCCGCTGGCTTGAAAACTGCGAAGGCGAAATGCTGGAAGAGCTGAAGGCTCTGCAGGGCAACGACGCAGAGATCAAAAAGCGCTTTGGCAGCAATGCCAGCTTCGGCACTGCCGGTATCCGCAGCATCATGGGTGTTGGCACAGCCTACCTCAACGATCTGACTGTCCGCCGCACGGCACGAGGCCTTGCGGATTATCTGCTTTCCTCCGGCGGCAGCAAGACCTGCGCCATCGGCTACGACTGCCGCAACAATTCTCAGCGCTTTGCCAAGGTCTGCGCGCAGGCTCTGGCTGAGAAGGGCGTCACCGTCTACCTGTATGACAGACTTTGCCCCACTCCCATGCTGTCTTTCGCGGTCCGCTATCTCAAGACCGGTGTTGGCATGGTTATTTCCGCCAGCCATAACACCAAGGAATACAACGGTCTGAAGTGCTACGGCCCCGATGGCGGTCAGATGACCGAGATCCCTGCAGCAGCTGTTTCCAAAGCCATTGACGCGCTGGATCTGTTTGAGTCTGTCCACGAAAGCTATGAGAGTCTGATGGAAAAGGGACTCATCCGGTACATCCCCCAGTCTGTCTGGAATGCTTACTATGACCGCATCTGGCAGGAAGCTATCGATCCGGACAGCGTAAAAAAGGCAGGACTGAAAGTTGTCTACTCCCCCTTGTGCGGTGCAGGCGGCGAGCCTGTTGCCGAGATTCTGACCCGCCTTGGCGCGCAGTTCGAAGTGCCTGCCTCGCAGGAAAAGCCCTCCGGCGAATTTGAGACCTGCCCCAACCCCAATCCGGAAAATGACGGTGCTTTTGCCGAGAGCTATGCCCTTGCAAAGAAGACTAACCCCGATATCGTCATTGCCACCGACCCGGACTCTGACCGTATCGCTGTAGCAATTCCCGACGGTGACGGCTTCCGTAAGTTCTCCGGCAACGAAATGGGCTGCCTGCTGCTGGACTACATCCTGTCTGCCATGGAGCGTATGGGCAAGCTGCCCAAGGATCCTGTGGCGGTCAAGTCCATCGTGTCCACCCCTCTGGCAGACCGTGTGGCTTCTGCCTACGGTGTATCTGTGCGCACGGTGCTCACAGGCTTCAAATACATCGGTGGCGTGATCTTGGAACTGGAAGAGGCAGGACATCCCGAGGACTTCGTTCTTGGCTTTGAGGAAAGCTGCGGCTATCTCAAGGGCGACTATGCCAGAGACAAGGATGCCGTGGTCGCCGCCATGCTCATTGCGGAAATGGCTGCTACCTGCAAGCTGCAGGGCAAGACCCTTGGCGACGTGATGGATGCTCTGTATGCCAAGTATGGCTACTATGTGGCAGGCATCCAGAATGTGAACTTTACCTCCGATGAGCAGAAGGCTGCCTGCATGGCGCTGCTGGATCAGTTCCGTGCCCAGCCTCCCAAGGAGATGGGCGGCTTCGCCGTATCCTCTGTTGCCGACTTCAAGGCGGGCGTCATCACCGATGCTGTTACCGGACAGACCACGCCCACCGGCCTTCCCAGCGAGAACATGGTCATGCTGACGCTGGGCGAAAAGGGCAGAGTGATCCTGCGTCCTTCCGGCACAGAGCCCAAGATCAAGTTCTACTATACCGCCGTGGCCTCCTCCATGGAGGAAGCCAACGCCATGATCGGTCAGATGAACGATGCCATGATGGCAAAAATGTAAAAAATGGGCGGATGCCTGCACCCGCTCCACTACGAAAACCCTTTGGGGATATTTGTGCAAGTAATGAACTCCCTCCGCTGCAAATGCAGCGGAGGGAGTTTACTATTTATAAATACTTGCGACCTTGTTTACGTTTTGTATCTGGTGCAGTGTCAAGTAAATAATCGGCAGATACATTGTACAATTTGCACAGACTACATAAATGGCGCAGAGGCAGTTCATTGGCACCGCGCTCGTATCGTGCGTACATGGTTTGCGATGTTCCTAATATTTTGGCGACTTCGCTTTGGGTCAGGTCATTGTCCTCTCGTAATCCCCGGAGCTTTTCAAGAAAAGTTCTCATAATCGTCCCCATTATTGAAAGATATATACAGTGTACAGCAGTAAATATCTTTACTATTGATTTTAGTAAAAATCTTTACTAAAATAGAATTGCATAATGATTTATGGGGAGGTACTAATATGGCAATTGCGGAAATTATAAAGTATGAAGGAACAAACGATACCTTTGTATGGAAACACCCGGCTGAAGATTTTAATACCAACTCGCAGTTGATCGTACATGAAACGCAAGAAGCGATATTGTTTCTTAACGGACAGGCTTTGGATCTGTTTGGCTCGGGAAGATACACTCTGCATACACAGAATATTCCATTGCTTCGCCATGTTGTCAATCTTCCCACACATGGGGAAAGCCCTTTCCATTGTGAAGTCTATTTTGTCAACAAGGCGGAGCAAATGGCGATTCGCTGGGGAACTGACAGTAAAGTTCAATATGTGGAGCCCACCTATGGTTTCCCGTTGTCGATTGGCGCAAGAGGCGAAATGTCACTAAAAGCGGTTGATACAAAGCAGCTTCTGGTCAAGCTTGTAGGTACGGAGAAAGAACTGAGTCAGGAACGGATCGTTTCGTATTTCCGGGCATTTTTAATGACCAAAATTAAGAGTTATATTGCGCAGACGATCAAATCACAGTCGATCAACATATTTGAGATTGATGAACATTTGATGGATTTCTCTGATGAACTGAAAGAACGGTTGTCGGCGGATTTTCTGGATTATGGTGTGTCGCTGGAGCGGTTCTTTGTTACAACCATTGTTAAGCCGGATGGAGAGCCGCTATATGAACAATTCAAAAGTTTACATTACAAAAAATATGCTGATGTTGCGGAGGCACAGCTTCGCCAACAGGTGGGGATTATCGATCAACAAACAGAAGCGCAGAAAATAGTGATTGAGTCTCAAGCGATGGCACAGAAGCGCTCTATTGAAGGATACTCTTATGAAAAAGAGCGGATGTTTGATGTGGCGGAAAAAGCGGCGGCAAATGAAGGCAGCGGTAGCTTTAGCAGCATGGGAATTGGACTGGGCATGATGACAGGCTTGGGAAGCTCTGTAGGAACAATGGTCAATGGAGCCATTCAGCAGACAATGGCGCAAAGTGGCACGCAGAAAGAGACTTACTGTGAAAATTGCGGCACAATGCTGTGTGGTGAAGCGGCATTCTGTGATAATTGCGGTGCGGAAAGAGCAATCAAACAGCAATGTGTTTGTGGCTTCGTATTTGAACGAGCAGGAAACTTCTGCCCGAAGTGTGGACGGAAAAGGGAGACTGTGCAATGAAAAAGAACTGGGGAATGGGTGTGTTTCTCTGGGCAGTAGGCGTGATAGTGGCACATATTCTTCTTGTATACTTGCCCAATGAAATGACGACAGCTGTTTGGATCACATATGGTATGTCAGTGTTGGTGTTCCTTTTGCATCTAATGGCATGGATGATATGTGCTGCAAAGCAAGGAGCAGATAATTTTTTGTATGTACCTAATTATATGCTTTCCGTAATGCATATGGTATTGCAGCTGGTGCTGTGTCTGCTGTTTTTGGTTTTCTCCGGCGCATCGGAAAAAGTGACTGTGCTTTGCAATGGGGGGCTACTGCTTGTAATGAGCGTACTGATGGCTTTGTCGGCGATCGGTAAGCGGCATATTGAAAATATTGAAAAGCGGCAAAATAATAACCATAGAGAATTGTAAGAGAGGATAAAAATGCAAACATTTATTTGTGATATCTGCGGCGGTACGCTTATGATGGATAAAAGTGGTGAAACTGCGGTATGTGAATTTTGTGGACTAAAGTACCCCAAAGCGCGCTTACAGGAAAAAATACAGGAAATTAAAGGGTCAGTAAAGGTTGAAGGTCCTGTAGAAGTGGTAGGAATCAGCACCAGAAAAAAGCTTCTGGACAATGCGGAGATGTATCTCAATTTGGGACAAGTCGGCAGAGCGCAGGCAACCTACACAGAGATCATTGAAAAATACCCGGAAGAACCGGAAGGCTGGTGGGGGTTGTATAAGCTTACCGTTGCACAGTTCAAAAAAGGTGAAATAGATTTTAGTGAGTTGATGCGAGCGGAGCAATATGCAAGTGCAGCGAAAAAATTGAAAGATCTGAAAAAAGAGTATGATGGACTTTGGCAAGAAATATGTGATGAGTATCGGAAACGCAGCATTATTGATGAAAGACAAAAAAATATATTCGATAGGGTCTTAAGAGAGACTGCGAACATATTAATATACAAAGGTATTTCAAAAGATGCTGAAGGGATAAGAAAACTGCGCAGTATTGTTGCTGCAAAGTATGTTGAAGAGTTTGAGAAAGGACAAGTTAGCTTTTTTCGTCCCAATCAGAGCCAATATGATGATTCCGCAGTAAAGCTTTGGAATAATGTTTTTTATGGAAAAGGGAATGACGAGAATGAGTATCCAGAACTTGGCAATGTTATGAGAAAGGGGAAAGCAAATGCCCAGTTGATTTCAAATGAACACTCGTATGTAGTTATCAGTAAGTTATCTCCATATGCGGTGTATACGAAAAATTCAAAATATGAATACACATTTGGCTCATGTTTTCAATATGATGACGATGAACGATATCACAAGATTGATTGGAGCAGACCTGTTAATATAACATTTATTTTAGGCAATACAATGGTGGTGCGAGAAGCATATAGCGATAATAGATACGTATATCATGTTATAATACTGGATCAAGTTTATACCATAGAAGAAATCAAAGTACTAGTAGATGGGCGGTGGAATTTTTCAAAAATATCTGAGGCATATAATTATTTCCGGTTGTTAGGAATGGAGGAGTTGTTGGCAGAAATTGCGGCGCAGCGAGCACAGCAGCAAAAAATACAAAGCAAAAAGTGGAAAGCAGAGGGGAAATGCCCACGCTGCGGCGGAGAAATGAAAAAAAGCTTTTTGGGAAAGAAAGGCGCAGACCCCGACTGCTTTTGGCGCTACTAAGGCACGTCTTGATAAAAAGGGGATATCAGAATGTGGCAATAAAGGCTCCTTTTGCACAGGGGGAGCCTTTATTGCCACATTATTGCAAAAGGAACGCCATCCGTGCAACGGATGGCGTTCCTTTTATAGCTGCTCTGTGAGAAAGGCTTGGTAGCCTTCATAATAGTAGCTGTGGTCGATTCCTTTCATATACAGTTCCCGGTCATGGATCTTGTCGGTCAGAGCGGCCTTTAAAATATGCTTGATCTCAATATCCCGGACGGGACTGCGCTCCATGGCGAGCAGATAATCTTCCTTATCCACCAGACTCCAATCGACGACCATTCCCAGTTGCTGCTTTAACATACAGTCGAGCCAGATGCGGGTGCTTCTGCCGTTTCCCTCTCGGAAGGGATGGGCGATGTTCATTTCCACATATTTTTCAATGATCTCATCAAACGTGCTTTGGGACATGGCGTCGATGTTTTGCAGTGCGGCATGCAAATACATGACCGGGGCAAAGCGGAAACTGCCCTTGGCGATGTTTTCTGTGCGTACTTTTCCGGCAAAGTCATAAATATCGCCAAACAGATATTGATGAATGGCCTGCAAGGCTTCAAAGCGTCCGACAGGCAGCGCATCCAGAAACCCTGTCTCAAACAATTCAATGGCTTTCTTTTTGCTGATTTTTTCTTCTGCTTTGGCAAGCTCCGGCGAGCTTGTGATGTTGAGCCTGTTTTCAAGCATATGCGGTACCTCAAAGGATTTGTTATTTCTATTATACCACAGGGGTGGGAAAGTCTCAACAAACAAAAAATATCCGCTGCAAATGCAGCGGATATTTTGCATGTTAGAGGATTAGGCCTTGCCGGCGCAGCCCAGGACGTTGATCAGCTTGTGGCGGACAAGTTCCTTGATGTTGGCACGGGCGGGCTTCAGGTACTCGCGAGGATCGAACTTGCTGGGCTGGTCATTGAAGAACTGGCGGATGGTGCCGGTCATGGCCAGACGCAGGTCGGAGTCGATGTTGATCTTGCAGACGGACAGGCTGGCAGCCTTACGCAGCTGTTCTTCGGGAACACCGATGGCGTTGGGCATCTTGCCGCCGTTGGCGTTGACCATGGCGACATATTCCTGAGGAACGGAAGAGGAGCCGTGCAGGACGATGGGGAAACCGGGCAGACGGCGGGTGACTTCTTCCAGAACGTCGAAACGCAGTGCGGGAGGAACCAGGATGCCCTGCTCGTTGACGGTGCACTGTTCGGGAGTGAACTTGTATGCGCCGTGGGAAGTGCCGATGGCGATGGCCAG
>JAGBBD010000017.1 GCA_017938625.1 Oscillospiraceae bacterium | reverse complement strand
TGCTCACAACGTCGAGATGACGCGGTTTGCTTCCCAAGGGCAAGTCAACAGCCTCTTCTTTATCCCGGAGCCGCAGATACTCCTGGCCCTCCGCTTTTGTTTCTATGGCTTGCAAAATGTATCGTTCCAACACCTCGCCCATATCCCGCTTTAGGATATAGCGGAACGCCTGGACTTCGTAGCCAGCCGGGGCATAGTCAATGTAGTTGGTCACAAAGAAGATCAGCGCATGGCTGTTCAACCGCCGAAGCGTCCGGGCAATGTCAATGCCGTTCTGCTCCTCGCTCTCAAAGTCAATATCAAGGAAAGCCATATCGCAAGCAGTCAGCAGCTCTGGCGAAATATCTGTTGGTCTGCTGAAAGCGGTAATCGCAGCTACCATATTCAGTTTTGCAAAAGTCCGTTCTACTTCGCTGCGAAGTGCCTTCAGAAAGACAGGATCATCGTCGCAAAGGATGACCTTGATATTGCTTTGCCCAACCGCCGCTCTGCGGATTTCCCACTCTGTAATTGCCATACCGTCACCTCCCGTACCGGGTGTTTGTTGAAAAATTATTATAGCACACATCGTCAATAAAACCTATCTGCTTTTCGTAACTACGGCAAAATCTTCGTGAAACGGCGCAAAAATCCGAAGCATGAAATATAATACTACCTATTTAGGAAACCATGTTTCGTTCTAATCATCTCGCACGAAATGTAGAATAATGTCGAGGTGAGATAAAAATGTACCAAGACACAAGGCGGCTTGGGCAAACAAAAAACGCCTTTCCGAAGTGGAAAGACGTTCCTTGATGGAGTATTTTATTGTGGACTTTCTGTCTCGATCATATCACCGAACAGAATACGCAGATAGTCCCGGCAGCCATAGAGAATACGATCTACATACACATCGTTACCAAACACACGGTAGAAAGTCATATAATTGCCGGTGACAAGGTAGCGGTAGTCGGTGTCGGTATCCGTAATGGAGGATAGCGGCGAACCAAGACCGGAGAAGGTCTCCAGCTGATCCACGGCATCCATGATACGATCGACCATATTCTTAGCTGCGGTGGGATTGCACAATTCGGCCTAAATGTAATACCAAATTTCATCCAAATCACGCCGGGCCTCGACGGAATAGTGGATTTTATTCTTCATTCGCTCTCGCACGGAAATGTGCCCTCATATCGTCGGGAGAGAGCCAGCCTTCCTGTTCGCCGGAGCGACGGCCCTTCGCCAATTCGTTCATCAGTCGGAGAGTTGCCTGCGTTTTCTCATAATCCTGCATATCAATGATCGCATATCTGCCCCGGCCATTCTTGGTCAAGAACACAGGAGCGCCGACAGCGACATCATGCAGAACCTCGGTGTAGTTACGAAGATCAGAGATAGGTTTAATATTGGGCATATCTATCAGCTCCTTTCGCTAATAGTATATACCATTCTGCTGTAAAATTCAACGGCAAATTTGCAGCAAACTATAAATTTTAGAAAATAATCATACTCCCCTCCGGCCCTTGTCCACAGCCTCCTGCGCTTTGCCGATCCGCTCGGCTGCGGCACAGTAGATGGCCGGCGCATTTTCAAAACAGATAAAGTAACGCAAGCGGATATACCGCTGCACCTGCTTGTAGTTCATGCCGTTGCGCTCACCGACGATCTCGGTGGAGCGTTTACCAGCGTCCTCGCCCAGACCGGGGCCGCCTTGGTGCTTGATGGCCTCCACCTGCATTTTCAGAGAATTGGCCTTTTCGGTAGGCAGGATTTTTTCTCTGTGCCGTAGGTTATCGTCCGTCATGGCAAGGATGGCCTCATCGTCCGTCATGTTGCGGACGATACAGGGCATATTGGCAAATCCGGCCAGCTCACTTGCTTTCTGTCGGCGGTGGCCCGCAATGATTTCATAGCCGCCGTCCTCACGGGGACGGACAAGGGCGGGCTGATTGACACCGCTGGCCTTGACCGACTCCACCAGCCCTTTCATTTCCGAATCGTCACGGACACCGAAAGGATGATTTTTGAACGGATGCAGTTCGGATAGATTGATATAGACGATCTGCTCCGGCTCGGCAGAACGGGTAGCGTCACGGGGAGCGGCGGGCTGCTCCTGCTCGGGAGCTTTGGCCTCCTTGGGCGCTGCCTCGGGCTTCGGGGGAATGGGAGCTTCCTTGCCGGGAGCTTTCTTACTTTGGGACATTTTGTCTCGGGGCTGCTTGGGCTTTTCAGCGGGAGCGGCCTTGTCCGTTTTGGCCGGACGGCCACGCTTGGGCTTATCTTCCGTCTGTTCCTTGACGGGCCTTTTCTCCGGGGCTGTTCCCTCCTTTGCCAGAGCCTTATTCTTTGCGGCGCTGAAATCCAGCACCCCGGGAGATAGAGCAGCCTTTTCCTCGGGCTGGCTTTCAACCGTGGGAGTGGTCTGCGCTTTCGGTGCAGTTTCCACCACGGGGGCCTGCGGCACACTGGGATCCGGCTGCTCCGGCGCAGGGGGCGTGTCCTTGACAGGCTCCGCCTTTTTCTCTTGGGGAGCCTCGCTGGGCTTTTCGGCCTCCGGGCCGATGTTCTTTTTATCGTCTGCCATCTTTAACCTCCTTCGTCATGGCATAAAAAAAGACCAGTCAGCAGACTGGCCAGCAGCGGGAAACCTCCTTTCAGAAAGGTGTATATTACATTACCGCCCGTTGTCCTATTGAACGGTATTATTATTGTAGAAAATACTAGAATTTGATGCTATAATTAATGTGTTCTATGATTAGTTTTCGGAAGAAATAGAGGACTGTTGGTATGCCAAACTACAAAGAGAAAATAGCTGAATTTGAGAACAATTTTTCTACTGTCATAGATAAATCCGTTAGAGACTTGTCTATGGCCTTTGACAATTTATACCTCGACAAGAATGCTAAGGAAATTCCGCCCACTATCAAGTTAGCGGAGGCCTTGCTGTCTGGCGAGCATAATATATCGACCAAAATGCAGATTCATTATGACATTGCGAATGCATATCACGATCTGCGCATGATTGAAGGAGTATATAGCGAGCGTTACCTTGAAAAAGAATTATACCATTTGCGCTGCGCCTTAGATATGTATGAAACCAATTATTATAATGCAGACAGCGACAGTGCTGAAGTAAAAGTAGCTCAGTATATTGCCATGCGGTCATACACAAATCTCGGAAACGCTTATCGAGCATTAGGTCGCTATATTGTGGCAATAGACTGTTTTCAAGACGCTTTGCTGATTAGCAATGATTTTGCGATGGCAAGTCTCAATCTATCGTTTTTGCTGTTTAGGTGTGCACCGTTGCAAATCAAACGTTATGAGCAGAGCTACTATCATCATGCCTGCTATTACTATTATAAGCAAACAGAACGTTGCAAGATAAACCTAGAAGATCAAGATTATTTGGAAGGTTTGAAATCCAATATTTCTTTGTTCGATTCTGCATATGTTGGGAACTATTTGAACAAACCACTAGAACTTCCACTATTTGAAGTAGACAACCAAGATGAAGCCGATTATCGAAACTATTTGCTTTTATTCCTGCTTTTCTTAGACCCGTGTTTGGAAATATTATCTGATCACTGCTTTGCAGTTGATAGCATCAATCTTCCCTTTGAAGCGCCATATAGTGACAGAGAAAAAGAATTCATTGGCCTGTTTAACCAAATCAAGCAAGAATATAATTGGGCCAGACTCTTATGGTATAAGATATCAACGGAAGAAGCAAACGAGCATTATTCGGATCGGGAATTGGATTTAGTTGATACGGGGGATTCTTCAGATCATTCTTTAAGAGAAAGTATGTTACGAACTGCCTTTAAGGCAGCATACTCTCTATTTGATAGGATTGGATTTTTCATCAACCAGTATTTTGAAGTGGGGCTTACAGATACAAAAGTAAGTTTCAAAAATATATGGAAAGAACAACTGATTGATGGAAATGGACAAGTGTATTTCACAATTCCCAAGCCTATCATGAATACTCATTCGGATAACCCTCTGGTTAAAGCAATGTATTGGCTCCAAAAAGATTTCTACGAAAGAAAAGAAATTAATGTTACTACCCCTCACGCAGAACGAATCTTCCAGATGAGAAACGACATAGAGCATAATTGTCTACGCACTGGAACGCAATCGTATAATACATCTTTTACAAAATATACTACCGAGGGAAAAATTGAAAATAATACATTCCGTCTCTTAAAGTTGGCAAGGGAGTTGATAATATACCTTTGCCTTGCAGTAAATTTTGATAGAGAAAAAGATAAAAGAGCATCCATGGAGGAGTAATAATGGGGACAATCAATCCTTATCGAGAATTCGTTGCGAGTATATCCCCAACGGAATTTGAAGAACTTTGCTTGGAAATATTGAAGGGCTATGCAGAAGCTGAGCATTTATCAGACTTCTCGATCCAGCATAATGTATCTATTCCTGCTGATGATGGTACATACCAAATAGATGTCTATGCAAGGTTTATTGCCATGGGCGTTGAGTTCAAAGTCATAGCAGAGTGCAAGAGATACTCTTCTCCCGTTTCTCGTGAGAAAGTTGCTGTGTTAGCCGATAAAGTAAAAAGCCTTGGTGCACATAAAGGAATTATGATCTCCACCTGTGGCTTTCAAAGTGGAGCGTATGAATACGCCAAGAAACATGGAATAGCACTTTTGCAAGTCATTAATAGAAATGTAATGCACATTATGAATGCCGCCAATCCAGAAACAGAAGAGCAGAAACGAGAACTTTACCTTATGTTGGATTGGTATAATCGAATGCCCAAATACTACGCAAAAGAATATGCAACGATGGATTTTCCGGACAAGACAATTTATCCTTCTCCCAAAATGATAGAAACGATAAGGCAGGAATTTGTTTTAGCGCATAAAGATATACTACCGGGGTAAACCCCCTTTGTATCTTACATATCGGTTCACAAATAATCCTTTGGGACATTTTGTCTCAAGCCGCTTTGGCTCCTTGATCTCGGGGTTGATGTTCTTTATATCGCCTGCCATAATTAACTTCCTTCGACATGGCATAAAAAAGACCAGTCAGCAGACTGGCAAATTTTGGGAAATCTCCTTTCGGAGTTTCTATATGAAAACGCTACCCTTTGTCTTGTTGGGCAGAATTTACATGAAGCGGACAGTATCTTCTTGATTTTTAGTAAAATTGTTATATAATATTTTTAGTAAATACACAAGTAAGGGAGCGTTGGTACATATGACAACAAAGAGACAAGACAATCCACCTCCAGCATTTAGGGTATTTGTATCTTCTACCTATACTGATATGTTACCATATAGGGAAGCAATAAGAACTGCAATTAACAAAGCAGATTGCATTCCATACGGGATGGAACGATTTGGTGCTACTTCAGTTCCACCAATCGAAACCTGCTATGAGGAGTTGGCTTCAAGCCAAATCTATATATGTGCCATAGGTATGAGATATGGTAGCATCGACGAAGAATCCCAGAAATCCTATACTCAACTGGAGTATGAAAAAGCGAAAGAACTCGGACTTCCTATTCTTGCCTTTTTAGTTGATGAGGATAAGGTAGAGTTTAAAGCAAAGGATATTGATAGGGGTGAAGGTGGCGTAAAACTTGACCAGTTTAAGCGCGAAATCAAAGACTCCAAAGAAGTCACGTGTTCTTTCTTTGATTCTCCGATGTCATTACAAGAGTCCGTATATCGGTCGATTTTAGGTGAAATCAAGCGACAGGGGGCTCGCCCAAAATCATTAGATAGCAAGGACACCGACTATCTCGAAGGTGCTAAACTGTTCAGTAGGTTTGTTAAACGTCCAGAAAGATATAAAAATTCAGAATGCATATTACGAGTGCGAATGGATGGTCTTTATGGCGGATGGAGACTAAGAGATGAAGTATTTGCTGCATTCGGTTTTGTTGCTGGAGATGCGCTCTTTTTAAATGATGTCTATGTGACGGGAATGCCTAAAATTGATGTCGCAGACAACATTTGGCATGTTGATTGTTTCGCCACTGGAGAAGCTGCCGATTGGTTGGACGATAATTTCGTTACAACGGGAACGCTATTCGAGGGAAAATTCAAACTTGTTTATGAAATCGTTGAAAAAGGTGGCGGATCGCGAGGGACTGTTGGCGCAGTTGATACAAAGATAGCGAACATTGTATTGCTTAAGGGTATAAAAGTTATTGAACATGACTCTCCAACACGCTTAAGTAAAAACAGCAAGAATGTTATGGGCCTTGACGATTTGCTTAACTCTGGCTTGGGAAGACTCCTTATTGCTCAGAATGGCGAAGAATAATCGTCATCGGTTCCCCGTATATTGAATCGCTCTTTGGCCCGGGTTAGAGGGGTATGTAACCGCTCGGCTTGGGAGAGCGCTTGAATGGCATTCAAGAGGTCAGCGGTTCGATCCCGCTTATCTCCACCAAAAAACAGGACATCCTTTAGGATGCCCTGTTTTTGTTTTGTTGGCGGAGAAAAGCAACGGCTATTTCGCGAGGCGGAACTTGATCTGCACACAAGACTCACGGAGCAGCGAAGCTGCAGAGCATGTCACTTATCTGCGGCAGTTTTGACAGCGCTTGTTCTGTCGCCGAAGAGGTCATTTCGGCATTTTATTTACTGCGCTCCGATCCCATGGAATCCGGGGAGGATGCTTCATTCTCCCTCCGGCATTTTATCCAAGATTGTCTGTGAATACGCTTCTCCGATCTGCTGCACGATCACCGCCGCCTTGAAAAGTTCCTCTTCAAAACTACATTCCTCATGCATTGCGCAAAAGATCTTAAGATCCTTATAGAACTGTTTGCCATAATCATATGCGATCTTCACTTTTTCCTCCAGGGCGGGCTGCAAATGGGTATGCAGCGCACCGGTAAACGCATCTGCCGAAGAGTAGCTGACTACAAGACGAAACTGCTCTCTATCTCCGTGTCGCCAGGAATGATCGGATTCTATAGATTTTGCAAACAGATATCCAAATGCATTGGTATACTTTTCTTCCGCTTCGACCTCCGGATGCTCCTCAAATCTCACAAAGAGCCGCTGTGCGTTGCTCTCATAGGTCTTTACATTCTCCAAACGCCCCAATACCGCCTCATCGTCGGTCTTATGATCGAGGAAGCCATGATAACGGGCACGGGCGAGCATCGGCTCTGCAACAGATTCCGGGATCTTGAAGTCATCAAAAACACTCTTGGGTCTTACAGGTTCATCGATCTTAAAATGGTAACGGCTGTTGACGCTGATCGTCAGCTTTGTGATATACCCTTCCTCATCCATATCCAGAAAGCCAATGGACACATAATTATCCGCCTTTTCCTCCGCCAGGATCACACACCGCTGACCCACGCCATAGGCAAGCTCCTCACCACCGTCATCAACACCGGTGATTGTTGCAAGATGTGCAAAATAATCGCGCTCCGGGTTAGCTTCACGCACAAATTGCAGCCGTCCTATGATCTCTTTCGCACCGACCCACTCCTTACCGGATGCTTCAGATACATATACTGAAGAGTCTTTTAAGACAGCCTGCATTCGCTTGGGGTCGCCCTCTTGCAGAATGTATCGGAGCAAGGACAAATTATGCTCTTCATCTCGCACGATGCCATTGGCATATTCATAGATCGCCACGTCACCGGACAGGATGAACAGACCGTTCACAACAGCACCGGCTCTCAAGTTGTCGTGTTCGCTTTCATCCACCTGATCTATTGTGTGTACAATTTCGAGGTCACCATGCTCTGTGGCAATACGTGTGCGGATATAGGATTTGATTTCCTGATCTCCGATCTTGATCACACTGGGAACAAATCCTTTTACTGTGCCGTGGATCAGCATATAATTGTCCGAATAATGGTCCTTATCATTATCCGGATCGTCCACGCCGTGATTGCTGAGGAGACCTGTCGCTAACATAGATCCGTCTGCCAACAACCATTTTTTCCCGTTTGCATTCTCCGGCTGATCCGCTTCATAAGCTTCTTCGTCTGCATAATAATGGATCACTTCCGGGAATGCGATCATCTGCATCTGCACTTTTTCATTTTCCAAAAAGCTGGGAAGCACATCGGCATTGATCAAATTGACGACCGCCATACCGCCCCCATCTGATACACGCTTAACAATGACTCTGCGCGACAACGGATCTGCATCTTTCGGCTGAACGTTTATATCCGAAAGCAAGACCTCCCAAACAGCGCGTCCCGGGACATGGGTATCCATGCCCACGACCTCCAATTTCTCTTCTTCTGTCATTTGGGTCCGTGCCACAAACTGGGAATCACCATACTCGAGATTGAAATATGGATATCCATAGTAACCGGTTATGGCTTTACCATCCTCGCACACCTTCGCAAGGAACCCCATATAGCTCTCTTCCGACTCCATCACAAAATCAAAGCCGAGATTTTCGATCATGTTCATAAGCTTCCCTCCTTATACCATATAGTGCAGATTTTTGGCTGCACGCTTGGTAAATGTCATATGCAAGACTTTTGCGCCACGGAAATGAGGGGTCTTGGAGCCGGAAACTTTTTCCTCATCATCCTCATCATAGAAGCTGTCATCATCGTCATCCTCAGGCTCATCGATCTTAATGCCGCTTGCCGGAACGAGGATCTTGCCCTTTGCCACATCATATCTGATTGATGCTTTGTCGAAATAGGCATTCAAGACGAACTTACCGTCATCATCATAGAAACGGATGAACGACATCGTACCGTCATAATCATACAGATTTGTGGAGTAACGAAGATTGTGGACAACCTTGCCATTGTCAAAGACCAGGTAGACCTTGTATTCTTCGTCCTCTGTGGTCATAATGTTGAGATCTGCGATCGCGTCCGAAAATTTGGATCCATTGTTCAGCTCGAACGCAATTGCCCGAAGGCAATCATAATTCAAGCTGATCTTGCGGGAAAACTCCACCACACTGTCGATCTGGTCGTAATAGAACGCCTCCAGTTTATCATGCAGGTACTCCCGAATATCCTCAGGCGCAGGATAATCAAAGCGAAAATGGTAGTGGAAACGACCGGGGCGATTCACAATGTAATTGTTCAAGCCATACAATTCATTACAGGTAACAATATATAGTTTCTTGCCACCGGCAGTACCGTCAAACAGGCTAAGTAACCGTGCTTGATCATTGTCATCCTTGGTGTTGCGGAACGTCTTATCGAACTCATCAAACAGGATCACGCACTCCTGCTGAATAGATTCGATAAATCTGCCGATGCCGGGAAGGCACGCATCCACGATCACGACCGGGAAGCCGCGCTGCACTGCGTTTTCACATAGCTGCTTTGCAAACAAAGACTTGCCAATACCCTTGTCACCGCTGAGGATCACGCCCAAGCTGCGCTCAAAGGCCGCAAAGGAATCCATGACCTTTCGGACCTTTTGATTATGGACACCGTAGGTTTTCTCCGTTACGGCAATATTGGCTCGTTGGATCAAAAAGCAGCCTTCATTTTGGTTGTAACCGACTGCATATGTACCAACAGGAAGCCGGTCAAAGGTCTCGATGCTGTTGTCGTAGATCGAATACTGTGTTCCCGATTTAATAACTCTCATAATCCATCCCCCTTTTTCGTGTCTGCGCTGCACATGACAGGTTTTATCGCACAGCAAGTGTTATCGCTTTCATTTGGGTCGACTTGCTTTCTGTTATGATCGTAATGCGCAAACAGTCCTATAAAACGTACATTAACATGGTCTTAAAACATTTTCTCGGCACAGACATAAAAATCTCTCTGTTGGAGCCTTTGTGCCATCATACGCTGTTAGAGGTGGAAAGTCGTGGAAAAAAAGTTGCGAACTCAGATCATTTTTCAAAATTTGCAGATCTTCCTGTTTTTGTGCCGCAGAACTCGACCAGTTTCCGCTAAACAGCGTCAGTCGATCAAAGCAGAAGAAAATATGACAAGACATCCGCCGCGTTTTGTCCGGTGCGGCTTGCATTTCCTCCTGTTTTTGTATAAGATTGGATGCATACGAAACAACGCGGAGGCAGTATTATGAAAGCTTTGACATACATAGAGCGCGGCAAGTTTGCCCTGTTGGACAAGCCGCAGCCGGAGATCACAGACGACGGCGATGCCATTGTGCGTGTGACGCTGGGCAGCATCTGCACCAGCGATCTGCACATCAAGCACGGCTCTGTGCCTCGTGCCGTACCGGGCATCACGGTGGGTCATGAGATGGTGGGCATTGTGGAAAAAGTGGGCGCAGCAGTAAAGACCGTAAGACCCGGCGACCGGGTGACAGTCAATGTGGAGACCTTCTGCGGAGATTGCTTTTTCTGCAAGCACGGTTTCGTGAATAATTGCACCGATCCCAACGGCGGCTGGGCGCTGGGCTGCCGGATCGATGGCGGACAGGCACCGTATGTCCGTGTACCCTATGCTGATCAGGGTCTTGACAAGATTCCCGACTCCGTTACCGACGAGCAAGCCCTCTTCGTGGGCGATGTGCTTGCCACCGGCTTCTGGGCGGCAAAGATCAGTCAGATCACCACGGATGACACCGTGCTCATCATCGGCGCGGGGCCCACAGGCATCTGCACCCTGCTTTGCGTCATGCTGAAAGCGCCCAAGCAGATCATCGTATGTGAAAAAGATCCTGTCAGACTGCAATTTGTCCGGGAGCACTATCCCCAGGTGCAGACCGTCACACCGGAAGAGTGCCTTGACTATGTTGCCTCCCACAGCGATCACGGCGGCGCCGATGTGGTGCTGGAGGTGGCAGGCAGCGACAGCACCTTCTGTCTTGCATGGCAGTGTGCCCGTCCCAATGCCACAGTCACGGTGGTGGCGCTGTATGATGAGCCTCAGACCCTTCCCCTGCCTCAGATGTACGGCAAAAATCTCACCTTCAAAACAGGCGGTGTAGATGGCTGTGACTGCGGTGAGATCCTTTCTTTGATCGAACGCGGCAAACTGGACACCACGCCGCTGATCACCCACCGTTTTAAACTGGAGGACATTGAAGAAGCTTACAGGATCTTTGAAAACAAACTGGACGGCGTGATGAAGATCGCCATCGAGCCGTAACGTCCCAAGTTTGGGACAACAAATGTGCTACCTTTGCACCATCAAAGATCACGGAGGTATCTATGCCTGAGAGATATATTGCATTTGATGTGGAAACACCCAATCTGCGCAACGACCGCATCAGCGCCATCGGCATCACAGTGGTGGAGGATGGGCGCATCGCAGAGGAATTTTATTCTCTGGTGGATCCGCAGACGTTCTTTTCTTCCTTTAACATCGGTCTGACCGGCATCACGCCCGACATGGTGAAGGGCGCACCCACCTTCCCGGAGCTTTGGGAGCAGATCGAGGCTACCATGGGCAGCGGCGTGCTGGTGGCTCACAACGCAAAGTTTGATATGGGACTGCTTTCCAAGTGTCTGCGTGCCTACGATATTCTGTGGCAGACCGATGCGCCCTATGCCTGTACCTGTACCATGGGGCGGCGCTGCTATCCGCAGCTGGCTGACCACAAGCTGAATACCATGTGCGCCTATCTTGGCATTTCCCTTGACCACCACCGGGCAGACAGCGACAGTACTGCCTGTGCCAGACTGCTGATCGATTATATGGAGCACGGTTTTTCTCCAGAGTCGTTTATCCGCAGCTACAAACTCTAGAAAAACAAAAAATACGAAAAAATTTGCGAAAATATTCCATTTTTTGTTGACCTTATCGCCTTTTACACATATAATGCAGTTATCAACATGATAGAGGTGCGAAGTTCAAGAGTACGTCATGGTACGCAGCAGGTTCCTGCATATGACGAAAAGGGGGCTTCGCCGAGATTTTGTATCTCTGACCTGAGAGAGCAGGATCGGGCTGCGGCAGAATATGCCGCGGACTGTCATTTCGCATGGAATGGAGCGCTGTCATGGAACCGTACGATGATCGCAGTATGTGCAAGTATGGAGCCATGGATAGCCATGGCTCTTTTTTATGCGTACAAAAGAAAGGAGAAACCATGAAAAACAAAAAGCTTTCCTCTCTCGTGTCGCTGCTTGTGGCTGCCGCTGTGATCATCATGGCTGTTATCGTCACGGCTACCGGCACGGAAACCTATGCCACGTTCTGGGCATTGGTCCCCCCCGTCGTTGCCATCGGTCTTGCCCTGCTGACCAAGGAGGTCTACTCCTCCCTGTTCACCGGTATCGTCGTCGGCGGTATCCTCGCCTGCGGCGGCAACGCTGCTACAGCTGTTGACCACGTGATCAGCGATGGTCTGATCGCTGCCATTTCCGGCACGGCAGGCATCTTCCTGTTCCTGGTCATTCTGGGCATCATCGTCGCGCTGATCAACCGTGCCGGCGGCAGTGCCGCATTCGGCCGTTGGGCAGAGACCCACATCAAGAGCCGCGTCGGCGCACAGCTGGCTACCTTTGTGCTGGGTGTGCTGATCTTCATCGATGACTATTTTAACTGTCTGACCGTGGGCAGCGTCATGCTCCCCGTGACCGACAGCCACAAGATCTCCCGCTCCAAGCTCAGCTATCTGATCGACGCGACCGCAGCTCCCATCTGCATGATCGCGCCTGTGTCCTCCTGGGCAGCCGCTGTTTCCACCTATGCAGAAGGTACCGAAATGTCCGGCATCGAGCTGTTCATCCGCGCCATCCCCTACAACTTCTATTCCCTGCTGACTCTGGTCTTCGTGGTCGCCATTGTTGTGATGAAGGCAGACTTCGGCCCCATGGCAAAGCACGAGCGCAATGCTATCGAAAAGGGCGACCTGTTCTCTTCCGAAGAGCGCGTGTCTGAGGAAGATACCTTCGCCAATCCCAGAGGTCGTGTCATCGATCTGGTTCTGCCCGTTGTTGTTCTGGTCATCGTTTCCATCGTTGGTCTGCTGTATATCGGCGGTTTCTGGAGCGGCAGCGATCTGATCACCGCATTCGGCGACACCGACGCTACTGTTGGTCTGCCTTGGGGCTCCATGATCGCGCTGGTCGCCATCATTGCTTACCTGATGATCCGTAAGCTGGTCACCTTTACCGAGGCTATGGAATGCATGCCCAAGGGTTTTGTTGCCATGGTGCCTGCCATTACCATTCTGACTCTGGCAACTGCTCTGAAGAACGTCTCCAACGATCTGCTGGGCTCTGCTTCCTATGTGGAAATGCTCATGCAGAGCGAAGCTGCACAGAGCCTGCAGAACTTCCTGCCTGCAGTCATCTTCATCGTGGCTTGCCTGCTGGCTTTCGCCACCGGCACTTCCTGGGGCACTTTCGGCATTCTGATCCCCATCGTTGCCAACATGTTCGGTGTTGACAACCCCCTGCTGTACATTGGCATGTCCGCTTGTCTGGCAGGCGCTGTGTGCGGCGATCACTGCTCCCCCATCTCCGACACCACCATCATGTCCTCTGCCGGCGCTCGCTGCGTCCATGTGCAGCATGTGTCCACGCAGCTGCCCTACGCCATTTCTGTGGCTGCCATCAGCTTCGTGTGCTTCCTGGTTGCAGGTCTGGTGCAGAACGCTGTCATCTGTCTGGCACTGGGCGTTGTGCTGGTCATCGGCTTCCTGACGATCATGAAGAAGATCACCGCGAAGGCAAACGCCAAGTCTGCCGAATAAATCACATATTTTTGGAGGCACATTCTTCGGAATGTGCCTCTTTTTTGTATGGGTAAAACGGTGGGAAGAGATCTGCCCGCCCTACCTCTCCTCAAAGGGGACGGCTTTTTACTGCTGCGCACTTTTAAGGCTTCTCCTTTGAGGAGATGCCCCAGGGCAGCCTCTCTTGCCGCTTTGCAGCAATTCACCTTCAGCTGACAGCCCGCAGGGCTGACTGATGAGGTGTGTGCAGGCAGTTTCGTCAAAGTTGGCAGTTTTTTAGATTGCCACGGTCGGATCTTTGATCCTCCCTCGCAATGACAGGACTATGGTCGCCCGCTGCAGGCAAAGGCGATGGTGCGTACACTACCCCTCAGTCAGCTTCGCTGACAGCTCCCCTGACAAGGGGAGCCGAGGGTGCGGGCTGTGATGACGGTGCCTGCATCGGTGTCCCCCCCCTTTTTTTTATGGGCTGATGTGCGCGATAGGATCGATTTATACGTTGAAAGAGAAAGGAACTTTACAATGACAAAACACATCCCCTACGAAAAGCTTTCCAAAAAAGAAAAGAAAAAGCTGGACGAACAGCGGCGCGGCAGCTGGGGCGGTCTGAACCCTGTGACCAGAAAGCCCGAAAACCCCAAAGCCTATGACCGCAGCAAAGCCCGGAATTGGAAGGACGAAGCCTTCTGATTCCGGGCTTTGGCTCGTTAATGCCGCTTGGTCAGCTCCATGATCACACCCACGGGGATATACAGAGCGATCAGCACCAATGTCATCAAATTCATATGTTCTGCCTCCTTATGGGTCTATGATACCGAATCAAAAGTCCCATAAAGAGGACAAACAAGCGACGAGTCTTGTGGAAGACTCGTCGCTTACATTTTATTTATACATGGGGAACTTTTCGCAGATGGCGTGGACCGTGTCGCGCACTTCCTTGGCAGTGCCCTCAAAATCACGGGCCGTCAGGGCGATACAATGGGCGATCTGCTTCATTTCCTCTTCGCCGAGACCTCTGGTGGTCACAGCCGCGCTGCCGAGACGGATGCCGCTGGTGACCGTGGGCTTCTGAGGATCGCCGGGGATGGCGTTCTTGTTGGCGGTGATGTGGTTGGCGTCCAGCTTCACCTGCAGATCCTTGCCGGTGATGTTCATGGGACGCAGATCCACCAGCATCAGGTGGTTATCCGTGCCGCCGGACACCAGATCGAAGCCCTCATCCAGCATGGCCTGTGCCAGCACCTTGGCATGCTTGACCACATTCTGGGCGTAGGTTTTGAAGGCAGGCTCCATGGCTTCCTTGAAGCAGACAGCCTTGGCAGCGATCACGTGCTCCAGAGGGCCGCCCTGGGTGCCGGGGAAGACGCCGGAGTTGAGCTTTTTGAACAGCTCTTCATTGTTGCTCAAAATCAGACCGCCGCGAGGGCCGCGGAGGGTCTTGTGGGTGGTGGAAGTGACGATATCGGCATACTCCATGGGATTCATATGCTGGCCGCCTGCCACAAGACCGGCGATGTGTGCCATATCTGCCATGAGATAGGCTCCCACCTCGTGGGCGATATCGGCAAAGACCTTGAAATCCAAAGCTCTGGGATAGGCAGATGCACCTGCGATGATCAGCTTGGGGCTGGTCTTCTTTGCCATGTCGCGCACTTGGTCATAGTCGATATAACCGGTGGCATGATCCACATCATAAGAGACCACATTGAAATACTTGCCGGACAGATTGGCAGGATGACCGTGGGTCAGATGACCGCCGTTGGCAAGGCTCATGCCCATCATGGTATCGCCGGGATTGAGCAGCGCCACTTCCACAGCGGCATTGGCCTGTGCGCCGGAGTGAGGCTGGACATTGGCAAACTTGGCGCCGAAGAGCTTTTTGGCACGCTCGATGCAAAGGCTCTCCACCTCGTCCACGCAGTGACAGCCGCCGTAGTAACGGCTGCCGGGCAGCCCCTCGGCATATTTATTGGTCAGCACAGAGCCCATAGCGGCGATGACAGCAGGAGAAGCAAAGTTCTCCGATGCGATCAGCTCCAGTCCGTCCTGCTGACGGATCAGCTCGTTGTTCATCATGGCAGCCAGTTCGGGATCGAACTGTGATACAAATTCAATGGATTCAAGAGGTTTGGAAAGCATAATACAAACATCCTTTTCTAAATAATAAAAGCAGCCCTCCGACATAAGGACTGCACAAACTGAGCCTGCGGCTCAGCAATCTGCGTCCCTGTCCGTTTGCCTGAGAGATTCGGCTCTCGCCTTGCACCTTCGGCACACAACTCAATGTGTTCTCCAGAGATTCCTCCGCTTCCCGATCACCCACAGGCTTTCGGGGAGTTTCTTCGGTTATTTACTATACTAAAATTATACAGCATTTTTACCAATTGTCAACCGTTAGAACAGGCAAATGTGCCGAAGCAGCATCTTCGTTTCTTGTGGATTGTGCTCATTTTCTGCAAAGATACGGTAAATAGTTTCCCCCGTTTCGTTGACAGGTATTCCTCTGTGTGATACATTGAAGCAAACGAAAGGAGCGTTCGTATGGCACAGATCAAGTTCCCTTACGGCAAAGAATTTCTGCAGCTTGAGATTCCCGAAAGCCGCCTGCAGGCAGTGCTGGTATCGCAGCTGCATCACTATAAGGCACAGCACACACCGCAGGAGCTGGTGGAACAGGCAATGGCAGCTCCCGTGGGCTGCAAGCCCCTGCACGAGCTGAGCAAGGGGAAAGAAAACATCGTCATCATTGCAAGCGACCACACAAGACCTGTCCCCAGCAAGGTCATTATCCCGCCCATGCTCCGGGAGCTGCGCCGCGGCAATCCCCATGCAAACATCACCATTCTGATCGCCACAGGCTGCCACCGCGACACCACCCCCGAGGAGCTGGCAGACAAATTCGGTGCCGACATCGTGCAGCGTGAGCACATCGTTGTCCACGACTGCAGCAAGGAGGAAAACCTTGTTTCTATCGGCACGCTCCCCTCCGGCGGCGAACTGAAAATCAACAAGCTGGCAGCCGAGGCAGATCTGCTGGTTTCGGAGGGCTTTATTGAGCCTCACTTCTTTGCAGGCTTCTCCGGCGGACGAAAGAGCGTGCTGCCCGGTGTGGCAGGCAGGATCTCCGTCCTTGCCAACCATTGCTCCGAGTTCATCGCCCACCCCAAGGCCCGTACCGGCATTTTAGAGGGCAATCCCATCCACGAGGATATGCTGTGGGCGGCAAAGAAAGCCAAGCTTCAGTATATCGTCAATGTGGTCATCGATCAGGACAAGCAGCCTATTTTCGCCGTGGCAGGCGATGTGGAGCAGGCACACGCAGCCGGCTGCGAATTCCTGTCTTCTCTGTGCAAGGTCAAGGCAGACCCCTGCGACATCGTCATCTCCACCAACGGCGGTTATCCGCTGGATCAGAACATCTACCAGGCTGTCAAGGGCATGACCGCAGCAGAGGCAGCCGTCAAGGAAGGCGGCGTGATCATCATGCTGGCAAAGTCCAACGACGGTCACGGAGGTGCCCATTTCTATGAGCAGCTGTCCTCCGAGCCGGATATCGGCAAGACCATGAACGTGTTCTTGAGCCGCGGCAGAAATGAGACCCAGCCCGACCAATGGCAGACTCAGATCTTTATCCGTGTGCTGCAAAAGGCGCAGGTCATCTATGTGTCCGATGCCCCCGATGATATGGTGCAAGGTCTTCACATGATCCCTGCCCATTCTTTGGAAGAAGCCCTTGCCAAGGCAGAGCAGCTTCTGGGCGATCCCAATGCAAAGATCACCGCCATCCCCGACGGTGTCAGCGTTATGGTGCTGCCCAATGTGTGATCTTAACCGCGCCAAAGGGCTTCTGACAGAACACACCTGTGTGCTGTGCCGCGGTGAGCAGATCTTTGCCTCCCGGCAAGCAGGCATTTCCCCCATGCTGGACTGGCTCTCGGAAAAAGCCGATCTGCACGGCTTTGCGGCAGCCGACAAGATCGTGGGAAAAGCCGCAGCGCTTTTGTTCGTGTTGGCAGGGGTCAGCGCTGTCTACGGAGAGGTCATGAGCGAAGCAGGGCTTTCCGTACTGGAAGGACACCACATCCCCTGCTCTTACGGCACGCTGGTGCCCTATATCATCAACCGCAAAGGTACCGGCATGTGCCCTATGGAGGAAACGGTGCAGACCGTTTCCGATCCCGCCACAGCCTTTGAGAAGCTTCTGAAAAAGCGGGAAGAACTGAAAAACGCAGCACGCTGAGGGATCGTTACAGTTGCTATCTCTCCGCCAAAACTGCGGTTTTGCCACTTCCCTCAAAAGCCGGAAGGCACAGGCACTTTCCATCATAAGAATAAATCCCCCCAGCACAGCGGGGGGAATTTCATTTTCGGGCACAGCCCTAATCTTGGCGGCGCATAAATGCGCTTTTTGGTTGACCTGTCAGCCACACACAGGGTTACTTGCCACCCGTAAATGGGTTTCTTGTTTTGCAATCCCTCCGCCTCGTTTTTACTCGGCACCTCCCTTTACACAAGGGAGGCTCGCGTACTGCTCAGCACCATAAAGGCTCCCTTGTGTAAAGGGAGCTGGATTTATCTGTGTTTACACAGATAAAGACTGAGGGATTGCCCTTCTGCTGCTTTCCTATTCCAGTCTCTTTTTCCGCCCACCGCTTCAGGCTTTTTTGAACCACGCAACTATCGCGTGGTTTACGTATACAATAAGAAAAAGCGACGAGTTTATGAAAACTCGTCGCTTCTATTTTAATCATCACAATGTGCCGAAGGCACATATCATATCGCAACGCAATACTATGTTTCCAGGGAAACATATGATCGGGTGTTGGGGAAAGCGCTTCCCCCGGTTTTCCGATATCAGTAAGCTCTTACAATATCGGTGTAGAAGTAGCGGCTGTCGCCGTCGCCGTCCACACCTGCCCAGACGCCGACATAGGCGCGGTAGTACTTACCTGCCGTGCCGCGGTAGGACACATAGCCGCTGTGAGAATAATCGTTCTCAACAAGCATACCGGAGGTATCGCTGTGAGTAAACGTTTTTTTCCATGTCCAGTCGCCGTCGGGGTCGTCGTCATCGGACTCATAGATCTTGACGCTGAGGGCGCCGATCTCGTCCATATAGTCCGTTCCCTCCACATCAAAGTAGGCACGGACATAGCGGTTGCCGGCTGCATACATATAGGCATTGTAGGAGTCGAGGTAGTAGCTTGCCTGCTCTGCCGCGCTGACATAGGGGCAGACCATGGCAAAGATCAAAACCAGAATCACAAGGCGAGTAAAAACCATTCTCTTTTTCATAGGTAATCTATCCTTTCTCGATTGAATCGATCATCAGTTTCAATTCCTCAATGGTCACATCACCAAAAACTCTGCACTCATAGCTTCCATCCACCCACGCTGCTTTCATCTGTTCTTCGTTAGACACAACGTAGTATATATTCCCCGATTTTTCATAGACTTCCGCAACTTCATCGCTTTTTTCCTGCTGTTCAGGACGTCCTTCTTCGTAAGAATGAACGACAATTCGAAGTACGCGATCTCCATTTTTCCAAATCGCAGAATATCTGATCTTTCGTGGATTTTCTTCCACAGTCAAATCCGTCGGTTCGAAGCCTTCCGGTATCCAAGTCGGTAAAACCGTAGGGTCATCGTTCTTTTCAAGCATTGCCTGCCGCATAGAAGAAACTGGAGAAATATCCTCCGTATCTGGCTCATCGATGTAGGCATCATCTCCGACAAAGTGGAACGTTTCCTGCGTCCACCGGGCGATCGCCGTCCACACGTTGAACCCAAAGGCATTGGCAGACACAGTCCCAAAGATCACCAGTGCCAGCATGGCTGCTGCCGCTGTGGTGAGGATGCGTGTCCATCTGTGAGGCTTGGATGTTTTTAAGCTTGCCGGTTTGGTTTCCTCCGGCATATAGTGCTCTTTGAAATCTTCAAAGGCTTCGAGTGCTGTTTTTCCGATGTGGCCGTTGGCATTTCTTCTTTGTGCCACCACCTCCGATACATACAAAATCAGTTCTACATCCGATTCCGCGCCCTCGGGGGCGTCCATATCTGCACGAAGAATCTCCATGAGGTCTTCTGTTGACATCTCATCATACATGGAGAAGTCTCGTCTCCGATCCTCGGACATTCAGGGGGCCTCCTTTCACTACCTATATGTGGCAAATGCCGCTACAGGTGACATTATTTGAGTGATTTTTTCAAAGTTTTCTTTGCCCGCTCCATTCGCTTCTTGCAGGCAGCCACCGAAATCCCCAGCTCCTGCGCAAGCTCCAGATGGGTTTTCCCATCCACCGCCATAGCTTTCACCAAGCGGAATTCTTCGGTGTTTGCGGTCCCGCCGAAGATCGTCTCCAGCTTTGGCGTGTCTTCCGTATAGCTCACACGCTTCCCGTTCACCACCGGATACTCTGCCACCAGTCGGGCAGCGTTCCAACTTTTCCTGTTCATATTCTGAGCGGTATACTTCATAACCTTCATCAGCCAGCCATGTGGATTTCCGCTGTTCATCAGATCTTCCGGTTTCTGACAGGCAATTCTGAACACCTCTTGTACGGCTTCCTCACACTGACCGTCTGTTTCCAATTTGGCGCTGGCATATGCTTTGAGTTTTTCGTACATCTCCACATAGATCGCAGCGATATACCGATACTGCTCCTCCGTCATTCGCCTCCACCCCCTGCACTTCCAATTGCGTGACCGATAATCGAAGTATTGATCCCTTTACAAGTCACTTTTTCTCTTTTTCTAACATATTTAAGCATCACAGTCAGAAGCGGCAGGTTCTCTTCAGAAGAAAATGCAGCTTTCACCATGATTTTCCGAGGTATGCCTCATGGTTTGCACCGGTATCTCCTGTTAGGATTCTGTCGATTTTTGACAGAAAAGGAGATCATATCATGAGGAAAACCTACCACAAAATTCTAAAAACCTGTTTTCACACACATTTGATCCGCTCCCGGGACGCTTTGGGATTGACACAGTCACAGATGGCAGAAAAACTTGCCATGGACGAGCGTTCCTACAACGATCTCGATCATGGGAAAAATTGCTGCAGCAATGTCACGCTGGCTCTGTTCCTGACCCAAGTGTGCGAAGATCCTCAAACTTTTCTGGAGGAACTGCGTCATGCCTTTAAAAGTTGATCTGCTCCGCCGGCATGCTGTCCTCTCCCCGGAAGATGCCCTGTCATACCGTATACCGCTGCCTGTCACTCGTATGTATCGGAACAGCCGCGGTTCTGAATTTCCCCTGTGCCCACGCTGCGATCGCTGTGTAGACCGGGAGTATATGCGCTTTTGCTCCTGCTGTGGACAGCGACTTTCCTGGGAGTCTCTGTCATCGGCAAACGTCCTCCGCTGACAGAGATTTTTTGATAATTATACCTCAAATTCAGAACTTTTTCAACAAAAATCCCTCTGTCTACGGCATCATGTTCTTAATGAGGTTTATCAAGCAAAAACAGAAGGTTGCCAAAGCTGCATCCTCATAAGAAAACATAGATTTTGCCCCACAGAGGTCATCTGTGGGGCAAAACTGTTATAAGAGCATTGTGTTATATGGTCAAAGGGATCGTCATGATGCAAATATTTCGGACAGGAAATCCAGCGCAAGGCACATGCCCGGCTCCAAGCTTTCCAGATCCAGATATTCTTCTCTTGTGTGGCACTTGCCGCCAAGGCAGGTACTGATGCACACGGAGGGGATGCCTTCTGCCAGAGCCGCATTGCAGTCCGTAGAGCCGGAAGCAAAATCGGCAGGCTTTCCGGTAATACGAAGAATGGATGCATTGATGCGCGCTTCCAGCGCCTGCTGGGCATCCTTGTCCACATCTCCTGTGCAGGGACGGTCACCGATCAGCTCTACCTCCACCTCAAAGCCCTTGGCCCGGAACTCCTCTACAACGCTTTCAAAGAACTTGCGCATATACTCCAGACAATGCCTGTGATCCGAGCGGTATTCATAGAGCATGGTGGCTTCCTGGGCAATGGTATTGACCGAAGTACCGCCTGTGATAGTGCCCACATTGAAGGTGGTCTTGCTGCCTTCCTCATGGGGCAGCTCCACACGATACAGCGCGTCGATCATGGTGGACAGCACATGGATGGCATTGCGGTTTCCAAAGGCATTGAAGGAGTGACCACCCTCCGTCCTCACAGTCACACGGTAGCGGTGAGAGCCGACAGCTTCATTGACCACACGCTGCAGGGTGCTGCCGCCGTCCAGCGTGATCAGCGCCTGCATCCGCTTGCTGTAATCGTGCACGATCTTTCGGCTGCCCTTCAGATTGCCAAGACCCTCTTCGCAGGAATTGGCTACAAAGAGGACACCGGTAGAAGGTGTTGGAAAATGCTTCATAAAATACACGGCACACATCATCAGCTGGGCAAGGTGAGCAGTATCATCCGTCACACCGGGGCAGCGCAGATACCGACCGTCCTCCTCCATGGGCAAGGGCTCCAGATCCGGGAACACCGTATCCGTATGCGCCATGACGGTCACCACTTGATTATCCTCCGTCACGCCCCACGGACAGACCACATTGAGCGCCTCATCGATGTGCGCTCTAAAGCCCTGCTTTTCAAACCAGTTCCGGATAAACTCTGCTCGCAGTTCTTCCTTCCCGGAGGGCGCAGGTAATTTACATAATTCTTTTATGAGCAACTTAAGTTCACTCTGGCATTGCCATGCATATCGTTTCAGCTCGTCAGTTAACATAAATTATTTATCGTAACCTTTCTCCATAAAATCCAAGACCTGTTCTTCCACCAGATCCAGCATGATCTTCCAGCTTTCTTCCCCAAGGAAGGGATTTTCCCCCGGGTGTTCCTGCATCCATGCCAGCTTTTCCAGCGTGCAGTTCTGAGGCGGATGGTTTCCCAGATTGATCTGCACCGTCTCCCGACGCAGCTTATTTACGCTCTGCAGCATGGCATTTGCTTTGTTGGCAGGCAATCCCAGATCGCGGCACCACTGCCCATGCAGCGAGGTCATGCCCGTACCGCCCCAGGTGCCGGCAAGCTTGCCGCCCACCTCAAAGAAAAATGCCATAACGCCGTAGGTGTGACCCGGCGCCAAAACGCACCGCACCTGCACCTTGCCGAGCTGCAGGATCTGCCCATCCTCCAAGGTCTCATCGGGCCAGCAGACTTCCATGGGATGAGGGCCGTGATCCATCAGCGCACGGCGGGGATCTTCCCGCAGAAGCTGTGTATCGACTGCGCTCATAAAGATCTTGCAGCCATACTTTCTGCGCAGCTCGTCACCGCTGCCGAAGTGATCAAAGTGTCCATGGGTCACAATGATCCATCGAAGATCCTGGCAGGAAAAGCCCAGCTTTTCAATGGACTGCTCGATCATGTGGGTAGTATGCCCATATCCGCAGTCAAACAGCAAAAGTCCATCGCCTGTATCGACCAGATGCATGCACAGCAGCTGATCGCCCACATAATACAGATCATCCCAGATCTTAAACGGCTCTACCGCAAACCGATCGGGATCTTCATAAAACTCTTTTTTGCCCCTTTTAAAGCGCTGGGCCGTTGGATCGTAAGACGATGCCGGCGGAATATACGCCTGTGGTCCTTGATACATATGATTTCCTCCCAAAAAAGGGACGGGCTGCCCCGTCCCTTCTATTTACAGTGCTTTATTGTTCAGACGCTCGCCCACGGCGCCGCCCGGATGAATGAGCGCAAACTGCTCTGCCTGATAGCCGGTCTCCTCGATGACAGCTGCCTGCAAAGCATGGAAGATCATGCAAAGGGCGGTGGTAGAGGTGGTGCCCTGTGCGTTCCACCTATCAGTCTCACGGTTGACATGCTGCTTGAGCACAACGTCTGCACCCAGAGCCAGAGGGCTTTCCAGATTTTCGGTCACAGTGATGACCTTGACGCCCTTCGCCTTGCAGATATCCAGAATGGGCAGCAGCTCCTTGGTCTTGCCGCCGCGGGACGCAAAGACCATCACATCGTCCTTCTGCAGATAACCGGTTGCACCGTGGACAGCCTCTGCAGGCGAAATAAAGCGTGCAGGACGCTCGATGCAGCACATCAGATGAGCAAAATGCTGGCAGATAATGCCGGAATGGCCGCAGCCTGCAGCCGCGATTCTGGTGGCAGTGGACAGCAGATCCACAGCCTTGCCGAACTGCTCGTCATCAATATAGTCTTTCATTTCCTGAATGCACGCCTGCTCAATGTCATATGCCTGACGGATGGCGTTCATTGTCTCGGGTCTCATATGCAAATTCCCCCTTGTATTGTATAGATAGAAAATACCATGTTCTCCCCTTGGTTTCAATCCATGTTTTGCCCAAAAAACACCCTTGCTTTGTTCACACTTTTTACAAAGGACGAAAGTCATGCAATTTAAGATTGACTGTTTCAGTCAGATAGTCTATAATTTATTTGCAAGGTTTGAACAAGTTTTTCATCATTTTTTAGGAGGAACAATCAAAATGGAATTTAAAGTATTTCAGAAAGAACTGGAACTGCAGTCCCGCGGCTGGATCCCCACCTTCCATGACGTCTCCAAGGAGATCGTCGAGATCGTGAAGGCCTCCGGCATCAAGAACGGCACCGTCGCCATCGCTTCCCACCATACCACCTGCTCCGTCATGGTGCAGGAGTGCTCCCATGATATCGACTCCTTCGATCTGGAGTTCCTGCAGCACGATCTGCTGGACATCATGCGCAAGATGATCCCCGACTTCGCCGAAGAGCATCAGTATCGTCATCCCGGCCCCATCCACTCTCAGTTCGGCCGCTATGTCAATGAGCCCGGCGATTACACCTCCATGAACACCGACGGTCACCTGCGTTCCGTCTTCTTCGGCAGAAGCGAGACCATGACCATCAAGGACGGCGAACTGGACGGCGGCGAATTCGCTCACGTCTACTTCATCGACTGGGACCATGTCCGCGCACGTCGTCGTCAGCTGAACGTCACCGTTATGGGCACCACCGAAGATGTTGGCGACCGCAAGTGGAACAATGGCGAAGTCATCAACACCCTGCGTAAGTACACCGACGAAGAAAAGGCTTACGATGTGCACTACGATCTGCAGCTGAAGAGATAAGATTTGAACATAAAAATTCCCTCTGCCACAGCAGAGGGAATTTTTTATTTAGCCTTCTTTGATCCATCTGGCTGCCATGTCGATCCAGTTGCGGACGGCAGGGACCATGGTGCTGTAGAACTGCTCCGGGAAGGTGACCCGCTCCGTGCTCAGGCTCTGACCATGGGAGCCGTGGGGATAGATGTGCATTTCTGCCAAAACCCCTGCCTTGCGAAGGGCAGAGGCAAACAGCAGACTGTTTTCCACAGGCACGCCTTCGTCCTCCCATGTGTGCCACAGGAAGGTTCTGGGCGTCTTGTCCGAAACAAGCTTTTCAAGACTGTATGCTTCCCAGTCCTTGGGCTCGGTGGAGCCGGTCAGGTTTTCCATGGAACCGGCATGAGTAAACTCCCCTGCCGTGATGACAGGATAGCACAGTACCATGGAGTCGGGACGCAAAAGGTCGCTCGGTTTACATAACTTTTCACTCAGCCACGTCTCATGCCACTTGGTTCCAAGGCTGGCTGCCAGATGTCCGCCTGCGGAGAAGCCCATGACAGCAACTTCGTTTACATAATACTTTTCTTTGTTCTCTTTGATATATGCCATTGCCTCTGCTGCCTGCAGAAGCTGTGTGGGATAGCGGGCAGGCGCCACATCGTATTCCAGCACAAAGGCGCAGATATCTCTTGCCACCATCTGCAAAGCAATAGGCTCTGCCTCCCGCTGAGACACCATGGCATAAGCTCCGCCGGGGCAGATGAGAACACCGCGCCAGGATCTGGTGTCGTTGATCTCCGTCAGATTATCGGGACAATATGCAGTCAATTTCCCGCCGTGGGGCAGATTTATTTTTTCATAGATCATGACAAAAATTCCTTTCTGTGTTTGACACACACCGCACCGCGCAGCAGGAACATGAGAAGATCCGTTGCCGCGCGCAGCATGGCAAGATTGAATAGGCTGAACCGATCCAGCCACAACAGCACCACAAGTCCCAGCACCTGCACCGCAGCGCAGATGATGGTGGTGGCGGTGGTCTCTTTTGTCTTTCCGATGGCGCCCAACACAGGCCAGCCAAATAAGATGGCAGGGAAAGAAATAAACAGCAGCGGGATAAAATACCGCAGCACAGGCGCTGTTTCCGGATAGATGCCGCCTGTGAGGATACTCACCAGAAGATCCGCTCCGAACCAGACGATGACGCAGCCCACAGCGACCAGGGGCAAGAACACCAGAAGCACCTTCTTGATCACGCCGAAGCTCTTCTCCCGCACCATATGGGGATAGATGCCGTTGACGATAGGGTTATACATCATCTGCACCACGCTGACAAACTGGATGGCATAGCCCCAGATGACAATGTCCTTTTCCGCCATAACGATGCCGATGATCAAAGTGTTCAGTGCACCGAAGGCAGTCGATGCCATATCCGACAGGAAATAGACGAAAGACTCCTTCAGATAGGCAAACACACGGGAGAGCTTTGTAAACTTCACTTTGATCTGTAGCTTCCTGATCTCCCACCAGACCCACACCACAGCTGCCAGATTGCCTAAGATCTCCAGCACCGGGATCAGCAGCAGGTCGCTGTCATCCTTGATGAGCAAAAAGGTCAACGCCACGGTGATGAGGCGGGTGATAAAATAGCGGATGGTGATCACGTGCATCCGTTCCAGACCGTGGAACAAAAAGTCCACAAGGAAGATGGTGCTCACCGCCTGCAGGAAGGACAGGAAGGTATACAGAGGATTGTTTCCCAGAATGTCGATGGTCATAGTCATGACCGCCAGCACGGCAAATGCCAGCAAAGACAAAAGGCCTTTACCCACCATGACGTCACCGACGATCGAGCCGATCTTGTCACGGTCTCCCTGTGCCTGTGCAATGGCACGGGTGGCGGAAAGCAGGAAGCCGAAGTCAATGATCAGCTGGACATACATGAGCACGCTGTTTTTCACATAGGTGTAAACAGCGTTGGCTTCCGTGGACAAAACCCTTGCCAGATACGGCAGGGTCAAAAGCGGAAACACCAGCTTGGCAATATTCATAATGTACAGCATAGCTGTGTTTTTTACAATTCTGTTCATCGTGACTCCACGGAGCAAATCAGCGTATCGTGACTGCTGATCTGCAGCATTTGACTTTTCATCGGTTACAGTTTCCCTTATAATAACATGGAACAAACCCAAGCGCAAATTTATTTTTCGATCTTATAAGGAAAGGGCTGATACCATGAAACTGAACAGACTCGGAACCATGATCGACTGCTCCAGAAATGCAGTCATGACCGTCCAAAGCGTAAAGCGCTGGATCGATATTCTGGCAAAGATCGGCTACAACACCCTGATGCTCTACACAGAAGACACCTTCCAGCTGGACACCCACCCTTATTTCGGTCACCTGCGCGGCAGATACTCCCAGCAGGAATTAAAGCAGATCGATGATTATGCATATTCCAAAGGCATTGAACTTGTCCCCTGCATCCAGACGCTGGCCCACTTAAATCAGATCTTCCAATGGAACTGCTATGCCCCCATCCGCGACTGCTACGATATTTTGCTGGCAGATGAAGAAAAAACATATGAACTCATTGACGAGATGTTCCGCGTAGTCAGCCGCACCTTCCGCAGCAAGCATGTCAACATCGGCATGGATGAAGCCCATATGATGGGACGAGGGCAGTACCTGTCCCGATTTGGTCTGAAGGATCGCACCGAGATCCTGCTGAAGCATCTGACCAGAGTATCACAGATCGCCAAGCAATACGACCTGCAGCTTTCCATGTGGGGCGATATGTTCTTCCGTATGCTCAATGACGCCGGGGATGATATGACTTCTCTGGATATCACCGCCGACGTTCGCGGCAAAGTACCGGACAATGTGGATCTGATCTACTGGGATTACTACGGCTGCGAAGAAGCACACTATGACAAGGAACTGAAAAAGCACAATGCCTGCAAGGAAGGCGTATGGTTTGCAGGCGGTCTTTGGAGCTGGACAGGCTTCGCGCCCCACAATGCCTTCAGCATGGATGCAACCAAAGCAGCCTTCGCCGCCTGTGAAAAGAACGGCACGCAGAACATTTTCCTGACTCTTTGGAATGATGACGGCGCAGAGTGCAGCAAGTTTGCCCTGCTTCCTTCTTTGTACTGTGCCGCGCAGCTGGCAAAGGGCATCGAAGATATGGAAGCCATCAAAGAAGGCTTCCGCGAAACATTCGGTCTTGCCTTTGATGACTTCATGATGCTGGATCTGCCTCAGACACCCACTGCGTCTCCCGTGCCGCCCCAGTGGCCCACAGGCCCCAATGATCCGGAAAAATACATGCTCTACTCCGACTGCTTCATGGGCAAGTTCGATGGCACGGTCTGCCCCGGCGATGGCGCTGCCTACGGTGCGTGTTCCAAAAAACTTGCCGATCTCGGCTCCATGTCGGAATTTGATTATCTCTTCCGCAGCGCAAAGGCGCTGTGCGATGTCATGGCGATCAAGATGGAGCTTGGCGTCCGGACAAGAGACGCCTACATGGAAGGCAGCATTGAGAACGTGCTGCCATGTTACCGGGAGCTTCTGGAAAAGCTGGAGGTGTTCTACACGGTTTACCGCGCCCAATGGCTGCAGGAGAACAAGCCTCAAGGCTTTGAAGTTCAGGATATCCGTCTTGGCGGTCTGATCCAAAGAGTCAAGCATTGCATCTGGCGGTTGGAGGAATATGCCGCAGGAAACATCCACAAGATCGATGAACTGGAAGAGCCTGTTCTGGATTTCCGCAGCACGGTGGAGCAGATCATCCCCGGCCCTGTCCGCTTTAACAGCTGGGCCCGCGCCGCAACAGCCAATGTGATCGGCGTATAAGCGGTTTTGGCCGTCTGTGCCGCCCCAAGCCATATTCTCAACAAATACCCTATGGCACAAAAGATGCATCTTGTCAACTTCGTCTATTGCAATTTTTTTATCGATTTGATAATATAATCTTAGACAATTTTAAAAAGGAGTTGTTTCCCATGCCTCTGGTCAATACAAAAGAAATGTTCGCGAAGGCTTACAACGGTGGCTACGCCATCGGCGCCTTCAATGTCAACAACATGGAGATCGTTCAGGGTATCACCGAAGCCTGTAAAGAAGAAAAGGCTCCCGTGATCCTGCAGGTTTCCAAGGGTGCGCGTGCATACGCAAACCACACCTACCTGGTCAAGCTGGTGGAAGCTGCCATTCTGGAATGCCCTGAGATTCCCATCGCTCTGCATCTGGATCACGGCGACAGCTTTGAGACCTGCAAGTCCTGCATCGACGGCGGCTTCACCTCCGTCATGATCGACGCTTCCTCCAAGCCTT
>JAGBBD010000016.1 GCA_017938625.1 Oscillospiraceae bacterium | reverse complement strand
GAGAGCCGTAGTTCAGCATATCCACCACAAGCCGCTTCATCTCGTCGGAAGAGGATGCTGCTGCCAGAGCCTTCATGCCGTAGGCACGGACGGAGGTCGTGTAAGCCTCATTGTACACATTGCCCTCTTCGTCCACGATCCGGATGCTCAGCTCGTCTGCCATCTCCATGGCGCGGACGGAAGCCGTCACCTTATACAGCGTATTGTTGAAGGATGCCCAGTCAGAGGATGCCACTTCCGTGGTCTTCACCGTCTTACCCTGAGAGACTTGCGTGATGATGGCGGTGTAGGACTTGGAAGCATCCAGCGTCTTGGGGAACATGAAGTTAACAGCAAGTTCGTTGCCCAGGTTCATGTTGGTACCTGCGATGGCGATGGTCTCGATGGGTTCTTCCACCGGCTCAGTCTTGGTGATCAAGCCGCAGGCGGGACAGACCGTCTCATCGATACCGTCCACGGTGTAGGTGATCGCCTTGGTATGCTTACAGACGGATGCGTCGTAAGAAGCGCCGGTGTAAGCGACCACATAGATCACAAATTCCATCGTTGCCAGAACATCGCCGGTTTCATTGACTGCCTTGACGGTGATGGGATAGCGACCCACCTGGGTCTTGGAGGGCGTCCAGGTCAGCTTGCCGGTCTGGGCATCAAACTTCATGCCCTTGACCAAGCCGTCTGCTTCGTAGGTCGCAGAAGTTTCTGCTGCGCCCACCTGCAATTCCATGCGGTAGCCGGTCTTCACCACCTGATCTTCGATAAAGTGCAACAAACTGTCTTGATCGAAGGAGTGAGTCAGCGGGATGGTTAAGCTGTCACCCACGGAAATGTTCTGAACAAAGCCTTTGCTCAGATCTTTGTCATCTGCATAGGAGCGGACAAGGGTCTGGGAATGCAGATCCAGTACGGCAGTATTGCCTGTGATGACAGCACCGTAGATTCGGTATGCTGCGTTGCGTTGGGAGTTATTGTTCTCCACATACACATAGCGGTCTGTCAGCTCCTGCTCCGTGACAGGCTGATCCATGGCAATGGTCATGGTGTAGCCGTCCAGCACCAAGCCCTTGGTGAAATCCAGAACGCTGCCTGTTACTGCAGGGAGCTGTTCATTGATCACGTTCGCAAGCTCTGTCACTTCGCTGCCCCATGCATAGGTCAGCTTGCCGCCCTCGTAAGAACAGACACCCGCAAAGCCCTTAAAGGTGATCTTCCCGTCCACCAAATAGGTGCAATTGGGATTGGTAGCATAGATCACATAGTCCGTTCTGCCGCTTTCCAGTGTGATCTTCATGGCGGCGGCGCGGTCTGCTGCCGTTTGTGTGCCTGCAGTCAGCTCCACATCCACCAGCTGCGCTGCGCGGATATAGCTGTCATGCTGATAAGGCTCAATGACCGTGGTAAAGAGGGTGTCCATACCGTCCATACCGCTGCGTCGTGCCAGCAGATATTCCACATGCTCCGGATTATCGCCGTTTCTGGGAGGATGTCCGTTTGCCAGCGCCACTTCGGTCATAGGCTCTTCCGAGAGCATATGCAGCTTCAGATGCACACCTGCCGTGGTGGACAGACGGCTGTGGAAATCCTCGATCTCCCAGTCCACGGTGAAAGTGCTCTCCGGGTCTGCGTCACGGCTCACATCATCCAGCCAGCTGTAACCGCTGCCGCGGCTGGCATTGATATCCGCATGACCGTATTTGTTCCATGTGCCATAGGGGATATCAGGCCCTGCATAGGTGCCCATGGGCTGCTCCATCAGGGTGAGTCCTGTGGTGGCAGGATCTTCCATGGTTGCGCCATGGAAGGAATAGACATGCTCACTGCCGCCCAGAATGCGGAAGAAGTCCACAGCATAGTCCACACCATTGGGTGCCTGTACCGTCACCAGAGTACGGCGATAAATATCCGTTTCGGGGTAGGCATCGGATGCATCCACATCGATAATCTTGGCTCTGTCATCATCGGCAAAATGCATGGGATGACCGCCCCAGAGCATTTCGGACTGACCGATATCATTGACCACGACCGTGTTGTGGGAAACGGTGTTGCGGATCCACTGCTCGCGCTCGTAGCTGCCTGCCGAAACCACCAGCGGATAGCCCAAGGTGGAAGAAAGTCCAATGCCGAAGGCTTCCAGATCGATGGCAAGCGCATCGGATTTTTCATGTCCGTTGCCTGCCGTTCTGCCGAAATACATCCAGTAATCGGAGTACAGGTGTCCGTTTTCATGCTTGCCAAGGAAGCGTTCGGGGCCTTCGCGCAAGATGGCAATACCGAAGCCTGCCATCATATCGGAATTGTTGTGATTCCATTCCCCTTCTTCCCGGATAATGGCTTCGATCCGGTTGCGGATGCCGGTTTCCGGATCTTTGGTGAAAATGTCTGCATGGATTCCCTCTGCCGTATTGCCATTGGCAGCATAGACTGCTCTGGCAATGTCAGCATTTCCTGTTTTAACAAAGGCCTCCACCATGGTATCGAAGTTGATGGGCCAGCCCTGAGACTGAACGCCGCCCGCTTCGCCCACCTGGGTCATCATATTACCGCAGACAGTCAGACGGAAGAGTGACCATGTGAAAGCGACGAACTTCTGGTTTTCCCAAAGGTCTGCGTTTTCCACCTTGTCATAGCCATCCAGTGCCTGTGCCATGCCCATGAGATCCACGGGCAGCAGGGAGTTATACAGATACGACACCTCATCGCCCATACCGTCACGATCCACCAGATTGACCAGATAGTTCATGACGCCGCCGCCTGTGTTGACAGACTCTCTGCCAAAGCCGGACAGGAAGCTGGGGGCATAGATCCACTCGATCATTTCTTTGGTCTCCGGCATGCGATCCAGCGCCACGGCAGCATAGGCCATGGAAGCCTGCTCCATACCGAAGTTGCCGATCATCTGCTGGGTCTCACAGGAGTTCTTGATCTGCAGCAGAATATCCTCATCGATCTCGTTACGCAGGTACTGGGGGGTGATCTCCTCCGGTGCCACGCCCTTGAAGGCGGCGCGCGATTTCAGATACTCGATCACATCGGGGTTATCCATACAGGGCCAGAAGGCATCGGCTGCCTTGGCAAGGGCAGGACCGATATCATCGGCTTCCCAGATTCTGCCCACCAGCTTGCCGTTGCCGGAGCCGCCATCGGAGCCCTGCCACATGGCAATGTCGTACTGATTGAGGTCATACTCGGGATAGATATCTGCCATACGGTTGAGCAGAATCGCACCGGCTGAGCCGTAGGTCTCATCGCCTGTATACAGATAAGCGTTGGTCAACGTGTTGAGGATATTGGTCATGGCATAGGGCGCGCAATCACCCAGAGGACGGAAGATACAATGGACATAGTAGGCAATATAGGTGGCTGTGCCGTTTTCATCGGTGTAGCCCCAACCATCGTCCACGCCCCAGCCCTCACCCATTTCGGGGTAGAGCTCGTTGACAAGGTACGCTTCGTCTGCCAGTTCCTCATGGAAGTAGCCCTGCGCATCCAGACCGGACTTATAGTAGCTTTCAAAGTCGTTGGAGGGGAAATCCCGCTCACAGATAGGACAGGTGATCTTCCAGGGATTGCCGATCACATCCACGATCCAGGGATAGTGTCCGTCGATGGAGGCAAGGTCTGTGCCGCAGTAGCGGCAGTAAATGTAGTTATCCTCATATTCGTAGCCCACACGGGCATTTCTGGGCAATCCCTCCCGGATCCACATATCATACAGCAGATCCAGATGCTCCACATAGTAGTCTGCCTCGTTGACAGCCTCTTCCTTCATGTTCCATGCCCAGGAATACTTGCTCACGTTTTCCTGTGCCGCTTCACGCTCTGCGTAGGTGTAAAGGCTGGGCTCAGACTTGCCGGAGGTCACGGTGATCCAGATCTCGGCTGTGATCTCACGGCTGCCTTCTGTGATCACAGCAGTGATCTTTGCAGAGCCTTCTGCACCCGCGACGGTCACATAGCCGTTTTCATCCACGGCTGCCACAGAATTGTCGCTGCTTTCATAGCGCACAGCCGGTGCTGCCACAGTCTGATCCGCGCTGCCGTAAGCTGTCAAGGTCAGCTGCACACCCTCGTCCGTGGGCTGCAGTGTGGTCTCTTCGGCAGTCAGCTCTGCCTTGGCAATGGTGCCCTGTTCCACAGTGACGGGAATGGTATGGGCAAAGCTCTCGCCGTTGATCTCACCTGTCACAGTGATCTGCGCTGTGCCTGCTCCCACCGCTGCCACAGTTCCGCCGGAAGCCCGCAGCACAGCTTCATTGGAAGAAGACAGCACAAAATAGTTGGTATAAGAAGGCGCTTTGTTTTCTGCCTTTAGGTTAAATGTCCTGCCGTTGGCATCGGTCACATTCACAAGCACTTCCGTGCTGCCGCCCGGCAGCAGCGGTGTTTCTTCCAGCTGGGCTGCGATCTCCATGTCAAAGGGATCGGGCACAGGACGCAGAATGTATCTGCCAAGATACATCTTGCCCTCTGTGACTGCCTGCATGGTAATAGTGTGGACACCTGCATCCAGCCAGATGGTGTTCATGGTACGCTGCAGGTTATTGGGCAGACCCACACGGCCGTCGGTAAAGTCGATAAAGCCCATATAGGCATCATCCAGGAAGATGTGGTTCTGGTTGGCAAGCAGCTGGGCTACGCCGTCTACCTGCAGGTAGTACCAGCCTTCCCGCTCTGCCACAAAGTCCACCACGAAGCATTCGCCCACAGGCAGATCCATGGACAGACCGTTGGAGTCCACATGGGCGATCTTCTCGCCGCCAAGGTAGGTCTTCTCCCGGTTAATTTGCACGCCGTCCTTTTCAAGAGTGGCGGTCTTGATGGACACCACGCGGTCCTTGTTGAAATCCAAATAAATATCAGAGCCTGCCAGTTCGCTGCCCGGCACGATCCGCACCTGCATAGAGGCGCTGAGCGCTGTGCGCTGCACACCTGCCTGTGCCGTGACGGTGACGGTACCTTCGGCAAGACCTGTCAGTCTGCCCTCCTGCGTAATGGAGGCAAGGCTCTCGTCGTCCACGCTCCAGAACACGGGGTACAGGCTCATATCAGCCGATGCACCGGAGGCTTTTTTGCCCTGTGCAGTCAGCTGCAGAACGTTGCCCACACCCACATAGGAAACAGGTGCCTGCAGGCTGATGGAGGCAAGATCCGTATCGTCGGTCACAGTTAAGGTGACAGATGCTTTTTTCGTCACACCGTCAAGGTTTGCATAGGCGGTGATCACTGCCGTGCCTTCGCCCACACAGGTCACATCGCCTGTGCTCTGATCCACGGCGGCAACGGCTGTATTGCTGCTGACAAAGTAGACAGAGCCTGTCTGCCGCAGCTGCTTTTCGATCAAGGGCATGTCCTGCGTGGTCAGACCGGTCAGATCGCCCACGGCAGTTTCCCCATGGCGCAAGGTCGCCGCACGGAAGCCGTCAAGGGTATAGGTCACATCCTGCAGACTGCCTGCCGGAATCACACGCACGGGAACCGTCAGAGTTTGCCCGTCTGCCTGCACGGTAACCACCGTGGCACCAAGGCTCTTTCCCTCGATCACGAGAAGATTCTCTTCATCAATTTTTGCCGTCGCAATGGTGGCATCCGCGCTGCTTGCCGTTGCCGTAAAGGTCTTATCAAAGGCAAAGTAGGTCTCGTTCAGATCCACATACAGTTCCCGTCCGCGTTCTGCGTATCGGGTACCCAGAGGCTCAAAGATAATGGACTGCAAAGACTCTGCACCGGTGACGGTGATGGTGTGCTCACCCTTTTCCAGCTGCACTGCACCAAGGTTTCTCTCGCCCTGCGCAGTCAAGCCCTCATAGATGACCAGATCATCCACGCTGACCGTACCGTCTGTCACGCTGCCTGTTACCTTCATGGCATAAGCACCGTTTGCAGGGATATCCACCATCATGGGGGATGCGGAAATATCTGCCTTCACAGGGTTGCCGCCCAGATCATCCAGCTCGCCGTCAAAATCCATGACCTTTACATAGATCAGGCACAGCTCTTCTTCATCCTGCAGAATCTTCACTTCTGCTTCGCCGGGGATGTGACCTTCCAGGACAAGTCTTCCCTTTTCATCGATGGATGCCGTGACCAAAGTCTCATCGGAGCATACCACGGTGTGAGTCTGGGCAGAAACTGCCGCGTCAAAAGGAAGATAGGTCGCGCTCAGATCAATGACGCGCTTGGTATAGGCAGGCACGATCTCATCATCCAGAGGAACAAAGGTATAATTGCGCAAAATCGCCGCACGGTCAGCAGAGCCGCTGCCGCCGTTCTTATCGGAGAGAATATCGATTCTCACCGTGTTTTCTCCCTCGTTGAGATCCACGGCGCCAAAGTTGACTGTCAGCGTCTCATCGGGGTCAGCGCGGAAGTGATAGTTTTCATAGATCAGTTCTTCGTTGACATAGATATTGCCAAAGCCGCCGCCACAGATATTGTCAATGTTCACATTGCCGTTTTCGTTGTGAAGGGACATCCGGAAGCTGTAGCTGCCGCCCACAGGGGCATCCACAGTGATGTACAGACTGGATGCCCAGCCGCTGTTGAGGTACATTCCGGTATAGAAGCGAAGGGCATAGTCGGACTTGCCTGCATTGAACATGACGCGCTTCCATGCGCTGTCATCCAGCAGTTTGGTCTTTTCTTCATCAATATTCCAGTTGGAGTGCTCGGAAAGCCAAGTCCGCATATCTGCATATGCCTGACGCTGGCTGTCGGTCATGGGGTCTGTATTGGAGTGGTAACCCACAACCTTGACATTGCTGACGGACGCATCCTTCAGCCGCTGCCAGAAGTCCTCCTGCGCCATGGCACGGATATCGCCCATAAAATCGGCGGTGATGGTCTCAAGAGGCACAGAGGTATCCCGCTCCAGAACAGTCACGGCAATGGTGCAGAGTTCTTCTCCATCCTGCAGCACGGTCACATCTGCCGTACCTGCGTGCTTGCCCCGGATCTCCAGCATGCCATCATCCGTAATGGACACAGCGGCAACGCTGTCGGCAGAGGAAGTCACGGCAAAGTGCTCCTCGGAGATCACGGTATCAAAGGGCAGCAGGCTCTCCCGCAGATCCATTCGCAGTTTGCCGCGCTCCGCGACCTGTGCCTCCATGCTCTCGGACACCGGGATAAACTCCAGATAGCGCAGGATCGCCGCACGGTCTGCCGAACCTGCGCCGCCGTTCTTATCGGAGATCATGTCAAAGGCAATGGTGTTTTTGCCCTCTTCCAGCTCCACCGCACCAAGGTTGATGGTCAAAGTGGTATCTGCCGAGGCTCTGAAATGGTAGTTATCGTACAGCAGCTCGCCGTTGACATAGATATCACCGAAACCGCCGCCGCAGACATTGTCGATGTTCAGATCGCCGTTTTCATTGCGGACAGACATTTGGAAGCTGTAAAGCCCGTAGGCAGGCGCCTCCACCGTCAGATACAGGGTGGATGCCCAGCCCTCGTTCAGATACTGACCGGTATAAAAACGAAGACCGTAGTCCCCTGCGCCTGCGTTGAACATCAGACGCTTGCTGAGCCAGTCCTCTTTCAGCTTGGTCTGACCCTCGTCCACATTCCAGTTGGTGTTCTCAGAAAGCCACAGAAGCATCTCGTCATAGGCAGCGCGCTCCGACTGGGTCATGGAGCCTGTAGGCGCGTGGTGTCCCACCACCTTGACACCCTCCGCAGAGGTCTGCTTCAGGTTTTCCCAGAAGCTCTCCTGTGCCATGGCTTTGATATCACCCATAAAGTCCACCTTGATGGGCTGCGCCTCGGGAATATCACCGCTGCGCTCCGTCACGGTGACAACCAGCGTGCAAAGGGCTGCGCCGTTGTAGACGATCTGCACATCCGTCTGCCCCACGCTCTTGCCGCGCAGCTGCAGCTTGCCGCTGTCTGTCAGACTGACGGAGACCACCTTTTCATTGGCAACCGTATAGGAAAGTGTATCTTCCGAAACCACGGCATCAAAGGGCAGATAGGAATCCGTCAGATCCACCACCGTCTTGACGCTTTCCATAACAGAAAGCTCCATGGTATCGCTCATGGGGGTGAACTCCAGATAGCGCAAAATCGCCGCACGGTCGGCAGAGCCGCTGCCGCCGTTCTTGTCGGAGATCATGTCCAGCCGCAGAGTGTTCTCGCCCTCACGCAGCTGCACAGCGCCAAGGTTTAAGGTCAGAGTCTCATCGGCAGAGGCATAGAACTTATAGTTGTCCCGAACGAGGGTATCGTTGATATAAATATCACCGTAACCGCCGCCACAGCAGCCGTCAATGTTGATGCTGCCGTTTTCGTTGTGCACCGACATTTTGAAACCATAGGTGCCCTCCGCAGGTGCGTCGATGGTCAGATACAGGCTGGAGGCCCAGCCCTCATTGAGGTACTGACCGGAATAAAAACGCAGACCGTAGTCACCGTCACCTGCATTGATGAACAGACGTTTGGCAAGCCAGTTCTCATCAAACTTGGTACTGTTTTCATCAATATTCCAGTTGGAATGCTCCGCCAGCCATTGTCTCATGTCGGCATAAGCATCACGCTGGGTCTGGGTGGTCTCACCAAAGCGGTGATCGTAGCCCACCACCTTCATGCCGCTGACAGAGGTGCTTTTCAGCTCATCCCAGAAGTCCTCCTGCGCCATGGCTTTTGCATCTGCCATGAAATCCACCTTCACGGTTTCCGGCTCTGCGGCAGCTGTGTGCACCGCCGGAAGCATCCCAAAAACCATGACAAAAACCAGAAGCAAACTCAACAAACGATGTTTCATTCCGATCGTCCTCCCTGTTCAGAATATCTAAAAAAATCATACAACAATCCCGTCTTTTTTTCCATTGCACCATATGCCCAATCCATGATATAATTGCAACATCTTCCAAAAGGAGAAAAAATATGTCACATGAATATCAGATCCTGCTCAACCGTAATCTGCAGGATCTTAATCCCATTCTGGCAGGCTGGTCCGACTGTCCTTCGGGGCAACACATCATTCCCGATCACCGCAACAGCACCTTGATCCACACAGTTCTGGCAGGCGGCGGCACACTGCATCTGGGCAGCAACTCGTATCCTGTGAAAGCAGGTCAGGTATTCATCATCCTCCCCGGGCAGGCAGCATCTTACACTGCCAACAAGCGTGACCCATGGAGCTATCGCTGGGTCGGCTTCACAGGTGCTCTTGCCGATGCCTTCTCGTCCCTGCCGCCTGTGTTCGAACTGACGGATGATATGTTCCCCAATTTGAGGAAAACGGATTTTTCCGACGACGGACTTGTGTACCATCTGGCAGCAGATCTGTTCTCCTTCTATGGTAGGTTTCTGCGCACCCAGACCCACCGCCCCAATTATGTGCAGATGGTGGCAGACTATATCCAGCTTTCCTACGCCAAACCCATTACTGTCCAGGAGATCGCTGATCACGTGGGGCTCAACCGATTTTACCTCTCGCGATTGTTCCGAGAAAAGACAGGCAGGACCATTCAGGATCAGATCCTTGATGTGCGGTTGAGTGAAGCGCGTCGGTATCTCATGCTGGGCTACTCCGTCAAAGAGGTTGCCGCCCTGTGCGGCTACAGCGCCGCATCCATTTTTTCCAAGCTTTTTAAGCGGGAATACGGCATGAGCCCATCAGAATTCAAAGAACTCAAACAGCAAGAAGGATAAAAAAGCGCTTACCTCCTGTGAGGTAAGCGCTCTTTGTCAGAACTTTCCGGATCTTCCGTGGCCGCCTCCTCCGGAGTGGGATTTGGAGCCGGAAGAGGAATTGGTCTCGATTTTTCTTCTGGTCGTGGTTTTGTGGGTAAACTGGTCGCGCCGCTGGGTCAAGGCAAGATCTCTTGACACATAGGCATCGGCTTCATACTTTGTTCTGACATTTTTCATGCCTGCTCTCAGGATGCTCACAACGATCAGCGCGATCAAAAAGGATACGCCGATGACGATCACATACAAGATCCCATCGCCGGACTCCACAGGTTCGCCGGCAGCGGCACTTTCAAGGTAGTCCTGACAGGTCAAGGCATAGGCGCGGAAGCCTTCATACCAATCGTCTTCACCAAAATGAGGCAAAAACGCATCTTCCAAAAGCAGTAGTGCATAGTCGCTGAACGCATATTCGGCATCTGCACCATAGACAAATGTGGCAAAGTCCCGGCTATCCATGCTCAGAAGGAGCATAATGCCGTTTCGTTCGCTGCCCTTGCCCATGGTATACTCGTGATAAACATCACAAGTCACTTCATATACATCGCTGCCATAGACAGCATAATCGTCCACAGTGACGATATACACACCCACGCTGTAGTCTTCGGAAACGCTCCTGCACAGTTCTTCCAGCTGCAGCGTTTCTTCCTCGGTCAAAATCGCTGCTTCGTCTGTCACGTGCGAAAGCCCTTCTTCTGCCTGTATGGGAAGCACCAGCAACGCCAACAGCAAAGCAAGAAGGATCAAAACCGTTATGTTCCGTTTCATTGCCATGCCACCTCCCTACAAGACCAGCAGCAGTCCGAGGACGCTGAGCACCATGCCGATTCCCAAAAAGGTCAGCCAGTATTTTTTCTTGTCTACCGGCAGGTCTCCGACCATTTTACCGGACTGCCCATTCATGGCAAACAGGAAGTTTTCCCCGTTCCACCTGGTATTTAGCAACCAGACAGGCAGCAGCGCATAGTGGACTTTTCCGCGGTGCAGCCGGAAGTTTTTGCTCATAGGGACGACCGTTTCATATCCCACGACCGTATCACGCAGCTTTTCCTCCAGCGTACCGTCACACCGTTCATCGGCTCTTGCCTTACTTTGCTCAATGGACACGTCATATTTATCTGCCAAAAAACCCGGCAGATATGCCGAAGAGAAGGGCTTCAGCTCAGAATAATCATAAGGCTCGATGGAGTCCATATGGTCATCCGGCATTTTGCTGGAAGCGTCCACAGGAATCTTTTCAAACGCCACACTGCCCTCACGGGTCACCACAAAGTGGGAAGTCTCTGTGATCTCATAATCGCCCTGTCTGTATCTGCGGCTTCTGGTGGTGTTATAGACCACCGTCCCCTCCGCCTCACCATCAAAGAGCCAGAAGGGCACATACACGCCCTGCACTTTTTCGATGTGGTTATCTGATTTGAAAGACTTGGGCAGGAAGAAACGCTTGCCGTAGTGCTTTTTTAACGCCGCCACCGCGTCTTCCTTTTTCAGTTTGAAGGGGATCACGAAGTCCGGCTTTAAGCTCCCTGTGAACTGCCCGGGTACGATGGTCGGATTGCCGCAGTAAGGGCAGGCAGTGGCAGCGGTGGTCTCATCACAGATCAGTTCCGCCGTGCAGGAAGGACAGGAGTAGGTCTTCATGCCCTCTCCGTCTGCGCCCCAGTCATTCGTCAGATCGGATTCATCCCACGGGCTGTCTTCCTGCTTCTTTTCTGCTTCTGCTGCAGCTTCGGCGGCAGAAGCGTCTTTTTCTCTGTACAGTGCCTCGATCTGCGACAGTTCATAGATCGATCCGCAGTATTCACAGCTCACTTTTCCCGTTTCCGGATCAAAATTCAGTGGGCCTGTGCAGGCAGGGCACTGATAGTTGGTCACTTGATTTGCCATAGAAGAAATCTCCTCATCAGTAGGCAGCCAGGGTCATCAGATGATATCGCCGCTGTCAAAAGGATCGCCGCACTCGGGACAGAATTTGGGCGGTGTTGTGCCCTTCTCAGGCTCCCAGCCGCACTTGTCACACTTATACTGAGGAACTCCGGCAGGCTTCTTAGCACCACATTCGGGACAGAACTTACCCTTGTTCACCGCACCGCAGGCGCAGGTCCAGCCGTCTGCAGGCTTGGGAGCGCCGCACTCGGGGCAGAATTTGCCGGTGGCCGTTGCGCCGCAGGCGCACTGCCATCCACCGGCAGCCTTGGGCTCCGGCTTCTTGGCGCCGCACTCAGGGCAGAATTTGCCGGTGGCAGTCGCGCCGCAGGCACACTGCCAGCCGCCCTGCACGGAAGCAGGTGCAGCCTGCGCCTGCTGGGCCTGCTGCGCACCCATCTGGAACAGATTGGCCGCATTCATGCCGCCCATCTGATTTGCCATGCCCATACCCATGAATGCCATGGCAGGGCCTGTGGCCGTATTGGAAGCGGCAGCTTCCATGGCATTGGCCTGTGCGCCTGCCATGCGTGCACCTGCCAAGGTGGGATCGGAGTAGAACAGGCTCTCCTGCATCTGGCGGATCTTTGCTTCGGATTCTTCATCGGGACGGATGGAAGAGATACCGAAAGACACGATCTCGATACCGCGCAGGTCGCGCCACTTCTTGGACAGCAGTTCATTGAGGGTGTCTGCCATCTCCATGGTGTGCATGGTGAGATCGGAGTAGATGATACCCTTCTGGGCGATCTGACCGAAAGCAGGAGAAAGGGCAGTCAGCAGCTCCGTGCGCATCTGGCTCTCCATCTCAGCTCTGGTATAGTCGCCGCTCACATTGCCGCAGGCGTTCTTATAGAACAGCATGGGGTCAGCAAGACGGAAGGAGTATTCACCAAAGCAGCGGATGCCGATGGTCAGCGTTCTGGAAACAGCACGGTCGATCAGCGCCGTAATGGAGATGGGTGCAGGCGTGCCGTATTTGTTGCCCATGATCTCCTTGGTGTTGAAGAAATAGACTCTCTGATCCTTGGCAGGCTCACCGCCGAAGGTGAAGCGCTTGCCGAGGGCTGCGAAGGACTGCTTGATGCCCTCACCAAGATCACCGCAGAAGATGGTCGGCTCTGTGGAGGCATCGTACGTATACTCACCGGGCTCGGCGGCAAATTCCACGATCTGACCCTGATCCACGATCATCATACACTGACCTTCCTGCACCACGATCACAGAGCCGGAGGTAATGATATTGTCAGTTCCCTTGGTATTGGAGGAACGACCTCCTGCCTTTTTCTGTCCCTTTCTCACAAGGACATCGGCAGGCAAAGCATCTGCCACAAAATAATCCTTCCACTGATCAGCCAGCACACCGCCGGCTGCACCGAATGCAGCTTTTAAAAGACCCATAATGATGATCTCCTTTCAAGTTCTGTGTATGTAAAACAGGCTTTCTGTCCCATACTCTATATGCCGATTTTACCAGAAAAACGAAAAAAAGGGAATGACCCGTGCAAAATTTCCCAACAATAGGTAAGATGCACATTTTCGGTTTTCCGAAATTGTGCATCCTGCTTTTATATGCCTTGCTTCTTCGCCTGAGAAGGATTGATCCCGAATTCTTTTTTAAAGCAGCGGCAGAAGTGATTGCTGTTACCGAACCCTACAGCCCGAGCTGCATCACTGACGGTTTTTCCCTGAGCCAGCAGTTCTGCGGCAAGACGCAGCTTGGTGCGCAGCAGATGGGCATAAACGCTCTCTCCCGCACAAGCGCGGAAGCTGCGCTGCAGACACGACTGGCTGACATGAATGGCTTTTGCAATATTGGGTACCTGCAAAGGCTCTTCCAGATGGGCAAGAATATATTCCATGGCATCAGAAAAAATGCTGTATTGATAGTTCCCCACCCTGTACACCTCGCTTTGTGCATAATTGCGTCATTTTTGAGCAGATTTCTTGTCAGAACACCTGCCATATGCTATGATCACATTGTTAGTGTAGCGAAGTTTCTGCCAAATTCAAAGAGGGTACAGCACCAAAAAATGCAACAAAATTAGCGTAATTTCGCATTGGAGAATACCATGAAATATTTACATGATGCCTACTTTGCAAATCTGAACGCAGTCTGCCGCGATGGGGCGCACTACACTCTGCCGCCCGGGCAGAAATGGACCGTACATGAATATGCCTTTACGCAGAACAAATTTTATTATTTCCTTCATGGAACATGCCGCATCTGCATTGACGGAAAGGAATATATCGCCAAAGGTGGACAATGGTTTTATATTCCCGCCGGAGTCCGACACAGCTACAGCCATCTGCCCGGTAAGAGTTTTGAAAAATACTGGCTGCATTTCGATCTGTATCCCAATGCCAAACTGGCTGCTCTGCTGGGGCTTCCCCACATGGTGCAGGTGGGTGACGATACCCGCGTCCGTTCGCTGTTTGAAGAACTGACACGAGCCAACGCATCTGACAAGTTCACAGACAAGCTGCGTGCCAAAGCTTGCCTGCTTTCCCTCATCGCCCTGTATGTAGAGCTGTGCCGACTGGACACAGTAACGGTAGGCGGTGAAGAAGAGCAAAGGATTCAGGACGTTCTTTCCTACATTCACAACAATCTCAACCGCCCGATCGCCAACGCCGAGCTTGCCGCCCTGTGCCATATGCACCCCAACCACTTTATCCGATACTTTGCCAAGATGACAGGTCAGACTCCCGGCGCCTACGTCACAGAGCGCCGCATGGAAACTGCCAAACGGCTGCTGGAGGCGACCGATCAGCCCATTGCAAGAATCATGGAACAGGTGGGTCTGCAGGAGCCAACTCACTTCTCTAAGCTTTTCCGCAAGTATTATGCCACAACACCGCGTGAATACAGGAAACGATTCAGCAAATAAAGACACGCTGCACCCGCGGTGACAGAAAATGGAGGAACGGCCCATCATACAGCTGTCATTGCGAGCGAATGAAATGAGTGTGGCAATCTAAAAACCGTCTGCACACACCTCATCAGTCAGCCCTGCGGGCTGCCAGCTTCTCCTAAGAGGAGAAGCCTTAAAAGTGCGCAGCAGATTTCCAATCCGTCGGCGGAGCCGACACATTCATTGTCAATTTTCAATTGTCAACTGTCAATTAACCAACAAGAAAGACCCCCGAGGGGGTCTTTTTTGTTGGTTGGGATTACTGTCTGCTCAGCAGGTATGCCTTTGCAGAAGTTGCAAACTTCATGATGGCATTGTACAGAGGAGCAGCTGCGGTGGCGGAGCCACGGTTTGCGTAGCTTTCCACGGAGTCGGAGCCGTAAGCGAAGGGAGTCTCAGCGCCTTCGTCGTAGACTTCCACGCTGACCAGGCAGTAGGCGTCTGCCAGCACGATATCGTCAATGGTGACCTTGTAGCGGTCAGCAG
>JAGBBD010000015.1 GCA_017938625.1 Oscillospiraceae bacterium | reverse complement strand
TATTGTTGAAGGATGCCCAGTCAGAGGATGCCACTTCTGTGGTCTTCACTGTCTTACCGTTGGAAGTCTGGGTGATGATTGCGGTGTAGGACTTGGAAGCGTCGAGGCTCTTGGGGAACATGAAGTTGAGAGCAAGCTCGTTGCCTAAGTTCATGTTCGTACCTGCAATAGCGATAGTCTCGATGGGCTCTTCCTCTTCTGCGGACTTGGTGATGGTACCGCAGGCAGGACAGACAGTTTCATCCACACCGTCCACGGTGTAGGTCACAGCCTTGGTGTGGGCACAGACGGAAGGATCGTAAGAAGAACCTGTGTAGGAAACCACATAGATCACGAAGGACTGGTCGCCCAGACGCTGACCGTCTGCCGTGTAAGCTGTGATGGTGATGGGATATCTGCCCACCTGCGTCTTGGTGGGAGTCCAGGTGATGGTACCGGCTTCGGCATCAAGCTTCATGCCCTTGGCAAGACCTTCTGCCTCATAGACAGCGCCGGAGCCGTCCACACCGGCAGTAATGGTGGCGCGGTAGCCTGCCTTCACCACCTGATCGGTGGTGTGGGTGAAGAAGTCCTCGGTGCTGAAGGAGGCAGACAGGGGGATCACATAGTCTGCGCCTTCCGCGATGTTGTGGATAAAGCCTGCTTCCAGATCGGAGCCGTCCAGATAGCTGCGCACCAGCGTCTCATGGCCGATATTCAGCACAGCGGTGCTGCCGTTGACTTCGGCACTCTGGATCTGATAGACCGCATTGCGCTGTCTGTCGTTTTCCACATAGATGCAGCGGCCCGCAAAGTCTTCTGCGGTCACAGGCTCGTTGATGGAAACGGTGATGGTATAGCCGTCCAGAGACAGACCCTTGGTGAAGTCTTCGACCTGACCGGTGACGGAAGCCACAGCGCCGTCCACCACGCCTGCCACGTGCTCGGCCTCGTTGCCATAGGCGTAGACCAGCACATCGTCATAGTAGGAGCACACGCCCACGAAGCCGCGGAAGGTGAACTTGCCGTCTACCTCATAGGTGCAGCCGGGATTGGTGGCATAGACGATGTAGTCCTCTCTGCCGTCCACACAGGTGACCTTAATGGCGGAAGCCTTGTCATGCACCTGCTCGGTGCCGTCCACCAGCGTCACATCCACCAACTGAGAGGACGCGATCTGGGTATCGAACTTGTAGGTCTCGATAACGGAGGTGAACAGAGTATCCATGCCATTGTCGCCGCTGCGGCGGACCAGCATGTACTTCAGCTTTTCGGGGTTTGTGCCGTTCTGGGGCGGAATACCGTCAGCCAGAGCAACTTCGCTCATGGGCTCTTCCGAGAGCATAGTCACCTTCATATGGATGCCTGCGGAAGTTGCCAGCATGCTGTGGAAGTCTTCCACGTTCCAGTCCACGCTGAAGGCGGTCTCAGGCTCTGCATCACGGTAGACTTCCTTCAGCCAGCTGTAGCCGCTGCCCTGGTTGAAGGCAGGATCGGTGCTGGTTTCATGGGTGTAATAAGAGCCATAGGGGATGTCCGCACCTGCGTAGGTGCCCATGGGCTGGTAGTCAAAGTCCAGACCCTCGGTGACAGGATCGATGGTGGTGTTGGCATGGAGGGAATACAGATGCTCACTGCCGCCCAGAACACGGAAGAAGTCCACCGTGTAAGGCACACCGTTGGGTGCCTTCACCGTCACGAGGGTACGGCGGTAGATATCCGTCTGTGCGTAGGCATTGGAGCCGTCCACATCCACCAGCTGTACCTTGCCGGCATCGTCGAAGTGCTGGGGGAAGCCGCCGTAAGGCAGCTCCAGCTGACCTTCGTCATCGACCACAACGGTGTTGTGGGAAACGGTGTTTCTCACCCACTGCAGACGCTCCGTAGAGCCGGAAGAGACGATGGTGGGGTAGCCAAGGTTGGTGGTCAGATCAATGCCGTAGCCAAACAGGTTCATTGCCAGCATTTCCAGCTGACCGTGACCCTGTCCGGTCAGACCGTAGTACATGGCAGTGGAGAAATACTGATCTGCGTTTTCGCTCTTGCCCAGGAAGCGGGAGGGGCCTTCACGCAGGACTGTCATGCCGTAGCCTGCCAGCTGCTCACTCTTGTTCATATCCAGTTCGCCGTATTCTGCAACGACCTCCTGGATCTTGTTGCGGATGCCGCTTTCGGGATCCTTGGTGTAGATATCGGCATGGAGGCCGTCCACAGAGTTGCCGTTGCCGGCATAGATCATCTGTGCGATGTAGGGGTCGCCTGTATTCTGGTAAGCAGGCAGGAAGTAGGTGGCATAGTCCAGCGAAATGACCGTATTCGGGGACTGGATGTTGCCGCACTCACCGAACTGCACCAGCAGATAGCCGCCCTGAATGTTTCTGCCGTAGGCGCGGAACATTTCGATAAACTTGGGATTCTTCCACATATCCACGCCCTGCACACGGGTATAGCCGTTGAGGGCATCTGCCACGCCCATCAGGTTCATGTACCAAAAGCGGTTGTAGGTGTAGGAAACTTCGTTGCCGTAGCCGTTGCGGTCGACCAGGTTCACCATGTTATACAGCACATTGCCGCCGGTGACATTGGGCAGACCCTTGCCGGTCAGACGCTCGCCGTAGCGGAAGGTCCAGTCCAGCATTTCCTCGGTCTCGGGCAGACGGTCCAGCGCCACAGCTGCCAGAGCCATGGATTCCTGTTCCATGCCGAAGTTACCGGCATTCTTCATGGTCAGACAGGCGTCGCGGATCTGGAGCAGGATGCCCTCATCCACTTCGGTTCTCAGATATTCGGGGGTGATGACCTCGGGATCCACACCGTAGAACACGGCGTCGTTGCGCAGATATTCGATGGCTGCGTCATTGTTCATGGCGGGCCACAGAGCGTCTGCCGCTCTTGCCAGAACGGGAGCCACATAGTCGCCTTCCCAGATGCCGCCGGAGATCTTGCCGTGACCGGAGCCGCCGTCGGAGTTGCCGTACAGGGTGTTGGACCACAGGCTCAGATCGTACTCGGGATAGATCTGGGCAAAACGGCTGAGCAGGATGACACCTGCGGTGCCGTACTTCTCCTCGCCGGTGTAGACATAGGCGTTTGCCAGAGCCTCCAGACCTGCCAGGATACCGTTGATGCCCTTGCCTCTGGGCATGAACTTCATATGGTTGTAGTAGGCGATGTAGTTATAGGTGTCGGCAACACCGTTGGCGCCCACATCACCGGTGAGCCAGCCGTGGCCGTCGTCCACGCCCCAGTCGGCAGGCTTGTCGGGGAAGGTGGTGTTGACCAGAAGGCTCTTGTCTGCCTTGGTCTCATCGAAGTAGCCGCGCTCATCCAGACCGGACTTGTAGTAAGCCTCAAAGTCGTTGGAGGGGAAGTCGCGCATACAGTTGGGGCAGGTCACCTTCCAGGGGTTGTTGATGGGGTCGGTGATCCAGCAGTTGACACCGAAAATCGTCTCGATGGCAGCGCCGCAGTAATCGCAGTCCTTGACCTCGTTGTAGCCCTCACGGTACATGGAGGAGGTACGGGGCATACCCTCACGGGTGGCGCCCTGGTAGTAGGCCTCCAGATTGTCCACCACAAAGTCTGCCAGACTGACGGCAGCTTCCTTGGTGTCCCATGCCCAGGAGTACTTCAGAATATTTTCCTGCGCAGTTTCGCGCTCTTCATAGGTATAGATGGTGGGCTCAGTCTTGCCGGTGGTCACCGTAAACCAGACGGCTGCTTCCACAACGTGGCTGCCCTCGGTGATGGTGGCTGTGATCTTGGCAGAGCCTTCCTTGGCGCCTGCCGTCACCACGCCGTCCTGAGAAACTGCCGCAATGGCAGAATCGCTGCTTTCATAGCTGACGGTAACGCCCTCGAGCATGGTCATTTCGCTGCCTGCGATGTCATAGCACACCACCTGCAGCTGCTGGCTGCCGCCGTTGGGCTCCATGGTGGTCTTTTCCGCAGTCAGGCCGGCAGAGGCGATGGTACCCTCTTCCACCATGAACTCTACGGTCAGATACTTCAGATCACCGTTGACCTCTGCCAGAACATCCATCATGGCAGAGCCTGCCTTGGCGCCGGTGATGGTGCTGCCGGACACGGTGACATTGTTCAGCAGCGGCATGGCATACATATAGTTGGTGTAGTTGGGCTCCTCAGCCACGGTCTTCAGATGGAAGGTCTTGCCGTTGGCGTCTGTTGCCTTCACGATCAGCTCCATGCTCTCGCCCACAAGGATGCTGTCCTTTTCGGTAGCGACTTCCACCGTGATGGGGTTGGGATCGGTGGTAGCACGCAGCTGCAGCTTACCCAGATACTGGTAGCCGGTGGTTGCGGAGATGGTGGAGAAGGTGTGCTCACCTGCTTCCAGATAGATGGTGTTGCCGATCATGGATGCAGAGTAGGGAGCGCCGTTCTTGCCTGCGTGGAAGTCGATGCTGCCCGCATAGTAGTCATCCACAAAGACATCGGCAATATTACCGGCACTGAACAGGCCACCGCCTGCTTCCACGCGGTACCAGCCGTCCTTCTTCACGATAAAGTCAAACACAAGACCGGAGCCTACAGGCGCATTGAAGCCGAAGCCGTACTTGCCGATGGGCTTGGCATCCTTGCCTGCGTTATAGGTCTCGTCCACATTGATCTGCACGCCGTTTTCTTCCAGAGTGTAGTTCTGGATGTCCATCATATGGCCGTCGGAGAAGTCCAGCAGCACATCGGCGCCTGCCAGATCGGTGTTGGGCACGACCCGGAAGGTCATGCTGTCGGTGACCAGAGTGCCTTGCACGGAGATGGAGGCGGTCACGGTAACTTCGCCCTCAGCAAGGCCCGTCAGAATACCCTTTCTGGTAATGGCGGCGATGCCTGCTTCCAGAGCCTCTTCATCGACGCTCCATGCGATGGGATAGCGGCTCATATCGGCGCTGCCGCCGGATGCCTTGGTGCCTGCCACAGTCAGCTGCAGGGTGTTGTTCACACCCACATAATCCACGGGGGCCTGCACCTTGACTGCAGTCAGATCCGTATCGTCGGAAACGACCACATCCACAGATGCGCTGGCAGTCACACCGTCCATGAGGGCATAGGCCGTAATGGTGGCAGAGCCTTCGCTCAGGCAGGTCACATCACCGGTGGCCTGATCGACTGCGGCAACCTTGCTGTCGGAGCTGATAAAGTACACAGCGCCTTCACGCAGCTGCTCCTCAGTCAGATCGGACAGCTGGGTGGTACGGCCTGTCAGGATGCCCTGTGCCACATCGCCCTTCTTCATGGCGGCAGCTTCGGCAACGTCGAGGATGTACTTGATGTCACGCAGAACATCGGGCATATCGGTCTTGGTCATATCCATGCGGCTTTCCACATTCACGCCGTGGATATTCACATTTGCGACCAGTTCTGCCTCCGCATTCAGACCCATGAGCTTCACGGAAGCCGTGGGGAAATACTCCATGGAGGTGGAGGTATAGCGCGTTCTCACAGGCTCGGAAACGATGGTGACCACATCATCGTTGGTGGTCTCAAGGCTGACGATATCCGCGATCTTGTTGGCGGAAATATCGATATAATCGCCGGAGGTGGCGATGGGCTTGATGATCAGATCCGCAGGAGTGACAGTGTTGGTCAGATTGCCGTTAAGCTCCAGCTCCACAGCCTCCAGACCGACCTCACGGATGCAGAAATCATCAAACCATGCCGTTGCACTCCAGCCGCTGATGTCATAGTCCGAGCCAACGCTGGGACGCATGACGATACGGGGCATGATGTACACGGGGCCGTCCGCCTCCAGAGGTGCGCGGACAAGGAAGCGGACTTCCGTCCACTTGTTCAGCATCATATTCACATTCTGTGAGACCAGAACCTGATTGATCAGCATGCTGTCCACACGGGAGTTGGTCAGATAGTCATACATCTGGAGAGAAAGGAACAGATCGCCTGCGGAGTTCTGTGCCTTCTTGTAGTTTTCCGTCTTGACCATGGCGGACATTTCATACATATGACCGGGCTGCAGCTCTGCAAAGTAGCCGTTGTGGATACGGACCTCGCTGCCGGCAGCCTTGACCTCATTATAAGTAACAGCAGAGTTGTTGGTGATCTTCAGCACCTTGTTGCCGGTGCCGTCATCCACGATCTCGGACCAGTTGTAGGCATTGGTCGTGGTGGGCGTGAGCATCCAATGCTTGGCAGCATCCTCGGATTCCAAGGTGGGGTCTGTGAACTTGAAGCAGTCCTCGCCCACATCGGCAACGGTCAGCTCCACCGTATCGGTCAGAGAGGTGTCGCCCACGGAGGCGGTGATGGTCACAGTCACATCGCCGTTCTGCAGGGTGCGGAAGGTATGGGTTTCTTCATCGATGGCAATGATGCCGTCGTTGTCGGTTTCGTAAACAATATTCACTTCTGCAGGCAGGATGGCTTCGCCGTCCTTGCCCAGCATATCATAGTCAAACTTCTGCACGGTGTTTCTTGCCGTCTGGCGCTCCACACCGGGGACAGAGACAGACATGGATGCCAGAGCCGCAGGCTCCTTGACCTTCACGGGAACGGTCACGGAGGCGGACACATCACCGATCTGCGCGGTGGCAATGACGGTGTAGGTGCCGGGCACCAGACCTGTCACGTGCAGCACAGCAGTCTCATCTGCGCTTGCATCCGTCACATAGGCACGGACGCCTTCCTCATCGGAAACATACACAGACCACTCAGCGCCGGTCAGACTGTCCTTGCCAATGCCTTCCCAGATACCGTAGACGGGCACATCCACCACACGGTTGGGCTTTTCGCTGACAGAGGAAGCAAACAGCTCCAGAGCAGGCTCTTCCATAGTCTGCAGGCAGAAGGCATCCCAGTAGAAGGCAGCGCCTGCCTGCTCCATGGTCAGCACATACTCCCCTGCTTCCAGATACACGGGGCGCAGCTGCTCGGAAACAGCCTTCTTGGCAGGAGCAAAGGTATTCACCTTGCCCAGCAGCCATGCATCATCGGTGGCATCTTCTCCGGCAGGAGCAAGATACACGGCGACATCGCCGCCCTCGGAGTGCTTGTACAGCTCCATAACAGGACGCAGCCAGCCGCTTTCGGACACATCCAGCATAAACTGCACATACTCACCTGCCAGAGCCGCATGGCCCTCTTCGGTGTTGTACTTGGCAGAGCCGGACTTATTCAGGAAATGCCAGGGCTCGGAAGCCACATCATCCACATCCAGATCCTCATAGGTCTCGATGGCGGCAAAGCCGTCCTCCGCGGTGATCTCGGATGCCTTGGCAAAATCATACACGGCGCCTTCGGGCTGTTCTGCCTCCACACCGCGCAGCTCAATGCCGCAGATGCTCATGGCACGGCGCAGGTTGTTGGTGGTGCCGTTGAAGTCATTGACCAGATCCACCGCGATGGTGTTGATACCTTCGTTCAGATAGACGGTACCAAAGCTGTCATCACTGCGGTAGTTCTTGCCGGCGCGGGAGCCGGTATCGAAACGGTCGGCAACTTCCTCGCCGTTGACCAGAATATCATAGTAGCCTGCACCGGGCTGGATGTTCAGCACCTGTGCAAAGGTAGAGATATTGCTCTCATGGAGGATATCCATCAGAAGCTCATACTCACCGGCTGCACCCAGAGGCACTTCCACCTGGAAGACCAGCTGGGAATAGAGGGTATTCTTATTCTGTCCCTGCAGCCATGCGGGCCAGAAACGCAGACCGCAGGCATTGACAGAGTTATCAAACAGCACACGCTTGGCAGCATCCGCCACGCTGACCATGCTCTGACGCTCGTCGATGTTCCAGTTCTCGTGCTCGTTCAGATACAGAAGCATCTGGCTGTAGGCATCCAGCTGGGCATCGTTCATGAACACAGTGCGGGAGCCGGTGCCGGAGATCTTCACATCACTGTAGCCGCTGTCCAGCAGATCGTTCCACCAGCTCTGGGAGGCTGCCTTTGCGGCAAAGGCCTTGAAGTCCACCTTCAGGCTGTCCACAGGGCCGTTATGCTTCTCTGCCTTGCGGAAGGTCACATTGTTCAGGCAGATGGTGCGTCTGGCATGACCCAGATTGCCGCCGCGGTCTCTGGTGTTGTGGATGGTGACGGTGTTGACACCTGCCTTCAGTTCCACATAGCCCTGCTTCATGGCGCTGACCACGTTGCCGCCTTCCAGCAGCTGAGAGGGCATGACGGTCTGACCGTTGACGCGAATCTCACAGTAACCGGAAGCACTCTGGAAACCGGAAGGTACCTGTGTGGAGGAAAGACCTTCCAGGAAGGCTTCCACGGACATCATGTACCAGCCTGCATCTTCCTCAGACACAGTCAGATCGATCTGCAGACCGTTTCTCTGCATCAGAGACTCCGTATCGCCCAGCCATCCCGCAAAGTAGCGGAACGCCCAGTCCCATTCCTCATTGGTATTGATGTACAGTCTCTTTGCGCTTCTGGCAGGATTGGCGACCTTGGACACGGACTCATTGATGGTCCAGTCCTTGTTCTCCTCCAGATAGGCCAGCAGAGCCTCATACTGCGCATTGCTCGCATCAGACGGCTTGACCGTATCGGAGCCGGTGCCCATTTCCAGGCCTTTCCACCAGCTCTCATCGGCAATCTCCGATGCAAGCTCCTTAAAGTCGATCTTGATCACATCAGATGCAGGCTCTGCCTGTGCCGCCTGCACCGGTTCTGCCGCAAAAATACCACCGGGAACGGTGCCCAGCAGCATCATGAGTGCCAGCAGAAGACTGACGATCCGTCTCTTCATACAATACCCTCCTGTGTTTGTGCGATTTGTTCGTAATTGCGGGTACTCCCGCATCCTATTTTATTATAAAGCGACAACGCTTTTTTGACTATTGCTTTTTGGGAAAAAACAATGGTAAAATGTAAGGCGTTGAAGAAAACGTCTGTTTCCTCTACTGAGTGGTGTTGCTTTTTTTCCAAAATCAATGGTAAAATAATACTACATTACTCTGGGAGGTGATGGTATGTCCGCGCCGTTTCAAATGCTGTTCGATCTGGGTCTTGACGATCTGAACCCCATCATGGTCGGTGAGCACTGCGTGCTGCCGGATCGCCATGTGCAGCCACTTCTGTTCAATTCCGTGGTCATCCATCATGTCCGCCGCGGTCACGGTACTCTCTACAGCCGAGGAGATTCCCATCCCGTAGGCCCCGGACAGGCATTCATCATCCTGCCCGGTGAGACTGCCAGCTACAAGTCCGACCACGACGATCCGTGGGAATACGCATGGATCGGCTTCACAGGAAAGCTGGCATACCGTTTCTCTGTCCTGCCGCCTGTATTCACCCTGCCGGAGGGCGCCTTCCCACATATGCACGACCTGCGCAATGCCACCAGTGCCATCGGCTACCTGCTGGCAAGCGATTTGTTTGCTCTCTATGCCAATCTGCTGGATCCCCAGTATCAGGAACGGGACTTTGCTCAGCTGATCATCGAGCATATCGATAAAAACTATATGCAAAAGCTGACGGTGGAAAACTTCGCCCAGCGCTTCAATATGGACAGGCGCTATCTGAGCCAGCAGTTCAAGGCAAAGACAGGCACATCCATCCGCAGCTATCTGACACAGGTGAGAATGGAGCGCGCCGCAGAGCTGCTCTCCGACGGCTGCGGCACCAGAGAGGCCTCACTCCTGTGCGGCTTCGGCAATACCTCCAACTTCCACAAAATGTTTACAGCTTACTATGGGATGACTCCCCTGCAATGGAAACAACAACGGAGGTGATCTGATGCCTGCACCCATCCAGCTGCTGTTTGACCTCGGTCTGGATGATCTCAACCCTATTGAGGTAGGAGAATCCGTCAATTTCCCCGGTCGTCATGTGCAGCCCATTTCCTTCAATGCCATTATCATCCACCATGTGCGCCGCGGTCACGGCACGTTCTACAGCCGTGGGAAAGAATACCCGGTCGGGCCCGGTCAGGGCTTCATCATCCTGCCCGGTGAGGAATCTCAAGTCCACTACACCTCCGACCATGAGGATCCGTGGGAGTACGCATGGATCAGCTTCACAGGCAAGCTGGCAAACCGTTTTTCCATCCTGCCGCCTGTGTTCACATTGCCCGAAAACGCCTTTCCCAATCTCTATGGGCTGAAGGATGCCACAGATGCGCTGGGTTACCTTGTGGCAAGCGATCTGTTCGCCCTGTACGCAAACCTTCTGGAGCCACAGTATCAGCAGCAGGATTTTGTCCGTCTGATCATAGAGCATATCGACAAAAACTATATGGACAAGCTGACTGTGGAGAATTTCTCCGATCGCTTCGATCTGGACAGGCGCTATCTGAGCCAGCAGTTCAAGGCGAAGACCGGTATGTCCATCCGGACGTATCTGACAAAGGTACGCCTGGAAAAGGCCACGGAGCTTCTGGCCAAAGGCCACAGCACCAGAGACGCCTGCCTCATGTGCGGCTTTGGCAATACCTCCAACTTCCACAAAATGTTCACCGCCCACTACGGTATCACACCCCTGCAATGGAAGAAGAATCACACCATCCGATAATGAAACATCCCAAGTGTTTGACACTTGGGATGTTTTTTGCCTTTGGCAGTTTCGGGCTGCCTGCAGTGCGGCATGGTACGCACTGCCTTCCCCTTGAGGGGAAGGTGCCGAACGAAGTGAGGCGGATGAGGTGACGGTACGCACCATCGCAGATGTCTGCACACGGACACCCGAGGACGAGTGTCCCTACGAACAGCCACGCAGTGCCGATCTATATCTGTCATTGCGAGGAGGGTTTGTAAAACCCGACGTGGCAATCTATAGCAGTTTTTAGATTGCCACGGTCGCTGCGCTCCCTCGCAATGACAAGCGTGATACGCACTGCATTCCAAATCCGTCGGCGGAGCCGACACCGCAATTGTCCATTGTCAATTTTAAAAGAAGACCCCCGAGGGGGTCTTCTTTTATCGCTCGATATACGCCTGCACGCGGGCAAGGACGGAGGGGATCTCGTTTTCGATGACCTGCGTCACCTGACGAATCTTCCACTTAACATTGCGGATGCCGCCGTTGTACTCCATGTTGGGCTCCCAGCCGAGGCGGGAGTCGTTCTCCAGCATGGGGATGGCGTCGGCAGCGTTCTGAATCTCTTCTCTGCCCACCTGGATCATATCCTGCAGAATCTGCGCCACCACCTTGGCATCTTCCGTTGCCTTGATCTTCCAGCGCAGCTGATGCCAGCGCTTGGCATTGATGATGGTCAGCACATAGCAGTCCAGATACTTGATCATGTTGTTCAGCCGCCAGCACTCTTCCTTCTGCCAGCCGGTGAGCTTGTCCTCCAGAGAGGTCAGACACACAATGGCTTTGCTCAGACACCAGCGCATCTGCTCCAGAGACTTGATCTCGCCGGTCAGACGGAACTGGGGCATACCAGTGGTGCCCATGGTGTGATGGGTGTGATAATACAGCAGATCGCCGCCGTAATCGGGCCAGCAGTAGGTGTTGCCGCCTGCATGGGCATAAGGCTCGCTGGGGATCTCCACATCGGACTGGTAGATCAGGGGGAAGGCAGGGCCAATACGGGCAGGGCCGTACTGATCCTCGTTGGAGCTCATGTAGTGGGTGATGGCTTCGTCCAGCCAGCGCCATGCCTCACGGCCGATATCGGCATGCTCACCGTAGAGCAGCTGAGCCTGGCGGGCAGTTGCCTCCTCAGCGGTGATCTCCTCGGTGTAGCGCATGGTCTCCATGGCGGAGATGAAGGAGGGATAGAAGCCATAGTGATGGTTTTCCATGATGCCGCACAGACCGTACTCCTCACGACACTGCAGCAGGGCGTCGTAGCGCTTGTGCCAGTTGGCGGGGAAGGGATTATAGGGCATGACGCCGAAGTCCCATGCCAGACCTGCCGCATTTGCCTGGGTGTACAGGCGGATGCCGCGCTCCTTGGCGCGCTTGGCTTCGCTGAGGAAATAGTCGCCGGGACCGGGCACACAGATAGTGTAGTCCGTGGCGCAGGCGGCGGTACCGTCCACCTCGTAGTTCTTGTACATCTCGAAGGTGACCATGAGGGAAATGCCTTCGGGCAGATTGTCGATCAGCTTCAGGCGGTCTTCCTCCGGTGCGTTGCCCCAGTTGTAAGTCCAGAAAACGATGTCGGCATTGGGGTTATACTGGTCGATGATCTTCTTCAGATATGCCAGCCACTGGGGATAGTCCTCACAGGGGAACCAGCCGGAACGGGGCTTGCCTGCCGGGATGCCGTCTTCAAACACAGGCTGGATCATGCCTGCCACGCGGGGATCCTTGCTGGGGAAGGCGCAGCTTTCGCCAACCAGCACCACACCCTTGAGATCGGGGCAGTACTGGAAGAGTCTTCCGTAGGTGGAGTTGTAGTGCTCATAGGCATCGGGATCATCGGGGTTGCGCTCGGAGTGATAGTAGCTGTAGGCATACACATCCAGACCGAAGCCTGCGGCGCGCCAGATGAGGGTGTTGAAATCCTGATAGCCCTTGGGGGATATGTCGATGCCGCTGACAAAGACCAGAATGGCATCCATGCCTGCATGGGCAATGGAAGCCAGATGGGCATCGGGGAAATCGTCAAGACCGTAGCCGGAGTGGGACATTCTGGGAGAGAACTTGGGGGTGTAGGCCTTTTCGCCCTCCAGATAGGGGCCCCTGTTCAGACTCATCAGATCTTCTGCACGGTAGCAGGCCTGTGCCGCGCCGCGCTCGTCATGACCCAGCAGCTCCACTCTGCCCTCGGAAGCCCGGACGATGCAGGCACCGGAAACAGCTTCCACACCGGCATCCTCCGCCACGATGATGCAGTTGCGGTCAATGGCGGTCAGATCCTCATAGCGCTTGAGCGCCAGAGAGACATTCATGGATCTTCTCAAAAAATCCTGCAGATCCAGCGCCGCGTTTTCGATCACACGGTCTGCTGTCTTTGCAATGGCAATGATATAGCTTTCATCGATCTCCATCTGGGAGGCAGTTTTCTCCCCTTGACGAAGGTCATAGCGATGCCGCTGGAGCATCCGCTCGCGGAACTGAAAATTTCTTTCCATATGCTGCCCTTTCCGGCTTATTTTTCAGCCATAAATTCAGGTTGGGATACTTTGATTATACTAAATCCACCATGATTTTCAATACGGTTTTTCAAAGTTTTTTGAAACGTTTCAACCATATTGAAAGCGGCAGGGACAGCCCCCGAAGGAACAGTCCCTGCCAAAGGAAGAAGAAGGAAACGTGCGAAATAATAAGGGTGCTTTACTTTAGGTGAGATAGTTCAGAGCAGAAGTTGCAAACTTCATGATGGCTGCATTGAGAGCGTTCTCCCCTGCTCTTGCAATGTAGCTTTCCACGGAGTCTGTGCCTGCAGCGTGAACGGTGTCGTCTGCGTTATAGACGGTCACGGTCACAGGGCTGAAGGTATCTGCCAGAACGATGCGGCTGACGGGCACCTTGTAGGTCGTGCCTGCGTAGAGGGCGAAGTCCTCGCCATCCACGGTGTAAGATACCACATTGCCCTTGAAGTCGGTGTAGCTGACTTCTGCGTACATATCGGTGGTGACATTGGCGAAGAACAAGTTCAGTTCGATCTTATCCTCCAGCGCAAGGTTGGTACCAACATAGTTCTTGCCCTTGACCTGCTCATTGGAGCAAGTCACATCACCGGTTGCCAGAGCCTTGTGGGCTTCGGTCAGCTGGTTGTTGGCAAGATCTGCTGTGTTGTAGGAGAACTTGGTCTGAGCTTCTGCACCGTAGTTCAGCATATCCACCACAAGCCGCTTCATCTCATCGGAGGAGGATGCGGCTGCCAGAGCCTTCATGCCGTAGGCACGGACGGAAGTGGAGTAGGCATTGTTATACACATTGCCCTCTTCGTCCACGATCTTGATAG
>JAGBBD010000014.1 GCA_017938625.1 Oscillospiraceae bacterium | reverse complement strand
GCCTTGCCGTGGGCTACTGGAAGGACAAGCATGACGTCCTCCGCAACCGCACCATGGACCGTACCTTCTACCCCTCCATCAGCCCGGAGGAACGGGCCAAGCGGCTCAGGGGCTGGGAAAAGGCTGTGTCCTACTCCCACGGATGGGCACGCATCGACTCATGGTAAATCGGCCATGAGACAGACATCTCTGTGACCTGCGGCCTTATCAGAGCATGGCAAAGATTTTATGATCTCTGCCATGCTCTTTTTGCGTGGTGCGTATCGTTGATGGAATATATGTTGTGGGCATGTTAAGAAGATAATTGACGTTTTGTTGAATGCATGAAAATCATCTGATTCGCAAAAGTCCTGCTGCCAGATTTACAGTATAATCTTCACCGTTTGACAGATAATAGCATCGTAATTTGTAAAAACGAGGAGAGTTGGAGATATGAAAGCAACAGGCATTGTCCGCAGAATCGACGACCTGGGTCGTGTGGTCATCCCCAAGGAGATCCGCAGGACCCTGCGTATCCGCGAGGGTGACCCGCTGGAGATCTATACGGAACGGGACGGCGAGGTCATTTTTAAGAAGTATTCCCCCATGGGAGATCTGACGGATCTGGCCGTGCAGATTTGCGAATCCATCGCCAAGAACACCGGCCACATCGCCGTGGTCTCCGATCGGGACAGCATCATTGCCGTGGCCGGCGCGCCCAAGCGGGACCTGATAGACAAGCGCAATTCTCAGGAACTGGAGCAGCTCATGGAGCAGCGGAAGACCTATCGGTATCAGTCCGGTGACAGCCGCATCCGGGTCAGCGACCATGTGGAAAAGTACCATCTGGGCGTGGCCACTCCCATTCTGACCGAGGGCGACCTCATGGGCTGCGTGATCCTGCTGCTGGAGGACAGTGATCTTCCCCTGACAGAACAAGAGCAGAAGTTGGCCCAGACCGTGGCGGGCTTTCTGGGAAGACAGCTGGAAAACTAAAAAAGGTGCTGTCTCAAAATGATTTTTCGAAATCAAAAGAGGCAGCGCCTCTTTTGGGCCATATACAGCTACAAAGGTGTGGAAAACTTTTGAAATAACGCAAAAAAGGCGCACTTAATCCGAGGGGCAGATTCTGCCTCTCGAAAAAGTGCGCTTTTTCTGTTGCGCTATCGTCAGGCCGTCTTTGGTGTAACCAGGTGTGTTCCCAACCGGCCTGTTTGTGCTTTATGGTGCAGCTTCAGAATGTTATACGCCATGCTTGCCAGATGCCACTCCACGCTCACATTCTTTTTCCCACGCATCATAAATCTGCGGAAATTCATATCTGCCTTGATCATGGCGAATACGCCCTCGGCCTGAATGGAACGGTTGACACGAAGCAGGATCCCTTCCTCTGTGGAAATCTTCTCTTCCATCCGCTTGCGCTGCTCCGCGAAGTATTTGGACACATTCAGTCGTTTTACCCGGTCTTCCAGTGGCGTCTTATCCGTCTTTTTCTGACGGATGCACTTTTCTTTGACCGGACAGCTCTTGCAGTCACAGCATTCATAAACCGTGATTTCCTGCTTGTATCCGGTTTCGGACTTCCTGATAAATGTGGATACTGCGGACAGTTTCCTGCCCTGTGCACAAGTATATTCATCCGTTTCCGCATCATAGGGCATGTTCTCTCTGCGGCCAATATCGCTCTGGTACTTCCGTTTCTTCTTCTGCTCGTGGTTGGAGGGCTTCACAAACAGGGACAGCTGCTCGCTTTCATCCACATAGTGATAGTTTTCTTCACTTTCATAACCGGAATCCACCACCACTCGTTTTACGGGATGCTTTTTGCACAGCTTCTCTAAAAATGGGATCAATGTTTTGGTATCCGTCCGGTCTGCGGATATGTGATTTCCAACGATATATTCGCTTACCGTTGCCACATTCACATTGTATCCGGGCTTTAGCTGCCCGTTCTTCATGTGATCTTCTTTCATATGCATGTAGGTGGCATCGTGGTCGGTTTTGCTGTAGCTGTTCCGGTCACTGCAGATGTGGATATCCAGATTGTAGCGTTTCAGCCGTTCAAGCCAGCTGTGGATTGTTTCGATCGCCTTCTGAATACCACTTTTGCGATGGCCCTTGCCATACACAAATTCCAGTCTAAGCGCCTCTTTCTTTGCGTATAATCTCTTACGAAGCTTCTTTAACTGCTGCACGGTGATCTGTTTGGGCACAGCAATGCTAGCCCCTGCCTTTTCCAAAAGCAGCGGCAATTCTGCTGCGATCTTATCTCCCAGCTTCTGCTGATCCTTGGTGACACGGGTCTTCCAGACAAAGGTGTATCTTCCGGCATTGGCCTCTATCTTGGTGCCGTCGATGAATACGGCAGATTCCTCGAAAGAAATTTCACCATGATCCACCAGCAGGTCAACCATCTGACGCAGCAGATCCTCTATGACCTCCGGCAGGTGCTGGCTTCTGAAACGGGCAATGGTATTATGATCCGGTGTCTTCTGGCCTTCCAGAAGGTACATGAAATTTACATTTTCACGGCAGGCTCGCTCGATCTCCCGGGAACTGTAGATCCCTCGGCAGCAGGCGTACAGCACGACCTTGAATAACAGACGGGGTGAGTACTCGATTCTCCCAAGACGGGAGTAAGTTGCTGCCAGCTTTCTATAATCCAACTCCTCCAGGACAGCACTGAGTAATCTCACTGATTCATCTGACGGGATAATTATTTCTAAATTCATGGGCAAGCACACTTGATATTCCGTCCCGTATGCGGTATATTCTACTTGCGTTTTGTTATTTGTCACGACTTAATAATACGCCATCGCCCGGCTCTTGTACAGAGTCGGGCGTTGATTTTTTTAGGGGCTGCCTCACGTTAATGAGACAGCCCCAAAATTATTTATTTCAAAATACCATTGCAATTTCCAAATGCATGATATACAATGTTGTCTGTAAATAGAATTAGACTCGCAAAACAAAATTGACAGAAAGGGACCG
>JAGBBD010000013.1 GCA_017938625.1 Oscillospiraceae bacterium | reverse complement strand
TTATGTTTCGGGAGTTTTTTCATGCGCTGCGTTTTCCGGACAAGCCTTTCGATACCCAGGCAATATAACCATGAAAGGCCTTTGCGAGGAAATAGACCAGCGCGAAAGAAATCGGAAGGGTCAGATAATACCAGAGAGTATCATTGGTGATGTAGTCACCAATGATATTACATACTGTATTCATTAAGGAATACACAACAACAGGATGGGTCAGATAGACCGCATAGGAGATCTGACCAAAACTACGAACCAAGCGGCAATTCTCCACACGCTTCTGCGCCGCGGAACTGCGCAGCACATAGAGGAAGAGGAACAGGAAGGCCGCTCCAAACAAGGTCGGCACAAGGATGAATACATGCTTCCATGCACCAAAGAACAAGGTAACCGCCGCACAAGCAAACACAGCAGACCACAGGATCGGGGCCTTTACCTGCTCCGTTTTCCCGTTTTCCACCAGATCGTACAAACAGAAACCGAGGCTGAAGCAGGGCAGCTGATTGACGAAGCTATAGTACATAAATCCATTGTTTTTGCACTCGAAGAATGGATGCACCACAGAAGATGCAAGCATCAAAACCGCGCAGGAAACAAGAGTAATAACCGGGAACAGGACAAGTCTTTTTGCTCTCCACTTGGCATTTTCATGCATATAGAGTTTGTAAAGCAACGGGAACAGCGCGTATAAGAGCACAGTCGTTCCCACATACCATCCCCCGCCAACAACTTTATTGTTGATGTTTCCGATGGGGATCAAGCCATGCAGAAACAGCGCATTACAGATCACGCCGGGGAAATTGGCGGCTGATATCAGGTTTTCGCCATGCACCAGAGCTTGCAGCACACGGTCGATCATACGCAACACGATCATGGTCCAGTAACCGATCGCCAGTTTTCCGATCCGTTTTTTCATAAACGCAGTCCATGGCAGAGGGCTTTTCTGATAGCTCATACACAGACCAAACGCACTGAGCACAAAGAAGATCTGACAGCCCATCTGCCCAAATCGCTGCACTGCCGTGCTCCAGTCCGGCAGTGAAAACGGCTGATGAGAATGAACCAGCACAACCATTATGATGGCTATCCCCTTGAAAAATTCCGAAAGTGACAAAGTTTTCTCTTTTAGCACAACCGCATCCCCTTTCCAGCTCATCGTTCCGCGTCCATGGCAGTGCAGCAGGCTTTCAGCACCTGACCTGCAATGGGTGCACAGGTGGCGCTGCCGGAGCCGCCGTTTTCCACAATGACGATAAATGCCAGGGGATAATTGGCATCTTGAATAAAGCCGGAGAAGGTGGCATGAGGGATCTCATCGGGACCCAGTTCTGCCGTGCCGGACTTGGCACAGACATACAGATCCGGGAAGTGCCATTGCCCGTACATGGTGATCACGTTGTTGCGCAGATACTCGGTCAGAATCTCACAAGTCTTCTGCTGCAAAGGAACAGACACAGTCTGCCTCTTTGCCTCATAGCCATTGCTCACCTGCTTCATGATATAGGGCTCGGCAGCATCACCGCCGCCCGCAAGTTCGCCCATAAGTGTCATAAACTGGGCTGCGTTGATCAAGTCTGTATGCTGACCGATGCCGGACCATGCGATCTGACTCTCGGCTGCATCCTTCAGATCAAAGCTGCCGGGCGCCGTGGTGATGCCGTCAAACTGCAGACTGTCCGTGATGCCGAGTTTGTTGGCATACTTGGTCATAACATCCGCGCCCAGTTCTACTGCCAGCTGCGCAAATGCCACGTTACAGGAATTTGCCAGTGCCTGGCTAAGGGTCTGAGTGTAGTGGGTACCGTTACAGTTGATGGTATCGGCGCCGATCCGGCAGGAGCCTTCACAGAAGAAGGTCTTGGTCTGCGCATCGGGAAGTTCCTCCAAAGCGGCTGCCGTGGTAACGATCTTGAAGATCGAACCGGGAACATATGTGGTTTGGAAAAAGCGATTGAGATACACACCGCCATAGGTGCCTGTGGTATCGCCCTCAATATCCGGCATGGCATCGGGATCATAGGTAGGCGATGTCACAGCACACAGGATCTCCCCTGTTTCATAGTTATACACACCGATGGTGCCTTTTCGTCCTGCCAGCGCCGCAAGCGCAGTTTTCTGGGCAGAAGCCGAAATGGACAGCTTTGCCTGCACCGTGGTGTCGGACAACGTATGCAGACCTGTTATTTTGGAAAAGCCGATCAATTCATCGGCGTAGTCATTGAGCACGGGGGCGGATATGTAACCATAGCGGTCACCGAGCAGGTGCATGGTCGCCTTGCGCAGCTCGCTGTCATCAGCATATCGTCTTCCATTGGTGGAGTCGAGCAGTACCGTACCGGTACGGTCTGTGACAATACCGAGGGACAGGTTTCCGCCGCTGTAGACATGGGGTGAGCCGGAAAAGACAACCCACTCATCGGAGGATACTGCATAGCGCCACGCAAACACCAATGTGCCCACAAGCATCAGACCCATGAGCACCAGAAGCAGCAGCATACGCCGCGTGATACGTTGCATAGGGCTTCTTCCTCCATTTTTCTCTTGGACGGCAGCTTCACAGCAAAGCTGGCATTCTGTCTGGTATCGGCAGCCTTGATAAAGGCAAGCAAGCCCCAGCAGGCGATCAGACTGCTGCCGCCGTTGGACACGAAGGGGAACGTCACACCGGTCAAGGGCAGAATATCCACCGTGCCAAACACATTGAGCATCATCTGCAAAAGCAAGATGGCAACTGCCGCACAAGCACCGATGGTATAGAAGCTGCTTCTGCCCACTTCCGCCGAACGGATCACAAAAGCAGCCAGCACCACCACAGCCAGAATCAGCATAATGGCAAGGAGCAGTCCCCACTCTTCCGAGACAAAGGCAAAGACAAGGTCTGTGTCGGAAGCGCCCACATATTTGAGCCAGCCGCGACCTGCCCCAAGACCGAAGAGGCCGCCGGAGGCGATGCACATCATGGCTCTTGTCTGCTGATAGCCGGTGGTCAGCGCATTTTCCCACACATGCCCCCAGGCAGAAAAGCGCCGCAGGATATGGGGACGGAACCGCGCTGCCATCACACCGCCCATAGCTGTGGCAGAGACTACAAGAGCGATCGTCGCAAAGTTGCCCGAGCGCATATAGGCAATGACCAGGAATGCGGCAAAGAAGATCAGCGCCGTGCCGAAGTCGTTCATCAGCACCAGGCAGCCGCAGACCATGGCGGAATAGACCAGAAACAGGAACATATTTCGCTTGGTCATGATCCGCTGCAAAGTGGACGCGCCTACAAACAAAAAGCAGATCTTCACCAGCTCTGAAGGCTGGAAAGAGATGCCGCCAATATAGATCCAGTTTCTTGCGCCAAACTGCTCCACACCGAACACAAGGTTGAAGGCAAGCAGCCCCAGAGAGCCGATCACTGCAAGATAGCGCAGTTTCTTCGCCCGCTCCAGATCCCGCAGCGCCCAGCAGACGATCAGAAATACCACGATGCCCGCCGCCAGACAGATCAGCTGTTTGGTCAGCTCCTGCGGCGCATCGGAGGCAATGACCGCCATACCCATGGTTGTCAGGAAAAAGGCTATGATCTCGATTTCAAAGCCGGAACGGCGCAGGATCTTGGTAAAGCCAAAGAGCAGCCACTGCAGACCAATCAGCAGACAAAATGCCGGAAAGATCTGGGTGGATTCATTTCCCAACGACAGCACAAATGCCGCAAGTACCTGAAAGATCGTCAGCCAGAACAGGGTCACACCGGGCCACATGCCATAGCCCGCCTTTGTGCGTTCAGATGCCTGCTGCACTTCCTGTTTTTTGCTGATAGGCTCAAGCTGAAATTCCACACCACCAAGACCGATGGTATCGCCAAAACCAACCACTTCCATAGACACACTCTTATGATTGACGGTGATACCGCCCTTGGAGCCTACATCGGAAATCGTCCAGCTACCGTCATCGTAACGGGTCAGAACGGCATGTGTTCTGGAAATGGTGGGATGATTGAGCACCACATCGCAGCTGCGCGCTCTGCCCAGCAGGGTCTCCCAATGGGTCACAGAATAGCGGGCACCATCGGGACCCGTCAGCCATGCCCAGATCTCCGGCTCCTTCCGAAAGGTCAGAAGAGACACAGCACACCGCCCAAGAATGACCAGCGCCAATATGGGGAATACATACCGCAGCACAGCATTGATCACAGCAGTAGGATCAACGCTGCCTACAGCGAGAAACAATTCTTCCATAAATCACGCATCCGTTTCTGTTTCGTTCAGATCCTCTACCTTCTGAATGGTTTGATATGCCTTTGTCTGCAAAGGCTTCTGCTTTCCCTTGAGCTTGTAGGAGACAAAGTCTGCAAGCAAGGTATAGGCAACGGCAAAGACCGGAACACCCAGCACCATGCCGGTGAAGCCAAACAGACCGCCTGCCACCGTAATGGACACCAGCACCCAGAAGCCGGAAATACCAATGGTATCGCCCAGAATACGCGGGCCGATCACATTGCCGTCCAGCTGCTGGAGCACAAGGACAAAGATCACAAAATACAGTGCCTGCAGAGGATTGACCAGCAAGATCAAAAAGGCACTGGGGATGGCGCCGATAAAGGGGCCAAAGAAGGGGATCACGTTGGTCACACCGACCACCGTGGCAATGAGCTCCGGGTAAGGCAGCTTGAGGATCAGCATGCCAAAATAGCACAAAAGACCAATGATTAAGCTATCGAGAATCTTGCCGATGATAAAGCCGGAGAAGACCTTGTGTATCCGTCTGCCGATACCGAGAATCCGATCGGAGGTCTGCTCCGTAAACAATGCCACGATCACCTTTTTGCTCTGGGCAAGGAAGATATCCCGGGAATAGAGCATATAGATGGCAGCAAAGACGCCAATGAGCACATTGAGCAAAGCACGTACCACCGTGACAATGGAGGTGGTCAGTCCTGTCAGAACGGTTTCAATGCCGGGCAGCAATCCGTCATTTGCCCAGTTTTTCAAAAATGCAAATGCCTCCGAGATCAAGCGGTTTACATAACTTTGTATTTCCGGCTTATCTGCCAAAAAGTCCGTGATCCAACCTTCAATGGTAACATAGTAATTGGAAAAATTATTGACGATGCCCACAATGCTCTCGTACAACTGCGGCAGCAGAAGCGCGCAGAACTCATACACCAGTACCAGCATCACCAGCAAGGCAAAGGACAAGGATGCCACACGGCTGCGGCGTTTTGCCTTTGTTTCCGGCACTTTTTTCTTCAAAAGCAGCGGATACAGGCGCTTTTCCATAAAGTTCATGAGAGGGTTCATCAGATAAGCCAACACAAGTCCCACCAGCATGGGAGATATGACCCGCTGGATCGTCTTGAACATCTGCCCCACCGCATCCAGATTGAGTACGATGGCAAGCAGCACCAGACTGATGGTCCCCACACACAGAAGCATGGCACCCAAATTAAAATACTTATGTTCTTTCCACTTTCTCATACATTCTCTCCGATCCGTTCCCGAAGGAGTCTGATCTCCTGTTCGTAGCCATCAAGCTCATTGGGTGTTTCCAATACCATGGGTCTTCCCTGCAAGGCAGGATGAGTCACGATCCGCACCATGGCGTCAAGCCCGATATGCCCCTGTCCCAGCTTCTCATGGCGATCCTTCCGCGCACCGCGGATATTCATGGAGTCATTGATATGCAAGGCTTTCAAGCGGTCAAGCCCGATCACCTTGTCAAATTCTGTCAGAACACCGTCCAGATCGTGAACAATATCATAGCCACCATCATGGACATGACAGGTATCCAGACATACTCCCATACGATGGGCATGCTCCACACGATCGAGAATCTCGCGCAGTTCTTCAAAGCTGCCGCCGATCTCGCTGCCCTTGCCGGCCATGGTCTCCAGTAAAACCACAGTATTTCCCTGCTGTGTCAAGACCGTATTGAGGGCCTCGGCGATCAGCCGGATGCCGATCTGTGTCCCCTGTCCCACATGGGAGCCGGGATGGAAATTATAATAGTTCCCCGGCAGATGCTCCAGCCTTGCAAGATCATCCTCCATGGTCTGCAGGGCAAATTCCCTTGTCCGCGCTTCGGCAGAACAAGGATTGATGGTATAGGGCGCATGGGCAATCACAGGGCCTAAGATCCCCTGCATCTGCAGCTGAGAAAGCTTTGCAGCATCCTGCTCGTCCATGGGCTTTGCCTTGCCGCCCCGTGGATTTCTTGTAAAAAACTGAAAGGTATCCGCACCGATCTGCTGTGCGGTCTCTCCCATGGCATAAAAGCCCTTGGTCGAGGATAAATGACAGCCTAAATATACCATAGAATCACCTCATCATGTTATTTTACCATAGTTTTCTGAAAGATACAATTTAAGGAATTGTAAACAAACACAAGATTTTTATCCGCACTGCCGCAAGGGTTGACTTTTGCTGCAGATAAAGATATAATGTGTAAAAATGTGGAGGTGTGTGGATTTTGTTTGCAAAAGAACGTCAATTCCAAATCGTGGAAATGCTCCGCACCAATGGTGCTGTGACTGTATCAGATCTGGTGGAGCGTTTTCAGGTTTCCATTGAAACGGTGCGCAGAGATCTGCTGCAGCTGGAAAAGCAGGGCGCTTTGCAGCGCGTACACGGCGGCGCAGTGCTCTTCGGGGAAATGATGCCCATTTCCAAGCTGCCCCAACGCATTGAGGAAAACAAGGAAGGAAAGATCCTTTTGAGCCAAACGGCAGCAGAGCTGGTGCAGGAGGGCGATATCATCTATATTGACAACGGCGCAACTGCCACCTACTTCGCTCAAGCGCTGAAAATGCGATTTTCCAAGCTGACGGTAGTCACCAACAGCCAGGATGTGTTCAACATCATGGGTGAAAAAGAAGGTTTCTCTGTGATCCTCTGCGGTGGAAACTACATGAAGGAAGAACGTGCCTTCTATGGCTATCTGACACAGGAGACCATCAAAAAGCTGTATGTGGACAAGGCCTTCGTGATCCCCTCCGCCATCTCTCTGCAGGGCGGTGTGTGCGACTTCAGCCATGATCTTGCGCCCATCCAGCAGCAGATCACAGAACGGTGCGATAAACTGTATTTTCTGGCAGACAGCCAGAAGTTTGAGCGCCACGGTCTTTTGAAGCTCAGCGATCTGGACAAGAACTGCTTCATTGTTACAGATCCCGGCATCAGCGAAGAACTGAAGCGTCTGTACGCCGAAAAAGGCGTCCACATCATTACAGAAAAAGAGAATATGCTATGATCACATCAAAGAAAAAGATCCGTCGTTTTGTATTTCTGTGTTCGTTTATCTACTTTATCAGCTATGTCACAAGAACCAACTACGGCGCTGTGCTTTCGGAAATGGTCACCAGTATGGGGCTAAGCAAATCCGAGCTTTCTGTGGCACTGACAGGCAGCTTTATCACCTACGGTGCCGGTCAGCTGGTCAGCGGTTATCTGGGCGATCACATCCACCCCAAGAAGCTACTGGCGGCAGGTCTCTTGGCGACCAGTATTCTGAATTTGATCATTCCCATTTGCCCTAACGCCTCCATGATGGCAGTGGTCTGGTGCATCAACGGTTTTGCCCAGTCCTTTATGTGGCCCCCGCTGGTCAAGACCATGCTGATGCTGCTCTCCTTTGAAGACTATGAGGCAAAAGTAGTCAATGTGGGCTACGGAAGCTCCATCGGCACCATTTTTGTGTATCTGGTCGCGCCCTTGTGCATCCTCATCTCCGGTTGGAAGCTCATGTTCCTGCTCAGTTCCCTGCTCGGCTTTGTCGGTCTGTTCGTCTGGATCCGCTACTGCCCCAGTTTCACTCTGATTTATCCGGAGCGCACCATGACGGCAGAACCAAAAAAGCGCACCCAGAAGCTGATCACGCCTCTGCTGGTCATTGCGGTGATCGGTATTCTGATGCAGGGCATCCTCCGCGACGGTGTGACCACTTACATGCCCTCGTTCATTTCCGAGACCTATCATCTGAGCAACGAGATCTCCATTCTCACCGGTGTGCTGCTGCCTGTCTTCAGTCTGGTCTGCACCAAGATGGCAGCCAGACTTCATTTAAAGCACATTCCCAATCTTCTGGTTTGTGCCGCCCTGTTCTTCTCCATCGGCACAGGCGCTGCAGTGCTGCTTTACTTCTATTATCAAAGCGCACCCATTCTGTCTGTAGTGCTGCTGGTCGTCATCAACGCCTGTATGCACGGCATCAATCTCATGCTCATTTCCTATCTGCCTGCCAAGTTGGCAGACCGTGAGCACCTGTCCACTATGGCAGGTCTGACCAACTCCTTCGCCTATGTGGGAAGCGCCGTGTCTACCTATCTGATCCCCATGGCTGCCGAAACCGCCGGCTGGTCCGCCACCTTGTTCATCTGGGCCGCTGCATCCGTCATCGGCACTGCCGTGTGCGTTCTCGGCATTCCCTTCTACAGAAGCAAAATGAAAAAATCAGCTGTTTAAAAAATTCCGTAATGCTCAGGCATTACGGAATTTTTCTCCCTTTATTTTTATAATGATACTCAATGATGACAAGGGCAACCAACCCCAGCAGCGCCGCAAAGGCATAGAAGGGCACATAGCTGCCGGTCATATCGGCCACCACACCGGGAAGCGGGCTGGAAACAAGCGAGCCCAGTAAATAGCAGATCTGATACTCTCTGACACGGTTTTCAAAATCTTCCGCCAAGTCAAGATCCTCGGCATAGACAGTCAGACCAATGGTACTGTAGGCCAATCCCAGTCCATACAGGATCATGGAGATCATGGCAAGGGTATAGTTTTTGCCGCAAACACAGCAAATCACCAATCCCAGGCAAGATACCAGCATAAACACACGATTTGTTCTGCGCGTACCAAAATGGTCTATGGCACCACCAAAGAGGAACTTGCTGATCATCAAAGCAGTTCCCACCACAGATACCAGCGCCGCCGTCTCATAAGATGACAGACCCGCCGTGTTAAATCGCATGGCAAGGAACTGAAACGCAGTACTGCCATTCATACCCACACAAAACGCTGCCACATACATCCCGCGGAAGCGGAAAGGTTTCTTTTCTTTTTTCTTCACAATTTTGCGGTGCTCCACATCGGCAGGCCAATTTCGAATAAGCAGGAAGGTACACAGCGCGCCTGCTATCAGCATCACACCATGGAACAAAAGGGTGGTCTGCACTCCATAGTTTTCACTGATGGCTGTGATCAGAGGCGATCCAAAAATAACAGCCAGACCGGTGAATGCTGTGCTGATCCCAAGTGCAACGGCTTCATGGAGGCGGAACCAGCGGTGCAGCAGAAGAGACACGGGATACATACCGCCGAGGCCGTAGCCCAGTCCTGCCACCATAGCCCCCAAAGCCAAGCCCCAAAAGTCTTTGGCTGTGGAATACAGGAGCATTCCCCCGGCGGAAAACAAAAACGCCAGCGAGATCCCAAGCCGAAGCTCGGTCTTTTCATAGAACTTTCCCACAAAGAACAAACTGGCAAACGCCACACAATTCCGCACCAGCAGAATCGTTGCGTTCTGAGTATTGGAAAGTCCGCACTGCCGCAGCAGAAACGGAAGGTAAACAGAAAAAGAGTTGATGCTCAGCCCCACGATACAAAGCTGCAGCACACATGCGCCTATGCACATTCGCCAGGCACCTTTCGGATTATGCACAGTGATCTCTCCCGAAAATTTTCTTATACTATATAATATGTCGTCAAACCGTGTCAACCCATTGCGTTTTTACGATCCATTATCGCAAAAAGAAGCGACAAAAAAGCACCATCTCATCTGAGATGGTGCTTTTGCTTGTAAATTACAGACCAGCCTGTGCTGCGACTTCTGCTGCGAAGTCGTCAACGCGCTTTTCGATGCCTTCGCCCTTCTCGAAACGGATGGCGTCAACAAACTTGACGCTGCCGCCCAGAGCCTTGGCTGCGGAAGCGATATACTCTTCCACGCTCATAGCGCCGTCCTTAACGAAAGCCTGCTGCAGGAGGCAGTTCTCTTCGTAGAACTTGTTGATCTTGCCGGAAGCGATCTTTTCCTTGACCTGCTGGGGCTTGGAAGCCATCTTGGGATCGTTGTCCATCTGAGCGACCAGGATCTTTCTCTCCTCGTCCAGAACAGCTTCGGAGACCAGGCTCTTGTCCCAGAAACGGGGGTTCAGAGCAGCGATCTGCATAGCGACGTCCTTACCGATCTCGGTAGCGTCAATGCCGCCTTCTACAGCCAGATTGACCAGCACGCCGATACGGCCGCCTGCATGAACGTATGCAACGGAGGTGTTCTCGGTGAAGCGGGCAAAACGGCGGATCTGGATGTTCTCACCGATGACCAGAACCTTCTCGGGGACCATTTCGCCAACGGTCAGGTCGGAGCCGGGATACTTGACAGCCTTCAGAGCCTCGACATCGGCAGCATCGGTAGCTGCGACAGCAGCGGCGATGTCCTTGACGAAGTCAACAAAAACGGGAGTCTTGGAAGCGAAGTCGGTCTCAGCGTTGACTTCCACGATGACGCCCTTGCCATCGATAACGTCAGCAAAAGCCATGCCTTCGGCAGCGATACGGTCAGCCTTCTTAGCAGCCTTTGCCAGGCCCTTTTCACGCAGGTACTCGATCGCCTTATCGATATCACCATCGGTCTCGGCCAGGGCCTTCTTGCAGTCCATCATGCCGACGTTGGTCATTTCACGCAGTTTCTTAACATCTGCAGCGGTAAAAGCCATTTTAAGTTCCTCCTATATTTATCTTAGGTTCAGTTCAAATTATTCAGCGGCTTCTTCAGCGGGAGCTTCCACAACTTCCTCACCCTGCTTGCCTTCGGTCACGGCGTTAGCCATGGTGGCAGCGATCAGGCGGATGGCGCGGATAGCGTCGTCATTGCCGGGGATCACGTAATCAACTTCGTCGGGATCGCAGTTGGTATCAACGATAGCCACAACGGGGATGTGCAGCTTGCGAGCTTCGGCGATGGCGTTGCGCTCCTTGCGGGGGTCAACGATAAACAGAGCGCCGGGGAGCTTCTTCATTTCCTTCACGCCGCCCAGATACTTCTCGAGCTTAGCGATCTCGCCCTGATGCTTGATGACTTCCTTCTTGGGCAGCATTGCGAAAGTGCCGTCCTCTTCCATCTTCTTCAGCTGAGCCAG
>JAGBBD010000012.1 GCA_017938625.1 Oscillospiraceae bacterium | reverse complement strand
CTTTGCCATGTAAGCCGCGATCTCCGTCTGAGGTGTAATGGGATAGCCAAAATAGTGGACACAACCGGCACGGATCGCCGCTTCGGCAATGGCTTCATTGCCTTTCATAAGTACACGTTCTGCCATGTTCTGACCTCCTTACTTTTCCACGGTGATGATGCAGTCGGGGCACATGGTGGCGCAGAATGCGCAACCGATGCAGCTGTCCGCATCCTTCATGACGGCAGGGGAATAACCCTTTTTGTTGATGGATCCGGTGTCGATGGCAAGGCAGCCCTTGGGGCAGGCATTGACACACAGGCCGCAGCCTTTACACAGATCGGTTTGGAATGTAAGCTTTGGCATTTTGGTTCCTCCTATATAGATTGATCGGGTAACGAAAAATACTTTTCCTGCAGCTGCATCGCCATGACCTCACCTTCCAGTTCCCGCGCCACAGCGGCAGGTGCCGTGTGCATCCACACAGGAAGCCCGGAAAGGCTGCAAAGACGATCCAGCTTACTTTGAGCTCCGGTCAGCGTTTGCGCCGTTGTTTCCGTGCCCAGATTGGTATTGTGCACGATGCAGGTGAACTTCATGCCGCAGGCGGCTTCGATCTCCCGCATCACTTCCATGGCATCCTCCGCCGTTGTGGTAAGCGGACGGCAGAAGTTGACCACGAACGCCATACGATAGTTGTTTTCTTCCAAAATGAATGGGGTAAATCTGCCAAGAGCATAGGCGCCGCGATCATCGCCGCCGATGTCCATAACGCCCCATGTGCTTTGATCCTGCACAAGGCGGTAGCTTTCGGCAGGCAGTGCCGGCAGATCCACATTGGTGTTGGCAAATTGTGGGCTGATCAGCTCTACCCCCGCCTGCTCCAGCACCTGAGCGCTGTCTTTGGTACGGAAGTAGGGGTTGACGATATCAAGATCTGCAATACAGACCTTCTTGCCTTCCCTTGCCAGAAGCAGAGCATAGTTTACGGCGATGTTGGTCTTGCCACTGCCGTAGTGCCCTGCAAAAAGGGTCAGACGTTTGTGTTCCACAAAACTCCCCCTTACAGCTGCTTGCGGATGATCTTACCGCTGGTGGTCTTGGGAAGGCTCTCGCGGAATTCCACAATACGGGGATACTTGTAAGGAGCCGTACGCCTCTTGACGTAGTTCTGAATTTCTTTCTTCAGTTCATCCGTACCCTTGAAGTCCTTGACAAGCACAATACTTGCCTTGACCACCTGTCCGCGAACTTCATCGGGTGCTGCAGAAACACCGCACTCGAGAACATAGGGCAGCTCCATAATGACATTTTCGATCTCGAAGGGCCCGATGCGGTAGCCGGAGGACTTGATGACATCGTCCACACGACCCACATACCAGTAGAAGCCGTCTTCGTCCTTCCACGCAAGGTCGCCGGTGTGGTAGAAACCATCTCGCCAGGTCTCGGCAGTAACTTCGGGATTGCCCTCGTAGGCGTAGCTCAAGCCGCAGGGCAGACCGTTTGCAATGTTGATGCAGATCTCGCCGCTTTCACCAACGCCAACATCCTTGCCTTCTGCATCCAGCAGATGGACATCGTACAGAGGTACAGGCTTGCCCATGGAACCGATCTTGTGGCTGGAACCTGTCAGATTGCCGATGATCAGAGTGCTTTCGGACTGACCGAAGCCTTCCATGATCTCCAGCCCGGTCGCCTTCTGGAACTGGCGGAACACCTCGGGATTCAGAGCCTCGCCTGCAATGGAAGCATGCTCGATGGAGCTGAGGTCGAAACGGCTCAGATCCTGCTTGATGAGCATACGATACATGGTGGGAGGTGCGCAGAAGGTGGTGATGCCGTATTTCTTGAACAGCGGCAGGATCTTCTCCGCGTCAAAGCGGTCAAAGTCATAGACGAAAATCGCTGCTTCACACAGCCACTGACCGTAGAGCTTGCCCCACAGGGACTTTGCCCAGCCTGTATCGGAAATGGTCAGATGCAGACCGCCCGGGTTGACCTGATGCCAATACTTGGCGGTGATGAAATGACCCAAGGGATATTTATAATTGTGTGCAGCCATTTTGGGATAGCCGGAAGTGCCGGATGTGAAGAACATCAGCATAGGATCGCTGCCGCAGGGGGCATCGTCGCTTCTGGCAAAATTGCTGCTGTACATGGTGTATTCTTCGTTGAAGTCGTGCCAGCCGTCACGGCTGCCGCCGACCAGTATCTTCAGCCCAAGCTCCGGGCAGTTCGCTGCCGCGGCATCCACCTCGGTGGCCACGCTGCCGTCTGCTGTGCAGACCACAGCCTTCACATTACCTGCGGTGAAGCGATAGGAGAAGTCCTTCTCCTGCAGCTGGTTGGTGGCGGGAATGACCACAGCGCCCAGCTTGTGCAAACCAAGGATGGAGAACCAGAACTGATAGTGCCGCTTCAGCACCAGCATGACACGGTCGCCGCGCTTGATGCCAAGGGACTTAAAATAGTTGGCCGCTCTGGCAGATTCTTTTTTGATATCTTTGAAGGTGAAGCGGCGCTCGGTGCCATCTTCGCTCAGATGGAGCATCGCCAGCTTTTCGGGCTTGCGCTCTGCAAGCGCGTCCACCACATCAAAGGCAAAATTGAATTTTTCCTCGTTCTTAAAGGCAATGGCAGTCAGCCTGCCATCGGTCTCGGTGGGAATGATAAAGTCGTGATAAATACGGCCCTGCGCATCGTCCTTCCGGGCCTGGCGGATGGGCTTTGCCTCCGTGGCAGCCTGCTCTTCCGCTCTTGCCGCCTGGTTGCGCAGGACGATGGCATAGAAGGCGCAGTCCTCACCATCCACAGCGATCATGCCATGGGGCGTGGAGGAATCATAATAGATACAGTCGCCCGGGTGGAGCACTTCTGTGTGACCGCCGATCTGGATTCGCATATGACCGCGAATGACGATATCACATTCCTGGCCTTCGTGGGTCACAAGCTCGATATCCTCATACTCAGCACCGTCGCGGTAGTTCAGCTCCATGTACAAAGGAAGCGCGATACGGTTGCGGAAGTCCGCCGCCAGGTTATAGCCAACCATATGATGCGCTTCTTCAATGCGCTGGCCCATGCCCTTTCGGGTCAGAGCATAGGAACGAAGCTTGGGGCTGCTGCCGCCCAACAGGTCACCCAAGTCAACGCCGAAGGACAGGGTGCAGTCATACAAAAACGCAATGCTCAGGTCTTTTTCGCCTGCTTCGCACAGCAAATATTCTTCCACGGAAATGCCGGTGCGGGCAGCCATTTCCTCTACAGTGATACCGGTGATCTCACGCAGTTCCCGGATACGGGCAGCTGTCTCTTTGATCTTATAGGTTCTGCCGGTCATGTTCTGTTCCATAGTACACCTCAAACAAAAAAGCTCGTCTCAAAGAAAGATTCCTTGAGACGAGCTGATCAACACAATCGCCCGCGGTACCACTCAAATTGCATTTGCCTCACGACAAATACCACTCATTGGGTGCTGACACACCCTAAGCACTAACGCAGCTGACGCGGGGAGGTTCTACGGCAAATTGCTTTCTTCCTCCCGGCTCCGGAGCGACAAGCTGCAGATCCCATCATGGCTCGCACCCACCGCCAATTCTCTTGGACAGGACATCTACTGCTTTTCTCCATCTTCGCTTTTCGATGCAGGAATCATACCACTATTTTAGATAAATGTCAATACTTAAATCGTTAATGTGCTAAAGTTTTCGTCAGAAAATTTGTTCATCTGACACAAGCAAGATCTGTGACCGCTTACAGCTTATTTCTCATGATCTTACCGCTGATGGTCTTGGGCAGCTCCGTGCGGAACTCCACGATACGGGGATACTTGTAAGGAGCCGTATGCTGCTTGACGTAGTTCTGGATCTCCTTCTTCAGTTCCTCGGTACCCTCTGTGCCGGGAACCAGAACAATACAAGCCTTGACCACCTGTCCGCGGACTTCATCGGGAGCGGCGCAGACACCGCACTCGAGAACATAGGGCAGCTCCATGATGGTGCTTTCGATCTCGAAGGGCCCGATGCGGTAGCCGGAGGACTTGATGACATCGTCGGCACGACCAACATACCAGTAGTAGCCATCTTCATCGCGCCATGCAACGTCACCGGTGTGATACATGCCGTCATGCCACACAGCCTCGGTGGCTTCGTCGTTGCGGTAGTAACCCAGGAACACGCCGCAGGTGGGCTTGGGCTCGGTACGGATGACGATCTCGCCGTTGACACCGTCTTCCACAGGATTGCCGTCGGGATCCACGATATCAATGCCGTAGCCGGGAACAGGCTTGCCCATGGCACCGGGCTTGATGTTGGCGCCATAGAGATTGGCAATGCCCAGCGTCATTTCTGTCTGACCGAAGCCCTCGTGGATCCGCAGGCCGGTCGCCTTTTCAAACTGGTAGAACACCTCGGGGTTCAGTGCCTCGCCTGCTGTGGTGGCATGATGGATAGAGGAAAGATCATAACCGCTCAGATCCTGCTTGATGAGCATACGATACATGGTGGGAGGTGCACAGAAGGTGGTGATATTGTACTTGGCGAACATGGGCAGGATCTTCTCCGCGTCAAAACGGTCGAAGTCATAGGTGAAGACCGCGCCCTCGCACAGCCACTGACCGTAGAGCTTGCCCCACAGCGCCTTGCCCCAGCCGGTCTCGGAAATGGTGAAGTGCAGGCCGTCCCGCTCACACAGGTGCCAGTACTTGGCGGTGACATAATGACCCAGCGCATACTTATAAGAATGGGTCGCCATTTTGGGATAGCCGGTGGTGCCGGAGGTAAAGAGCATGAGCATGGGATCGCTGCCGCAGGGGGCATCCTCGGCACGCTCATAGCGGCGGCTGAAAAGACCATACTCATTATTATAATCATGCCAGCCTTCACGACTGCCGCCGACCAAGATCTTGGTCAGGTTCATACCGGAAGTTTTTTCTGCCAGCTCGATCTGATGGGCTGTGTCGCCATCGGCAGTACACAGAACCGCGCTCACATCTGCCGCCTGGAAGCGGTAGACAAAGTCATGCTCCATCAGCTGGTTGGTGGCAGGAATGGCGATGGCACCCAGCTTGTGCAGACCCAGAATAGCAAACCAGAACTGATAGTGACGCTTCAGCACCAGCATGACACGGTCACCGCGCTTGATGCCAAGGCTCTTAAAGTAGTTGGCACTCTGGCTGGATGCATCCTTGAAGTCCTTGAAAGTAAAGCGGCGTTCGGTCATATCGTTGGCGATATGGACCATTGCCAGCTTATCCGGCTCACGGCGGGCGATGGCATCCACTGTATCAAAGGCGAAATTATAGGTTTCTTCATCAGAGAAGGTCATGCCCTGCAGCACACCGTTCTCATCTTCCTGCGCGGTGACAAACTTGTTGCACAGCAGCTTCTGATCGGACTTGCCCTTGCGGCTCAAGCCGGTGTACAGAGGCTGGTCTGTCGTATCGGATGCCATGATCATGGACAGGAACACACAGTCCTGACCATCGATCGCCAGCTGACCATGCGGTGTGGAGGACTTGAAGAAAATGCTGTCACCTTCGCGCAGTGTTTCTTCATGATCGCCCACCTTGATGCGCATGGCACCCTTGATCACAAGGTTATATTCCTGACCGGCATGGGTGACCGTATGGATGGGCTTATTCTGCAGTTCTTCGGAATACTGATAGGTGACCCAGTAGGGTGTTGCCAGCTTCTTGCGGAACATGGGTGCCACGTCCTGGATGGTGATGCCGTCTTCGGATGCCGTAACAAGACCTTTGCCCTTACGGGTAACAGTATAGCCGGACAATTTGGCGCTGTGACCTTCCAGCAAAACTGTGATCTCCACGCCAAAGACCTTGGAACACTTGTGCAGGAATGTAAAGGGCAGATCGACTGTTCCGGTCTCATACTGGTGGTAAAGCTCCTCGCTCACCTCCGTCTGTTCTGCCATATACTTCATGCTGTATCCCAAAATCTCCCGCATACCTCTGATGCGAGCTGCAATGTCCATAAGTTGTGTAGAAGTATTCGTGTTGGCCATGGTGGATCTCCTTTCTGCAAATAAAAAATCGTCTCAAGAATTTCTTCTTGAGACGAGTAAAAACAATACCCGCGGTACCACTCAAATTGCGGCAATGCCGCCACTTCAGACTCCGACAAGTCCTATCCCTTAACGCGGGCGAACGGGAAAGCCTGGCAGATCTGCTCGGCTCACCGGCTCGGAAGTGATGGGCATCCGGGCTACAAATCGCCGACTCTCACCAACCGTCGACTCTCTGAACATTCATAAACCCAGCCGTCTTCGTCACAGCCTTTTTCGATATGCACATAATCTATCACAACTTTTTTTCGTTGTCAACACTTTTTTCATTTAAACTGAAAGATTTTTTGAGTCCGCCGCAGTATCAGCGTTTTTTTGTTACGAGCCGACGGAATGATCCTTGGGCGCACCATGTGCACCGAAGATCTTCCACTTTCCCACACCCAGTCTGCGCAAGATCGCCTTTCTTTCCTCGCCGCAAAGCTGAGGATCCGTATCCACGGATGTCATCAAAATCGGAGCGTACTGATTATACTCTGCCTGTTCGGCGGTCAGCCCATGGGTGTTGATATAAACATCCCCGGTAAAGGCGATGTTATGTTCATAATCGATCAGAACGATCTCTCCAGGAAGGTGTCCGCCCTTGCCTTCGTATACCTCAAAGTGCAGATCTCCAAAGTCAAAAAATCCGATCTGCTGCAAAGGCTCCCGGAGATTCTCCTCATGCCGCCACGGTGTTTTGAGCTTGCCCGGATCCACCACAGCGTAGGAAGTCAGGATCTTGCAGATATTGATATAAGGCTTATGCAAAGGGTTCTGCTCCCGGAAGCCGTTTTCGCCATTGTACTCATTTTTCAAGCTGATGGCGGATCGATGGCTGAGGATGATCTCATCAAACTCCTGCATCAGTCCGCAGTGATCCACATCCGCATGGGTCAGCAGCAGTGCTTTGGGACAGCTGTCAAAGTCCGGCACAACGGTGCGAAGCACCTTGCGCATTTCCTCGGCATAGCAGGCATAGCCGCTGTCTATACACAAAATCTTTCCAAAGCTCTTGATCACCGCCGTATTGCTGCCGCAGGCAGGCTCGATCAGAATGATCTGCGTATGCTCCGTGACGGCATGGGTCGTGATTCTGGGCGCAAAGTCGTCTGCCTTGGATCTTGCCAGTAATTCGGCAAATTTGCTGATGCTGTCAAAGGTACGGTAAGGCGACAGTCCCTGCTCATCCAAGGTCTGCATAGCAAGATTGGAGGATATCAGCAGCTCCTGCTTCTGGGCATCGGAAAGATCCAGCATCTGAGTCAGACCACGGACAAAAGCACTGTAAAAGATACTGTTGTCATAGGTACGTTCAGAACTGTTATAATCGATCACTCTGACCTTGCACAGCTTCTGTGCCCGTTCAAGAAACGCTGTGATCGCCTCCGGCTGCTCCACATGCAGCCCCATTTTGAAATTCTGATGATCTGTGCCGTTTTCCTGTGAGCTGATATAGGAAATATTGAAGTTGAAGGAGTGGATCAATTCCAGAACGCTTGTTACGCTGCCCGGAACATCCTTCAAAAGAAATTCCAGCAGCACCACATCGCAATGATCCGCACTGTTGCGCAAATATCCGATCTTTTCCAGTTCAGCATCTGCACTTTGGATCTGCTCCTTTGTCCCCTCCACATCCAGAAACAACATATGCGAATCAACCGCTTTGTCATAACTGACACGGGTAATGTTGATCCCCAGCTCTGCAAGACATTTGCTGGCTTTTAAAAATGCGCCGATATGATTCGGCATAGACGTTGCATAGGTCTTTTTCATTCTGATCACCATTCATTCTCAAATTGGGCTGCACTTACAGCCCGCAGTCCCGACGCTGTTCCATTGCCGAAAGCTCTGTGATCACAAGGTCGATCATCAGCTTTGTGTTGACACGGTATGCCTCCGGAGGATACACAGGACGCACATGGTCGCCGTAATCTTTCTCTTCCAAAAAAGCAAAGATCTCCTGCTTTGTTTTTCCTCTGCCATACAGATCCATGATGATCTGTGCCGTCTGTCTCGCAGCCAGTTCAGCCCTCTGCAGAAAGATCTGTGCCCGCTCTTGTTCCACCAAGCCATAGTGGGGCAAAAGGAGTCGGTCAACGGCAAGCATCCTGACTTTTTGGAACGCCTCCAATGTCAGCCGGTATCCCACCAGAAAGGACGGAAGATATGTATCTTTGCCAAAGTAAACACCAAGCGTCTCTGTGCTGAGCAGAAGCTTTTGCCGCGCAAGATAGTAGCCCACAGAGCACTTTGTGTGTCCCGGAAGGGCAACGACCGTAAATACCATGCTGCCGCAAAGCAGGCTGTCGCCATCACTCACGGGAATATCCACCCGCAGCCGATCTTCCATAGGATCATCGGCAGGTATGTCCAGCTGCCGGGCTGATTTTTCATTGAGCCTGCACATGGCTGCTTTGGCAGATGCTCGCGCAAAGACCTGCGCAGCATACGTACCTGCCACGACCTTCACAGTCGGATAGCATTCAAGCAAATACGGAACGCCCAGCACATGGTCGTAGTGGGAGTGGGTCAAAAGGATATAGTCCAGAGGCCTGTCACCAAGGACAGCCCTTATGTTTTGTTCCACCGCAGAGGCAGTAAAGCCAAAGCCCGTGTCATAGAGCACCGCCGTTTTGCCGTCATCGATCAAAAACGCGCTGTCTCCAGGGACAGCTCGCACATCTGTGATGCAGACGGATCTTTCTTCGCCTTTTGCAGGCAGCAGCCATGTCTTTGCCACGCACGCACCTCCTGTACAGCAACACAACCTTTCAAATCGCTCACAACCTATCACAATTATGATTTGCTGTCAACGCTTTTTTTCATTAAACCGAGAAATTTTTTCTTGACAAACGGGGCGCTTTGTGATTAAATGCTTCCATACAGTAAATGACGTTGACGGAAAATCCCTTCTGTTTGGATGCTTCAGAGAGCCGGTGGTCGCTGCGAACCGGTGCAAAGGGCAGACGGGTCTGCTTCCCGAGTCGGCTTCGTGAACCCGTTTCGGACGGTCAGTAATGAAGCCCGGTCGCCCCCGTTACAGGGATAGGGCTTGTCAGAGCCCGATGAGTGATTCTCCCTATGAGAATAAACAGGGTGGTACCGCGAATGTAAATTCGTCCCTGAGATCTTTGGATCTCAGGGATTTTTCATTTTGTATCTGAAGGAGCAATGTCGTATGAACACGATCAAACTGTCCGATGTGACCATGAAGCAGGTGGCTGACGGCTTCAGCCTGTCTTTTAAAGAAAAGATCGAACTTGCCAAGCTGTTGGACAAGCTGGGGGTTTCTGTGATCGAACTGGAGGGCATACAGAACCCCAGAATCGACAGTCTGAGAATCAAGTCTATCGCGGCTGCTGTCGCGGACAGCATCATCGCCGTTCCCGTTGCGCTGACACAGGAAAGCCCCGCTCAGGTCTGGGCTGCTCTGCAGGAAGCCAAGCACCCACGGCTGCAGGTCTGCGGCGCAGTCAGCGCTGTGCAGATGGAATATCTGTTCCACAAAAAGCCCGACGCCATGAAGGCTTCCATTGCCGAGACCATCGCCGCGTGCAAAGCCCTGTGTGCCGATGTGGAATTTTTGGCAGACGATGCCACCCGTGCCGACCCCTCGTTCCTTGCCGCCACATTGAAGGCAGCTATTGACGCAGGCGCTACTACCATCACCGTCTGTGACACAGCAGGTTCCATGCTCCCTGCGGAATTTGCCCTGTTTGTGAAAGAGCTCTACAACGCTGTGCCTGAACTGCAGAATGTAAATGTGGGTGTCAGCTGCTGCAACACCCTGTCCATGGCAGATGCCTGCGCCATTGCCTCCGTGGCAGAAGGCGTGACCGAACTGAAGGCAGCTGCCTTCCCCTTTGACACAGCCTCCATCGCAACACTGGCAAAACTTCTGTCTGCCAGAGGTGACAGCTTCGGTGCCGCCACCTCCATCCAGATCACCCAGCTCAGCCGCAGTATGGATCGTGTGTGCCAGATCTGCCAGGCAAGCAAAGCCAAGGGCGCTGCGCTGGCAGCAGCACAGGAGGATACGGGTATTTATCTGACTGCCCACGACGATGCTGCTGCAGTCATGAAGGTCGCTGAGCAGCTGGGCTATGATCTGTCTGAGGATGACTGCATGAAGGTCTATGATGCCTTCCAGCGGATCGCAGCCAAGAAGGAGCAGGTCAGTTCCAAGGAATTGGATGCCATTATCGCATCTGCCGCACTGCAGGTGCCTCCTACTTACAAACTGGACACCTTTGTGATCACCTCCGGCAACACCATTTCCTCTACTGCCCATATCAAGCTCATGAAGCACGATCAGCCCATGGAGGGTGTTTCCATCGGCGACGGCCCCATTGATGCCGCCTTTGTTGCCATTGAGAGCATCACCGGCTGCCACTATGAGCTGGATGATTTCCAGCTGCAGTCTGTTACCGAAGGCCGCGGCGCCATGGGTCAGACCGTTGTCAAGCTGCGCAGCGGCGGCAAGGTCTACTCCGGCAAGGGTATTTCCACCGATATCGTCGCTGCCGGTATCCACGCATATCTGAGCGCACTGAACAAGATCGTTTATGAGGAGGAAGAAGCATGAGACTCTCATTTTCTACCCGTGGCTGGCCCAGCTTAACATGGGATGAAATGGTCGACACCGCGCTGGAAATGGGCTTTACGGGCATTGAAGTCTATAATCTGCTCAAGTTCGATGCTATGCTGGCAAAGGGCGGCCCCTTCCATCAGTATCAGACTGCCGCTACCGTCCGTGATCTTCGCGAGAAGAAGCTGACCATCCCCTGCTTTGACACCTCCTGCGACCTGTCCACAGATCCCGATGCCGTCAGTGTGCTTTCCGCACTGATCGAGATCGCAAAAAACGCACAGGTCAAGTATGTGGTCGCCTGTGCATTGGAAGACCACGAAGATGTGGTATATGACGCATTATGCAAGCTCGCTCCTCTTGCCGAAGAGTCCGGGGTCTGTCTGCTTCTGAAAACCAGCGGCATTTATGCCGATACAGCAAGACTGCGCGCCATGCTCGACCGCTTCGCCAGCGACTATCTGGGCGCTCTGTGGGATGTGCACCATCCTTACCGTGACTTCGGCGAAAGCGGCGATGCCACTATCAAGAATCTTGGTGCTTATGTCTGCCATGTTCATCTGCGCGATTCCGATGACGCCGGCACGTATCAGCTCATCGGTGAAGGCACCATGCCCATTGCCGATGTGATGCGCGCCCTGTCCTCCGTCAACTATGATGGCTTCATCTCTCTGGAATGGAAGCCCGAATGGCTGGAGGATCTGCAGGATCCGGAGATCATCTTCCCCTACTTTGTAAACTATATGGCTCGCTTCCACTCTACCAGAGGCATGAAGAAGAAGCTGTATCCCAACCATGACGGCACAGGTCAGTACATCTGGAAAAAGGATGAGCTGATCGATCTGACCTTCCCCCAGGTGCTGGATCGTGTGGCAGAAGAATTCCCGGATCAGTACTGCTTCAAATATACCACTTTGGATTACACCCGTACCTACGCCCAGTTCCGTGAGGATGTTGACCGCTTCGCAAGAGCCCTGGTCTCTCTGGGCGTCAAGGCAGGCTCCAAGGTCGCCATCTGGGCAACCAATGTGCCTGCATGGTACATCACCTTCTGGGCTACCACCAAGATCGGTGCTGTTCTGGTAACCGTTAACACCGCATATAAGATCCATGAAGCAGAGTATCTGCTGCGTCAGTCCGATACCCATACACTGGTCATGATCGACAGCTGTCTGGATTCCAACTATGCACAGATCATCAACGAGCTGTGCCCCGAGATCGCATCCACCAAGGCAGGAGATCCTCTGCATTGCAAGAAGCTTCCCTTCCTGCGCAATGTCATCACTGTCGGCTTCAAGCAGCCCGGCTGCCTGACCTTCGATGAGGCTATGACCAGATACGAGCTGGTCAGCCGGGAGCAGGTGGCACGGATGGCAGCCGCCGTCCGTCCCGACGATGTGTGCAATATGCAGTACACCTCCGGCACCACCGGTTTCCCCAAGGGTGTTATGCTGACCCATTATAACGTGGTCAACAACGGCAAGTGTATCGGTGACCGCATGGGTCTGTCCACAGCAGACCGGATGATGATTCAGGTTCCCATGTTCCACTGCTTCGGCATGACCCTGTCCATGACATCCTCCATGACCCATGGCGCCACTATGTGCCCCATGCCCTATTTCTCCGCCACCTCTTCCCTCGCCTGCATCAACCAGGAAAAGATCACCTGCTTCAACGGTGTTCCCACCATGTTCATCGCCATGTTCAACCACCCGGATTACCGCAAGACCGATTTCTCCCACATGCGTACCGGCATCATGGCAGGCGCAGGTTGTCCTCCCGAGTTGATGCGCCGTGCCGCCCGTCCCGATGAGATGAATATGTACGGCATCGTCAGCGTGTACGGTCAGACGGAATGTGCCCCCGGCAACACCATGAGCGCATGGACGGATTCTCTGGAAGTACGTACCGACACCGTCGGCTATGCCTTCCCCCACGTGCAGTGCAAGATCATCGATCCCGAGACCGGTGAAGAAGTCGGCCCCGGCATCAACGGTGAGTTCTGCGCCAAGGGCTACAACACCATGAAGGGCTACTACAAAATGCCGCAGGCAACTGCCGACACCATTGACCTTGACGGCTGGCTCCACTCCGGTGACCTTGCCTGTAAGGACGAGGACGGCAACTACCGCATCACAGGTCGTCTGAAGGATATGATCATCCGCGGCGGTGAGAACATCTACCCCAAGGAGATCGAAGAATTCATCTACACACATCCCGCAGTGCGGGATGTGCAGGTCATCGGCGTGCCCGACAAGAAGTACGGCGAAGAGATCATGGCTTGCATCATTCTGAAGGAAGCAGGCTCTGTGACAGTGGAAGAAATGACCGCCTACATCAAAGCCAGCATGGCTCGCCACAAAGTGCCCAAGTACATTTCCTTTGTGGACAGCTTCCCCATGAATGCCGCCGGCAAGATCCTCAAATACAAAATGCGTGAGCAGGCAGCCAAAGAGCTTGGCTTGGTCGGTGACGGTGCTGACACGGCAGGCCCCGGTAAATAACACGAACGCTCCCGACGATTATTCGTCGGGAGCGTTTTATCACAGAAATTTGATCAATTGTTCTGTCACAAACACAGCGGCACAGGCGGCCACTGCCACCACGATGAGGCTTTTCTTCCGAAGTGCCAGGAAAACAGCAACAGCAAATCCGACGGCACCGCTTACCATATGATCCGTGGCATAGAGGATGGCAGGGAACGTCATGGCAGTCAGACATGCTGCAGGGACATAATGGAGAAAGGACTTTAAAAACCTGTTTTGGATAGGTTTTTTCATCAAAGTCAGCGGCACAGCTCTGATCAGATAGGTGGTCACAGCCATGACAAGAATGTACAGATAGATCTTCATTCTGCAGCCACCTCCTCTTCCACCGGGAACAGCACAGCACACAGTGCAGCCGCAGCCACAGTACAGATGACGATAGCCAGACCACCGGAGACCTGATTCAACCCCGGCACCCATGCAAACAGGCAACTGAAGAGCAAGGCGAAGATCACAGAATACAGGATGGTCTTTTCTTCTTTCGCCTGAGGCACAACAATGGCGATAAACATACCGTACAGCATAACACCCAGCGCCATTCTCACGGACTGAGGAAGCAAAGAGCCTGCCACAGCGCCCATGGCAGTACCTGCCGTCCAGCCGATGGCAGCCGAGATACCTGCACCCACAAAGAACGTGGTGGTCAGTTCTTTTCCTCTGGACATACCCAGAGCAAATACCTCATCGGTATTAAAGAACGCGGCGATCAACCGTTTGCCTGTTCCCACCGTGGGTCCCAGCCGCTGACCGATGGCAAGACTCATCAGGGCATAGCGGCTGTTGATCACAAGCTGGGTCAAGATCATCTCCAGCATGGCGGCACCTGCGGCAATGACCGTCAGACCGGCAAACTGTCCTGCGCTGGTCAGATTGGAGGCAGAGATCAAGATCGCCTGCCAAATGGTCAGCCCCTGTGCCACAGCCATGGCACCAAACCCAAAGCTGACAGAAAAATAACCGACACATACAGGCAAGCCTGCCTTCATGCCTGTCATAAACTCTTTCATCTTCATTCTTTGCATCTCTTTTCAGAAGGTTATGGAAACAAAGCATATCATACTCCACGAAGGCTCAAATGTCAAAGGTCAAAACCACACAATATGAATGGCGACCGTCCCATAGGAACGGTCGCCTGTTTCGGTATATTCTGTTTGTTACTTTACCAGAGGTCTGCCTTCCTTGTCGGTGAACTTGTTCAGCAGAATCTTGATGAAGTCCACCAGCCAGCCGATACCAAAGATACCGCCGGTGATGAGCCACAGGATGCCTGTGCCGACCTTGCCCACATAGAAGCGATGGACACCGAAGCCGCCCAGGAAGAAGCACAGCAGCAGGGTGACAACCCAGTTTCTGGGAGGACTGACTGCATCAAGGACTTCCTCTTCCGTGGGATGGACGAAATCTTCCACAGCTTCTCCTGCCAGAATCTTCTGTGCCGTTTCCGTCACCAGATCAATATAGGCGCCGCGCTGCATGGGCAGATCCAGCATACCCTTGACGCCTTTTCTGCCAATGCTGTTCTTATCCGTGCGCATGGAAATGCCGCCCATGCTCACAGACGATGCGTTCTCCTGCACCAGAGGGGTGACCTTGACCGTATTTTCCTTCACAGAGATGTGGATGATCACATCGGTGACTTTCTCCTTCTTGAATGCGATGTGAGGGCCGGTGATACCTTTTTTCAGTTCAAAGGGCATCTGGAATGCAGCTGCTCTTGCCTGAAGCTTTTCGTGGATCTCCTCGATGGTCAAAGGTGCGTGGATCTCGAATGTTCTCGCTGTGACTGCTTTTGCCATTTCTGTAATACTTGCCATGGTTTATTCCTCCTTTTTTATCCTACTGCGCCGTCAAAGGGACGCAAAATCACCCAGATAATTCCCGATCCTGCCATAGAGCCGATCTTTGCATGGACAACGACACTTCCGAACATATCCACATAGATGGGCAGCTGCAGGTTTACAGCTTCCTCGGAAGCTGTCCATTCCAGCATATCGTAGTAGCCGAACGCTTCCCTGTCTTCCTCCGGAAGCTCGGCAAAGGTCTCTTCAAATGCAGCCTGTGCGTATTCCCGCACCGCTTCAAGGAAGTAGTTTTGGTCGATCAGAAGGCGATCCAGCACTTCCTGTGCAGTCAGAAATTCCCCCTGTGCCACATCATAGTAATAGGCGCGGTGCTCTTCCCAATCCCATGTTTTGGCATAGATGTGCAGATACAAAATGCCATCATGGACATTGCTTTCCCAATCCACTTCCGTGTAAGACAGAAACTCGCTTTGCTCCATGGCGCTGCATTCTTCTTCAATGATGGGCACGAAAGCTTCCTCGATCTGACGGTTGACTTCCAGAACTTCCGGATCACTGCCTAGGAAGTACGGCAAACGGTAAAGATAAGTATACTCATTTTCGTACTGATCCGTATACTCGCCGGACAGGTCATACAGATCTCCCAGCCATGACAGCGCCTCAGTCGGTGCCATGGTCTCGGTCACTTTCTCCTGCGTCGGCAGGAATACCAGCTGCGTTTCATCTTCAAAGGTCAGCCAGAGCATATCGTCCGGGTCTACGTGCCAGCCGAGGCGCATGATATGCGGATACATACCATCACCGGCTTTTTCTGCCGCAATGCTCACATAGCCGCCGGGTTCAAACACGAACGCGCCCTCATATGCCTGCACAGGCTGTCTCATCTTCTTTTGCAGCAGCGATACACTGCCATCTTCCCGGAAGCTTATGCACACGGTTTCCCGGCTGTTTCGGCAGACCCATGTGCCAAATAAAGAGGCATCTGCTTTCCCTGTGCTCTCACCCAGGATCTGCTGCAATTGCTCGAGTGTGGAGTGATAGGAGAAGGTTTCATCTGCCACATAGTATGCCGCGTCCGAGTCATCGTAGTTCAGCACGACACCATCTTCTGTCAGTGTGATCACACGGTTTTGAGGCATGGTATCGTAGCCGTCCCCTCCCGTCATAACAGAAAAGGTCTGGCTGATGCCGGAAACAGAGGTGAACTCTCCGGAAACAAAACCATCTTCCAAAGGTCTGAACTCTTCCGCCCAGAAGGAATAGACGCTGCCTTCCATGCACAGAAAATGCTCCAGAAGGAGAAGCCCGTTTTGGGCTTTGATCTGCACATAGCCTTCGTCACCCTCCTCCGGCACATTGGCGCGGTAGGTGCCGTCAAAAATGGTCAGATCCGGGCTCTGCGGCAGAGCTTGTGTTTCTTCCTGTACCGTTTCCTCTGCCATTGGCGGCACATCGGGTGTTTCCGTTACAGGCGGCACCGTTTTGCCGCAGGCTGCCAGCAGAAGCAAAGCCAACAGGATGCTCCATATTCGAAGCTGTCGGGTCATATCGTTCCTCCAATCCTGCGGGGAAACCGCTCCCCAAAAAGGGGAGCAATTTCATTTTTCATCAATGGATCCGGATGCTCTCCAGCATGGTCATAACATCTTCCAGAGGGATGCTGCGCACTTCCACCACAATGGCTTTTCCGGTGGAGGTCTCGGCTACCAGATAGGTCTGAGGACCATAGGTATCGCTGTATAGCATCTGATAGGTGTTCTCACCAAAGGTGACTTCCTCATACTCGGCACTTGCCAGAGACAGCTGCGTGTACTCCATCTCCTGCTCCAGATTGGTCAGCTGCGCATCGATGATCTCCACCCACTTGGCAGGGCCAAGATCCTCGTGATACAGAGTCAGTGCATCATTGACTCTGGGCTCGCCCTTGTACCAGCCCTCATCCAGCGTAATGCTCACATAGCCCTCGGGGGTAGTGAGGGTCTGTCCGGCAAAGCTTTCGGTCTCCACTTCCTCAGGCTCTGCAGAGTCGGGATCATACCATGCAAACTCATAGTACAGATCATCACCCTCCACAGTCAGAACACCCTCTTCCAGAGAATAGTACAGTTCCTGTTCACCAATGTAGAAGCAATCGGCATCGTACATCAGCTCTGCCGCCTGACCTGCCACACACATGACGCCGGTGTTGTCATCATACAGCTCCACATAGGAGTTTTCCGCGTAGCCGTATTCCACCAATGCGTCGTAGTCATAATCATAGCCCTGAGCATAGAGATACTGCGCCATATAGACACCGCTGATGCCTTCGACCTTTTCCATGCACATCTCCACTTCGCTCAGATCCACCACCAGTTCCAGAGGCTCCAGCTCTTCAAAGGTGTCGCTGAAGGTAATGGTAACAGGCGTTACGAAATTATTGAGCTCATAGACCGTGCACACTTCCAGCGTGTCGCCCGGCTCAACATCCTCGTAGAGGGTGTCGTCCAGCACCACATCGTTGTATGTATAAGAGGAGCTCCACAGGTCTTCCCCGTTCTGGTATGCATAAATGCTTATGCACCAAGCAGCAGAGTTCTCATAGTCATTTGCTCTTGTAAAGTCAAACCAGCTCAGCAGCAAAGGCTCGCCATACTCATCGGTGACTACCTTACTGCCCAGGTATTCCATGCTGCCCTCTTCGGGAATCTCAATGACCGTGCCGCAAACAGTCTCACCGCCCAGAGGCTCGGAGCCGGGATAGGGAGAGTCGGAAGCTTCCTCTTCCTCTTCTTCTGCTTCTTCGGTCGTGGTTTCGGTGACAGTTTCCGGCTCCTCGGTGCCGTCATCTGTCACAGGGGCTTTCTTGCCGCAGGCACACAGGCTCACAAACAGGCACAGCGCCAACAGCAGTGCGATCAGTTTCTTCATGATAATTTCCTCCATTTATTGATTGGTCGTTTCTGAAAATAAGCTTTGCAGTTCCTCCATAGCGGCAAGAGGCAGGAAGCAATCCTGATTGTTGGACGCATAGATCTGCTCATCAGACTCGTAAAGAATATTCAAATACGCTCCATACCGATCCGGCAGACCGCTGACACGGTAGTTGGTCCCGTTGTACTGTGCCAGATCATATTGCTCCACGATCTTCTGCAGCAGGTCCATAAAAGCTTCATCGGCTTCAAAGGTCTGCTTTTGAGTCAGATATGTTTCATAGCTTCCTGTTACCGCACCATCTGACAGCACCGCCTCCAGCGTGAATACATCGTTTCCAAGAGGCGACTCCTCCAGCAGATCCAGGGTAGAAAATTCACAGGAAAAGGAAACGATCTGCGTGGATGTGATGGTTTTGGGGGCGTCGGTGCTTTCATCGATCCTGACACCACCGTCTATTTCATCGGTCTGTCTGTCCTTTCCGGTACAACCTGCAAGCACAGCCGCCAACAGCAGCAGGAAAAGCAAGAGGATCCATTTTCTCATAACAGGCTTCCTTTCTCCTATCGCCTAAGGTCAACCGATGGTAAACTCGATCGTTTGGGTCTCGCCGTTGGCATCGCGCACGATGCAATGGAACTTGGTGCAGCTGCACTTTTCCGTGTTGACCGTCAAAGAGGAGGACGTATCCAAATTCACAACCGTCACGCCCTTCCAGCCGGTCACATCTGTAGGCGACATGTTGGAATAGCCCTGCCATCGGTAGGTGTAAGGTGCTGTGCCGCCTTCTGGGAACACATACAGCTCCACCAGATCGCCTGCCGCCATGCGGGAGTCAGTCACGGTCAAAGGTGCTCGAGCATCCACACTAACGCGGGCCACATCGCTGGTGAGAGACTGACCGGCTGCGTCAGTGATGACACAGCGGTAGTTCTGGCCGCTGCCGGAATAGGCAGGGGGAATTTTCACCATCAGGGTATCGGCGGTCTCTCCGGCTGCTTTCCAGATCTTTCCGTCATACTGTTCCCAGGAATATTTGTAGGGCTTGGTACCGCCTGTCACAGCGATGGACAGTTCGGCAGTTTCGCCCGGCAGGACTGTCACATCGTCAGGAGAAGACTGAATCTTCAGAGGTGTGCTGTCCTGCACCATGGTAACGGTGACCTTGTCGGTACTGACGCTCTTGCCTGCGGAATCCTCGATCACGCAGAAAATGGAGTCATCGATAAGGTTCTGCGAAGGCAGCGTGATATGCAGCTTGGAGAAGAAGCTGCCGCTTTCCGAAAGGCTGCCGCCGCTGACCCATGTGCCGTCCAGACCGTTGATGATCCCGGCATTGTTGTCATTGCCCACCAGCCAGGTGTAGGTATAAGGAAGTGTGCCGCCCTCGATCCAGACTTCCAGAATGACCTCATCGCCGCTCTTGCCGCTGATGCTTTTGGGCTGCTCCTTGATCTTCAGTTCCTTTACGGTTTCTTCTTCGCTCTCAGGTTCCGTGACTGTGCCGCCGTCCATGGCAAACCGGATGCGCTCGGATGCATCCATCATACGAGTCAGAATGGCAGACACTTCGCTGCGCTTGATGTTGGCAGCGGGGCTGCAGTTGTGGGCAGCGTCGTTGCCCTGCAGGATGCCTGCGCAGTAGAGCTTGTAAATGGCCTCTGCCTGCGGGTGGCTCATGGCCACATCGGGAATAGCGCCGGCTTCGATCCGGTTGATCTCTGCCAGAGCCTTCTCCGGCAGCGCATTTGCAAAGATCTCCATGTAGCCCGCACGAGTGGCGTTGGCATTCCAACTATAATCCTTGTCAATGATTTTTTCTTCCTTGCAGTAGTCCACATACGACTGATACCAAGGATCACCGTTGGTCAGAGTGACCGCACCCTTTTGATAGCGCTCATTCATGCACGCCGCCAGCTTGACTGCTTCGGCATAGGTGAGATAATCATTGGGAGCAAAGAGATTTAAAGTCTTGCCGTTGATTAGTCCCATATCATAGGCATTTTTTACATCCTCAAAATACCACTCATAGATGGGCACATCGGCAAAGGGGAAATCTGCCGCAGAGGCAAAGCCTGTCAACAGGCCAAGGCACAGGATAAGCGCCAAAAGCAGGGATATGGTTCTTTTCATCACAGTTTCCTCCTGTTATCCGGCTTTATCAATTCACGGCACCGCCGCAGTATTCGCACTGACCACCGACACCGGGTGTTGTGGTCGCGCCGCAATAGGGACAGACCACAGCCTGCTTTGGGGCTGCCGCCGCAGCTGCAGTTTCTCTTGCCTGCTTCCGTGCTCCCAGCAGAATCTCCTTGATCTCCTCGCCCATCTGTTTATACTGCTGATATTCTATATTGTCTTCCGGTCTTGCTCTCATGGGGCCGGAGCCGCCGATTTCCACAGAAGAGGAATTGAGCCGGAATGTAATGTCATCAAAGTAGGGATTTCTGACCTGAATGATCATGCTGAAATCATATTCATAGGTATAACGAGGCGGTACATAGCTCACTTCATTGCCGTCCTTGTCTGTCCGCATGACTTCTGTTCGGTCTTCATCAATATCCAGTCTGCAGCCGGTCACATCGGAAAATGCCAGAACATCCGGGTTTTCATCGCGCAGATCGGAGGTGCGTGCCACCATGAACAGACCTGCGTCTTCATCCAGCAGGATCTGTGTATCATCACCAAGGGAACGCGTCACATTGAAGGCAGCCACCTTTTCTTTGTTGGCTTCCCGATAGGCAAGCTGCTCTTTGATCTGCTCCACCGTGGAGTGACGGCGGTCATCAAACCACGGAGAAAGCTTTCTGGCACAGTTCTTGCAAAGATTGCCGTCTTCCAGTTTGCGGTTGCCCAAAAGACCGATCTCTCCACCGCAAACATCACACTGTTTTTTCTTAAATGCATCAAATAACCCCATTATGTTTCTCCTTTCTTTTCTCACGCATACTGCATGACAGGCTCTCCCGGCTCCTGCAGCCGCGTGGCGCAGGCAGCGCAAAGATCCAGATCATCGCAGATCAAAAAACAATAGTCACATACCGGTCTGCGGCAAATGGGACATTGATTGAACGCATTGGAGGCTTCTTCCAATGCCTTGTCCAAAGCGGTCTCTTTTTCTCTTTGGTACAGAGCGTCAAAAATGACTTTTTTCCCTTCCGTTTCCGGGACGATCCCGGCTTTGGAAAAGATCACAGGAGTGCTGTTCCACTCCTTTCCGCATTCGCTGCAGCTCATGGAAAACCGAAATGACACAGGTGTTGAACAGTCCTTCAACAATTCTTTTGTGATATGACGCATCCTTTCACCACCTTTTTTCGCCGTATCTTTACGCCCATGGATCGGCAGACACCGGCTTGCGGATATCGGAAAGCAGGAACTGCTCCCACAAAAACCACTGCCCTGTGGAGGGCTTGTTGCGCAGTTTGATCTGCCTTGGGGAATCCGCGCCGCCGGAACGGATATGGAGCGTCAGATAGCCTTCCGCCAGCTGATCGCGGCTGTAGGGGTTTTCAAACACCGTCACGGTGTATGGCTCCGTCGGCTCATAGTCGTTCTGAGGGGTCGCTCCGCTGAGATAAGACCGCGGCACATAGTCCTTATCACGGAAGCGGTCTGCCAGAAATTGCTTGTCATAAGCAGATAGTCCTCGGGGACCGTGGAGGTACTCCAAAATCTCCAGCGCAGCTTCCTTGTTCGCCGGATACAGGCACAGCGCCGCCACAGTCAGCGCTGCCGTGTGCTCCGGTTTCCGGAGCGCTCCCTCCGGCATCTGCTGCAGCTGTGTCAGATCAGTCGGCAGCCGGGTCAAGGTAACGGTGTAGGTCTGATCTCCTGCCGGGCGCTCTTGCGCCGGTTTCTTGATCGAGTCAAATAAGCCCATATCCCATGATCCTCCTTTCAAGATCCTTATAACGGTTGTTTTATTGGAACGGACTTCCGCCGTTTCTTTCTTTGCTCATCATGTATTTTCCGCTGATCAAGCCATCGCTGTCAAACTCATGGTGGACAGTATAATCTTGAGAGACATACATTTCTGCCTCTTCAGTAGCATCGCTGTCATCGGTGAGCTTCTTCCAGTCCTCCTTTGCAACGCTGTGGTTATTGGTGGTGTAGAAGAACTTGTCATCGATCATAAATCCACTCTCCCGCAAAGGCAGCTCGCTGCCGTCAAACAGGAAGGTGGCAGGATCGCTCATATCGACCCGGCACAGGAAGTAGGCACCGTCCGCCATATCGGTGTAGTACAGGTAGTGCCCATCCAGAATAGGATTGTAGGACGGGACATAGGTGATGTTGAGCTCTGTACCATGCGTAGTGTTGTACAGATGCAGGGACTCATCGTCCGCATCATCCTGGAACACCATCCAATCTGAACAGATAAAATAGGGATAGTAGATCTCCTTGTCCACCACCGTCCGCAGATCGCCGCCATCCAGATCCGTGGATACAAAGCAGTAATCTTCATCGGCAAAGTAGAGACGGCCTTCGTGGATCTGCAGGTAGTCGCAGGGCCCTTCATAGAGCACCTTTGCATCGGAACCGTCTGTATTTATCCGGCAGACCTTTTCATAATTGAGAATGTAGTACAGCGTGTCGCCGTCCTTGCAAAGATAGGTTGCACGGCCATTGCCATCCAAAATGGTGGTTTCCTCAAACTCCGGAAAATCTCCCTTCATATGGAAGGGTGTGGCACCCAAACTGCCGTCCAGAGATTGGCTGTGGGTCAAACCATAGAGCACATCATCCTCGATCAGATAATTGCCAAATAACATGAAATTGCTCATTGCCGCAGTCTGCGCCGCGTCAAAATCGGGCGCATAGGTCACCCAAGGATTGCCGGCAAGGGAGTCGGGCATCTCGTCTTGACGCTTGAGTGTAAAAGATCCGTCCTTCAAATCCAGAATCAACGTATCCTCCGTGCAAGTGCCCTTGACGCTTTCACCGGCAAAATCCAGTTCCGGAGCCTCGGGTGTCCCGGTGTAGCTGCCCTGAATGAAGTCCTCAAACAGCACTGCATAAAAGGTCCCCTCTGCATCAAACGCCAGCGCCATGATGGAATCCGCCGGGCCAAAAAGACCTGTCATGTCCTCTCCCGAGAACTCCGTCCCTTCCATCTGCAGCTTTTCAACCACCCAGTAGCCATCACTGATCGTTTTTTCCTTCACCGAAGGCTGTTCTTTTTCGCCGCAGCCTGTCAATAGGCACAGGGTCATGAGCAGTACAAGCGCCAAAGCGATCCATTTTTTCATAACAATCCTCCTTGCTTTGTTCGTCTCAAACTTTTAGGTCGCTGTTCCTACCTGTATTTTACAGGCTTCTTTTTCCTATATCATCACCCGATAGGACCCCTTTTGGGGTAATGCAAGGGTAATTTTTCATATTACCCCCAAGGGTAATATGAAAAATGCACAACCCCTCGGTTTTGGGGTTGTGCATCCTGCTTATGAACATAAGAAGACCGGACACGCTCTGTGCCCGGTCTTTGTTTTATAGATTTGTTCCGCCAAGCTTCAGAAGAAGCTCGCTGCGATCGCTGATCTGCAGTTTTTCATAGATGTGGGCTGTGTGTTTTTTCACAGTATTCTCCGTCACAAACAGCTCTTCCGCGATCTCTTTGCGCTTTTTGTTTTCCAAAATCAACTTCAATACATCCATTTCCCGATTGGTCAGATCCGCCAGTTGGGGACACAGAACATATGGATCATCGGTCGCCTCCAGCCGAACTTCCTGCTCCGGCAGGATGTTATGCAGCAGCACCAACAGAAGGCCGGATATGATATAGGATACTGCCAAAAATTCAAAGTCACAATTGATCTGCTGCTCTACAAACCAGATGGCCATATTCAGCAGAACAACCGTGCACATAATAGGCGCAAATTTCCGCAGTCTTCCTTGTTTTTTGACTGCAGCATAGATGATCACGCTCACCATGGCAGCAAGATAGGCAAACAGATACACAAAATACACACAGTGCAACGGGCCGTAGATCTTGTGCAGCTTCGCCGCGCCGCCTACGATCTCCATGGAAACTTCCTTGTAGTACAGACGCAGATATCCTCCGCTGGCTGCCAGCAAAAAGACCAGAACACTGATCCCGATGAGAACACCCACCACAGGTTTGCGGGGACGCAGCTCACACAACCCCAAAATGATCATCAGCATGCAAAGGGGCAGACACACCGAGCCAAGATAGGCAATGCGGTTTGCCAGCATGGCTTCGCCCAACGTTCTTGAAACAGACAGCACGAAATATCCGAGGTTTGTCACAAACACCGAAACAAACAGGACGAGAAACCAAGGCTCCTTGCGGCGGAAAAACAAGCCGTAGCCCAACAGCAAGAGCAAGGACAAGAATGCAACAACGCCATAGATCAGCGGCAAGCTGCAGCATCCTTCATGAGCCGAATCGGTGCCCGTGGCAAATGCTGCCGTAGCCATCGCGACGCACAGAGAAAGCACCATCATCAACCGCACCAGCATACGGTATAAAGCCGTATTTTCTCTCACCGATCACACCTCCTTTTCCAGTCCTTTGTCATTATATCACATTTTCCGAAAAAGACCAAGTCCAAAAACAGGTCTTAGACCTTGCCCGAGGTTGAGAGGAGCCTATGGAATGAAATGTTTTGATTTGATGCTGTGTATCGAACAAAATGCGGACTTGTCAAGCCGGAGAGTTCAAATCATTTTGAGAAGGTCATTTCCGCCCCATTCTTTTTATTTTGCTTACAACAACACAGAGTAGAATCGTAATAACCATATCAGGCAAAGTACTTCCGACAATGATATCCACTCTCATCAGGAGTCTGTATACCACAAAGCCCACAAACCAGATCATCAGATTGCAGATGTTGAACGCGCTTGTTTCCGTATTTCGCTTCAGAATAAAGAAGTCTGCGATTTGAATGGCGATCATTGGCGCAAACACAGAGCCAATGAAATACAGAAAATCGGTTATGTCAGCCAGAGGCAGGAAGATCGCGCCGATCATACCGACAACGGTCACAGCAACGGCAACCCACTTTCCGCTGATCTTAGCCGACAGTGATTCGCTGGAGATTCCGGCGGAATATGCGTCAAGGAAGGTTGTTGTGACCGTAGAAAAAATAACGATCAGAAGTCCTGCAATACCAAGCCCGGCTTTCACCATGATCTGTGCAATATCGGCTTCACCGGTAAAGAGAGCTGCCCCCATACCGATCATGTACATCCAGCAACTGACCGCACCATATGTGACAGCGCTGACCGCCGTTGCTTTGACAGGCTTCTTCGCCTCTCTGGTATAGTCGCTGATCAACGGCAGCCAGGACAGCGGCATGGCAACGGAAAGCTCCACGGCAGCTCCAAAGGTCATACCCTCACCGCTGATGTTCCATGTACTGCCTTTGTCGAAAATCACAAAGCTGAGGATGATCGTCAGAGCAAACAAGGCTCCCATCGCAACTGTGTTTACTTTACCAAGATTTTTGATGCCGATTAAGATCCAGAGGATAATGAGCCCTCCGATCACAATGCACCAGATCCAGTTGCCAATATTAAAAATACCGTTTACTGCCAAAGCACCGTCATAGATCATAATGCCGGTCCAGCCTACAAGCTGGATGATGTTCAGCAAGGAGAAAAGCAAAGCACCCTTGCTTCCGAAACTCATCTTTGTGGTTTCCATTGCGCTCTTGCGTACCTTGCCGCCAATCAGACCGGCAAGAAAAAGCATTGCACAACCGATGATGTGACCGATCAGAATTGCAAGGAAGCCCTTTGTAAAGCCGAGAGGCGCGAAATAGGTGCCTGTCAGAATCTCAGCAATGGAAACGGCTGCACCAAACCAGATCAGTCCATTTTCAAACACAGACGTGCGTCTTTCTTTCATTTCACCGTACCTCCTTTGCATACTCGCCCTGCAGATCGAACGCATGATTCATCGGCCCGGAACCTTCACCAAGGTCAAGCATTGCCGACAAAGCATCGGAGATATATTCTTTTGCTCTGCGTACAGATTCGGCAAGGGTGAATCCCTTGGCAAGATTGGAGGCGATGGCGCTGGAGAGCGTACATCCTGTGCCATGGGTATTGGGATTGTTAATACGTTTGCCCTCAAACCAAACGGTTTCTCCGTTTGTGTAAAGCAGGTCGTTGGCATCATTGATACTATGACCGCCTTTGAGCAAAACGGCACAATGACAGCGATCTCCAATCTGCTTTGCCGCAGCCACCATGTCCTGTTTCGTTACAATGGTCAGACCGGAGAGAACCTGTGCTTCGGGAATATTCGGTGTAACAAGCGTTGAAACGGGCAGCAATTCTTCGACAAGGATCTGTACTGCATCGTTCTTCATCAGAGCAGCGCCGGAAGTCGCTACCATCACAGGGTCAACGACCACATTCTTTGCATCATAGAATCGCAGCCTGTCCGCGATCACACGGATCAGCTCCCCGGAGGCTGCCATACCGATCTTCACAGCATCGGGATAAATGTCCTCAAATACCGCATCAATTTGTTGCTTCAAGAAATCCGGTGTTGATTCTTGAATCGCTCTCACGCCGGTCGTGTTCTGCGCAGTCAGTGCAGTGATCGCACTCATGGCATAAATACCATTCATGGTCATTGTTTTCAGATCTGCCTGAATACCGGCGCCTCCACTGCAGTCACTTCCTGCAATGGTCAATGCTGTTTTCATTTTCATCGTTTTACTCCTTTCGTTTTCAGCATTGTTTTATATAGCGGCATAAGGTGGTGCCCCCAATCTGCCGCTTGAAGCTCTCGGCTTATTCAGCCAAAGCAAACTTCCAAAAGTTTGTCAAATCAAACCGAACGTTACGCCGCCGATCATTCTTCTACTACAGCCTTTACGCGCTCCTTCAGAAGCACAGTTGCTTTTTCAATATCATGTGCTCCAAAAATGGCAGATACAACAGCAACGCCGGAAACAGAACTTCCCTTGATTTCAAAGACATTATCATAGCTGATGCCGCCAATGGCGACCGCCGGAATCGATACGGAAGATACGATCTCACGCAGCTGCGTATTGGTAATTCGTACCGCATTGGTTTTTGTTGGAGAAGGAAATACTGCGCCCACGCCCATATAATCAGCGCCGGCAGCTTCGGCGACCTTGGCCTGCTCTACTGTCTTGCAGGTAGCGCCAATAATAAAACCGGAAGGAACTCGCTTGCGGATCTCCGCTACAGGAGCATCTTCAATGCCTACATGGACACCGTCTGCTCCACTTTTGAGAGCCACCTCAACATTGTCATTGATGATCAGCGGCACATTGTATTTGTGACACAGCTTCCGAACCTGAACGGCTTGCTCAACAAAGCTGTCCTCATCCAATTTCTTTTCCCGGAGCTGAATGATCGTGACTCCGCCTTTTAGCGCATCTTCGATCTGCTCCAAAAGGGTCTGCCTGCCGACCCACGCCCGATCTGTCACGGCGTACAGCAGCAACATATTCTTGTTGAATCTCATTTTATTCCTCCATGGTTTTTAGAAGTCCCGCAACATCCTCAGTTACCATCAGGCTGCTCATAAGGCAAGCTCCGTTGGCGCCTGTGTCACGCACCAAAGCGATGTTATCGGCATTGATTCCACCGATTCCATATACAGGAATCTCCACGGCAGCACACACATTTCGCAAAAACTCCAGTCCTCTGCCGGGCAGACCTTTCTTGCAATCCGTTTCAAACACATGACCGGCGGTAATGTAGGTACAACCCAACGCCTGTGCTTCCAACGCCTCCTCCACACTATGGCAGGATGCACCCAAGACTCTAAAATGCGTCTTTTGCTCCTGTGAAAGTTCCTTCAGAAGATGCAGCGGCAGATGGATCGCATCTGCATGAAGACAGATGCCAACAGCAGAAAAACTGTGCAGGATGCATGTCACTCCAAATCGCTCACAAATTCCCATGATCGCGGCTGCCAGTTCCCGATATGCCTCCGGCTTCATGTCTTTTTCTCGGAGAATGATGCCTGCCGGGTGACAGGCGGCGATCCGTTCGATCCTCGTCAAAAACGCTTCACGGCACAGTTTTCTGTTGGTGACACAAATAATATCAGACATACACATAATCATTCAGTACCGGCTGTAAGCCTTCCCCGGACATATCTTTGTACATGGTTTCAAAGCTGCGGTCATCGTCAATTTCGAACTGTTCATCACCTTTGACGGCATTATCTTCCTTGCCGGTGTACTTACTTTCGTGGTCGCCAATACCGGTAGAAACACCGGCAGAAACCTTGGTGGCGGCAATTTTCACAATGCCGTTTCTAAACTCTGCACTTTCACGGGAGGATACCGTAATGCCCACAAAGGGCAGGAAAATGCGGTAGGCGCAGAGAATCTGACACAGCTGCTTTTCCCCAACATCGAGAGGATTGATCCTGTCGTTGTTGATGATCGGACGCAGTCTCGGACAGGACAAAGACATTTCTGCATGGGGATATTTGCGCTGCAGATAATACACATGAAGTGCACTTGCCAGCGCATCCTTTCTGAAATCGGACAGGCCAAGAAGTGCAGAGAAAGCGACGCCACGCATACCTCCACGGAGCGCCCGTTCCTGGGCATCAAAACGATAGGGCCACACACGTTTATGACCAAACAGATGGAGTGTTTCGTATTTGTCGGCATCGTAGGTCTCCTGAAACACGGTAACATAGTCAGCACCACATTCGTGGAGATACTTGTATTCATCGGTGTTCATAGGGTAGATCTCCAGCCCCACCATGCGGAAATACTTTCTTGCCAGCCTGCAGGCTTGTCCGATATACTGCACATCGCTCTGTGCACGGCTTTCACCGGTCAGGATCAAAATCTCCTCCATACCGGAGTCTGCAATGACTTTCATTTCATGCTCGATCTGCTCCATATTCAGCTTCATGCGCTTGATATGGTTATAGCAGTTAAAGCCGCAGTAAACACAGTAGTTCTCACAATAATTGGCGATATACAACGGGGTAAATAAGTAAACAGTATTGCCGAAGTGCTTGCTTGTCTCCATACGGGCTTTCTGCGCCAGTTCTTCCAAAAAAGGCTCTGCCGCAGGAGATAAAAGCGCCTTGAAGTCTTCCACGCTGCAGTTCTCGTGGTCGAGAGCTGCACGAACGTCTCGGGCAGTATAGATGGAATAGTCAAAGGAATTCATCTGTGAGAGCACCTGCTGACAAACATCGGATTCGATGATCTCCATGCCCGGTAAGTATTCCATGTGATTTTTACGGCTGGAGGGGTCTGTTTCCAATCTGTGTTTTTTCGCAAGAGCCTCCGGTGACAGATGCTCGGAATCTACAAAGAATTGATTTTCCATAAGATCTCTCCTTAGTCATGGAGGAAACCGGTCAGAGGATCAGACGCGGAAGCTCCGCGGGTCAGCACACGACCAAGACCGGACAGATATGCCTTTCTGCCTGCTTCGATCGCCTGACGGAAAGCAGATGCCATCAGCGGCAGATCACCGGCAGTTGCAAGGGCTGTGTTTGCCATAATTGCAGCTGCACCCATTTCCATGGCCTCGCACGCCTGAGAAGGTCTGCCGATACCGGCATCCACGATGATAGGCAGATCGATTTCATCGATGAGGATCTGAATAAATTCTTTGGTCGCCAGACCCTTGTTCGAACCAATGGGAGAAGCCAAGGGCATAATGACAGCGGCTCCGGCGCTGACCATATCACGGGCAGCGTTCAGATCGGGATACATATAAGGCATGACCACAAACCCCTCATTTGCCAGAATCTCAGTAGCCCGGATGGTTTCCTGATTGTCGGGCAGCAGATACTTGGTATCACGCATAATTTCTACCTTAACAAAGTTGCCGCAGCCAAGCTCTCTTGCAAGACGAGCAATACGGACAGCTTCCTCTGCATTTCTTGCACCGGAGGTGTTCGGCAGAAGAGTGATTCCCTTAGGAATGTAGTCAAGAATGTTTTCATGCTCTTTGGTATTTGCACGGCGAACGGCAAGGGTAATGATTTCTGCACCGGCATCTTTGACAGCAGCTTCGATCAGCTTCATGGAATATTTCCCGGAGCCGAGAATAAAACGGGAACCAAATTCCCTGCCGCCAATGACGAGTTTATCGTTGTTTGCCATAATAAATCCTTCTTTCTTATACTTCATATTCGCCTGCCAGAATCCGCAGGACAGTGTGCGCTTGATGTGCGGCGCAAAGCATAACACGAGGCGATACCAGTCCAATGGTATCTGCCACATCACTGACTTCATCACCACACAGATAGAATCGTTTCATTATTTTTCGTGTTTTGATGGTATTGGGGGTATCCATTCCTGCCATACCGGAAGCTGCAACCAAATAACAATCGGGCAATCGCTCAAGGACTCCATTTACCAGCATTGCTTTGGACTGCGCATTGTCGAATGCTTCGCATACAATATCTACACCCTTCAGCAAATCAATGAAATTCGCCTCTGTGATTTTTTCTGTCACAGTATGTATCTCGGCATAGGGTGCGATCTCTGACAGATTTTCCGCAAGCGCCTCTGCCTTGCAGCGACCGATTTGATCCGCCTTATACTGCTGGCGGTGCAGATTGGTAAGCTCCACACGGTCAAAATCGATCAAAATCAATTTACCGATACCGACTCTCGCCAAAGCGACAGCGATATTCGATCCCAGTCCCCCAAGACCGCAAATTGCAACGGTCGCGGAAGAAAAACGTTCGTGGAGCAAGTCTCCGTGGCGAGCGACCAAAGCATTCGTCCATTCTTTTTTGGAGGGAAACAATCAACCACCTCCCACAAAACTGACGATCTCCAAACTATCGCCATCTTCAAGCATGGCTGCATCATACTGAGACTTAAACACGATGTCGCCATTGCGTTCAACTGCGATCCGTTTGGGATCGTAGTCGGTCGTTGCCAGATACTCCGATACCGTCTTTCCTGCAATATCCAGCTCTGTTCCGTTTACTTTTACCAAAATTGCACCTCCTAAAATAAAAAAATACGGAAAACCTCCGATCTGGATGTTTCCGTAATGCTCACAAAAATCCCTACGTTGGCATGATCCAAATCAGGTATATGGGTCGAAGGTCACACCTTCCTCTCAGCCTGTAATACAGACTCCCCGCTTATTTCATTGTAAAATAAAAACAGGAGACAACCCTTTGGGATGACTCCTGTAAAAAATCCTTGTGTATGACTTCCTACGGCGGCATTATCCGCATCAGGTTATAGGGTCGAAGTTCG